>JACPIU010000026.1 GCA_016187935.1 Bdellovibrio sp.
ATTGTCTCATTTTTAGATTATGATTTGGGATATTTTGACGAAGAGGGCAAAAGAATTGAACCGGTAGACGATCCCTTTGGCCCAAAAGTGTTACCTATGTCTCCGGAATAAACTGTTACCCATGTGTCCGGAACGGACCTTACTGGTAGTGTTGATATGGCCCAAGCAGTGACAAGGCACAAAGACATTCAGGTGGCCCAGCAGTATGCAAGCCTTCCCACAGAGGCAAATCGGAAGGCGGTTAATGACGTAAATTCTTACTTAGAGAATTTAGAGCAGAAAAATTTTGCCAAGTGACCAGACCAAACCAGACCAGCTTCTTAAAAAATCTTAGAGAATCTTGTAAATTTATGCACTTGAAGAAGAGATGGTCGGAGCGACTGGATTCGAACCAGCGACCCTCTGGTCCCAAACCAGATGCGCTACCAGGCTGCGCTACGCTCCGATATTTTATGCAAAGGAAGTTTATAAAAGAAAAATTAAGGCCTGGCAATATAACTTGTTAAAAAACTACGCGCTCTTACGGCAGCGCGCGCTCTGTGGGAATGCGCCATCTTATATTCCACATCCTGGGCAAGAGATCTGGCACCTAATGGGCCATCTTTAAGGTCATTGGGATAAAAAATGGGATCGTAGCCAAAACCCTGCTCCCCAATAACTTGCTCGCCTATGAAACCATTTAATCGCCCTTCAAAGAAAAAAGTCTCATGAGGCGAAAGTACGAAACATAACACGCACATAAAATAAGCATTGCGATGAGTTTCATTTTCCAGGCGCTTTAACAGCAGCTCACAGCGCTGAAGGGCCGACAAATGTTCGCCTCCAAATCGAGCAGTCATCACACCCAATTCATCCGGCAAGGCCTCAACAAACAGGCCGGAATCATCCGCTACCGTCGGGCGTTTATATTTTTGAAAGTAAGCTTGGGCCTTGATTTCGGCATTACCGTAGAGATTATCGGCCGTCTCTGCCACCGACACACTCTCAGGCGCAGATACAATTCTAAAACTTGATCCCTCGAACAAAAGGGCAAGTTCCTCGGCTTTATGAGCATTACCGCTGGCAAAAAGTAATTCCATAACTTATCACTGTATGATGGCGTCCTGTTTCTCAAAAATGGTATCAAGGCTCTTTCGCGCAATGCGCAACATTACGCCAAGCTGTTCTTCGGAAAATGGCTTTTTTTCAGCAGTCCCCTGAATCTCAATAAAATGTCCTTGCCGGGTCATAACAACGTTCATATCGGTCTCACAGGATGAATCTTCCTCGTAATTGAGATCAGCAATAATTTGCCCTTCACTATTTACGCCAATACTGACCGCGCCAATCTGAGTGATGATTGGAGAAGTTTTAAGCAGACCTTGATCCAACAATTTTTTGACTGCCAGACTAACCGCCACATAGGCACCAGAAATGGAAGTTGTACGCGTACCACCGTCGGCCACCATGACATCGCAATCGATTAAAAGAGTGCGTTCCCCGAGTTTATTTAGGTCCAAGCAGGCACGCAAACTACGCCCAATTAAACGCTGAATTTCTTGCGTTCGCCCACCGACCTTACTCCTCTCTCTTTGCGTTCGAGTATGGGTGGAGGACGGCAACATATTATATTCAGCAGTAAGCCAGCCCTTACCTTTTCCTTTTAAAAAAGGAGGTACTGATTCTTCAATAACCGCCGTAACATGAACCTGAGTATTGCCAAATGACGCCAGAACACTGCCCGTAGCATAGGGATTGATATTGGGAATAAATTTAATATCTCTAGGTGTGTCGCGTAATATTTTAATCATCGGTGCTCCTAATAAAGAAAATTGCTACGAAGTCATATCCAGTGTATTCAGTAAATTGACAAAACTTTATCACAAAGGCGGCCTTCTCTGCGACACATAAAATTGAATGCTTGTTCTTCGACTCAAGCCTATTTGAAAGATTTGACTGCTCAGATGTCACCTTTTCAGACAACTTTGGTTTCAACCCATAATCAAGAGCATGGTTTTGGCCGTAGAGGCACAACTTGGCTAAAGTGCCAAAATGCCCTTGCCTTCAGTCTATTATTTCCATTTCAGCTCGCACCCACCCTGGCTTCTTTGAAATTAGGTAATGACGTTTGCCAATTTATACAATCTAAGTACGACTTCACCGTTAATATAAAATGGCCTAATGATATTTTCTTTAATGGTAAAAAAATTGGTGGGATTATTGCAAACTTTATCCAAACTCAGGATGAGGGTGCGTGGATTTTGGCCGGCATCGGGCTCAATTTAGGGCGTCCTTCGCCAAGCGAGCTGGAAGAACTTTCTCAACTTCAAGCGGCTTATCTTACGGACTCCATCGTCTTGAATGATGAAGACGATCATCAAGTCGCCCTTGAGCTGGCGGAACTGATCACACAACAAAATGAGACCACAGAAGCATCGATTTTGACTGAATGGAAAAAGAATTGTTCCCACATTGGTCGTCAGGTCATCATTTTAGAAAATGATCAAGTTGTCTCTGAGGGAACATTCCTCAATGTTGGAAACCAAGGTCAGGCAATAATAAAAACGTTCGATAGAATCCAAGAAGTATGGTCTGGCACCCTGCGAATTAGGCCTATTTTTTAAGTCCGAGATTGTGCTTCAATTTTTTTAATTTCTTCACGGATTAAATTCTCGGCCAGATCAGGAATCACTTCCCAAGCAATACGTTCCACAGAATTTTTACAATAGTCTTTGAGCTTGGACTCTAATAACGGAGCTAGTTTAGCTAGAATTTTTTGAACGATGGCATCCTCATTGAGACTGGAGACCGTTTGCGTAGATACGGGCGTGGGCCCGGTTGGAGTGTTCACTTGATTGGAACGAAATTCCCAATTTTCATCAAACTTAATCCCCACTTTTTCATTGGTAGAAACTTGCGTTTTGACTTGTTCCTTTCCAGGGATTGGTGTCGAATCTGCCGCCCAAAATTTATCCGGGTCCTCATCGGCTTGGAACTGTGCCAATAATTTTTCATTTAATCCTTGAGGCAATTCAAATGCTGGGTCTGTTATATCTGAATCTTCTTCCGCAATAGGGGATAGTTGATCGAGTGGAATAAGTTTACTTTTAGGTTTTTCCGTCTCAAAGGTAAAACTTGGATATTCTAAATCTGCCGCATCGGGCAGTTTAAAATCATCATCCTTGCTGGAATTAGAGATATCTTTCACTGTTTCCGGAGGGCGCGTAAGATTTACCACTTGTGCAGTCTCGGTCTGCTCAGGACCTGAACTTAAAAAATCTTCGATATGAAATACGTCAGTCGTATTTTGTGATTTATTTGCATCGACATCTTCAAATTCATCATCACCCGGATCAAGCGCTTGCAACATCGGCCTTCTTTCCGGCAATTTCGGTGGAACAAGAGATGTTTCTTCTACCTTTCCAATCACATCTGGAATTCCGATACCCCATCCTGAGAGATCCTCCTGTAATTTATTTTTTTGAGAGACATTCACATCCGCCGAAGCCAGATCATCATCGAGTTGAGAGAGATCAATTTCACGGACTCCCGATGTTTCATGGGATGCATTCATCACCCAGTTGGCATCATCATTCTCAGATAGCTGGTTGGTTGCTTCTTTTAAATCAATTTCTGTTTTAGCATCAAGATCTGCAATGCTGTTCAATTCAAATGGCGAAGAGCTTGTTGATTCACTCGATGATTGGGACAATAAATTCTGACATTTTGAAATGAATTTTTCTGATTCGAACGGCTTCGTAATATAATCTTCAATCTTGGCATCACGAAGATTATTTTCATCAATGCTATCAAAAGTTCCCACAAGTGTGAGAATAGGGCCGTTGTATCCACTTTTGCGAACTTCACGCGCTAAATCGTAACCTGATTTTTTATCGACAAGTCCAAAATCGAGTAAAATGAGGTCAAATTTATCTGTTTTTAATAGCGTGTTTAACTCGCTCTCGCTCTTGGCCGGCACCAATTGGTGGGGAAGAGACGAAAGTGTAATACTTACCACTTTTTGAATCGTCAAACTATCATCAGCAACTAAAATTCTGGCCATGGCCAATTCCCTGAAAAAAACCTTTCACATATTATTCTAAACTATTTTGGTAAATGTCTCAAAGAAAACGGGGTTAAATTGAAAAAAGTTTTAATAGTGAAGAAAAAGGGCCGTTTGATTATCAAGATTACCGCGCTGGCAAGAAATTTTAAAAAGAGCATTGATTTTATCGGCCGACGTCTGATCCGGGTCACTGATAATGTGTCGCAGTTCTCTATAAGCCAATCTTGAATATACTCCATCTGTCATCAAAACTATTTGGTCGCCCTCTTGCACTTTCACCTCACGGCAATTTAGATGCAATTCTTCAAAAAGACCTATCCCGCTGAGAGGAGAAGTCGAATACTGGCCGGCAAAACGATCATCCGACACAAATTGTAGGGAATCAGGCGCTAAAACAATATCCAATGTACCCTTTCTAGAAAGCAAAGCAAAAATATTACCTGCACTCACAAAAGTTAATAGGTTTTCACTTTGAGAAACACCTGCTACCGAAGCCCCACCCCGATTAGACATCTCTTTTGCCTTATTTTCTTTCAACATACTGTCATGTGCGTAGTGAAAAGCATTAATCAACGCATTTCCTTCTAATAGATATTTTATGCTGTAATAGAATGGCATCGTAGCATCGGGATCTTTTGAAGCACGCAGATAAAAATTTTTAATCTGATCACGAATTTTTTGAATACACACATCTCCGATGCCCGCTCCACCAAAACCATCCATAACAATGGCGAGACGGTTGGCATAATCTACCAACACTCCATCTTCGTTAACTTGGAGATAAGGACCTTGATGAGATTTTGCTGAATAACTTTTTAAACGAATCATAACTAATCCAAATAATCTTTCAATTTTTCTGTCGCCTTCTTATAATAATCACTATCACTGGGAGAAACCTGTTGCACTTCTTGTAATTTTTCTTTCGCATCATCAAATAAACTCAAACTCTCCGAAATGATGGCTTCACGATATATTTTCTTTGACCGATTATTCAACATTTCACGAATCAAATTCATTTCATTCATAGCTTCTTCGTTGGCAGGATCATATTGTAAAATCTGATTATAATTCTCGTAGGCACCCTTTAAATCTTGTCCTTCTTTAAGTGAGCGCGCCTTACCAAGAAGAGGATCAACAAGCTGTTTCAGATTTTCCTTGGACTCTTCCAACATTTTGGTAGCATCCTGAACTAGATCTTCGTCCATATCTTTTAATTTGAGAAACTCCTCAAGTTTTAAAATGGCACGATACCAATCCTTTTTCAAATAATATCCTTTGGATGGTGCTAAGGCGGTTACTTTTCGATTACGTTCTGCCTCTTTCTGGGCCTGTTCGACTTTTATTCGCTCTTGCTCTTTTTTCCAGGCATCCAATTCCATCTTTAATTGTGGAACATCGAAATTCTCAGGATCCATTTCTGCAATCTTCCCAAACAAGGCCTCTGCCACTGAAA
The DNA here is from genome assembly GCA_016187935.1 of Bdellovibrio sp. Lineage (GTDB taxonomy): Bacteria > Bdellovibrionota > Bacteriovoracia > Bacteriovoracales > Bacteriovoracaceae > GWA2-49-15. The sequence continues at coordinate 5,499 of JACPIU010000026.1, forward strand.
CATTCCTTTCTTTTGTAGCTTCCTTGGCCTTCTCAACTAACTCTTTAACCTTTTTAACTCGCTCGGCCCTTTCAATTTCTGCTTGTTTCTTCCTTTCAAGTTCTTCAATTTTTCGCAGTCCTTCTGATGCCAGCTCAATAAGTTCCTTGGTACTCTGATAGTCAGGGTCTACTCTTTTCACTTTTTCTAATTCAATAATAGCATCAGCATATCTGCCTGTATTAAACAGTTCCTGCCCTAAAGCATACGTGGCAGAAAGAAACTGTTCTTCTTCCGGTGATCTCTTTTTCTTAGGAATGCTTGCCGTTTTGCCACCCGACCCCATACCGCTACCGGTGGCGGCTTTCTTTGCTTTGTTTTTTGCGGCCTCATCTTGTTGACCACCATCATCGAGCATTAACATGGCCGCCATTAGAACAACGACTCCAATGATCGCTTTTTTGCGCTTTTGAGGATCCTTTAATATTCTCTTGATAAATGATTTTTCGACTGGAGCATTATTTGCATTAAGTAAAGAATCTACAGATTGATCTACTACTTCTTCGACCACTTCTTCAATTTCAATGACTTGATTCTCTTCAACAGGCATGAGTCGTTTTTCTTCCTTATTCATGAAATCGGAAGAAATTTTTACCGTAAAGGTAGTCGATCCTATGATGAACTCATCATTGTTGCTTAAATCGACTTTGTTAATGCGTCCGCCGTTCAAGATGGTCCCATTGCCCGATTGCAAATCTTCTAATATCAGACCTATTTTTGTCTTTTTAATAACCGCATGAACGGAAGAAACTTCTGGATCATTCAAAATAATTTGACACTTATTTGCATCTCGCCCAATAAATGTTTCCTTGTCATCGACAACGTAGCGGTCGTAAGGTGCAAATTCGCCAAAAAGCTCCAATTCAACTTTGGCAAAACTTTGCATCACTTTTGTTCCATCAACTTCCTCAACTTCTTGCACAGGAAATGATTCATCCGGAACGGTGTCGGTAGCTGATGGCAATTCTTCTGTGGGGACACCACCTTGGGCACCCTCATCAAAGGCTTGGCCTAAATTAACATCTCCAATTCCTTCTGCTGCAGCAGCATCTCCTGCCTCTTTGCTAACCTCAAGATCATCTGCAGTAGCAGTAGCGGTTGCAGTAGCCGTTGCGGTGGATGTTTGAGTGGAATCAGGATTGGCCTCTGCATTTAATTCATCGGTGTTGTGATTTTCCTCTAATTTCGCTGCCGCCGTATTCTCTTTCGCTTTATCCTCTTCAAATTTATGCGCACGATCGAGAGCACTATTGCCACTGGTCTCATCACTTTTAGTGTATTCAGGGATTGTAAAAGAAAGAATGTATTGACCGATTGTGATCAGGTCACCGTTTTTTAATTTCGCCTCGCTAATATCACTACCGTTTAAACGAAGTTCGTTATATGGTGAATTTTTCTTTATATACCATTCAAAATTTTTGAAATTAAGTTGGGCGTGTTCGCGGGAAATTTGCATGTCATCTAAGAGAATATGACAATGCTGTGCCCTGCCAATAAAGAAAGTTACACCTTGATTGCTGGTTACTCCCTGTATTTCCTTGGAGAGGTCGAACTTTGCAAGCAGTTCGTTATTCTTCAAAACATTTATATTCACCTTCAATCATCCCCAATTCTTTTTCCACGTTTCGTAATTGACCCTCAGCACGTTTAAATCGCTCATCATCTTTGTACGCTTCGAGAATCCTCATAATCGAACAATATGTTAGACCTGCACTCTGATATCGAAGCGAATCAAAATCTCTCCTGGCCTTCAAAAATAAATCCTCAATTGAATTATCTAAAGATTGTTTTGTTTTATTCAAATAAAATGCCGCACGACCATTATTTGGGTTCAAGACTAGAGCAAGATTAAACTCTTCAATGGCGCGAAAGAAATTTTTTTCCCGATATTCTCTCTGTCCTCGCTGGATAATTGCATCTAATTTTTTTTGCAAATCCTTATCTTCAACCTCTTTTTTCTTCATCAACTGAGCAGTATAATTATCTGATATATCCTGCATCTTTTTGTCTGTGTCTTCTTTCTTTACTGCGGGTCCATTATCTCCACTATCAAGCATGATGAAGATCACAAAAATAGCTACCCCTCCAAGCATGAGAAGTTTACTGGGTTTCTTTTTGGGAGCTACGGCCTGCTCTTTTTCATTTTCACCTTTGGCCGGTTTCCCGAGAGGATTATTTTTAATTTCCTGAATCAAGTCTCTGACGTCAATAACGTCGAATTTGAATACAGTCTGACCAATAATAATTTTGTCACCATTCGTGAGGGTGTGTTGGGCCACTTTGAGATCATTAACAATAATTCCATTTTGCGATCCAAGATCTGTAACTATAAAAGTATCTTTAAACCGCGTCAGCTCTGCGTGCTCGCGAGAAGCTTTCACATCTGCCAATTGAACATCGGCATCTTCAGATCTTCCAAGAACGACACGATTTTCTTTCAAATAATATGACGTACCTTTATAATCGCCAGTCATACACAAAAGGCGATAGTGCTTCCCCGGTGTTGGTGGCGGTTTAAATGATTTACTAATTGCAACTGCGGTACTCTGTTTCATTTTTAATCTCAATGATTTTTCACAAACGTAATATAATACGCTTTTGCAAAATGATCCTTTCCCATCAAAGCATTGACAAATAACTTATAATCATGGCCGGTCAAACTATACGTACCATCTTGGCCAACTCCCCCATTGTTAGCGCATTTATCACAGAGTTCTATGACCGTGGCGGCGAAACCTTGCTCTCGTGCTACATCAAGAAGACTCATCCCTTCAGCCGCACTTTGTCTGATTCCCGTGAGGTCCTCACCCTCTGTGTTTATTGCTCTCAGGTTTTTATCGTTGTCTAAAACCATGGCGGGACCGGCAGAGCCACGAAGAAATTCTTTCAAAGAATTTACGTATGGACCTGAATCTTCCGACTCTTGCATCTCTTGCTCCCCGCCGGTACTGGTTAAATCGCGAATTCTCTGGAGGATTGTGTTGAGTGCACTCTTGAGAGGCTGCAATTCTGAAAATAAAAGTTTTGTTTCAATCCCACGACGTTTCCCTCGCAGGGTTTCTTCCACATGAATTCTAATTTCCTCAAGCGGTTTGATTGTCAAGTAGTAGACAATTCCAAAGAAAATTATTGCGATAATACCTGATGTGGTTAGTGCTTCTAAGAAAGCGGAAGAATTTTTTGTTGCCTCAACGGCCAATGACTTTGGAGTAAAATGGATGGCAATAACACCGACAGCTTCTGTTTGTCCTGTTTTAGCGTTGTAGGCCATGATTTTTTGAGCGATTCCTATCTCACCATCGCCAAGAACCAATCTTAATGCGCCGGTATTTTTGTTTGCTGAAGCTGCGGCCCATTCTTTGGCCTTAATTGAGAGCGAGTCCGAAGTGTATTCATTTAACTTTCCCATCGGACGTACAATGCGACCTTCTAGATCAAATAATTCATAGGAGGCAACGTCCGCTTCAGTTTCCAAAAACCCTGAATCAACTCTGTCTAAATTTTTTTGCTCAAGCCATCGCGCGTTCAATCTGGCAATTTCTTCGGCGAAATGTTCACCACGTTTTGCTGTCTCTTTCAGGAGTATCTCACTACTCTGTTGCAAAACGGGAAAAATAGTAAGAGCGATCGTGGCAAAAACAAAGATGGCCAACAATATCCCTAACATTACTCGCCATTCGTACTCCTCATTAATGCCATGAAGAAGTGGCATAAGTTTGTATTTGAACATCCAAATAAATTTCTCATGGATTCTAGATGGCGCAGGAGGAATCAAATTCAAATCTTCTGTTTCCGCCCCTTCTTCGATTTTTGCAATCGTTTTTTTGATAATAACTTTCTTTTCTTGAACAAATACAATTTGAAAAATTATATCGGGAAGTGCGAGCTTATCCCCTCCTTTCACTGTGGCCTGTTTGGTAATTTTGCCGTTTAAGAATGTACCATTTGAGGATCCGAGGTCTTTTAAATATGCGGTATCCCCTGTAACCGTCAGACTAAAATGTTTTTTTGAGACACCATCAACACTCACTTGATGATCACATGCGGCATCTCGACCGAATATATTTTCACCTTCTTTAAGAATAAATTCTTTGCCGCGAATTTTTCCTGCAACGGCGACTAGCTTATACATGAAAACTCCAAAGTATCTCCGATTTTCAAATCACTTGGTATAAGGCCGGACTTTAACTCGAGTACTTTTTTGGCACGCCAAACGATCCAAGTCATTCGCCAAGGTTTTACATTTCGTTGTATTTTCAGAATGACATTTTTTCGAGAGAGAAAAACCAGATCCAAGTTAAACCGCATAAAAAATGTATGTATGGAATTACATGGCTCAATAAGCAATCCATCAATTTCAACTGTTGGAGGCGCAAACATAAGTCCTATCATGCGATCTAATGTTGCATTCGCATGTCTCGTTTTTGAGGAAAGTAGAACTGAGTTTTCCTGCCATGTAACTTTAAGCATATCTATCATTATTGAGGTCCTGAAATAAATTCAACGACAAGCGGACCAGCAACGATCAATAATACCGCTGGCGTTATTAGAAATAGCATTGGAAAAAGAATTTTCGTTGCTGCTGTCGCACCTCTCTTTTCAATGTCACTCGATTTTTTCTGTCGTATTTCAACGGCGAGACTTTTCAAGATAGGCCCGATGGATGCACCAACTGAATCCGCGGCGATGAGAGTTGCGCAAAAGGAAGATATCTGAATCAAGTCAATTCTCCATGACATGTTCCGCAAAGCTTCTGCACGGCTGGCACCAATTTTAATTTCTTTAATGAGAATCTGGAATTCTTCTGTAAGCGCGGACGGCTTCGCCTTTTCTACGACCTTCGTCATGGCGGCGATAAAATCCAAACCGGCTTCAACAGAGAGCGCCAGCATATCAACACAAAACGGCATTGAATTGATAACATCAACCTGCCGCTGTTGCTTCTTACCATTGATCCATATGTTGGGATAGAAAAAGCCGATACTCCCCAATAGCGGCATAAGGCTCAAAGGCCATGTTTCCTCAAGGAACGCTCTAACACCCATAAAGACAACAGGAAATCCTATAATCAAAAAAAGTTTGAAACTGTAAAAATCTTCAGCCGACATCAAGTTGGTCAATCCGGCGGCAGCTAAAGGACGCTTATATTTTTCCTTTAATACCCTCTTGTATTTCATCGAAGAGACAACGGGGGAGATATAACGTTTGAAAAAGGGTCGAGAATATTGCAATACAATCCCGTGTTTTGCTATGTCTGCTTTGCTAACAGTATCTTCTAATTGCTCTCCGGCCTTAAATTGGCTCTCATCTTGAAATACCATTTTTGCAAATAAAAAAACTGAAAGTCCGATCAAAATCACCGCGGCATACATTAAGAGATCACTACCAGTTTTTTTATTTTTTAATCTTTCACATGCAGTCGCCTCTCCTCCATCGCAACCCCGACGATAATATATTTGTGCTTTTTCATATTCTTCTTTTTTTATCAACACATCTCCCATCCGTAAGCATCCCAAAATTCTTTCTGCTGAACATGACGGTATACCTTTAAGGCCATATTTTTTTGCCATTTCAGGCGTTGCACAGCCATAGCGACGCAGGTTTTCAATGGCTTTTTCTTTATCTTTGGCATAAGCAGCTTCGGAAAAATACAATCCACACGCTTTTGTTAAAACGTTTTCTGCCTCATCTAATTTCTCCATCGCCATTAACTGCTCTCCAAGTGTTGTACAACTCTCTGGAATAGCAGGACGCGTTGGTTTTACTCTTAACCAATCACCATCAGCACACAGATTATCCCAAACCAATTTTTCATTAGGAGACATTTTATCCATTTTATCTTTATAGGTTTCATCCAGTTCCTTGCATCTCTTGATCGTTTTTTGTGTTTTATCTTGTTCCGCCTTTTCTTCAGCGTAGCATTCAAAGGCATACCGCTTGATCAATGCTTGTGGTGAATTATCATCATCCTGGGCCAATGAGAGATTTTTAAAAACACTGATAAGCAGAAAAATAGAAATAACAACCTGACATTTTGTTTTCATAAGCCTTTACCAATTCTTTGATCTTAACTAAATAATATCAAAGAATTACAGGACTTACGCCTGGCGCAAATGAGGCAAAAATGGACTAGGAAAAAGATGACTCTAAATTGATTTTAACTGAGATATTTTTTCAGTTATTTGGGCCAAAAACTGCGCACCCTGAGCTGCATGAAATGCTTTTGCAACGCCCGGGATATAAATTGGATTGTACGCAGCAAGGTATTCTTTCTTTAACTCATTAACTCTTTTTACTTTCTGAGCAATTTCATCATTCTTCAATTCCTGTTTTTGCTTAGCTTCCCTCAGTGCCTCTAAACCAAGCCTGGCAGAGGCACTTGAGCGGTAAAGCGCGATGTCTGTACCTGCTTTGATCGCCATGACAGTAGCGATGCCCAAACCGTAGTGATCCGTGATGGCCTTCATTTCCATGTCATCTGTAATGATCACTTTTTGGAATTTCAGATCTTTGCGCAAAATCGCATGGGAATTTTTGCTTAACGAACAAGGCAATTCTTGATCAATCGCCTCGATAATCAAATGGGCCATCATGACAAATTCAACGCGAGACTTAATCGCTTTAACAAAGGGAACTAATTCACTCTTTTTCAAATCATCCAGGCCCGTTTTAACAACGGGCAAGTCGTAGTGAGAATCCTTCAACGTAGAACCATGCCCAGGAAAATGTTTTGCACAAGCCATTATTTTGGCGGTTTGCAAACCACGAATAGCGGCACTCACATATTTTGAAACTGTTTCAGCATCACTTCCAAAAGCACGATCACCGATCACTTTATTTTCAGGATTGGACCAAATATCACAAACTGGTGAAAAATTTAAATTCACGCCACAAGCGCTCAACTCTTGTGCCATAATGTGATGGGCCTCGAAGCATAATTTTGGTGAATCAAGCCTAGATAGTTCGAACATTGAGGGCAAAATTGTAAATTGATTTTTAAATCGTTGTACCCGGCCGCCTTCCTGATCAACCGCAATAAAAAGCGGATATTCTTTTCTTGTTTGTTGAATATTATTAATTAATTCCGCTAATTGGGTCGGATTTTCATAATTGTGCGAAAAAAGAACCACCCCACCGATGTTTTCTTTTTCTAAAAAAGATCTATCCTCACTATTGAGCGTGGTGCCGGTTATTCCAGTTATTATGAGTTGGCCGAGTTCACTCAAGAGCTTCCTCCTCTGCTTCTTCGACTTCTTCTCCGAGGTCCGTATTCTGATCATCCCGCTCGAAGGATTCTTTAGTCTGCTTTTTGAATTTGTTACTGCCTGTCTTTGATTTTACCGCAGGACTATCACTCCTCACAATTGTCAAACCCTGCGATATCCAGAATATCTTAGACAGATTTTCATATTCATCAACATTAAAAAAAATCGATTCCTCGCCAAATAGAATCGAGTACTTCCGTTCACCATTATCATTACGCCCTTCATACGTCACCTGTGCCCTTGAAAAGACCTCTGACGGGATATTGGTGTATTGTTCTTGGAAATATGGATACCCATCCCAAATGATATGGAAATTTAATTGCCCGGCATTTTTATTGGTCGACAGCTCAAAAAAGCGCGTTCTGGCAATGCATTCTACCACTTGTGAAAAAAAGCAAAATACTCCAGTTCCCTTTGGAAAAGGTACCTTAACCTTCCCATTCCATTTCGCCTCGGGGGACGACATACTCACCGATAAACTTTTAGAAGCACTCTCTAGTTTCATTTCAGTAAAATACTTCTTGCTGTCAAACCACACGGTATATTGAGAAATTTTCGGTTTTAAAATGGGCGTCTTGGTACCATCGACACCTTCAAGGACCCCTACATCAGCAATGGCGATACTCTTCTCCAGTTCTTTTTCTGATTGTCCTGGCAAATAAATTCTTCTTTTTACAATGTGAATATTTTTTTTAGCATTCCCACCACTTTCACGCTCCAAGATAAATTGCCCAGAAAGGTCAGTCATATGAAAAAGCGCTCGAGGGCTTGACTTCACTGAAGATTTTTCCTTTAGTGCATTTACAAACGCACATCCATTCAATGCGACAATAATTAGGAACAATTTACAAAGAAATAATATATCTTTGAAAAAGTACTCGTTCTTCCTCAGAAACATAGGGTTCCTTTTCCATTTCAAAAAACCATTTTAAAGGATTTTCATGAGGATTGATAATGTTGATCCCAATTTTTCTGCGATGAGTCTCCTGATTCGTTCCATCAATAAACTCTATATTATACACAATTTGGGCGCCTGTGATTTCAAAACCGGCATTATTGTATGTCAAATAGAGATCATGCAGCGTTTTTTTTGCTTCAAAATAATTATCGTGCCCAAGACCTGCAAGAAAAGAAAGACCATTATGGCCTATATCAAAAATTGGAAAACAAAAATTAATCCCATCGCTTTTTAATGAATTACCCCTCAAAGAAAATACATTGGACATATTTTTGCGCTGTCCATGTACAATTTCTAATTTTTTATAAGGAAAAAGACGAAGTCTATCGTTTTTTCTACGCTCTAATTTGTAAATTTGATTATTAAATATTTCAAAGATGTAATACTCACTTTGTTTACCAACGAAGCATGCTTGGGCAAAAAAATAATGCAGACCGTGTTTGAAGGATATTGAAAAATTTTGATTAGGAATCAAAAAATGTTGAAACTCTTCACCACAAAAAAGCGTTTGCAGCCAAATTGCCTTACCTTGTTTGTGATTGACTGAATCCCCCTCAAAAGAGATTTTATCATTCCAAAATAACAATCTGGTTGCTGTAGAATTGATCTGGTCAATTTTTTGAACTGATCGTTGCTTGAGTAATTTTTTGAAGGGGGCCTGTTTCAGTGTTTTTCTAGCCACCCCGTCGCCCCATTATCCTAAGGTTGCCACCTGACGCAAGAGGGCCATTGATTCCAAAACTTTCCCACATCCACGCACTACTGAAGTTAAGGGGTCTTCAGCCAAGCTAACAGGAAGTCCTGTTTTTTCTTTAATCAAAATATCAAGGTTTGCAAGTAGTGAACCACCACCTGAAAGGATAATCCCATTATCCACAATATCCGCTGCAAGTTCTGGAGGCGTTTTTTCCAATGATACTTTGATTGCCTCTACCACTGCTGCAACAGAGTCAGTCAGCGCATCTCTTATTTCATCACTGGTCACTTCTATAATTTTTGGAGCACCAGCGATCAAGTCACGACCTTTCACTTCGTAGGATTTAACTTCATCGTCGAAAGGATAGGCATTGCCGATACTGATTTTAATGGCTTCGGCAGTTCGTTCCCCGATCAAGAGTGAATATTTCTTCTTAATATAACTCGCAATAGCTTCATCGAATTTATCACCCGCGATCCTTTCGGACTTAGAAAAGACGATACCGCCCAAAGAAATAACTGCGACTTCAGTAGTTCCACCACCAATATCAACGATCATGTTTCCAGAGGGTTCTGTAATCGGAAGACCGGCCCCAATCGCAGCGGCCATGGGTTCTTCAATTAAATACACTTCACGAGCACCAGCTTGCTCTGCGGATTCTTTCACCGCTCGCTTTTCAACCTGTGTAATCCCAAATGGAATGCAAATGACGATTCTGGGTTTGATCAATTTTGATCCAGAAAATGATTTTTGGATAAAGTATCGAAGCATTGCCTGAGTCACCTCAAAATCGGCAATAACACCATCTCTCATGGGTCTGATGGCCTTAATCGACCCAGGAGTTCGGCCCAGCATTTCTTTAGCTTCACGCCCCACTGCAAGAACTTTGATTTGCCCCTTGATTCCCGTATGAACAGCAACTACAGAAGGCTCATTAATAATAATTCCACGGTCCCTTGCATACACCAACGTGTTGGCAGTTCCTAGGTCAATGGCAAGATCATTCGAAAACCAATCGAGGACTTTTTTGAACATTGTGTGGTTCCTTCATTTTCAATCTTCACAAATTAGTATACTGGCATACAGATTAAAATAGAAGGTACTCTATATTGCCAATATTACATTTTTTAATTAGACTACGAGATCACTCCAACACAAAGCAAGAGGAACCAGAATATGGGTGCCGGACGAAAGCGCAGTATTAGAAAAATGAACAGAAAAAAGAGACAAGTGAAAAAGAAGGCACGGATCAAAAGAAAAATAGTAAAAAAAGCAAAGTAATGCTGACGAAGAAAGAGTTAGCTAATTTTTCTTTCGACTACTAAGCTCAAGTATTTCTCCATGTTCAAAGCCAAGAGACGCCATGGTTTTAAGCCATAGTCCTTCGTTTAATCCCCAAGAACCAGTCATACCTACGAGTTTTCCGCGCGCCCGCCAATAACTGTCGAATTCGTCCCTTGTTGCAAATGACTGATTGACCAGTATTCCCGCGAGGATTTTGAGGGCATCATAGCAACGGAGTTCAATTAGTTTTGGATAAGTCTGATGCTCTTTGAAAAAAATCTTTGAAAAATCTTCATTCACTTCGCTGACTGTATCTCCAATGAAAAATAGTTTCTGTGTCTTTGAGGAATTCTTGGCGATAAGCTCTGAACGCCAACTAGGTCCTCCAATAAACTTCAATTTATAAGCATCAAAATAGGCAAACGTCGGAATAATCTGCAAAGCCTCCTTCGGAAAGGCCGGAATAAAGACCCAATCGAAATCAATTTCAGGGGGCAACGTTTGAACACGCCGCATACTTGTTTTCTCTAAAACATGTATTTGCGAAAGCAAATGGTATTCTTCCTCACGCATATTTGGGTATTTTAATCCCAGCATAAGCTGAACAATAGGCCTAAAATCCGTTTCATTAACTTGGTAAGAGCTAGCACCTGTTACTTCGACTCCATGTACCTCAGCTTTACGCCAAAATTCATCCAAATAAGCTTGTCCCATATCAGATTGCGGATAAACAATCCCCGCTCGTTTCCCAACGCTATTTAAAAAGTTGTCTGAGAAAAGTGCTGCCATTTGCCCTTCAATCGAACCAGGTATTTCAAGTAACAAATAATCTTTTTGGTCTCTTGGGATGTAGAGAGATGATAAAGATAAGAAAACAGTTCCATGTTTTTTCGCCTCAAAATATTCTTTTTCAGCTTCTTTTGGAACCAGCCCGCCAATAACAGCGACGACATTATTATTCTCAATCACATCGGCCACTTGTCGACTTCCCACACTTCCCAGTCCTTGTGAATCGCGAATGATAATTTTTATATCCTCGCCAGTCTTCTCTGGTTGCTTTCCATTTCCAGATTTGCGGTAGGCGGCATTAACCTCTTTTAATGCTGAATCAATCCCCATAAGGGCCCTTTGTCCAAACTCAGCATTTTTTCCTGATAGCGGTAATACTACGGCAATCAACGAAGGGTTTACCTTAGAATAATTTTCTGAACGTGCCTCAAAATTTTTGACGAGTTCTTGGATTTCAAAGAAATTTCCAGATTGGTTTTTGGCAAAATCTAGAAGTCTGCCGACTTCTGCTTTATCACCTATAAAAAAACTCCGTTCAGCTTCAAGATAGGCCATGTAACTGGCCAGGAGCACATGCCTCTTTAAAATTTCTTCTATAACTAACTTTTTTTCATTGCCAGTTAATTTATTAAAATAGCCAAACAAGAGGTCAAAAGAAGGATCACCTTTTACTTCACTCAGGGTAGAACTTACTGGAAACATTTTAGCTGCGGCCATGGCGCCAAGATAAAAATTACCTGTCACATCCGCTATTCGCGTGGCCAATTTGTAAGCCTTCTGTGCCTCCGAAAGCGACAAAGCATCATCAGGTATATCCTTGAGTATATCATTCGCTTTATCATGCAATCCAAGCTTAAAATAGCTACTGGCCAAATTTAATTTGATTTGTCCCGTTAAAAAATAGTCCTGCCCAGAAGTTGTCAGACCCATATTAAAATTGTAAATGGCCTGTTCAAAGTTCTCTTGAGAGAAATAAACAACGCCAATTAAATTCCTTCTTAAGGCCTTCTCCGGATCTTTTAGTTCCCCTTCATCAATGGCATGTAACTTATCTAAGGCCTCTTTGACTTTTCCTTGACGATATATTTCTTTAATCTTGTCAATTTGAGCCACGAATGTTTTTTCATATAGTCCGGCAACATCTTTGCGCTCCAACACCGTAATACCGCCACAGCTTACAACAATTATAAGAGTGAGGAACCAAAGGACATGCTTCAACATAGTAAAACCCTTCTTTCAATATTCAGGTATACTTATGGATGATAACGAATCAAAGTGAGTGGAGCAATAAAAAGTACTATTGGAAAAAGTCTCGCATTCTTTCAAAAAAACCGCGCGTCAAAGGCCCGTTAGAGGTATTTTCCAAAGCTGCCATCTGCTGAAAAAGCTCCCTCTGCTCATTGGAAAGTTTAGTGGGGGTTTCAACATGAATTTGAATAATTTGATCACCTAAACCACTCCCACCAAGGCGCTGAATACCCTTCCCTTTCAATCTCATCTTTTTGCTTGATTGAGTCCCGGGAGGAATGCGAAGAGCTACTTTCCCTACTAAGGTCGGTACCTCTATTTCTGCTCCCAAAGCAGCTTGCGAGAAACTTACAGGAACAGTGCAATAAACATCAAAACCGTCTCGCTCAAAAAATTCGTGTTCTTCGACTTCAATATTTACATAGAGGTCACCGTTCGGGCCTCCGTTTTGCCCAGAATCACCTTCATTTGACAACTTTAATCGCTGACCATGGTCAATTCCTGCAGGAACTTTAACTGATAATTCTGATTTTTTCTTGGTCAAACCTGCTCCATGACAAACAGAACACGGGTCAGAGACCATTTGCCCTGAACCCTGGCACTTCGGGCAAGTTGTCGCAATCGTAAAAAATCCTTGCTGCCTTCGTACTTCGCCTGCTCCACCACACATATTACAATTGGTGGGGCGAGCACCATCCCTTCCGCCTGAACCATGACAGGACAAACAGACAGTATGGCGATAAACACTTATATTTTTTTCGACTCCAAAGGCGGCTTCAGCAAATGTGATTTTGAGAGACATTTCCAAATCATTACCTGGACGTCCCTGTTGCGCACGCCTTCCGCCACGTCGTCGCCCTCCGCCTAAAATATCACCAAAAATATCGCCAAAAATATCACCTAAATCACCAAAACCTTCGGCGCTCCATTGACCTCCAAATCCTCCAGGTCCTCCAGCACCAAGTCCTGCATGTCCAAATTGGTCATATTGAGTGCGTTTTTTGTCATCAAGCAAAACCTCAGCAGCTTCAGATGCTTCCTTAAATTGCGCCTCAGCGGCCTTGTCACCAGGCTTACGATCAGGGTGACACTGCATTGCTATCTTCCGATAAGCTTTCTTGACCTCTTCCTTCGAAGAGGATTTTGAAACTCCCAGAATGTCGTAATAATCACGTTTTTGGGCCATAGATACAGACCTTGATTTGCACTTGGTAATTACTCTAGATCAATTTCGCAATTAGACTTCCTTATAATCTGCGTCGACAACATCTTCATCCTTCTTTTTAGTAGAAGGACCCTCAGATTCCTGTCCTTGTCCTTGACTTCCTGCTGCCTCGGGCCCCGCCCCTGCACCAGCTTGAGCATACATTTCTGAAGCCAACTTATGTGATACATTTTGCAATTTGTCGGTGGCTGATTTTAACTGTTCAAGATCTTCACTACTTAATTTACTTTTAGCTTCTGCTATTGCAGAGGATAATTCAGTTTTGGAATTAGCTGACAGCTTTGCATCCCCGTCTTTTAGCATTTTCTCACAAGCCAAAACCATACCATCAAGTGCATTACGTGTATCAATTACTTCACGACGTTTTTTGTCAGAGTCACGATTCACCTCGGCATCTTTCACCATTCGCTGAATTTCCTCTTCGGTCAAACCCGATCCTGCAGTAATGCGAATTTCCTGAGATTTTCCAGTTGCCTTGTCTAAGGCTGAAACATGCACAATTCCATTCGCATCAATATCAAAAGTAACTTCAATCTGTGGAACTCCTCTTGGTGCAGGAGAAATTCCGGCCAGATCAAATTTCCCAAGGGTTTTGTTGTCTTTAGCAAATTCGCGTTCTCCTTGAAGAACATGAATACTCACCGCAGGTTGATTATCTTGTGCGGTTGAAAAGACCTGAGATTTACGAGTGGGTATTGTAGTATTTTTCTCGATGATTTTAGTAAACACACTACCGAGTGTCTCGATCCCGAGAGACAAGGGAGTTACATCAAGAAGCAATACATCTTTCACATCTCCGGCCAATACGCCACCCTGAACGGCAGCGCCAGCAGCTACGACCTCATCAGGGTTCACACCTTTAGAGGGTTCTTTGCCAAAGATTTCTTTTACTTTCGTCTGTACAATGGGAGTACGTGTAGCGCCACCGACTAAAATAACTTCATCAATTTCTGTTTTTGTCAGACCGGAGTCCTTAATGCAGGTTAAGCAAGGTCCAACAAGCCCATCAATGTATTTAGCAATAAGGGATTCAAATTTCGCACGTGTGAGTGTCATGGTTAAATGTTTTGGACCAGATGAATCCGCTGTAATAAATGGCAAGTTGATTTCAGTTTGAGTGACTGCAGAAAGTTCATGCTTGGCCTTTTCAGCCGCTTCTTTCAGGCGCTGTAATGCCATCTGATCTTTTTTCAAATCGATGCCATTTGTTTTTTTGAATTCCTCTGCGATCCAACCAATAATCTCCTCATCAAAATTCTCACCACCTAAAAATGTGTCTCCATTTGTGGCCTTAACTTCAAAAACACCGTCTGCTGTTATTTCGAGAATAGAAATATCAAATGTACCACCACCTAAATCGAATACTGCAATATTGCGATCTTTTTTAGAATCCAATCCATAGGCCAACGCCGCAGCGGTAGGTTCGTTAATAATTCGCTTTACATCAAGACCGGCAATCCTGCCGGCATCTTTTGTAGCTTGCCTTTGAGCATCGTTAAAATATGCCGGAACAGTAATAACTGCTTCAGTAACTTTCTCACCCAAATAATCTTCCGCAGCCTTTTTCATCTTTTCCAAAACCAAAGCTGATATTTCTTGCGGCGAATATTCTTTTCCATCAACTCGTATCCAAGCATCACCGTTTTTATTTTCAAAAGTTTCAAAAGGAGCATTTTTGGCAAAGACCTCAACTTCTTTTGTTCGATATTTTCTGCCAATCAAACGCTTGATGCCATAAAGTGTTTTTCGCGGATTGGTGACTGCTTGGCGCTTTGCCACCTGCCCGACCAATTTCTCTCCTGTACTGGAAAATCCAATAATAGACGGAGTCGTGTTATGCCCCTCAGAATTGGGGATAATTTTAAATTTACCGTGCTCCATAATCGCAACGCACGAATTTGTTGTCCCTAAATCTATTCCAATAATTTTTCCCATATATGTCTCCTTTCCATTTGAATTTAATATTATTTATCTTTAGCTTCTTTTTTCTTCGCAATAACTACTTTAGCGGCCCGAAGTAAACGTCCATTTAACATATAGGCCTTCTCAAATTCACGTAACACTACCCCTTCCTCATGAACATCCGACTCTTCCTGGGTCAATGCTTCGTGAAAATTCGGGTCAAATTTTTTACCAATTGCCGGCGCAGATTTCAGACCATTTTCCTCTAAAATCTGCACAAACTGCTGGCGAACCATTTCAATCCCCTTGCGCAAATTTTTAACTTTCACATCTTCGTCATTAGCCACAGCATCAATTGTACGATCAAAATTATCGAGGACAGGAATTAATCCGCTTAAAAGTTTTTCCGTCCCATATTTGATAATACCTTCACGCTCTCGATCAAAACGCTTTCGCATATTATCCATTTCAGCGGCAATATAAAAATATTTCGATTTGTAGTCTATTTCCTCTTTTTTTATTTCTTTAATTTCCGCTATTTCTTCTACTGCATTCCCTTTTGATTCTTTCACTGGAGGTACTTCACTCTCTCCACAACAACCACCTGCACTCTTGTTATTTTTCACGTCTCCATCCTCGTTCGTTTGCGGCTCCATAACTTCACCTCAAAAGTTAAACTAGTTGCAAAATGGGATTTATACTCTGAATGTCAATGGAAGTGCCAAAGAAAATCTCCTAAACTGATCTAACTCATTGAATATTAAAGAGTTTTTCGACCCAAAAAAGTTCATTCATAAGACTATCTAAGAGCAGCATCCCCTTGGAATTTAAGATAATTTTTGGAGCGCACTGGGCCAAGAGTCCCCTTCTTTTCCATCCCAAAAAAATCTCTTCGAGTCTGCTATTAGAAATGGAATCTAAATTTGTTTTGAATTGTGCCAGATCAATACCTGTATGCGTGCGCAACCCGAGGTAAATTTCTTCCATTCGCTGTTCATCGGCCTTTAATTCTTCTCGAGAAAATTGCGCGAATTCTGTCAGCCATTTATATCGGATACATTTCCTCCCATTTTTTATCAGGCCTGTCGCAGATGGGCCTAATGCCGCCACCGATTCTAAGTTCCAGTAGGCCATATTATGCATGGCCATAGAGCCTGGCTTAGCAAAATTCGAAACTTCATAATGCAACCATCCCTGGTTTTTCAAAAAATCTGATACCTGGTAGTATTCACGCTCGATCTCAGCATCAAGCGGAAGATTTTTGGCATGGATATAATTCTTGCCGGTGGTGAGAATATAAACGCTCATGTGGGAAGGATTGAATTCCAATACCTGGGCCAATTCATCCACAATTTTACGTTTTTCTTCGATCGGAGAACGCGGTAAACCAATCATGAAATCGACTGAATAATTGATTCTTAGTTCCCTCAACATCCGTAATGTTTGCAATGTTTCGTCCAAATTATGAAACCTATCAAGCATTTTGAGGTATCGTTCATTCATGGATTGAATTCCGACAGACACACGATTAAGCCCAAAATGCATCCATGCCTGCAAATTTTTGTGACAATTCACACCGGGATTCATCTCATAGGTAAATTCATATTCTTGATCAAACGATATTTGCATTTCTTCCATCAATTCTTTCAAAAATATCGGGCCTTGTTCCCACATGGAAGGTGTCCCGCCTCCAACGTACAAACTTTTGAGTT
This sequence comes from Bdellovibrio sp., assembly GCA_016187935.1. Taxonomy (GTDB): domain Bacteria; phylum Bdellovibrionota; class Bacteriovoracia; order Bacteriovoracales; family Bacteriovoracaceae; genus GWA2-49-15. The sequence continues at coordinate 22,618 of JACPIU010000026.1, forward strand.
TCCCCCAGGATATATTCATGTCTTGCATTAATTCTTGGTGAACGCTAAGAGATGCTTTAAGATACTGATGAAAATTCTCAAAATTAAAACCGGACGACATGATTTCTCGATGAAAATCGCAATAATTGCAACGATGTCGACAGAAAGGGAAATGAATATAGAGACGTCTAACTAAGTTTGAGGCCATAATAATCATCAATATAACAGCAACGGGTTCTAGCAATTTTTTGAGGTGTTATGCAACACAAAATTCTTAAATTAAAAAGCGGTTTAGAATTAATCTTGGCACACTCCAAAGCACAGCCGACTGTTAGTGTACAAATCTGGTTTCGTGCAGGAAGTGCCCTTGAAAGTGTAGAGGACCATGGGATAGCGCATTTTCTTGAACATATGTTTTTTAAAGGGACGGCCAAGCGACCCGAAGGGAAAATGACCTACGAAGTGGAATCATTTGGAGGCGAGATTAATGCGTTTACCTCGTTCGATTATACTTGTTATTACATCAACGCTCCAAAGGCCAATCTCCTGCAGTGTATAGATATCTTATTAGATATGGTATCTGCACCACTTTTTAAAGAAATCGATTTATCACCAGAGCGCGAAGTAGTTTTTGAAGAATATCGTCGCTCTCTCGATGCGCCAAAGCAATTTGGCTTCATGAAGGTCCAAGAGGCTTGCTTCCCTGAAGGTTATGCCCATCCCATTATTGGTGGCGAACGAACTATTAAGCAATTTACCATTGAGCAGCTAAAAAAGTTTAGGGAAAGCTTTTATAATAATCAAAACGCATTCCTTTTAGTTGCCGGGGATGTGGAAGCGGTGGAAGCTGAGATTATTCACTTGGCCAATAATTTTCAACTTCCAGATGGACATCAGTCCGCCTTTGCCCATTTTGAACTTAAGGCCACTGACACCGTCAATCATCACCAAAAAGATGTAAGAATGGCCAACTTAACATGGAGTATTTCATCACTCGGCCATCAAGAATTTGGATCTGAATATGAAGATCTAGGCTTAAGTGTATTAGGTCATGGTGATTCCAGTCGGCTCTATACAAGTTTGGTCTCTGAAACCGGCTTGGCCAATAATTGCAGTACTTCAACCATGTTCTTTAAAAAAGGTGGAGTTCATATTCTTTCATTCAATTTCCCTCTTAATGCTGGATCAAAAGTCATAGATTCGTTAACAAAAGAGTTAGAGAACACACTCCACGATGGGCCCACTGAAGAAGAAATCATCAAAATCAAAAACCAATATCTTGCTTCAAAAGTCTATGATTTGGAAAATATCGAAAATTTTGCCTTTTCCTTAGGGCACAGCTACGCCCTGACTGGAGACATTTTTGGAGAAGAAAAATATCTACAGCGAATCAAAACGGCCAATCGACATCAGGTTGATCACGCGCTCCATACTCTGCTTTCCCGTCCATGGCACTTCACACTTCAAATACCTAAAGAGACCAGTGCTGCAACATTAGAAAAAAAGTTACAACAACTGATCAAAGTTAAAAAGCATGCTTTGCTCAAAGTCGGGATCAAGAGAAGTTTACCCAGAACCATTTCAAAACATGATTCTCTTGCTTCAACTATACAACTAAGGCCCGGCATTTCACTTTTTTATCGTCAAAACAAGACAGCGCCAACTTTCATTTTGCATGCTTATTTAAAAGGCGGATTGGCCGATGAAACAATAAAAAATAATGGTCTATACAATCTTCTCAGTTCGCAGCTCACCAATGGTCATAAATACATCTCTTATGATGAGTTAAGGGAGTTTATGGACGATCATGCAGCCAGCTTGAATGGCTTCTCTGGTAAGAATGCCTATGGTCTCACCCTCCATGGTCAATCAGATCATTTCTATGCTCTGGCCGATCATTTCTTTCACTCTCTTATAAATCCGACATTCCCTGGAAAATATTTCAAGCTTGAAAAAGACCTTCATTTGCGCGCTATTTTAAATGAGAAAGAAGATACTGTTCGTCAGTGTTTTAACGCTGTTGCAAAAATTATGTTTGCGGGTCACCCGTACTCTTTAAGCCCTTTAGGTACCAAAGAATCAGTTACCAGCTTAACTGAGACTTCGGTTAAGCGCACACACTATTCGAATTTGAAAAATAAAGAAATGTTGATCACATATTGCGGCGATAAAAATCTTGAAGAAATTTTACCCTTCATGCAAAACTTTTTATCGACATTGCCTCCTCGTAAAATAGTTAAATCAAAACCTTTTCATTTTAAACATCGGTCCCAAAATAAGGGGATAGATTTTCCTCGTGAACAAGCACAAATTTATATTGGCCTCCCGATTGGGGATTTTACTCACCCCGATCATATCTATATTAAAATGTTATCAACCTTCTTATCCGGCCAATCATCAGAACTCTTTATGGATGTCCGCGATAGAAAAGGATTGTGCTATAGTGTCGCTCCTATTCACTTCAGTGCACTTAATGGTGGCCATTTCGGTATCTACATGGGTAGTGGTAAAGATAAAGTACAAGATGCTATCAAGGCCATTACTGATCTTTTTGCAAAATATAAATCTTCGCACATGTCACGCGATGACTTTGAACGCATTAAAAAAATGATCAAAGGACAAAATATTTTAAATCTTCAAACCAATGAAGATTATGCAACCACATATTCAGTGCCTATTCTTCACAATAAAGGAATTGATTTCATTCATGAGGTGCAAGCACAAATTGACCAGACAACTTTTGAAGATTTTTCCACCAACGTGTCTAAAATCTTATCTCGACCTTTGAGTGTTGTGGTTGTCGGTCCAAGTGCAACAGATATTGTAAGTAAATTAAGAGACTTTTAAAGCGGAAGAACTATTTACAAAAAATAATATTTCTTGCCCGTCTCCCTGAAGTTTTTGTGCCACAGTTCCCATAAGTAAGGTGATGGTACAAAATGCACGGGATAAATTTAGATAAAAACAGGGGATCTCCAGATAGTCTGGTTTGAAATGATGTAATCTTTCATAAGCCATTTTTCCAAGATTCATATAGTAACGAGTATCTACTAATTTTTTGTTAGTGGATTCTGAAAAATATCCACACATAAAAAGGGCCGTATCACCTATATCATTAAGGGCCCTCTCCTGACCTTGACGACTCTTAGACTGTGATTCAAGCAACTTTAGCCCCAGAATTTTTTCACGAATACGCCCTTCTACATTTTCGAAATAATTTTCTGACTCTGAATACTTATCCATCACGGTACTCGAATAGAAAATCGTTTCCTGCGGCAGAGGATGCAGAGATTTTTTGTTCACTTCAGTGAGTTGATCAAAAAAGAAGGACTGTAAGCTCGTTTCGAGAATAATTTCTGAACTTTCTGCACTGGGCCCGCCCTGATCGCCCACAAGACTCTTATTAGAAGATATCTTTTTAACCACCGACAATAAACCTCCAACTGCTGGGACACGCGCTCAATTCTATTTTACCACTACTGGTGCAACTCTTTGGAATTGGTCATTTTTTGCCTGAATAAACGACACTTCTCTAGAACCACATACTCAAATAGTAGGCATAATTGCATACAATTTGCTAAAATTGGCTTATCTAATCACTTAACTTGTTGAAATTTAACATTTAAATAGGGTTTAGTTATGTCATCTGTTGATGAATGGAAAAAAATGGCGGTGAAGGAATATGGTTCTTCCTCTGTAGAGGCGATGAATACTTTAACATCCGAAGGTATCACTCTCAGGGCCCTTTATACTGAAGAAGATTTACATCGTCTTCCTCACATTCACTCCTTGCCTGGTATAGAACCGTTTATGCGAGGGCCGCGAGCTACCATGTACACAAAAAAACCCTGGACCGTCCGTCAATATGCAGGATTTTCTACCGCTGAAGAGTCCAATGCCTTTTATCGCAAAGCTCTCGCAAATGGAGGGCAAGGAATCAGTGTCGCTTTCGATCTGGCAACTCATCGAGGTTACGATTCAGATCATCCACGTGTGAAAGGTGACGTTGGTAAAGCAGGAGTCGCCATAGATTCTGTTGAAGATATGAAAATATTGTTTCAAGGAATTCCTCTCGATACAGTCTCTGTATCTATGACGATGAATGGTGCTGTGATACCCGTTTTGGCCATGTATATTGTGGCCGCGGAGGAGCAAGGAGTTACACCGGAAAAATTATCAGGCACGATTCAAAATGATATTTTAAAAGAGTTTATGGTTCGCAATACTTATATTTATCCCCCAAAGCAATCACTACAGTTGATTGCAGACATCATCGACTATACCGCTCGACATATGCCTAAATTCAATTCTATTTCAATTTCAGGCTACCACATGCAGGAAGCCGGTGCTGATTCGGCCCTCGAATTGGCCTATACTCTTGCCGATGGGCGGGAATATGCCAAACTTGCTTTGGCGCGCGGTCTCTCCATTGATGCTTTTGCTCCACGACTCTCTTTTTTCTTTGGCATGGGTCTTAATTTTTATATGGAGATTGCCAAACTTCGAGCTGCCCGAGTGCTCTGGTGCGAAATAATGTCGGAACTTGGCGCGAAAGATCCTCGCTCGAAAACCTTACGAACCCACTGTCAAACATCTGGTCAATCTCTTACCGAGCAAGATCCATTTAATAATATCGTGCGGACAACAATCGAAGCAATGGCCGCTATTTTTGGAGGAACGCAATCTCTGCATACCAATGCCTTTGATGAAGCCGTGGCACTTCCGAGCGAACTTTCCTCTCGCATTGCCCGAAATACGCAACTTATTCTTCAGGAAGAAACACAAATTACCAAAGTTATTGACCCATGGGGTGGCTCATACTTGATGGAAACTTTGACTAACAATCTTATTGAGCGTGCAAAATTTTTAATGGCCGAAGTTGATAAGGCCGGAGGTATGATTAGTGCCATTGAGAAAGGAATTCCCAAGCGAAATATTGAACAAGCGGCAGCACAAAAGCAGGCACGAATCGACAAAGGTGATGACGTCATCGTTGGTGTTAACAAATATTGTACCGATGCAAAAACGACCTTCAAAATTTTGCAAATTAACAATCTTTCAGTTTTAAAAAAGCAAGCTAAGCGACTTAAACAGATCAAAACAAATCGCGATCAAAAAAAAGTTGAAAAATGCCTTCAGGCCCTTGCCAGCTATGCCCGATCGGGAAAGGGTAATGCCCTAAGTTTGGCCATTGAAGCTGTGCGTGTGCGTGCAACTCTTGGAGAAATTTCCGACGCACTTGAAAGTGTCTGGGGACGGTATAAAGCAATCCCATCGTCCCTGAATGGAATCTATGATAGAATTTTCCAACATGACCCCGTTTGGGAAAATTCAATGAACCGTGTAAAAAAATTTCAGAATAAACATGGCCGGCGCCCGCGAATTCTACTAGCGAAGATGGGGCAAGACGGCCATGACCGTGGAATAAAAGTTGTCGCAACAGGATTGTCTGATGCAGGTTTTGACGTAGATCTCTCACCACTTTTTTCCATGCCTGATGAAATTGCCAAGATTGCCATTGAAAATGATGTTCATGTTGTCGGAGTTTCTTCGCAGGCAGCGGCCCATAAAACATTAATTCCCGAACTTATTAAGATTTTACACAAAAAAAAGTCTGGCGACATTAAGGTTATCTGTGGGGGAGTTATTCCAAAACAGGATTTTGCTTTTCTCAAAAAAGCAGGGGTTGGCCTAATCTTCGGCCCTGCAACTCCAATCCCAACCATTGTCGAAAAAATCTTAGATTTAATCGAGTAAGAAATGGTTAATCTAGATATAGAAAAACTAAAATCAGGTGACCCCCGAACTTTGGCCCGTGCCATCACTCTAATTGAAAGTCAAAATCCCAAACATCGCCGTGATTCTAAAAAAATTTTGAAAGCGGTTTCGCAGGTTAAAAAATCTTCTTTTCGTATAAGCATTAGCGGAGCCCCCGGTGCTGGAAAATCCACCCTCATTGAAAGTTTAGGTCTTCATCTTCTCGAGCATGGTCATAAAGTTGCTGTCCTAACAATCGATCCCACATCGCCTATCTCCGGCGGAAGTATTTTGGGTGATAAGATACGAATGGAAAAACTTTCGGCCCAACCTAACGCCTTTATTCGTCCCTCACCAACCGGCCTACATATGGGAGGCGCTACCAATCGGACGCGTGAAGCCATTCTTCTTTGCGAAATCGCCGGATTTGATATCATCATGGTTGAAACTGTTGGTGTGGGCCAAACTGAATATCAGGTAAAAGATATGATTGATGCCTTTGTCTTGGCAGTCTCGCCCTTATCCGGGGATTCTATTCAAGGTATGAAAAAAGGTATCCTTGAGTTGGCCGATATCGTTCTTATTACCAAAGCCGATGGAACGAGCAAGAATTTGGCCGAAATAACACTCAACGATTATAAAAATTCCATGAAACTTATCTTTCGAAAAGACCAATGGATTCCGCCTGTCATGGCGATAAGTTCGGTAGATAAAACCGGGATTCCCGAACTCTGGATCAGTTTACAGCATTTCCTCGCATTCAAACAATCAACAGGTACACTGGAAAAGGATAGAATGAGACAAAAAGTGATCTGGATTCAAGACCTCTGTTGGGAAGCTATTCGCGAGCGATTTAAGCCCAAACTTGAAAGTCCCAGAATGCAAAAGAAATTGTTTAAACTGCTTAGTAAGGACACAATGAATCCAAATCAGATCGCAGACATTATTCTCAAACAGATCGAGCTTAAACGCTAACTGCTTCGCCTGAATCTCGTTCTTGGTTTCTCCTTTCTCCACCATTATCTTGAGACGAATTGCGAGGGCCATCAAATATTCTCGTATTATCAGAAACGAGACCACGTTCTTCCATTTCCGGAAGAACTTTTACCATTCTCTGCGTATCGCGGTTAAAGACCCATAATTTATCGGCCGATAACTCATGACGATTGACGATCGTTGCAGAATGCTTCCTGCAAAAGAGAGGAATGATTCCGCACTCTTCCCATTTACTTTCCCCATTCAGTGGATTGTTAAAAAAATCATAATAGAGGTCAAGATTGGAAGATGAATTCATCATATTAACAAATCCGCGGGCCTCATCCTGTTCATCAAACCATGCCGAAATTTCTTTGTTGTAAGTAGAACCGTCAAGCCTAGTTACTTTAACAGTAATAATGGCCTTTCCATCATAATCGCTAAAAACATTTCGATACTTGGTACCACTTCCTAAGCGTACACTCAAGATCTCACTTGTCACATAGTTTTTATACGTATCTGTTCCATCATTACGCCTATAATACTCGTAATCGACCAAGTTATTCGCTGCCTGAGATTCACTTACAAGAATTCCAATAAACAAGCTTACAAATGCTATTAATCTAAACATATTTCTCACCCCTTTCCCTTTGTAATATTTCAATGCACATCGGATGCCAAAATACTCACTGTCAACAATGCGAAAAGAGGTTGAACAACTGTCAAAAATTTAGACATGTTATAAAAATTGACTTAAATCCATCCATTCCTGATAAATGGTAATCAAACTAGGCACAAAAAAATAGATATTTATTTGGTAACGACTTTAAAATTCAATACCACTTCATCGTGAATCATTTTATCGCCTAAACTTTTAAAGAAGCTTCCTGAACCATAAATCATGTCGAATTTAGTTCGATCAAATTTTAATATACCAGAATACTCGCTATCCTTTTTAGCCACTTTAAAGGACACGGGATTTGTCTTTCCTTTGATCGTTAAATCAGCAGTTACATGATCACCTTCAACTTTCCTAACGATTAACTTTGATTCAGGAAATTTTTGAATGTCAAAGAAATCAGAACTTTTCAAATGAGTTATCAATTTTTCACGCCATTCTCCCGTTTGATCTGTATTTGTAATCGAGTTCATATCCATAATGAACTCTCCACCTTTGAGTTTCCCTTGATCAAATTCGAGTTTGCCGCTCTTTAGAGCAATTGTTCCAATGTGTTTTCCGGTGACTTTTGTTCCCAGCCACTCAAAATGACTTCTAGCAATATCCACCTCATCCCCCCATAGCGCTGAAAAGGTCAATAGCGAGCAGACAATTGTTAATAACTTCATTCAATTCTCCTAAATAATGATTGTAACAATTTTACATCGCTCATATTTTATGAGCACTAAACGAATGCTAGACAATGAAATTATTATGCTTCTAATGAATATGTTTGCAGTAAATTCTAAACTTTCTCTTCCAAGGTCATCATGGCCACACCTTGTTCAAGTGCCTGACCTTCACTCACAAAAATTTCTTTGACGATTCCATCGGCATTTGACTTGACTTCATTTTCCATCTTCATGGCCTCGAGAATAAGCAGAGTTTGGCCTTTTTGAACCTGATCTCCCACCTTCACAGCAATTTTCACGACTTTGCCCGGCATTTGAGTCACGAGGCCACTATCTGCTGAACTGTCCATACCTGAAGGTTTATATCCTCGATAGACATTATAAAGGCGATTTACGTTTAGAAAGACCTTTGGCAGTTCCTGACGTGCCAATTTTTTCCAATGGATGTTATCCATGGAAACAAAATACTGACCTGCTAACCTCCGCACGAAAACATGTGCGACATTTGTTTCATGGTTATCAACGACAGTAGCAAATTCAAATTCAACCAATTCGCTCGAATGCACAATAGTTTTCTTCAAATCAATACAGTGCTCATTTTTTTCTTTATCTATCAGATATGTTCTCATCGACCAAACCTCCTGACCTCAATCGTCGCAAGCACTTGGTAGACACGATGATGGTCAAAGTCTGTATTGATTTTTTCTTGAGGTTTAAATTCTGCAATATAATTTGTGTTGTAATGACCTGAAAGGAAATGCTCTTCTCGTAAAATCTCTTTTAAAAGCGGGATATTGGTTTTCAAACCCTCAATGAATAAGCCGTCCAGTGCCGCCCGCATCTTTCTCAAGGCCACATCGCGAATGATTCCCTTTGCTACTAATTTTCCAACCATCGGATCAAAATCTGGAGTAACCTGAAGTCCTTTATATAGACAGTTATCAAATCGTGTTCCTTGAGGAAAATTCGTCTCGAAACCAGTAACTTTACCTGGTGCTGGTAGCATGGTTATCGGATCTTCGGCACAAATCCGGCACTCTATGGCATGGCCAGTTCGCTTAATCCACTCCTGGGAAGGAATTCCCAATGATTCACCAAAGGCCCCTTGGATCATGCAGACAATCAAGTCAACTCCAGTTATTTCTTCTGTTATTGGGTGCTCCACTTGAATCCTGGTATTCATCTCAAGAAAATAGAAATTACGATCTGCACCCATCACAAACTCAACAGTGCCGGCAGAATCATAACCAACAGCTCGTGCCAGAGTCACGGCCGTATTGCACAAACGTTTTCTCAATTCCTCATCTTCACCAACAAAAGGACTTGGAGCTTCTTCAATAATCTTTTGATGCCGACGCTGAATGGAGCACTCGCGCTCAAAGAAATGATAAACATTGCCCTTTTTGTCTGCCAAAATCTGAACTTCGATGTGATGTGGATTAAGAATATACTTTTCAACTAAAAGTTCTGCATTGGCAAAGCTAGCAAGAGCTTCTCTGCCAACCGCTTCAAAATTCTTTAAGATGTCCTGGTCAGAGTCGCAGCGACGCATCCCTCTTCCACCACCGCCAGCAACTGCTTTGAGCAGAACTGGATAACCGATTTGCTTAGCAATTTTGATCGCTTCTTCAACAGTCGGAATTGCTTGAGTAGACCCAGGAACAACGGGAACACCTGCTTTTTTTGCGATTTCTTTACTTGTCGCCTTATCTCCCATGGACTTAATGGCCTTGGGGTTTGGTCCGATGAAGACAATACCGGCCTCTTCGCAAGCTGAAGCAAAGGTACCATTCTCAGATAAAAATCCATAGCCAGGATGAATGCCGTCAATCCGGTGATCTTCAGCCAATTTTAAAATTTTTTGGATATCAAGATATGTTTCTCTATTGTTTTTTCCTGGCAAGAACACCCATTCATCACAAAACTCCAAATGTTTTGCATTCACCTCAAAATCCGTCCATATTCCAACGGACGTGTAACCTAATTCTCGGCAAGCGCGCGCAATACGTGTGGCGATTTCACCCCGATTGGCAATAAGAATTCTTTTCGTGTTCATAGTTGGATATTCCCGTGTTTACGTCTCGGAAGTTCGACTTTTTTGTTCTTCAGAACAATTAAATATTGATACAAGCGTCGCCGAGTTTCCTCAGGTAAAATAACTGAATCAACATATCCCAACTCCGCCGCGCGATATGGATTGGCAAATTCATCTTCATAGGCCTTAACAAGTTCGGCCTTCTTTTTTTCAAATGCAGCACCCTTAAGTCCTTCCAGTTCTTTTCTAAAGACAATACTAACAGCACCTTCGGCACCCATGACGGCAATCTCAGCTGTTGGGTAGGCCAAATTGATATCGGCCTTAAGATGCTTACTGGCCATCACATCATAAGCCCCGCCATAGGCCTTTCTTGTAATCAAAGTGATAAGTGGAACAGTGGCCTCTGCAAAAGCATAAAGAAGTTTAGAGCCATGCTTTATGATCCCACCATATTCTTGGACTGTTCCGGGCAAGAATCCTGGTACATCCACCAAGGTGACAATAGGAATTTCAAAAGCATCACAAAAACGCACAAACCTCGCTGCTTTAATCGAGGCATCAATATCGAGAACTCCGGCCATGACAGCGGGTTGATTGGCAACTACCCCAATCTTAATCCCCCCAATAGCACCAAATCCGCAGATCATATTTTTAGCAAAATCTTTGTGTACCTCTAAAAAATGTCCGTCATCGACTACATCGAAGATAATTTCACGCATATCATAGGGACGCTTGGGATTAGCTGGGACAACATATTTTATTTTGTTATTGTCACGATGAACTGGATCGGATGTGGGGCGCAAAGTTGCTTTGGGGAAATTGGAGGGAGGAATAAAAGTGAAAAGTTCACGCACCCGCTCAAAGCACTCATCTTCGGTTTTGCATCGAAATTGCGCCACCCCTGAACGTTCACTATGGGTCTTAGCGCCACCCAGCTCTTCCTTCGTGACCTCCTCATGGGTCACTGTCTTAATAACATCAGGACCTGTAACAAACATATAAGATGTTTGCTCCACCATAAAAATATAATCCGTGATGGCAGGAGAATAAACCGCGCCACCAGCACAAGGTCCCATAATCAAACTAATTTGAGGAATGACCCCGGAAGATTTTACGTTACGATAAAAAATATCTGCATAACCTGCCAGCGATTCCACACCTTCTTGAATTCGTGCCCCACCTGAATCGTTAATGCCGATGATCGGAATACGATTTTCGAGCGCAAAATCCATTATCTTGCAGATTTTTTTGGCATGGGCCGCACCTAATGCTCCTCCCCAGCATGTAAAATCCTGGGAAAAAATGGCCACGCGTTGGGAATCGATGGCGCCTATTCCCGTAATCACTCCGTCACCTAAAAATTTATCCTTGTCTAGGCCAAATTGATTACATCGATGGACAACAAATCGATCAAATTCAATAAAACTACCAGGATCAAGCAGACGCTCCACTCGTTCACGCGCAATATATTTCCCTTGCTCATGTTGTTTTTTTATTTTTTCTTCACCACCACCAAGTTTGGCAAGACGGCGTTTTTCAACAAGAAGCTGACGCTTCTCTTCTAAAATATCTGACATGGTAAACCTCCACAGGGCCTGTGTATTCTATACCTTCGCCCGAGTGGAGGCCAAAAAATTTCTCTGTTTAGGGAGCACTGAATGCCAGCATGATAGCAAAGTATATAAGCTTTTGACGCTATTCGCCAGCAGCCTTTCGTCGTTTATCTAATCCGTATTTTTCAACCTTCATAATCAAGCTTGCCCGACTAATGCCAAGCTCTTTAGAAAGCTTTGATTTATTGAAATTACACCGCTTAAGGCCTTCACGGATCATCAGGCCCTCTAGTTCTTCAAGGGCCTCTTTGAGGCTACCGGAGGTATTTACTCCACGAGCGACTGCGCCTTGATGCATCCCATGTTCCAGAATTCTCGGACTTAAAAGTTCCGGAGTAATTGTTTTCTCCGGTCCGGCCAAGACAACCAGACGCTCGACTTCGTTTTCCAACTCGCGCACATTTCCTGGCCAGGGATAATCGAGCATTTTTTCTAATGTTTTCTTTGAAAGAACCTTGGTTTGCACTCCCGACTCTGCACAACGCTTTTCCAAAAAATGATCAGTTAATAATGGTATATCCTCACCTCGTTCACGTAAGGGCGGAATATGAACATTAATAACATTAATACGATAAAAGAGATCTTCGCGGAACTCTCCTTTAACCATCATTTCTTTTATATTTTTATTAGTTGCGGCCACGATACGGACATCACCTTTTCTTGGTGTTGAAGCCCCCACAGGTAGGAATGTACCTTCCTGTAACACTCTTAAGAGTTTTACCTGCATGCTCAAGCTCGTATCACCAATTTCATCGAGGAATAGGGTTCCACCATGAGCCATTTCAAAAAGACCTTTTTTATCCTTGATCGCACCTGTAAACGCCCCTTTCACATGGCCAAACAACTCAGAATCGAGCAAATTATCGTTAAAGGCAGAGCAGTTAATGGCCAAAAACATGCTATCTTTTCGAGGTGAATAAAAATGAATTGCCTTGGCAACAAGTTCCTTACCAGTACCATTATCCCCTTGAATGAATACTGAAGATTCCGAACTAGAAATCTTTTCCAAAAGACGATAAATGTTCTGCATACCTTTAGATTTACCAATCATCATATGATAGCGGTATTTGTCACCCAATTCTGAATTCAACTCATGAATTCGATTTTCCCGCTTCGTAATTTCCTCATGAAAAGTCACAACTTCACCGGAGACCAATTCTACCAGTTCTTTTAGATATTCGACGTCTGCAGGACTCAGCTTTCTCAAATGATGAAGCGCGGACTTAGCATCTTCTACGGAAGACCCACATTCCACCATTTTTTGGGCGACTACGTCTAATTCTTGAGAAGTAATCGAATCACTAAGCCATGGATAGGCGATGATAGCGCCCATAAATTCGCCATCAATCATGATTTTTGAAGCCATCATTTTAACTTGCGGAAAAAATGAATCGAAAACCAGCGTAGCTGATGGTGCCTCTATAAGTTCCTCGGCAAGTTTTTCTAAATCTTGCCCTAAATATTCATAACCATACTTCATCGACATGACCACTTTCATGAGATGATTTCTAAAAGTGTGATTCTTTTCCAAATGGCGGCTTTGAATTTTAAAATGCTGATCGATATAAATAAGTTCCACGCCAAACCACCGACCCAGAATTTGATCAAGTTTTGCTACGACATGAAGACTGCTAATCTCTTTCCAATTCATCATAACTTGCTCCTGGCCAAAACTTTGGCAATTCCACCATCAATTCTCAGGAATCTTATCGGTGAATTGCATAAAAGCTTTACAGTGGTACTGCTGAAGTGATTGATTTTTTTTCAGAACGCAAGATATGGGTTGATCGGATGTTGGAAAATCAGTTGGTTACATTCTAGATGATCAAATTGTTAACAAATGTTTACCTAGATATTAACCGATGTAAATCCTCGACTGTTTAGCAAAGGCAATCTCTCTCAACGTGAAAATAAAATGACCGTGGATATTATTCGACTAAAGCTAAATAACTCAAGGGAGCACCATCACCTAGCCTCGCATCGGCCAATTTCAAGATTCGAGTATAGCCACCTGGGCGGTTTTTAAATTTAGGTGCAACTTCTTCAAACAGTTTATTAACAGCAGCCCTGCTGTTAAGTCTTGTATACGCAAGGCGGCGATTTGCAGCTGTATCTTCTTTTGCCATTGATATTAATTTCTCAATGTATCCGCGCATAAATTGGCATTTCGTGTGAGTCGTCTTGATTTTGCCATGGTCAATAACTTCTACCGCCAAATTCCGCACAAGAGTCCGACGATGCCCAGGAGAACCCGCAATTCTATGTTTATGTTTTAAGTGTCTCATAAATTAACCCCTCATCCGACTCGAATCTAAGCCTTAGTTTCACTACTCTGTTTTTCTTGCATTTCTTTCATCACACCATCTACTTTCATTCCTAAACCAAGTCCCATGGTGGTCAATATTTCTTTGATTTCATTTAATGATTTGCGCCCAAAATTTTTGGTTCTCAACATCTCGCCTTCTGTTTTTGATACAAGTTCATAGATATACTTGATGTTGGCGTTCTGTAGACAGTTCGCAGAACGTACCGATAATTCCAGTTCCGAAACTGGCTTTAAAAGGAAATTATTAATTGAACTTGTCGTTGGAACTGGCTTGTTTTCAATTCTAGTAATTTCTTCCTCGTCTTCAAAATTTAAGAATACAGCCAATTGATCACGCAAAATTTTTGCTGAATATGCCACTGCATCTTGGGGCCCAATGCCTGAATTGGTCCACACTTCAAGGGTCAGCTTATCAAAGTCAGTTCTTTTTCCAACCCGTGAATTTGTGACAGTGTAATTCACTCTATGTACTGGCGAAAATAGTGTGTCCACATAAATCCAGCCAATTGGTAAATCGAACTGCTCCTTGTTGTCCATTGCAGTAACATAGCCTTTACCACGAGCAACCTTGAGTTCCATTTTCAAGCTACCACCAGAAGATATATTGGCGATAACATGCTCAGGGTTTAGGACTTTGGCATGACTACTGTCAGAAATATCACCAGCAAGAACAGGGCCCTCACCGTGCTTCTCAAGAGTTAAACTGATATCTTCTTTTTCAGAAATACTAAAACGAACTTCCTTCAGGTTCAGGAGAATTTCAGAGACCTCTTCTTTTACGTTATTAATCGTACCAAATTCATGTTCAACGCCATCGATTTTAACCGCAACGATACCAGCCCCTTGCAAAGAACCAAGGAGGACTCGACGGAGAGAATTGCCCAGAGTTTGTCCATAGCCCCTTTCAAGTGGTCGAGCAATAAATTTTCCGTAATTGGTTTTGAGAGATTCAGATTCAACCTCAAGTGCTACAGGTCTGATCATGCTTGCCCAATTTTTTGCAACGTAATTAGTCATTATTGAACTCCCAGAAAATTTCTTTGTTCAATCACAGAGAGAGACCGTGTCTCTCGATCAAACTCTTAAACAAAAATCTATTTGTTATAATACTCAACAACAAGGCGCTCTTCCACTTTAGCAGTAATATCGTCTCTCTTCGGGAGATCCTTGATCACGCCTGAAAATTTCCCCTTATCCACTTCAATCCATGCAGGAATTTCGCGCATACTATAAATATCCAAGCCACCAGTAATTTTTGTCACAGATCGTGAACCTGTTTCCAAAGAAACTACATCACCCGATTTGAGAATCATGGATGGAATGTTGGCTTTCTTGCCATTCACCGTAAAATGATAATGTTTTACAAGCTGACGGGCCTCTTTTCGAGAACCGGCAAAACCAATTCGATAAACGACATTGTCCAACCGTCGTTCAATCAAACTGAGCATATTATCACCAGTAACACCTTTCATACGCAAAGCTTTAAAAAAAAGATTTCGCATTGGTCTTTCATTGAACCCATAGATTCTTTTAAGCTTCTGCTTTTCTCGCAATTGGATACCAAAGTCAGACACTTTTCCTCGACGCTGGCCATGTTGACCAGGGGGATAAGGTCGTCGCTCAATAGCGCACTTATCGGTATAGCAACGAGTACCTTTCAAAAAAAGTTTTTCATTTTCCCTTCGACACAATCTACAAACAGATTCAACATATCTCGCCATATCATCTACTCCAATCTCACTTACACTCTTCTACGCTTAGGTGCTCTACAACCATTATGGGGAATGGGACTCCCGTCGGATACCGAGGTTATTCTCATACCTGTTCCCAAAAGGGCACGAATTGCATTTTCTCTACCTGCCCCAGGTCCTTTCACTCGAACTTCACAAGAGTTTACTCCTTGCTCCATTGCTCGACGTGCAGCCTCTGCTGAGGCAGTCTGAGCAGCGAAAGGTGTCGACTTCTTCGAACCCTTAAAGCCTAAATGGCCAGCACTTGCCCAAGCAATTGCATCACCCTGAAGGTCGGTAAAAGTTACGATAGTATTATTGAATGATGCCAGGATGTGGCATACGGCGTATGACACACTCTTTTTTACTTTCTTTTTACCTGCTTTTACCACCATACAGAATTCCCTTTACTCTTATTATTTCTATGACTTCATTGATTTAATTGATTTCTTGCCAGCAATAGCTATTGCGCGACCTTTTCTGGTTCTAGCATTTGAATGTGTCCGTTGACCACGCACGGGCAAATTTTTTTTATGTCTTGTACCACGATAACATCCCATGTCCTTCAAGCGCTTTATATTAAGGCCGACTTCTCTTCGAAGATCACCTTCAACCAAATAGCCATCCTCTAACATTTTACGAATACCCTGAGCCTCTTCCTCAGTAAGGTCATTCGAACTCTTTTCTAAATCTACACCGGCCCTATTTAATACATCTGAAGCGATTCTCGGGCCTACGCCGTAAATAGCTCTTAAAGCAATCTTCATTGCTTTATTTCTTGGAATATCGACGCCTAATATCCGTGCCATTATGAACTCCTAAATTAAATTAACCCTGACGTTGCTTGTGCTTCTTACTGGTTTTACATACCACTCTGAGCACTCCTTTCCTCTTAACCACCCTACAGTCTTTACAAATTGGTTTTACTGAAGTTCGCACTTTCATAGATGTATCCTATTTCCCCTTCGACCTAAAGGTAATCCTTCCTTTCTCTACGTCGTATTTACTTATTTCTACAACAACTCTATCACCTGGTAAAATTTTGATAAAATGCATTCGCATCTTACCACTTATATGAGCAATTATTTTATGCCCATTTGGCAACTTAACTCTAAATTTTGTATTAGGTAGTAATTCCGTTACTTCTCCTTCCACTTCGATAATGTCTTTATCGACCATATTTCACACTCAAAAAGTTTTGACTGTATATAAAAATAGCACTAATAAGGCAAGTCCTTATTCACTCCGTTAAGGCCTAAAGCACTGAGAAGATTCTCACGAATTGCATTCTCCTCAGCATTGGCATTAATCACTTTTAAGATTCCCTTCTGGGTATAAAACTCAACCATTTCATCAATGGTCGCTTTAAACACATCAATCCGATTCCTAATTACTTCTTCAGTATCATCCTTCCTGTGAATTAGAGGTTCGCCAGAAACATCACATATACCTGGTCTTTTTGGCGGGCGTGTAAGCAGGTTGTAGATCATACCACTTTTGGGTGCAACTCTACGGTTAGTAATCCGCTGCACTAAAGCCTCTAAATCCATCTTGAAATATACTGCTTGCGTAGCGCATCCACGCAATAACTGTTCATCCAATAATTTTGCTTGATTTAATGTTCTTGGGAATCCATCGAAAATAAAATGTCCACTAGAAGTATCGCAATTGGCCTTCAGCAGATCTAAAACGGTCATATCATCGACTAAATGTCCTGCATCTATGATTCCCTTCACTCGCATACCAAGAGATGATCCCTTGCCAATTTCAGCTCTCAGTAGGTCTCCAGTGGAAACATGCTTATATCCAAAATTTTTGACCAGATAATTGGCTTGAGTTCCCTTGCCTGAACCTGGAGCACCTAAAAATATCAATTGCGACTGACGAGCCATTTAAAACCTTTTATTCATTCCACTGTATTTTCCACGCGATTTGTAAGCACTTTCATAACGATCTGAATAGAGGAATGCTTGCACATTAAGCATTACCCGCATTGCCACAGAAACAAGAATTAACATGGAAGTCCCACCAAAACGCGTATTTGCTCCAGTTAAAAGAGACGGCGCAACGCAAATAAAAACTAAATAGATAGCAGCAAAAAAAGTCAATCGGTATAAGATAAATTCAAGATATTCCTTCGTTTTTTGGCCTGGTCGAACTCCCGGGACAAAAGCATTATTTTTTTGCAACGATTCACTAATCTTTTTTGTTTTAAACTGAATTGGCGCATAAAAATATGCCATATAAGTTATTAGTAATGCGAAAAAAACATTAAATAGTAATTTGCCAGGGTATAAAGATTGCTGGATCAAATCCAGATATGGCTTGAGGAACGATCCCTGAGAAACAAAAGAAGCAAACGTAGCAGGCGCTGCGAGCAACGAAGATGCAAGAATTGGAGGCATAACACCACCAGTATCCACACGCATTGGCAGGGTTTGAGCACCACCGTAAACACGGTTGTTAACCACTTTTTTTGCATATTGCACAGGGACGGCACGATAAGCTCTTTCGATGTATGAAACTATGTAAAATGTTCCAATTACAACAAAGAACCCTAGCAACAAGTTGATTCCTTGTAACTCACCGCTCCTATAAAGAGTCAGTCTTTGAACAACTTCGGCCGGGAGTTCAACTGCAATACCAGTGAAAATAATAAGAGAGACACCATTTTCCAAGCCGTACTCTGTGATTCGCTCGCCAAGCCAGAGAAGAAACATTGTTCCACCTGCCAAGGTAATCATAGCTGTCAATCGAAATAACATTCCAGGATCAGGAACAACAGGTGCTCCTGAAGGACTTTTAAAAGTTTCAAAAACAGCAGCTAAGCCGTATCCCTGAACACAACATAAAATTACAGTTGCATAGCGAGTCCATTTCTGAATTTTCTTGTGGCCATCGCTGTCTTCCTGCAATTCTTGAATCTGGGGAATAACTTCACCTAGTAGTGAGAAAATAATTGAGGTCGTGATATAAGGCATGATACCAAGGGCGAGCACAGAAAATCGTTTAAACGCACCACCACTAAACGTGTTAATAAGATCAAAGATGCCACCAGCTGATTGTGCAAAATAAGAATGAATCGCTGACCCATCGACACCTGGAACTGGAACTTGCGCCGCCAATCGATAAACAACTAGCAAAAGAAACGTTACTAAAATCTTTTTCTTGAGTTCCTCTAATTTTCCTTGAGAAAGCATTAAAAACTTCCTTTTCTAGTGATTTCGTTTCTATTTCTTATTAACAATCTTCCCACCAATCTTAAGAATAGCTTCCTCTGCTGATTTGGTGAATTTTTCCAAATTGACGAAGGTCAAAGCAGATTTCAATGTGCCATGTCCAAGTATCTTAACAGGTTTTGTTCTATCTTGTCCCTTGAGCAAGCCCTTTTTAATGAGAACTTCGCGAGATACCTCTTCGTTTGTAAAATGCTCAGAAATTCTTTTCAAATTTATAACAGCATATTCAGTTTTAAAAGGTTCATTCTTAAAACCACGCTTTGGCAATCGCATATAAATTGGCATCGTACCGCCTTCAAATCCGATACGAGTCTGTCCGCTTTTCCTAGCGGTCTGGCCTTTACCACCTTTACCTGCCGTTTGCCCTTGTCCAGAGCCCATACCACGGCCAAGACGTTTCGTATTTCGGTGAGCACCTTTGGGACTATTTAAATTTTTTAAAGTTAGCATACAAGCCTCAATGATTTATTTATAATCTACTAAATGGATTACTTTCTTGATCATGCCACGAACGCAAGGAGTATTCTCTAAAGTTCGCTCTTGACCTACTTTCCTAAGTCCAAGACCTAATACAGTTGCTCTTACCTTTTCTGGGGTCCCGGAAGCTGATTTCTTTAATTTTACAGTTATGGTTTTAGCGGCCATAAAATACCTCTCCTCAGTATAATCTTCTCAGCTAACAATACTATTTAATGCGTACTCGCTTTGGATCTATGCCTCGAATTGCAGCTATCTGCTCAACCGAACGTAATGCTCTTAGCGCATCAAAAGTTGCCTTAACAACATTATGTGGATTATTGTTTTTCACGCTTTTTGTTAGCACATTTTTCACACCAGCTAGTTCTAAAATAGATCGACAAGCCCCAGCAGCTTTAATTCCAGTACCTTCAGCCGCTGGTTTGAAAATAATTCTGCCTGCATCGTGACATCCTATAATCTGATGAGGAATAGTTCCTTTATCGAGCGAGACTTTAATCATATTCCGATGAGCCGCTTGAATGGCCTTCCGAATTGCTTCTGGGACTTCATTTGCCTTTCCTAACCCAAAACCAACACTTCCTTTCTTATCGCCTACAATCATAAGAGCGGAGAATGAGAATCTGCGACCACCCTTAACGACTTTTGCAACTCGATTAACAGCAACGACCCGTTCTTCAATATCAGGATTCACGGTTGCTTGTTTCTTCTTGACCTGCATGCGCTTCTTTGGGTGCTTCTCTTTTATACTTTCAGAAGTTTCCTCGTCGCCACTAGCAACATCATCTTGTTCATTTTTTACTTCGTCGCTGCTCATCAGTTTTCCCCACGAAAATTATTAGAATTTTATTCCAGATTCACGAACCGCATTAGCCAATGCAGCCACTACACCAGTATATTTATATCCATTTCTATCAAATACAACTGTGCTAATGTTCCTTTTAACAAGTTCCTTAGCTATTTCCTTTCCTAGCACTGTTGCTGCCTCTCTATTGCTACCTTTCACTGGTGCATTTTTCCCGAATGTTTTAACAGAAAAAAGAGTTCGTGCAGCAGCATCATCAATTACTTGTACAAAAAGATTAGCGTTAGATTTGTTAAGACAAACTCTTGGACGTTCTGCCGAACCAATAACGCTTTTACGAATCACTAATTTTCGACGAATCCGTCTGGCAAGTGATACATTTTTAATTCTTTCTTGTGGTTTTCTCATAACTCATCCCATCTTTAAATCTAATCGATCAGTACCCTAACCTTCGCTTGTTAACTATTTAGCTTTTGCAGCGGCTTTACCTGCTTTTCTTACAATTACTTCATCAAGATACTTCAGACCTTTGCCCTTGTAGGGTTCTGGTGGTCTAAATGAACGCACTTTGGCTGCAACAAAGCCAACCAATTCTCTATCACATCCGTAAATTTCTACTTGGTTTTTATTAATCTTTGCTTCAATGCCCTTTGGTAATTGGTAGTCGATTGCATGTGAGTGCCCGAGATTCAGGGTCAAAATATCCCCTTTTACGGCAGCTTTATAACCAACGCCATTAAATTCCAAAGCCTTCATGAAGCCATTACTTACACCAAACACCATATTGTTAAGCAATGTTCTAGCAGTGCCCCATTGAATACTTGCTTCCTTTGTCTTCTTTACAGGTATGACCTGCAATACTTTGCCTTCCAATTTAATTGAAATGAGTGGGTTGAATGTGTATGACATCTGCCCTTTCGGACCTTTCACTGAAACATTCAACTTATTAATCTTCACTTCAACCTTATCAGGTAAAGCAATCGGTTTCTTTCCAATCCGCGACATAATTGCCTCTCAATATAAAATCACCAAACGTTACAAATAACTTCGCCACCAGCTTTCAATTTCTTTGCTTCTCGTGAAGACACGACTCCTTTCGAAGTGGAAAGAATTGAAATTCCAAGTCCGCTGAGTACTCTTGGGACTTCGTTATAACTGGAATATCGTCTCAACCCAGGGGTAGAAATTCGTTCCAAACCTTGAATTGCATCTTCCTTCAATAAAACTTTTAAATTGATCTCAGCATCGCTCTTGGCGATAATTTTAAATGATCTAATGTAGCCCTCTTCCTTCAGAATCTTGCAAATATTGGCCTTCAATTTGCTTGCAGGAAATTCTACTTTATCCTTGCCCGCTTTTACTGCGTTCCGAATCCGTGTTAACATATCTGCTATTGGATCAGTCATCATATATTTAAATCTCCTACAAAATTACCAACTAGATTTAGTTACACCTGGTAACATCCCAGTCAGGGCCAATTCCCTGAATTTAATTCGACAGAGACGAAAAGTTCTGTAATATCCACGAGGCCTTCCAGTAATCTCACAACGGTTGCGTACTCTAATCTTGGCAGAGTTGCGTGGAAGTTTTTGCAAGCCTATTTGCGCTTGTATTCTTTCATCTTCGGGAAGTTTTACATCTTTTGCCTTCGATCGAAGCTCACTTCGCCTCGTCTTGTATTTTTCACTTAATTTTCTTCTGCGTTCATTTTTTACGATCGTTGAAAGCTTTGCCATGACTCTATCACTCCATTAGCTAGTTAATTCGCTCTAAAAGGCATCCCAAATCGTGTCAGCAGCTCACGCCCTTCTTCATTTGATTTTGCCGTTGTTACAATACAAATACCTAAACCACGAACCGCATCAATCTTATCGTAGTTAATTTCTGGAAAAATGATTTGCTCTTTCATTCCCAAGGTGTAATTCCCACGACCGTCAAAGGCGCGAGGTGAAACACCACGAAAGTCACGAACTCGTGGAAGAGAAACAGAAATCAACCTATCCAGAAACTCGTACATCATGTTCCCACGCAATGTAACTGATGCTCCAATTGCTTGGCCTTCACGCACCTTAAAAGTGGCTATAGATTTTTTTGCTCTTGCAACAACCGGTTTCTGCCCCGTAATTGTAGACAAGTCACTTATAATAGAATCAACCACTTTAGAATTACTTACAGCTTCACGAGTACAGCAATTAACTATAATCTTTGTAATCTTAGGAACTTGGTGCACATTCTTATATGCAAACTTGGTCATCAGCTCCCGCTTGATTTCCTTATTGTACATTTCATTCAATCTAGATTTCATAAACGCCTCATTTATTTCAACGCAGATCCACACTTAACGAGCATTCTGACTTTTTTTCCACCCTGATCAGCTATTTTTACACGTCCGGCCTTATGAGACTTGGGACTAACTATTCCAACAGCACTCATTGCAATCGATCTCTCAGCTTCAACAAAACCACCATTGGGATTGGCTTGTGATGGTCGCATTGCTTTCTTTCGGAGATTTACTCCCTTTACCAAAACTCGGCCTTTTTTATAATCAAGTTTCAAGATGAGCCCTCTTTTGCCTTTATCACGCCCACTTCGAACCAGCACCTCATCATTAACTTTCAACTTTTGCATATAATCCTCTACCTAATTAAAGAACTTCTGGTGCAAGCGAACAGATCTTCGTAAAATTTTTCGCCCGCAATTCTCTTGCAACTGGCCCAAAAATACGAGTTCCAAGTGGTTCATTATCAGCACCAAGTAATACAACACCATTTGAATCGAACGTAATATATGAGCCGTCTTCGCGACGAATTGGAAAAGTTGTACGGACAATAACACCTTTTTTAACTTCACCCTTCTTAAGTTTGCCACCAGCCTGAACTTGCTGCACCGCAACAACAATAATATCGCCAACACTTGCAGATACCCGCTTTGAACCGCCCAATACTTTAATACAAGTAGCCGTTCGAGCTCCGCTATTATCAGCTACTTCCAGATTTGTTTGCATTTGAATCATATGCTACTCCACGCAACCTAAATTATTTTACAATCGAAAATAGTTCCCATCTTTTCAATGCCGAGAACGGACGAGATTCAATTATTACAACTTTATCACCAATCTTGGCAGACTTGGCTTCGTCATGGGCATGATACTTTTTTGTTTGGTTTACAAACTTGCCATAAGCACCATGCTTAAATCTTCGAGTGACAGAAACCACAATCGTTTTTGCGGTTTTATCACTAATAACTGTTCCTTCTAATTTTCTTTTAAATTTTGCTACATCACTCATGGCTCAACCCACTTTATTTTTTTAATTTAGCCGTTCTTTCAGTTAAAAGCCGTGCAACTGTTGTACGTAATTCCTTCTTCAGATGTGGCTTTGTAGAACCTGAAGTAAATCTTTGGATATTTATGTCGAATAGTTGTTTCTGTAAATCCGCAACCTTACTATCCAGTGCTTTTACATCCATTTTTTTTATATCTTGTTGCTCTAGCATTTTAAATCCTCCAATCAATCAGCTTCCTAGGCAGAAGTTTTGCTTGCCACAGGGGCAGCTGCCATTTCTGCCTTGATAATTTTCGTTTTAACCGACAACTTGTACTTCGCTAGTTTCAAGGCTTCAACACTTGATTGGCCTTCTGAATGCTTAATCTCAAACAAAATACGTCCTGGCTTGATTACAGCAACCCAGCTTTCCGGAGATCCTTTGCCTGAACCCATTCGAACTTCAGCGGGTTTCTTGGTCAAAACTTTATCTGGAAAAATTCTGATCCAAACTTGTCCGCCTCTTTTAATGGATCTTGTCATGGCAATACGAGCAGCTTCAATCTGGCGATTGGTAATATATCCGGGGCTTAGAGCTTGAAGACCAAAATCACCGTAAAATAGTGTATTTCCGCCCTTGGCCCGTCCTCGATTGCGGCCTTTCTGATGCTTTCTCCATTTTACCTTTTTAGGACTTAACATATGCTTTCCTCAATTAATCCACTTGGCTTTATTGATAAATTTCGCCTTTATATACCCACACCTTAACACCGATGGCTCCGTAGGTGGTTTGAGCCGTTGCTACGTTGTAATCAATATCAGCGCGCAAGGTATGCAAAGGAACTTTTCGTTCAGAATAGCCTTCAACTCGGGCCATATCAGCGCCACCTAAACGACCTGAAACTTTCACCTTAATTCCTTTCACTCCTGCGCGAAACGCTGCTTGCATCACTTTTTTCATGGCCCTACGGAACGCAACACGCTTCTCTAATTGTTGTGCAATATTTTCAGCAATTAGTTTTGCGTCTGCATCGGGTCTTT
Organism: Bdellovibrio sp.; assembly: GCA_016187935.1. GTDB lineage: Bacteria > Bdellovibrionota > Bacteriovoracia > Bacteriovoracales > Bacteriovoracaceae > GWA2-49-15. The sequence continues at coordinate 47,211 of JACPIU010000026.1, forward strand.
TCACTTCAGCAATATTAAAAATTACATTGCCTTTACCCACTTTCTTTAACTCAGCTCTAATCTTATCAATTCCGGTACCTTTTTTACCTATCGCAACACCAGGTCTTGCGGTGTAAACAGTGACTTTAATCTGATCAGATGTTCTAGAAATCTCCGTTTTGGATACAGCAGCATTCTTCATCGTTTCTTCAATAAATTTGCGAATCGCTAAATCCTCATGAAGCGCATTTGCATAGCCCTGTTTTGCATACCAATTAGAATGCCAAGTTTTAATGTAACCCAACCTGAGACCATACGGATTTACTTTCTGCCCCATTATCCCTTCCTTATTCCTTATTAAGCTTCTTTCAGTTCAACATATACATGTGAACTTCGTTTCCTAATGCGGTAAGCACGCCCTTGCGCCCTCGCCTGAATTCTCTTGAGCATCGGGCCCTCATTAGCATAGATAGTGCCAATTACCAAGTTCTCAAGATCATATTTCTGAGCTCCTTGAGCTATTGCCAATCCACTGTTCAGCAGTTTCGTTAAAACGATAGCAATTTCTCGCTTCTGACAATAGCGCAAAACCTTTAGAGCTTCAGAAACCTTTTTGTTCCTAACTAAATCACAAACCTGGCGCACCTTTTGAGGGCCAATTCCAATCTTGTTACTCTTCACTATGATAGACATAATAATCCCCTTCTAATCTTACTCTGCTGCTGGCTTCTCAACCTTCTTATCCGCAGCTGTGTGCCCATGGAACTGACGTGTATGAGAAAATTCACCAAGTTTATGCCCAATCATATTATCTGTGACATAAACAGGAATAAATTTTTTCCCATTATGCACGGCAAAGGTGAGGCCAATGAATTCAGGAACAATGGTTGTCGCTCTTGACCATGTCTTAATAACTTTGCCAGCTTTATTTTTCTCACCTTGAAGCGCAATCACTTTGCGCATCAATTTGAAACTTACGAACGGGCCTTTCTTTAAAGATCTAGGATGACGACCACCGGATGTACGACCCTCGCCACCACCAAGTGGATGGTCAATTGGGTTCTGTGCTACACCACGAACACTTGGACGAATACCAAGATGTCTGCTTCGTCCGGCTTTTCCAATCACAATATTCTCGTGATCAAGATTGCCTACTTGCCCAATTGTTGCACGACACTCTGGTTTTACTTTTCTTAATTCCCCAGATGGAACTCGAAGGAGAACATAGTCACCTTCTTTGGCCATGACTTGTACATAAGAGCCAGCTGAACGAGCCATCTGTCCACCAGCACCTGGATACATTTCAACATTATGCACCAAAGTACCAATCGGTATATCCTTAAGCTGCTTTGAATTCCCAACTTTAATGTCAGCATCATCAGAACTAACAACGACATCGCCGACTTTTAAGCCCTGGGGAGAAAGAATAAAACTTTTGTCTCCATCTAAATAGGCGAGAAGAGCAATGTGGCAGGTTCTGTTTGGGTCATAACAAATAGCTTCTACTTTGGCAGAAATATTCAACTTATTGCGCTTAAAATCAATGACGCGATAAAGCTGCTTATGTCCACCTCCCTGATGGCGTGTTGTAATGCGCCCAAAATGGTTGCGAGCAAATTTTGATTTTTTTGCTTGAACTAATCTCTTCGGAACCTTCACACCGTCTGTAAATTCTGACGATGCAATAGTTGTCATATATCTTCTACAGGGGGTCGTGGGACTATACTTTTTAACACTCATAACAAACCTCAAATTCTATTTCTGCGCTCTATTTCGTGCATTCAAAAATGCGCCTTCCTAAACACCTTTAAAAAATTCAATTCGTTGGCCTTCACCAAGCTGAACCAGGGCACGTTTACGAAAAGAACTCTTGTATGCATGCGCACCAAAACGGCGATGCTTACCAGGGAGTGTAACAGTAGCAACTTTTAAAACTTTAACATCGTAAAGTTTCTCTACCGCCTTCTTAATCTGGGTTTTGGTGGCCCATTCAGCCACAACAAATCCGTAACAATTGGACTTTTCAGTCGCCTTGGTTGCCTTTTCTGTAATGAGAGGCTTCACTAAAACACTTTCTAACTGAGGCATATCACACCAACTTTTTGAGTAACGTTTCTAATGCTTTCTTTTCAATAATCAGATTCTCAAATTTGATAGCTTCATAAACACTGAAACCATCTACATGAACAGCTTTTGCATTGGAAAAATTTCTGCAAGCTCTTAATACTAATGAATCCTTGGAATCCGTTACTACTAATCCAGGCAACAAACCTTTCTTGCTCAAAAGATTAAACATCTCTTTCGTCTTACCTGTACTTTGCAATTCACTAACCACAGTCAATTTACCAGCTTGAAATTTATCTGCTAACACGGAGTGAATGGCACCCAGCATAGTTTTCTTGTTAATTTTTTGTTCATAAGAACGTGGTTGCGGGCCGAATGACGATCCTCCACCTGGCATCAAAGGGGAGCGATTACTACCTTGTCTCGCATTACCAGTCCCTTTCTGCTTAAACGGCTTCTTCCCTCCGCCTGCAACAAGGGCCTTACATTTTACAGCGGCATTACCTTGACGCCGACTTGCCAATGTTGCCTTCACCACCTGATGAATGACCGCCACATTGATGTCTTCAGGGGTAAGACTTACTGAAGTTTCCAGCTTTCCTGTCGCATCAAATTTACTATTCAAAACATTTAACTCTGCCATAATGCACCCTCTAATCTCTAAAACCCTGCTCGCTTATTCGCGTGCTTTTTTAATGGCTTTGGAAATTCTCACAAAACCATTTTTCGATCCTGGAACTGAACCCTTAATAAGCATGTATCCCTTGTCCAGATTTACTTCAACAACCATCAAATTTTGCACAGTTTGTTCCAAGTCACCCATATGACCTGGCAATTTTTTTAACTTAAACACACGCGCAGGAGTTGCACGATTTCCAATAGAACCTGGACGGCGATGGAACATAGATCCATGGGCGGCAGGCCCTCCTGCAAAATTAAACCGCTTCATTACACCTTGATAACCTTTACCTTTCGTCGTACCGGCAACATCTACATAAGCTGAAGGTTTGAAAGACTCATATCCCAGTTTTCCACCTAGTGCTGCTGGATCAACCTTATCCATGCGAAGTTCTGATAAAAGAGTGTACACTGGAGTAATCTGTGCTTTTTTTAGATGCCCCACCATCGGTTGAGGAACAAGTTTTTCGCGTTTTTCATAGTAGGCAACTTGATAAGCGTTATAACCGTCTTTTTCTTTGGTCTTAACCTGTGAAATATGATTAGGGATAAGTTTAATGACCGTGACGGGAATATGATTGCCTTGCTCATCGAAAATTCGCGTCATACCGGCTTTTTGACCATAAAATGAAGATAAATTAACGACTGACTTCTCTGATGCAGACTCTGCTGCAGCTTTTTTATCTGGGGCCATTCTTCCTCCACAGCATCACCCTTAGACTAAGGGATGCATGCATGGTTATTAAAATATAAACTAATACTTGATTTCTACATCCACGCCAGACGAAAGGTCGAGTTTCATCAAACTATCAATAGTTTGCTGAGTAGGATCTAAAATATCAATTAATCTCTTATGAGTTCTCATTTCAAACTGCTCACGCGATTTCTTGTCGATATGAGGAGAGCGCAAAACAGTAAATTTATTTATCTCTGTAGGCAATGGAATTGGACCAGCGACGCGAGCGCCTGTCTCTTTCGCAGTCTGTACTATCTCATTGACAGAATTATCGAGTAACTTATGATCGTACGCACGCAGCTTAATTCTTAATCTTGTCGCTTTCATTTAAAAACGTCCCATTTTGGCAAAATTGAACCAGATATTTATTTGTATTGCGGCCCTTTGTCAACCATTTATAATAGCACCTTACAGGTAGATCCCCTTGGACTCTAAAACTTTTTTGGTTAAATTGAGATCCATCGGTCCATAATGGTGAAAGGCCAGCGTGAAATTGGCACGTCCTTGGGTAGCAGATCGCAAATCTGTGCTATAACCAAACATTTCACTCAAAGGCACTTCGGCCTTTATGACCTCTTTATTGTGTTTTGATTCTATACCAACCACATGCCCTCTTTTCATATTTACATGAGCTATAACTTCTCCAGAAAATTCGCTAGGCGTCACGACCTCCAAGGACATATAGGGTTCAAACATGACAAATCCAGCTGCTTCGCAAGCTGACTTGAAAGCATTCGCTGAAGCAATAACGTAGCCTAGAGATGAACTCTCCATTTCATTATATTTGGCCTTAATAAGGGTCGCTTTGATATTGATAAATGGATATCCAACCTTACATCCCCCCGGAGCTGTATCAAATATCGATTTTTTGATGGCGTCTAGAATCTCTTGAGGTAAGTCACGTTTTGAAATAGACGACTCGAACAACACACCCGCCTGATAGTCATACGGCTCAACTTGGATCACACAATGTCCAAATTGAAGTTTTCCATTAATTTCTTTTTCAAAGGTATATTCTGCCGTGGCCAATGACTTAATTCCTTCTCGATAGGAAACTTGGGGCCTACCGACATTTATTCCAACACCGAAATCTCTGTGTATGCGATCAGCAATAATCTCGAGATGAAGCTCTCCCATGCCGTAGATTAATAACTGGCCTGTTTCAGGATTATGTTTGAAGTTGAAGGAAGGATCTTCAATCTTGAGTTGATCCAAAACACCAAGCAATTTTTTTTCATCCACGCTGGTTTTTGGTTCAACGGCAACAGAAATGACTGATTCAGGAAATTCCATGAGATCATATATTATCGGCCGATGCTCCAAACAAAGTGTCTCACCTGTTGTTGTGATTTTAAGACCAGCCAACGCCACAATTTCACCGGCACCAGCTTCATCTAATTCTGTTCGTTTATTGGCATGCATCTGAAGAATTTTTTGAACCCGCTCACGCTTTTTTTTGAGAGGGTTATATATCGTAGCACCCACTTTTAATTCACCCGAGTAAATTCGAACAAAAGTCAAACTCCCTACAAACGGATCAGAAGCAATCTTAAATGCAATACCACTAAACACTTCATCAGCAAGAGGTTGCCGCTTTTCCAGTTTTTCAAAATCCTTAGTGTTGTGTCCCTGGATTTCTCCACGATCTATCGGAGAGGGCAAGTAATCAACAATTGCGTCCAAAAGTGGCTGAATACCTTTATTTTTGAAAGCAGATCCACATAACACAGGAATGAAATTGTGCTTGATAACTGCTTTACGAATGGCTGCTTGAATTTCATTTTGAGAAGGGGTTTCCCCATTCAAATATTTTTCAGCTAACATATCATCATAATCAGCAATTGCACTGATTAGCTCCTCCCGAAATCTCTGCGTGTCTTCTAACATATCCTGTGGGATTTCTTGTTCTACTACTGAGCAGCCCAAATCTTCTTCTTTGAAAAAAATGGCTTTCATTTTTACCAGATCAATCAATCCCTTGAATTTTTCTTCCTCTCCAATCGGAAGCTGAATCGCATTTGCCTTTTTACCCAGTTTCTCCCGAATTTCATTTATACATCCTTGAAAATCAGCACCAGCACGATCCATTTTATTTACAAAGGCCAAGCGAGGAACACTGTATTTGTCGGCCTGGGACCATACTGTCTCAGATTGGGGCTCTACGCCTGAAACGGCATCAAAAATACCTACAGCACCATCTAAAACTCTCAGAGATCTCTCTACTTCTATTGTGAAATCCACGTGCCCAGGAGTATCGATGATGTTAATGATTTTTTTTTGCCAAAGACAGGTGGTAGCAGCGGAGGTGATTGTAATCCCTCGTTCTTGCTCTTGAATCATCCAATCCATGGTGGCGGTTCCATCATGGACTTCTCCCATCTTATAATTTTTTCCTGTATAAAATAGAATTCGTTCTGTTGTGGTTGTTTTTCCAGCGTCGATATGGGCCATTATGCCAATATTTCTTATATTATGAATTTCATTTTGAGTTTTCATGTTCAAATCTGAGTGGACCAAAAAAAAAGCCTCTCTATAAAAGAGAGGCCCTAATCATAAATGATTAAAAGAAAAAAGGAAATTACCACTTAAGGTGAGCAAAAGCTTTATTGGCTTCAGCCATCTTATAAACATCCTCACGCTTCTTAACAGCTCCGCCACGATTATTTGCCGCATCGATGATTTCATCCGCAAGCTTTTCAATCATAGTCTTACCAGAACGCTCACGTGCATAGTCACGAATCCATCGAATGGCCAAAGACTGTCTGCGGTTTGTGCGAACTTCTACCGGAATTTGATACGTTGCGCCACCAATTCTGCGAGATTTTACTTCAACCGCCGGCTTCACATTGGAAAGGGCCTTCTTAAAAGTTTTAAGCGGCTCCTCATTTGTTTTTTGTTCTACAAGCTGAAGAGCACCATAAAAAGTGGATTCAGCAATAGACTTTTTCCCACCAACCATTAAACAATTCACAAATTTTGTAACCAGGATTTCCTGATATTTTGGGTCGGGAAGAACTTCTCGAACAGTGGCACGATGTTTTCTACTCATTATCTTTCTCCTCTTCAGTTCCTTCTGGATTCAATCCAAATGAAAGGAACTTACTCTCCCGATTTCCAATTCTCATAATAGAAACCGGCAAGTGTTTAATAAATTAGGCTTTAGGCCGTTTTGCCCCATACTTGGAACGAGATTTCTTTCGTTTTTCAACGCCAGTAGCGTCTAGCGCACCACGAATTGTATGGTAACGAACACCTGGTAAATCCTTCACACGACCGCCACGTACAAGAACAATAGAGTGCTCTTGTAAATTATGTCCCTCTCCACCAATGTACGAAATGACTTCATAACCGCTAGTCAATTTGACTTTGCAAACTTTGCGAAGTGCCGAGTTCGGTTTTTTGGGTGTTGTCGTATATACACGAGTACAAACTCCCCGTTTTTGAGGACAGGATTTGAGTGCAGGTGATTTTGTCTTCACTTCCTTGTCAGTTCTACCACTTCTAATTAACTGATTAATGGTTGGCATTGATCGTGCTCCCTTTACTTAACTTTCCACTGGGTGTCTAACATGGCCACCCAAGTATCACAAGAAATTTTTAAATCTGGGCGTTTATCTTATTCGCCAATTCATCTTCTTCCACTATTGCTACCGCTTCGTAGTCACGATATTTTGGAATACCCGTTCCTGCTGGAATGAGGCGGCCCATAATAACGTTTTCTTTGAGCCCACGCAACTTATCCTTCTTACCCTCAAGTGCTGCTTGTGTCAGAACTTTAGTAGTCTCCTGGAACGAAGCTGCAGAAATAAATGAATCGGTTGTCAATGAAGCTTTAGTGATACCAAGCAACATAGATCTTGCTTCTGCCGGAGTTTGACCAGCGGCCACTAATCTTTCATTCTCGGCAGCCAATTCACCCTTCGTGATAGTATCACCGACAATAAAGCATGAATCACCTGATTCCGTAATTTCAACTTTTTTAAGCATTTGGCTCACTATAACTTCAATGTGCTTATCGTCAATTTTAACACCTTGGAGTCTATATACTTCTTGAATCTCATTAACGATATAGTTGGCCAGGGCCTTTACTCCAAGAACACGTAAAATATCATGAGGATTGCTTGGGCCATCCATAATAGCTTCGCCGGGACGAATATAATCTCCCTCGTTCACGATCACATATCGCCCCTTTGGAACAGAGTAGATAACGGGCTCTGCACCATTCTCGGGACGAATGATAATCTTGCGCGTGCCACGTAATTCAGGGCCAAACTCTATCGTTCCTGAAATATCCGCAATCTGCGCTGAATTTGAAGGTTTACGAGCTTCAAATAGTTCAGCAACTCGCGGCAAGCCACCCGTAATATCTTTCGTTTTAGTGGTTTCACGCTGAACTTTAGCTATCGCTGTACCAATGTTAATCGGATCGCCATCAGTCACGATAATATGTGCTCCAAGAGGTAGACGATAACTGGCGGTACGTTTTGTACCGGCAATGCTCACAGGTTTTCCTTTCTCATCAACAATAACCAAGCGTGGTTGCAGTGATGGATCTTTAGATTCAATTACCACTCTGTGTGTAAGACCTGTAACAGCATCAACCTGTTCACTAACAGTGGCACCTGTTACAAGGTCTTCAAATTTAACATGCCCACTAGCTTCCGTTAAAATAGGCTGTGAGTATGGATCCCATTCCATAATGGTCTCACCCACACTTACATTCTGGCCCTCCTTAAACATTAAGACGGCACCGTAAGCAGCCTTATAGCGCTCTTTTTCCACGCCTTGTACGTTCTTAACAACGATCTCACCGACTTTGTTCATAATAATAGATTGCCCTTCGGGGGTGACAACGGTTTGAACATTGTCGAAGTGAATAACGCCAGCTGTACGAGCTTCAGTTTTGTTAACCTGCGTTCCTGCAAAAGCCGCTGTACCACCAACGTGGAAAGTACGCATGGTTAATTGAGTTCCTGGCTCACCGATAGATTGAGCAGCAATAACTCCAACTGTTTCACCATTGCAAACTAACCCACCTCGAGCGAGATCGCGACCAAAGCACATTGCACAGAAACCGTAGCGCTCTGAACAGGTTAAGACCGAACGAACTTTAATTTGATCAATCGACTGTTCTTTTAAAACGGTATTTTCTTTCTCAGTGAGAAGCTGATTACGAGGAAATACCTCTTCGCCTTTCGCATTCACGACAGGTGATGCTGTAACTCGCCCCATGGCACGATCAGCAACGTGTTCTACCACATCGCCACCTTCAATTCTGGAATGGAGAATGATTCCATCCTGGCCATTACAATCAAAGGAACGAATAATCCCATCTTGAGCAACATCGACAAGGCGTCTTGTCAGATAACCTGAGTTGGCTGTTTTGAGGGCCGTATCCGCAAGACCTTTTCTCGCTCCGTGAGTTGACGCAAAATACTGAAGAACTGAAAGTCCTTCACGAAAGTTTGAGGTAATAGGAGTTTCAATAATCTCGCCACTTGGTTTAGCCATCAAGCCACGCATACCGGCCAACTGTCGCATTTGTGTAGTCGATCCTCGGGCACCGGAATCGGCCATCATAAACAATGAGTTGAAGGATGGAGCAGTTAAAGTATCACCCTTTTCATTGCTGAATGAATCAGTAGAAATCCGTTGGATCATAACTTTGGTAAGTTTCTCGTTTGTCTGGGCCCAAACGTCGACGATCTTGTTATAACGTTCACCGTTGGTAATAGATCCTTCGTTATATTCGTCAGTGATCTTATCCACTTCTTTATACGCATCATTAACAATTTTGACTTTTTCTTCTGGGATGATCATGTCCTTAATATTGACTGAAATACCGGCTTTGGTAGCGTATTCAAAACCAAGACGCATGATTGAATCAGCTAACAATACAGTCTCTTTTTCAGTACCAACACGATAAGCAAGATCAATTAACTTACTAATTGATTTTTTATCCAAAATTTTATTAATATCGGCATACTTGAGACATTTTGGAATAACATCATAAACGAAAGTCCGTCCCACAGTAGTTTCAATCAGCTTGCCTTCAATACGAATCTTCACAGGAGCTTGCAAATGAAGCTTCCCAGTAAAATATGCAAATTGGGCCTCTTCCTTGCCGGAATATACGTTGCCGTAACCGCGAGCAAAAGGACGTGGACGAGTCATGTAATACAGACCAAGAACAATATCTTGTGTAGGAACGATAATTGGAGTTCCGTCTTTCGGAGACAAAATGTTGTTTGTCGACATAGCAAGAACGCGACACTCAACTTGCGCTTCTAATGACAAAGGAACGTGAACGGCCATTTGGTCACCGTCGAAGTCAGCATTGAACGCAGTACAAACGAGAGGATGAAGCTGAATGGCCTTTCCTTCGATAAGTATCGGTTCAAAAGCTTGAATGCCCAATCGGTGGAGGGTGGGTGCGCGGTTGAGAAGAACAGGATGTTCCTGCACAACTTCTTCCAAAATATCCCACACTTCTTGCTTCTGCTGATCCACCATGCGTTTAGCAACTTTAATTGTTGTACAATGTCCTTTATCAATAAGTCTGTTATAGATAAATGGTTTGAACAACTCGAGGGCCATTAGTTTTGGAAGACCACATTGATGCAAACGTAAACTCGGCCCAACGACAATAACCGAACGACCGGAGTAATCGACACGTTTACCAAGTAAGTTTTGACGGAAACGTCCCTGCTTTCCTTTTAGCATGTCAGAAAGTGAGCGCAAGGGCCGTTTGTTGGCACCTGTAAATACCTTTCCACGCCTACCATTATCAAACAAAGCATCCACAGCTTCCTGAAGCATTCGTCTTTCATTTCTGATGATAATTTCAGGGGCATTAAGCTCTTTTAGCCTTTTTAAACGGTTATTTCGATTGATAACCCGACGATACAAATCATTCAAATCCGAGGTCGCAAATCTGCCTGCTTCCAAAGGAACAAGTGGCCGCAAGTCAGGAGGTAGAATGGGAATAACATCCATCATGAACCAATCAGGACGGTTTCCAGAGTCCATGATACTTTCAATAACTTTCAGTCGTTTAATTAATTTAGCGCGCACAACCTCTGTCGTCGCTGCTTGCAGGGCCTTGCGAAGATTTTTGTTCTCAAGGTCAATATCAATTTTTTTGAGCAGTTCTTTTATGGTTGTACCGCCCATGCCTGCTTCAAAATCAACACCTGCCTCTTTCAATTCAAAATATTGTTGCTCAGAAATTACTCGACCAACTTCCAGACCAGCTTCAGCATCATTCGTCACCGACTTAGTCACAATGTAAGCTTCGTAATAAAGGACTTTTTCAAGCTCTTTCAAACTTAAATTCAACAATGCTCCGAGACGCGAAGGCAATGATCGTAAAAACCAGATATGGGCAACAGGAGTTGCCAATTCAATGTGACCACAACGTTCACGCCGCACTTTAGACAGCGTAACTTCTACACCGCATTTTTCGCATACAACTCCGCGATGTTTCATGCGCTTATATTTTCCACAAATACATTCGTAATCTTTAATTGGGCCAAAAATTTTGGCACAGAATAAACCATCTCTTTCTGGCTTAAAGGTACGATAGTTAATTGTCTCAGGTTTTTTGACTTCGCCAAATGACCATTCGCGAATAGTGTCAGGTGAAGCCATCTTAATTGACACAGCTTCTACGCTAATAGGATCTTTCGGTTTATCAAAAAAGTTAAGAAGGTCTTTCATGTTTATTACCTCTTACAAAACGTTACTAATTTAATACTTCAGCTTCAGTATTTTCATCCAACTTGATATCCAAACAAAGGGCCTGCAGTTCTCGGATGAGCACGTTGAAGGATTCCGGCAATCCAGGCTCTAATACCTGTTCCCCTTTTACGATAGATTCGTACATCCTCGTTCTGCCAATAACATCGTCAGATTTTACGGTGAGAAATTCTTGGAGTGTGTAAGCCGCACCATATGCTTCAAGGGCCCAAACTTCCATCTCCCCTAGACGCTGACCACCAAACTGGGCCTTGCCACCGAGTGGTTGCTGAGTGACTAATGAGTAAGGACCAGTCGACCGGGCATGAATCTTTTCGTCAACAAGATGGTGCAATTTCAACATGTACATGGTTCCTACAGTTACTTCCTCAGCGAACGCATCACCTGTCATACCATCAAACAAAGTTGTCTTGCCGCTCGGATCTAGATCTGCCAATTTCAACATTTCTTCAATGTCTTTTTCCTTAGCACCATCGAAAACGGTAGATGAGAATCGCACACCTGTCGTGAGAATCTGGGCCACTTCACGAACCTTAGTATCAGAAGCTTTCTTTAGCCATTCCTTCACTTCTTCTGTCTTATAAATTTTGTAAATTAAGTCGCGCAAATCATGAAGTTCGCGTTGCTCTTCCAACAGCACCTTGATTTTTTCGCCTAACCCTCTGCCGGCCCAGCCCAAATGCAATTCGAGCAACTGACCAATATTCATACGCGATGGAACACCCAAGGGGTTTAAAACCAGACTAACGGGGGTGCCATCGGCCAGATATGGCATATCCTCTGCAGGGAGGACATTAGAAATTACACCCTTATTTCCATGCCTTCCGGCCATCTTATCCCCGGCTTGCAACTTACGTTTGATTGCAATATAGACGATGACTTTCTTGATTACACCTGGAGGTAACTCATCTCCTCGATGTAATCGCGCAATTTCTTCATTTGCTTTCGTACGAACGCGATTAATTCGGTTACGAACTTCTGCAAAATACTCACTTAAGCGTTCCTCAAGAGATGCTTCAAGTGGGATATACCCAATCAATTCAAATGGAATCTTTTGCAAAGCTTCTACTGTTAACTCTGAACCCTTCGGCAATAATTCCGTAGATCCATCTTCTGATATCAGTTTTTCAGTGGTCTTATGCCCTTTAAGCAGCTTCGTGATGTGCATAATTGATGAAGACTGAATCGCCTTGATTTCAATGCGTTCATCTCGTCTTATCAATGTCGTTTCGCGATCGATAATTTCTTTTGAACGTGGATCTAACTCAACACCTTCACGTGTGTAGACGCGCGCATCAATGACTGTACCACGCACATGAGAAGGAGATCGAAGAGAAGTATCTTTCACATCCCCGGCCTTATCACCAAAAATTGCTTTTAGCAGTTTTTCCTCAGGCGAAAGCTGGGTCTCACCTTTGGGAGTAATTTTACCAACAAGAATATCCCCAGGTCTTACAATGGCGCCAATACGAATAATGCCTGCATCATCAAGATCGCGCAGAGCTTCTTCACTGACGTTGGGCATATCGCGGGTAATTTCTTCCTTGCCTAATTTCGTGTCACGGGCCTCTATTTCAAAACTCTCAATATGGATGGAAGTAAATATATCTTCCGCCAAAATATGTTCATTGATGAGGATTGAATCTTCATAGTTATATCCACCCCATGGCATGAACGCGACAAGTACGTTCTGCCCTAATGCCAAATCTCCAAACTGGGTGGCAGGTCCGTCTGCGATCACCATACCTTTTTTGACGATATCGCCTTCTTTAACTAGGGCACGTTGGTTATTACAGGTGTTCTGATTAGTTCTCTGATATTTAATCAGTTTATAGAAATCGACACCAGATTCACCCTCTTTGAACTTATCACGCTGAATAACGATTCGATTTGAATCAACGAAAATAACCTTTCCGTCTTCTTTGGCGGTAAGTACAGCTCCTGAATCAGAGGCAATGACCTTCTCAATACCAGTACCAACAATCGGCGCATCCGTTCTCACAACAGGAACAGCTTGCCTCATCATGTTTGAGCCCATCAATGCTCTGTTGGCATCATCATGCTCCAAAAAAGGAATCAAAGATGTTGCAATAGAAATCATTTGGGTAGGAGCAACGTCCATTAGATCAACTTCATCAGCTGTAACAAGGGCCAATTCGCCGATTCTACGCGCTGGGACGTGATCACCAGTTACCTTATCACCCTTAATATACTCCTTATCTCTTTGAGCAATAATTTTTCCTTCCTCTTCAAAGGCTGAAAAATATTTAATCTCTTTTGAAATAGAGCGATCTTGGTTAATAACGTGGTACGGTGTTTCGATAAATCCATATTCACTAACTTTGGCAAAAGTTGCCAAAGAGGTAATAAGACCAATGTTTGGCCCTTCAGGTGTCTCAACCGGACACATTCTTCCGTAATGTGTACTATGAACGTCGCGCACTTCGAATCCGGCACGCTCTCGTGTCAAGCCGCCGGGGCCAAGGGCCGATAGTCGGCGCTTGTGAGTCACTTCTGATAGGGGATTTGTTTGATCCATGAATTGGGACAATTGTGATGACCCAAAGAATTCCTTAATCGCTGCAACAATCGGTTTTTGGTTAACCAAATCATAAGGCATCATTGTTTCAAGTTCTTGTATGGCCATTCTTTCTTTAACAGCCCTCTCCATTCTGACAAGACCTACGCGAAATTGATTTTCTAACAATTCGCCTACTGCACGAACTCTTCTATTTCCCAAGTGATCAATATCGTCGACTTTTCCTTTTCCATTATTCAAATCGACCAAATATTTGATGGTCGAAATAATATCTTCCTTCGTAAGTACCGTATTGCTAACAGGAACATCCATTCCAAACTTGTAATTGATTTTCATACGGCCGACACGGGACAGATCATATCTCTCTGAATCAAAGAACAATGATTGGAAAAGTTTGTCAGCAGCTTCGGCAGCAGGTGGTTCACCTGGTCTTAGTCGCTCAAAAATCTTAATTCTGCCCTCTTCAGGAGTCTCGGTTTTATCCAAAAGAAGGGTATTTCTAATCTGATCCCCAAAATTGATCATATCAATATAGAGAACTTTTATCTCCTTAATTCCTGCGGCGATGACATCATGGATTTTAGCTTCGGTAAGTGCTTCGTTGGCAAGAAGCAGTACTTCTCCGGTTTTTTCATCAAAAATATCTTTCGATGATACTTTTCCAACAATCTCTTCAAGTGTCACTGGAAGTGATTTCATTCCAAGTTCTTCTATCTTGGTCAAGGTGCCTTTGGAGAATTTTTTACCTTTCTTAAGGATTAATTCACCACTTTTTGGATCGATAATATCAGTTCCAGCACGAGTACCATTGAGCAAATTAAAATCTAGAACCCGTAAGAATGTTCCATCTTTTTTAAATTGAATCGTTTCAAAATGATAGAACATGGCGAGCAATTCTTGAGTAGAATAACCCATTGCTTTAAGAACAACAGTTGCATGCAATTTTCTTTTTCTATCGATTCGTGCAAACAGAATATTTTTGTGATCAAACTCGAAATCCAACCATGAACCACGATGAGGAATTATTCTAGCGGAGTATAATAATTTACCACTTGAATGTTTCTTCCCGCTGTCGTGCTCAAAAATAATACCAGGTGAACGGTGAAGCTGAGATACAATAACTCGCTCTGTACCGTTGTATACAAATGAACCTGTCTCTGCCATCAAAGGGATATTTCCAAGATAGACTTCCTGTTCCTTGATTGAAGAAACTGTTCTGGTCTCGGAAACTTCTTTGTCGGGCGATATATCGTAAAACACAAGCCGAACAATGACCTTAAGTGGTGCTTCATAGGAGAGACCACGCTGTCGGCATTCTTTAACATTGTATTTCGGTTCCTCAAGACTGTAGCTCACGAACTCAAGTGAGACTGTCTTATTGAAATCGGTAATAGGAAAAACTGACTGAAAAACAGCCTGTAGACCTTTATTTTCCCTCTTCGCTGGAGGAACGTCTTTCTGCAAAAACTCACTATATGAGTTGATCTGCAAGCGCATCAGCGGAGGTGTGTCTATCGCGACTAGGGTACTAGAGAAACTTTTGCGATACCATTCATTTGGAGAGAAAACCTGGGCCATATACGGGTCTCCTGGCACGAAGTAATAAATTTAGGACCAACAAACAGCAAAGGGTGTGAGGACACTACGTGTCTTCACACCGCTAAAAAAACAATATCAATAATACGACTACTTAAGCTCAACCTTGGCCCCAGCAGATTCTAATTTCTTCTTAATTTCTTCTGCTTGAGCTTTAGGAAGTCCTTCTTTCACAGTTTTTGGAGCACCTTCAACCAGATCTTTCGCTTCTTTCAAGCCAAGACCGGTAATCGCACGAACTTCCTTAATAACATTAATCTTTGTTGCACCACCATCTTTCAAGATAACGGTGAATTCTGTTTGTTCAGCAGCAGCTGCCGCAGCTCCAGCTCCAGCAACAGCTACAGGAGCAGCAGATACGCCAAAAGTTGTTTCCAACTGTTTCACTAAGTTTGCAAGATCAAGGACACTCATTTTAGAAATGTGTTCAATTACTTGTTCATTTGTTAAAGACATACGAAACTCCTTCTATTTATAAGCAAAAAAATTATTTAACTGTTAATGTACCTTTTTCTTTTTCTTCCCTTATCGTATTCAACACACGGGCCAAAGAAGATACAGGGGCCATGAAAGTTGCGAGCAAAGTTCCAAGCATCTGATTGCGAGATGGTAAGTTACTTAACTGCATAAGCTCTGCAGCATTTAATACCTGCTCGTTTAATAAGCCAGCTTTCAACTTTGCAAATTCCTCAAACTCTTCTCCCGCTTCCTTAAGACACTTCGCCACTGCCGCCGCATCACCGTAGGCAAAAGCCACGGCATGGGGGCCTTTTAAATTCTTAAATATCGGTTCGCATTTTGTCCCTTTGGCGGCACGCTCAAAAAGCGAATTCCTTGTGATCACCAACTTTCCATTGGCATCACGGACGCTTTTTCTAATCCGAACAGCATCGTTAGATTGCAATCCAACGAGGTTGGTTAGAAAAATCGCCTGGGCCTTATCGATGTTTTGTTTTAATCCATCGATAATTGCCTCTTTTTCGGCACGAGTGAACATATTGACCTCCTCTATATACTACTCAGAGGGAGATTTCAGGCAGGAATTATAGCAACTGTTTGCAACCGACCGTCTTCAACCTCAAAAATATTCTGTATCCCTTAAACTAATGTTGCTGCTTCTAAGACATCTACCCTAATACCAGGCCCCATAGAAGTACTTACGGTAAGGGATTTTAAATATGTACCCTTCGCGCTTGAAGGTTTAGCCCTCATTATCGCTGTTACAACCGCTAGAAAATTTTGCTTAATTTGGTCAACTGTAAAAGATTTTTTACCAATGACCACTTGAACGATCCCCGACTTCTCCGTTCGATATTCGACTTTGCCGGATTTCTGCTCAGCCACGGCCTTACCAATTTCGGTTGTTACAGTACCAAGTTTGGGGTTTGGCATTAATCCACGAGGACCTAGAACTCTACCAATTTTACCAAGTTTTCCCATCATATCAGGCGAGGCAATGACCTTGTCGAATTCCATCCAGCCGCCTGCAATTTTAGCGATAAGGTCATCGCTGCCAAAAACATCGGCACCGGCAGTTTCGGCTTCTTTTAATTTTTCGCCAGCAGTAATAACTGCGATTCGAACTGATTTACCTGTACCTGCTGGTAGCGATAACGCACCTCTTACCATTTGATCTGCATGCCTAGGATCAATGCCTAAACGAAATGAAATATCAATTGTCTCATCAAACTTCGCAAAGTTTGCTTCTTTGACTAATTTTACTGCTTCCTCAATTGAGTAAAACTTGGTGCGATCAATTTTGGCCATCGCTGCTAAATACTTTTTTGATCTCTTTTTCATAATAGCAAACTCCCCATCGGTTCATGCGATTTCTAATTAAGAAATCTCCCGTATGAAATCTTTAATAATCTAATTGTAATCCCATGGAACGTGCAGATCCTTCAATAGTACGCATACCTGCTTCTAAAGAAGCTGCCGTCATATCAGGTTGTTTTTTCTCGTAAATCTCTTTAACTATTTTTTTAGAAACTTTTCCTGCAACTTCATGCCCTGGCTTTTTTGCTCCACTTTCAAGCTTTAATTTATCCTTTAAAAGATAAGATGCTGGCGGAGTTTTGGTAATAAAGGTGAAAGATCGATCAGAAAAAACAGTAATGATTGTGGGTAGTGTAACACCCATATCTTTCTGCGTTTTGGCATTGAAAGCCTTGCAGAATTCCATAATGTTGACACCACGCTGTCCTAACGCTGGACCAATAGGGGGTGAAGGGTTGGCCTTCCCACCAGGGATTTGCAACTTAATAAACCCAACCACTTTCTTAGCCATAACAGACTCCTTCTTTCGATATATTTATATCTCCCAACTTTTTGAAACTTAGGTAATCCCTTAGATTTTCTCAATTTGAGTAAAATCTAGTTCCACTGGCGTTGGTCGTCCAAATATTGAAACACTAACTTTAACTTTTCCTTTCTCATTTACTGCCTCAATCGTACCAACAAAAGAAGTAAATGGGCCTTCTATCACCTTTACAGAATCACCTTCAGAGAAATTGACACTCGTTTTGGGACGTTTAAAACCGTCTTCAGCTTGA
The DNA here is from genome assembly GCA_016187935.1 of Bdellovibrio sp. GTDB lineage: Bacteria > Bdellovibrionota > Bacteriovoracia > Bacteriovoracales > Bacteriovoracaceae > GWA2-49-15. The sequence goes on from JACPIU010000026.1 coordinate 65,113, forward strand.
GATGTCATGTATCTCGCTTCATCATCAGAAATTGGAGCAGGTTTATCCGATGTACCTCCCACAAAACCTGTGATTTTATCCGTATCTTTTACAAGGTGCCAGGTTGTATCATTGAGAATCATCTTTATCAAGACATACCCAGGGAAATACTTCCTCTTCGTGGTTCGCTTCTTACCATTGACGTTTGAAACAACTGTCTCTTCTGGAACTAAAATCTTAGAAAAATATTCGGTCATCTTGTGATTTAGAATATTCTCCTTCAACGCCTTCTGGACCTTATTCTCCTGCCCAGTCAGAGTTTTAACGATATACCACTTAAAATCAGGTGTTCCGCCTTCAGCGAGACCTACATTAATATCAGTTACTTCTTTTTGCTCTACAATATCGGTCATAACATTCCTCTGCGATATCTTAGTAAACGAGATCCAATAGTTTTTGAAAAATAAAATCGACACACACAAAAATACCGCTAATCACGATAAGACCGATAATCACGCCAAAAGTCGCCTTTACAACCTCATCGCGACTAGGCCAAATCACCTTGATAAGCTCCTGATAAACTTCCTCAAGATGACCAAAAGCAGTCTTATTTTTAAAAATAACAGCAAATGTAGCCACGCCAATCAGTACTCCAACACCTTGAGATACCAGAGTAAAATGTCCGACCTTAGCTTCAAGATCAAACCATTCTCCTAACTGATCAAAGAGGCGAATAAACAAAAAGCCCACAAGAACGGATGCAAGTACAATAAAAGCATTGATCCATTTCTTGCCGTCTTCACTCTTAATTTCAGACATAGTTAATCCCAAGTAGTTTGTGAAAAAATGGCGCAAAACCTGTTTATGCAAAAAAATTAACAGCTTGTCTAGCAGTTAATAAAAAAAATTGGCGGGCGCAGTAGGATTCGAACCTACAGCCTACGGATTTGGAATCCGCCGCTCTACCATTGGAGCTATACGCCCACATAGAAAAAAGCCGGTGTTACCCGGCCTTTCTCTGCCAAAATTCGTATTTTATGAACTCTAGTCTAAAATTTCACTTACAGTGCCAGCGCCGATAGTGCGACCACCTTCACGGATAGCAAAGCGTAAACCTTTCTCCATAGCTACAGGCGTAATCAATTCGACATCAAAATCTGTATTGTCGCCTGGCATAATCATTTCCACACCTTCTTTCAAAGTAACCGCTCCAGTCACATCCGTTGTGCGGAAATAAAACTGAGGGCGATAACCCTTGAAAATTGGGGTATGTCTTCCACCTTCTTCCTTTGTTAAAATATAAACCGTGCAGTGGAATTTTTTGTGTGGCGTCACAGTTCCAGGTTTTATCAAACACTGGCCACGTTCAACTTCCTCACGCTTCGTTCCACGAAGCAGAAGACCAACGTTATCACCTGCAATACCTTCGTCAAGCAGCTTGCGGAACATTTCCACGCCTGTAACAACAGTGCGCTGCTTTTCGCGAATACCAATGATTTCGATTTCTTCACCGACCTTAACTTTTCCACGCTCAATACGTCCTGTGACTACTGTACCACGACCTGAAATCGAGAAAACATCTTCAACTGGCATCAAGAAATCTTTATCAATACTACGAACAGGAGTAGGAATGTAAGAATCAACAGCATCCATCAAAGCCAAGATTTTATCGCGGCCGATAGCTGGATCACGATTCTCTAATGCTGCCAAAGCTGAACCGGCAATTATAGGAATTTCAGTTCCAGGGAATTCATAGAAAGTGAGAAGTTCGCGAACTTCCATTTCAACTAAGTCGAGTAGTTCTTTGTCATCAACCATATCAACTTTATTCAAGTAAACAACAATTCGAGGAACACCTACCTGACGAGCAAGAAGAATGTGCTCACGAGTTTGAGGCATTGGACCATCAGCAGCAGAAACAACCAGAATCGCACCGTCCATCTGAGCAGCACCCGTAATCATGTTTTTAATGTAGTCAGCGTGCCCCGGGCAGTCGACGTGAGCATAGTGGCGCTTGTCTGTCTGATATTCGATATGCGCCGTATTAATGGTAATACCACGGGCCTTCTCTTCAGGAGAAGAGTCAATTTCATCATACTTTTTGCCAACACCACCTGTTTTGGCAGCGAGAGTACATGAAATGGCTGCAGTCAAAGTTGTTTTTCCATGGTCAACGTGTCCAATAGTTCCAATGTTTATGTGAGGTTTCGACCTATCAAATTTTTCCTTAGCCATACGATGCTCTCCTTTAAATAACGGTTATAGTTCGATTCTCAAATTATTAATACAGCTTGGTTCAACGAGTCACATTATGTTTTATTACCCTGTTAAACGCAAGCGTTTCATCACCCAAAACACATCCAAACGTAGAAGAGAGGATGGAGCTCACGACGGGAATTGAACCCGTGACCTCTCCCTTACCAAGGGAGTGCTCTACCCCTGAGCCACGTGAGCAAACCTTTCTCTATTCCGCACACCCTGTTTTGGCAGGGTTCCCGTACTCCGACACAGTCCTTGAGGACTGATATCACTTGGCGCTCCTGCGCCTCCGTCTCACAGTATAAAAAAAAGAAGTGGAGCGGGCGAAGAGGTTCGAACTCTCGACATCCAGCTTGGAAGGCTGGCACTCTACCAACTGAGCTACACCCGCAGCACTTTCTTTATAATACCCTATTTGGTGGCGAGAGATGGATTCGAACCATCGAAGGTTAAAAACCGACAGATTTACAGTCTGTTGCCTTTGACCACTCGGCAATCTCGCCCTCAATTCACTCCTAAAGCTGGAGCTGGCTATAGGACTTGAACCTACGGCCTGCGGTTTACAAAACCGCTGCTCTACCAACTGAGCTAAGCCAGCACGCTCTAAATGCGAATGAACTTTATAAACTGTAACTATGTTAAAATCAAGAAATTTATTGGTGAACGGTTGAAGAACAAAAGCGCTCCATGGCCAATGCTGCCGCTACAGAGGCGTTAAGTGTTTTCAAAACTCCAGGACCTTCCAGACAGACAGTATGTTGAAGAATACGTAATACAGCATTGGAAATTCCCTTGTCCTCCGCGCCAATTACTAAACAAATCGAAGAATCCTTCGGGGGAGATTGCTTCGTCTGACTAGCTCGGTCAGATAAACCAACGCAATAAACATTGGCCTCTTGGAGTTTTTGGATAAATGCCGGGAGTGACGAAGGTCTGATGAGTTTTGTGTATTCAAGACCTCCTGATGAAATGCGATAAAAATGGGGTGAAATGGAAAAAATCCCCTTACTTGAAGTCACAATAGCATCCATTCCAAAAAAAGCGGCAGTACGAATAATTGCAGCTCCATTATGAACATCGGTAAGACTATCCAAGCACAAAATCTTAAGTTTGTGCCCTTGCTTAAGCTCTGACAAAATCCAACCCACATCGTAAGCGATACGTTCAGACGAAACCAAAAAAATATCTGAAGGACATCGCAAATATTGATGGCCTTCGCTTTGCAGCGCACAAGTCCATTCCTTTTCAAATTCCTTTTTTCCTAAAACCACGGACTCATATTTATGCTTAAACGCAAGAATATCTCTAAACTCGGAATGAAAAGCTTCCTGACCTTCATGAGTAGCGATCAATTTAAGTCCTGATCTTTCAGGGTTTTTGATGGCGGCAGAAATTGAGTGCTTTCCAATAATAATGTCTACACTCATCGGTTAATGGCCCGCTCAATCTCTGTGATCAAGTTTTCCGGTGAAGCTTCGATTATCTGAGCCGTTTTTCGATTGGTTAATTTGAATTTTCCCGTTTCGCCAAATTCCCTTTCACCTAAAGTTAACTGCCAAGGACACCCAAGTAAATCTGCATCCTTGAATTTAAAACCCGGTCCAACATCCCGATCATCAATAAGAATTTCAATTCCCCGCTCTCTTATCTGTTCATAAATCTTGAATGCTTTCATTCGAAATTCATCAGAACGACCAATCAAAACAGCATGAACCTTAAAGGGTGCAATGGACTCAGGCCAAATTATGCCTTTTTCATCATGATTCTGTTCGATAACTGCCGCAGCCAAGCGAGTAACTCCAATACCATAACATCCCATCAAAGGAACAACTGCCTTGCCAGTTTTATCGAGAACGGTTACTCCCATCGCCTTGGTGTATTTGTCACCTAATTGAAAAATATGTCCGACTTCGATACCACGAGTAATTTGCACTGGAAGATTATTACTTAAGGCAATGTCTCCATCTTTGGTTCTTCTGAGATCGGCAACTTCGAAATTATGAGTATCGCGTTTGGGTGAAAAATTCTTCAAATGAAAATCTTTTTGATTGGCCCCCACTATATAGAAAGCATCCAAATCGATAGCGGCATCAAATATTGTATGCATTTCCTGTGGATGCCCAAAAGGTCCAATAAATCCTCTCACACATTTTAAGGATTCTAGCTCCCCCTCTGTCGCAGGCAGAACATGATCAGCATTGAGTAGGTTTTTTATCTTCGTTTCATTGAGTTCATCATCACCAAGAAGAACAACTAATACTGGTCGAACTTGATTCCCTTTAACTCCCATTAAGGCCAGAGTTTTTAACGTCTCATGGGGTTTAACACCGAGAAGTTTACAAACTTCTTCGATTTTGCCCACATCTGGAGTAGATACTTTTTCGACCTCGCCTCCGTTGAATTTAAAGTCATTAATAACTCTTTTGGTCTTGGCCTTTTCAATATTGGCTGCATAACCTTCGTTGTAGACAAGTAAATCTTCTCCTGTTTTTGCTAGCAGTTGAAACTCATGTGTTTTTTGGTCAGAGGAAGCCATGGCCCCTGCATCAGCTTCAACAACTTTAAATTCAGTACCGATGCGATTTAAAATGGATGAATACACATTATAAAGTTGAAAATACGTTTTCTCCAAACAGCTTTTAGATTCATGAAAACTGTAGGCATCCTTCATAATAAACTCTCTTCCCCGCATTAAACCAAAGCGCGGACGAATTTCATCACGAAATTTAGTGTTTATTTGATAGTAAGTTATAGGCAGATCTTTATATGATTTGATCAAGCGACGAAAAATATCGGTAACCGCTTCCTCGTTGGTTGGACTGATGCACAGATCTCGTCCCCCCTTGTCCTTCATTTTCACCATCTCGCCACCCATGGCCTGCCAACGGCCACTTTCTTGCCACAGCTCACCTGGTGTGATGACCGACATAAGAACTTCAAGGCATCCGGCCTTATCATGTTCTTCACGTATAATTTGCTCAATTTTTTTTACAACTTTAAGGCCAAAAGGCAAGAGATTATAAATTCCCGCACCAGCTTTATGAATTAAGCCAGCTCTTAACATCAATTGGTGAGATGGAATTTCTGCATCAGCGGGATTGTCTTTGTACGTTTGCCAACGGACTTGGGAAAGTTTCATAAATAGTACCTTAGTGATAAGTCGGAATCATGGCCTTGGGAAGCTCAAAAGTTTCAAGCACTTCTTTTTTTAGAGATGAGGCTGAAACAATTTGATAGGCACTTGGTGTTTCAAATAATTTTCGACATAGGAGATTATGTAAATTGTGACCAGATTTGAAGGTGGTAACTTTGCCGGCCAACTCATGGCCAACCAAAGAAATATCTCCAATCGTATCGAGGATTTTATGGCGGATAAATTCATCCTTAAAGCGCAGACCTTCAGTATTCATGACTTTAAAGTCATCAAGTACAATCGCGTTATCTAAGGATCCTCCCTTGATTAGACCTTTTCTTTTTAAACTATCAACATCCTTCATCATCCCAAAGGTACGGGCCCGGCTAATTTCATTGATAAAATTTTCGCAAGAAAACTCAAAATTATAGGTCTGTTTTTTAATGATGGGATGAGCAAAGACAATGGTTGAATTAATTTCAAGTTTTGAAGATGGCTCAATTTGGGCCCACTTATCACCCACCTGGACACGAATAGTTTCAAGAATGACGAGAAATTTTTTGGATTTGTTAAGTGTAGCAACTCCCGTTTCTTTTAAAACAAAAACAAAAGATGCACCGGAACCATCCATGATAGGAACTTCTGGACCATTAATCTCACAATAAACATTATTTATTCCAAGACCATAAAGTACGGCGAGTAAGTGCTCCACAGTATGAACACAATTCTCACCTTGTCCAAGCGTTGTGTTGTTTTCTGTTGCCCCAACTGAAAAGGCGGATGCTTTGATCACGCTTGAATTGGGAAGATCAGTACGTTTGAATTGAATCCCAAAATCAGCTTCCGCTGGATATAAGGTTAAAGAAACTTTTTTACCGGAATGAATTCCAATGCCCGTAACTTGAACTCGCTTGGCCATGGTCCGCTGATAAAGCATTGAAAATCCAAACAAAATAGAGGTTAAGAAAAGGGCATTCTAACTAATGCGAAAATTGATGGCAACACATCATTATATTACTCAGAACTAAACTCTCAAAAGCATAAAAGAATTACAACCTTAGTCATGTTTGCCTGAAATAGTGCTATAGGCTGGCGATTCACTATGGAGGAGTATTGTATGAAAAATTGTCTAAAGCTTTGTATCGTAATTTGCCTAACTCTATACATCCAAGGGACTTCTGCTGAGGATTTCAGTGATGTTGATCAAAGGCTTCGTGGCCTTGAAAACACCATGAACTCAATGGTTGATTCGATTCGTATTAATATTCAAAATCGCACGGCCAAATTTCCCGAATATGAGGAGGTATTCAAAGATTATCTCACAAGGATCGATACTGGATCGGCACGATACAAAAGCGTATTGACTCAAATTAAAACTTTTATTGAAACAGAACTCACCAAAGTTTACAGTGAACTAAAGGCCATTGAGGAATTGCAACAGCAAAATCCAAACTCTGCAGCACTAAAGCGGCTCCTTAAGGATAAACGAGCACGTGTTGAAGATGTAAAAAAGGCACTCATCAAGCAAGTGAATGACTCTTACCAATATTCTCTTCGTAAGCTTTATACTCTCGAAGACAAGTTGGTTTACCCCGCCAAACGTCCTTTCAACGGTCGTGTTCTTTTCTGGGCCTTAAATGTCGTTCCATTCATCGGTCAAATCGCAACTTTGATTCCTTGGTCAGAAATGAGCACATTCCAAAAGTCCAAGATCAATGGACGTCGAACGATTAACAATCTCAATCAAGCGGTTGTCGCTTGTACGAGCTATTACTACGGAAGATGTGAGAGCGAAGCCGTCGCCTACTTCAGTAAAAAAGAGTATAAGCAACAGCAACAAACTGCGTCTCAAAATATTTATGGAACATGCAAGACTGCCGGTTGTGTCTACTTCATTGATGAAGATTTCACTCATTGGACAAGAGAGTTTAATAAGAGAATTAATCAAGATGTGCGACTGATGGATGGTGTAGTCCTTAAGAAAATTGATACAATTTCGAACAGTTTGGCCAAAAAACGCCTATCTCAAATGGCCAATATCGCCGCTAAAAATCTTCCGATCGCTAATTTTCAATAGTGATTGAAAAATAGTCTTTTTTAAAGGCCCAATTTTTTGGGCCTTTTTTTTGTTAACCCTTTGTTTTCATTTTGTAAGATAGTACAATCAACTAATGGCGAATTCCTTCTTCTTAATCATCGCACTTTTTCTAAACTTTACGTTATCTTCAACGAGCGGCGGATTTGAGATCCCAAAAACCATGCTTTTAGAAAAAGAAAAATTGGTTTTTTTTGCACCCAATATTATTAATACGAAGTATTTTTGTTTTGAGTTTGGCTTTCGAAGTCAAAAGAAAATTGATAGTCTTCACTATCTCTACAATGCCTTCGCTGAAGCGTTTGTAGCAGAGGAATCATATACCACCAGTCAAGATCTCAGAGCAGGCGCTCTTGGATTTAAGGGCGGGGTAATTCTTCCTACCCAACCGTGGATAGATCTTTTTCTGCAATTCTCCCTAGGATATGCAAAAACTGCACTTCATGAAGACCCATGGTTGGGAAAACGTGAAGAAAGTCGCTCGATTCGAGATATGTTTTTAATAGAAGCAGGTGCCATGTATAGATATAAGACTTTATTTTTGCGTTTTATTCATCAAGAAAATACAGTGAAATATTTTACAAGAAAAACCTTTATTGCTCTTGGAGTTAACTTTTAAAGTTTTACTATTACTCCCTATTCTTTTTTTCGCAATACCTTGTTTGGCAAAAGGAAAAAACCAAAAACAAGAAATGCAAAGTAATACTCTTGCGTTTATTGATGAAACTCAGCAATTTATCTCCGATCAGTGGACTGATCTTAATTACAACGCAGACATATTCTTTTCAAATCACGGATATAAAAGGTCTGAAAATAAAAGCATGATCATGGCTTATTATTCAATTTACAAGAAAGAAAGCATAAAACCTGAATACAATTTCGACCTTAAAATAAAAGTGCATCTGCCAAGTACCACCAAAAGAATGAAGATTGTCATTGAAAAAGAGCGTGATGAAATCTTAGAATCCACCAATAGTGACGCAGTTAACGCGAGAACCGGTGAAACAACTCCTACAAAGTCGAATTATGTTGCTGGATTGAATTATATACTCTCAAGTTCACCTTACTATGAAACATTTCTCGATCTTGGGATGAAGATTCTTTTACCACTTGATCCATTTGCAAAATTCAGAATCCAAAAAAATGTAATCACTTCTTATGTTAATATTTCTGCTGCTCAGAAATTCATCTATTACCGACAAGATGGTTTTCAAGAAATTTCTCAATTATCATTTTCGAGAAAATTTAATCCCACATTTCAAACTGAGCAGGCCAATTCACTTAGCTGGGAGGACAAAACCGATACATTTATTCTACGTAATAGTCTTACCTTAAATCAAAATATCACAGATAAAAAAACTATGTCTTATAGTATCGGTGCCAATGCCCGCCTTTCTCCTGTTTTACATTATTATAGTTATGATTGTGCCATTAGTTATCGGCAACTTATTCATTCAAAATGGCTCTATGCCTCGCTTGCAATCGGTGCCGATTTTCCCAAAGATCATGATTTCCAAATGGAAAAATTTATTTTAGGTCGGGTTGAAGTCTTTTTCAGATGAAAATTTTTTACTTGTCTTTACAACATCGAAAACCGGCTTCATAAGTTCGAAATTGGCCACGCACGCCTGGATGTCCGGCATTGGTACCACGACAGATAGATAATTCTTTTCCTCTATTTTCTGCATAACAACCCGACCAATAACAACCCATCATAACATGAGCATGGTTAGTAGTATGAGGTTCCGTTCTCAACACCCATTCTGATACATTACCACCCAAATCATAAACTCCCTCGGGTGTGGAACACTCCACGAAATTTCCACTGGCCTCTACTTGATTAAGTCGAGCTATTTCGGCTTGACCGATTGGTAAAGGGAATTTTTGTATTAAAGACCATCTTGGTTCCCGCCATACCTTTTGATCATTACAGGCATGAGGAATATAGCTTGAACCGTAGGGATGTTTGCGTTTTTCAGCGCCCTCGCAAGCTAGCAGCCATTCACTTTCCCTGCATAATCGTTTTGAATGTGCCTGGCACCATTCTTCACCGTCAGTCGCGGTTTGAGCTACAAAAGGCCTTTGACCATACTGATTAGGTGCCTCATATCGATCAATACAAAACGTATCAAAATCCACCATGTCAGGGGAACAGGCAAAGGCCGGAGGCAAAAAACAGATAATCATTATTATAATGATCATCAATACCTTCTAAAAATCAGCATCCCTTCGAGGCGGCGAGGCCGATCACCATTATGTAACTTGGGTAACGATGGGAAAGCGCCAAAACGCAGGGAATCATGCTCAATTGCAAGAATATCTGCAATGGGAATCAATCGCGTGGGCATCTGGAAAGGATTACAAAATCGGCCAGAAACATCTTTTGACACATTCAATTTCCAATCATCATGGCCACAACCTTTGTTGGTATTGTAATAGGCAACAACTTCAGGATTTGAAATAACCAAATTAATTTGTAACGGCAAAATATCAAATTCAATACCTTCACCAAAATTCCTTCCAAGAATATACCTGGAGGTATAATCAATTCTGAGGTTGTGTATCTCACATGCACTATCGGCGTAAAGATCAAGTGTTGTTGAGACGATCATATTGGAAGAATTGAAAAATAAATTCGACTGAATTGAGTGTCGCCTAACCATTGGAGTGCAATCTGATTTCCATCCTCCAGATGGATCAAGTGCAAAAGCCATAGGAATATATGTTTGGAAAAACATTATAATAATAACAATAAGATTGGCCCACATCGTATTTACTTCCATCCGCTGTGTATAGACTAGGTCAGATCAGTTGTAAACAAACGAGATAATAACGGCAGAGTTCAATAATCGTTTTTAGTCAGATGGTTCATTGCTTTCTCTGAGATTTCGCGCCCTCTGGGAGTTCGAATGAGAAGCCCCTCTTTAAGTAAAAAGGGTTCATAAACGTCCTCAATAGTCGTACGATCTTCATTCAAGGTGGCGCACAGGGCTTCAATCCCTATCGGTCCGCCTTGGTAATAATCGCGAATGACTCGCAGAATTTTTCGATCCATTCTATCAAGACCACAAGCATCCACTTCCATGAGTTTCAAGGCCTGATCGATGTCTCCAAGTGCAGCGCTGCTTTTCCCATTTACTAAAATATAATCGCGCAGACGGCGTAAAATACGGTTTGCAATTCTTGGAGTACCTCGGGAGCAATAGGCCATCTTATCAATTGCCTCCTGTGAGATTTTGATTCCCAATTTGTTTTGGTTGGCGTTAATAATGCAACCTAATTCCTGAGCTGAGTAGAAATCAAAATGAAAATGGGCCAAAAAACGATCGCGCAAGGGATTGGTCAAAAGACCACTCCTTGTTGTTGCGCCAATCAAAGTAAAAGGATTAATCTCAATTTGCATGGTCTTAGCACTCGCACCTTGTCCAATTAAGATGTCCAAACGATAATCTTCCATAGCGGCATAGAGTATTTCTTCCACTGTAACAGGCATGCGATGAATTTCATCTATGAAAAGAACATCTCCATTATTTAAATTGGTAAGTAATGCTGCTAAATCCCCTTTTTTATCTAAGGATGGGCCACTTACGATATGCAACTCCACTCCCAATTCCTGTGCCATGATCATAGCGAGCGAAGTTTTCCCCAGACCAGGGGGACCACTGAGCAGAATATGATCCAATGGGTTTTTTCTCAATTTCGCCGATTGAACCATGATCTTGATATTTTCTTTAACCTTCTCTTGTCCTACAAATTCTTTAAAACATGTAGGACGCAAACGAGCATCTATTTTTTGCTCTTCAGGAATACAGACATCTGTCTGGGGGTTAAAAACTCTATTGTTTTCTAAATTCATGATGGAAACTCCTTAGAGTTCTCGTAACACTAATTGCACTAACTGTTCTGGCTTTTTAATTTCAGTTTCATTGATAAGTTTTTGAACTATCGGCAAGATTTGATCATCACGAAAACCTAACTCCTTGCAGGCAAGAAGGGCTTCATGCACACAATCTGTAGGTCGAGATGAAGGAAGTTGTTGCGAAGCTAATTTGGGAGCTTTGGTCGATGAAATCGGTGTTTTTGAAAGTTTCGGGGCAAGATCGAGTAGTATCTGTGAAGCTGTTTTAGGACCAATGCCACTCACAGAACATAAAAGTTTTTTGTCTTCAAACATGATAGCATGATGTAAAGTGTCTTCTCCTAATTGACGAATTAACTGATATGCAGTTCTCGGCCCAACTCCATTGACTTTCAGTAACAATTCAAAAAATTTTTTTTCACTCAATGATTGGAACGCGTATAAGGTCTCACTATCTTCTCTTATGATTTGAGATAGAAACAATTGTACGATTTCTCCCTCATTCAAAATTTTGTAAAAGAAAACTTGCATCCCAAGTCCATTACTCAATTTGATAATTGTTTCTTCGCCATCGCTGAAAATCACTTGTCCTTCAATATATCCTAGCAAGATAAACTCCTTATATTTTTATGCGCTGGAGCAGCATGAAGAAAATGACAAAGTGCAATTGCCAGCGCATCGCTTTCATCAGTTGTCTTGAAATCACGCTTTCCAAAAAAAAGTTGCAGTGCCTTCCCAACGGAATCTTTAGGGGAATGTCCAAATCCAGTGACAGATGACTTAATAAGATTGGGTGCATATTCACAAACAGGAATTTCCCTATGATGCAAAACACCACTTAAGATAGCACCTCGCGCTTGTGCAAGTTTCGCAAGCGAAGAAGCATTTTTAACATAGATCAGTGATTCAAGTGCCAAGACATCAGGATTGTAGGCTTGGGCCAAGATCAGGCCCTGATTAAATATAGCTTTCAGTCGTTTGAAAAAATCTTCATCTTCAGCAAATTTAACAGCACTGGAATCAAGGTATTTAACCTTTCTCCCTTCAATCTGAATCACTCCAAAACCAGTGACGCGAGACCCTGGATCAATGCCTAGAACAATCATAGAGAAATTCTAGCTTCTTACAGATGAGTGAGTCTAGCAATCAGCCGATTATTTTATCTTTATCTCATTTCTGACACAACACATAGCGCTGTAAGAAAATTACTGTCAAATTTGTCAACTCTCAACTATCATTCGCAAATTAACAATCATTGAGGTTTTTCATGGCCGTTCTTTTAAAAAGTGACAGCGTCATTGATTCATTGAGTTTATCGCTCAGTGCTCGCTGTTTAAAGTTAAAGGAAAGGGGCGTAAACCCCAAAATGCACGTTTTCTTGGTTGGTGAAAACCCGGCCAGCGTTGTCTATGTCCGCAATAAAAAAAAATTGTGTGAAAAAATTGGAGCTATTTGCGAAGTCAATCAATTGGCGGAATCTGTAGACCCATTAACATTCGAGAGACACCTCTTGCAAAGTGCTCAAAATTCCAGCGTCCACGGCATTTTCGTACAACTACCAGTACCTAAGCAATTGAGCAGTATCTCGTTTGACCATCTCATTCCACCTGTCAAAGATGTCGATGGATTTCATGCCCAGAATATTTTTGGTGTTTTTTCAGGTTTTCCTGACAATTCCTACCTTCGTCCCTGTACACCAAAAGGAATTTTGACTTTACTCGATCATTATAAGATTCCTTTATCGGGAAAGAGTGTTCTCATCATAGGCAGAAGTAAAATAGTGGGGCGCCCTTTGGCACTTCTCTTACTTCATCGAGATGCCACTGTTACCATGGCCCATTCCAAGACAACCAATCTTCGAGAACTTTCGAGAAATAGTGACATTATCGTAGCAGCTTTGGGCAGAAGCGAAATGCTGGACGAGACCTATTTTCGTGCGACTTGCGATCAGACTGTCATAGATGTTGGAATAAATAGAAGAGCTGACGGTAAATTGGTTGGTGATGTGAAATTTGATGCTGTTCAAGCCATCGTGGGGGCCATTACCCCGGTTCCTGGAGGCATCGGCCCAATGACAGTCGTTTCATTAATTGATAACTTATTAATCGCCGCAGAATTGCAAAATGCTTGAGCAGGAGGAAACGTTATGAGTCTCAAAAAAACATCTTTATTTGAAAAGCATGTGTCACTCAAGGCCAAATTAGCAGAATTCGGCGGATACGAAATGCCCATTCAATACACAAGCGTAAAAGAGGAAGTGTTAGCGGTTCGAAACATGGTTGGCATGTTTGATGTCAGCCACATGGGTGAATTTTGGGTTAGTGGTCCTGAGGCGCTAAAATTCGTCGATTATCTTGTCACTAACGATGTGGCATCCGCTCCAATAGGGAAAGCTATCTATTCTCCACTTTGCCGCCCCGATGGAACCATTGTAGATGACTTGATTGTATATAAATTAGAAAATGAGCGCATTTTAATTTGCGTAAATGCTTCCAACATTGCAAAAGATTGGAGCTGGATTTCTAGTCACGTTGGAAGTTTCAATTGTTCCCTCATAAACAAATCAGACGAGATTTCACTTTTGGCAGTACAAGGCCCTCTTGCCGAGGATGTGTTGTGCAGAATTGGTTTAGATTCGAACTTACTTAAGGAATTATCCTATTATGAAGTTCGATCATCAACATATCGCAATGAAAAGATTGTATTGGCACGAACCGGATACACTGGTGAAGATGGTTTTGAGGTTTTTGCCCCTCATGCGACCATTGCCATTTTGTGGGATAAGCTAATCGATGAAAAGACCACTCCGTGTGGTTTAGCGGCAAGGGATGTTCTTAGAACAGAAGTCTGCTATCCTCTATATGGGCATGAAATTCACGACCATAATACACCATTAGATGCTGGGCTTAAATGGACCGTTCGCTTCCAAAAAGAAAAATTTATTGGGAAGGAAGCCTTGCTCAAACATACCCCAACTACGAAATTGATTAAGTTAACTTGTAAATCAGGAATTCCAAGACAGGGTCACAATATTGTCAACTTGCAACATGAATCCTTGGGTTCTGTGACAAGTGGAACACATTCTGTTACTTTAGGTATGGGTATTGGTTTGGCTTTGGTTGACGCTAAAAAATATATCGCTGAGCGCCCTTGCCATATCATAATTAGGGACAAAGAACACGATATTGCAATACAAGACAAACCATTTGTAAAAGGGGGGCACAAATAATGGCTAACAACATTCCTAACAATCTAAAATTTACAAAAGAACATGAATGGATAAAAGTTGAAGGTACTACTGGAATTATTGGAATCACTGACTTTGCCCAATCGGCCCTTGGCGATATTGTTTTTGTAGAACTTCCTGAGATTGGTAAAAAGTTGGCTCTTGGCAAAACGTTTGGGGTTGTTGAATCAATAAAATCGGTTAGCGATCTTTATGCTCCTGTCTCTGGAGAAGTGATCGAGCGTAATGAAAACGTTATAGAAAAACCAGACCTCATCAATAAATCCCCTTATGATCAATGGCTTATCAAAATTAAGATTCAAAATCCTTCAGAAATTGCCACTTTACTCGGCCCAGAAGAATATTCCGGCGTTTGTCACTAATTATTTTAAAAATTTTTTATTTTTTGGGTGTCAATATTAATTTTGATCATGGGTGTTTTTTTTTGCTTTTGTGCAAAACATTTTTCTGATTTTGATTAGATAAAATTATAACGGAAAATGTTGTAGAAAAATTTTACTTTTCTCTTTACGAACAATCTGAAAATCTTGATACTCACCGTGCTCAAAACGTAACGGTAGTAACGTACTTGGTAGGTCTCGGTCATGCTTGAGAGTAAAGATAATAGAGAGTCAGTTCAGCTGTTAAATACAGCAATCATCAAAGCAAAAGAAAAAAAAATAGATACCGGATATGAGGAAAGACTAAAAGAAGCCTGTAATCGGCCAGCTGTTAAGGCGTTAGGTGTAGCTGTCGCACACCTTTCAGAAAATCAAAAAATTTCTCGCGATCAAGCAGCAATTCAAATAATTGAAACCGTTAAAGAACTTGAGTCTATTTGGGCCGACTATGTCATCATGGAAGGAATAAATAATCTGAAAAACATTTTGAAAACGCCATCAGTACATTGATCTATCACTATTGATCTATCACTAGCTTTTAACTACAAAACCCCATTCAATTTTCACTATTCCACCAACAACCATATCCCTTGGTGGATTCGGAAAAGGACCAGCTCGATTGAATGACTCCACTGCAGCATCATCTAGTTCTTTTACACCACTGGTACTTTTAACTGCCACTTCAATAATATTTCCTTTAGGATCAAGCAATATTGTTAAAGACGTGATTTTATCCTGATCGGCAGCCAATCTTCTCCCAGACTTGTATAAACTATTTGCCTTTTCACGCAAGGTCTTTCCCCAATATTGTTCCAGTTGCTGTCTAATGCGAAAATAGAAACCATAAAACTTGAATTCAGCCGTATTCAGTAATGTCATATCCCCCAAGGGAACATCCTCTATATAGTCATTATTCGATGACAGCCCTTTTCCTTTTGATCCAATTCCCTGAATTGCGGCCATTGCCATACTATCAATCCGTTTTTCTGGAAGACTATCATGGGACAAATCCGAGAGTGAAACTTTACCGTGTGGCGATTTTTTCCTTTTCTCCTGAAAAACCTGCTGCTTTGGCTTCGCCCTTTGAGCAGCCCCCTTAGAACCACCGCCCCCTTGATTGAACGAATCAACAACCTTCGCAATTGTTTGTCGATTAACAGTTTGATTTTCGCGGCTTAAGAACTTTGCATCCTTAGGTGCTTCCTTATTTCGGCTCTCTTCCGTAGTGACAACTTGCAGATTTTGTCGCTTTTGATCCTGCAAAATAATTTTAATTCCCTTTTCTGGACTCTTCCGTTCTGCCCGTGACTTTTCAAGAATATTATTGAAATCCAAGATATTTAAATTTTTAAAAATAAATATTAAATGCAATATTGCAGAAATTAGTAAAAATACATTCAATTTATTTTTAAAAATCAGTTTCACAGGTCTTTGCCCTAAGTGTTCCTTAGAGCTGATTCGGTACAAATTGGTTTAATGATTAACAAACAACACATCAAAGTTCGAAGTGGAAAATTATACCCAATGTGGTAGCGTAAAAAAACATGATAATGGCCGACAATCGCAAGCACTCTTGAGTTCATGAGTACATCATCTCTGTCGGCCGACAATAATTATTGAGTTTCTAGGAGTTCCTCCTCTTCAAAAAGAGGGCCTCCTTTTTCGCCTTGTTTAGACTCAGAATAGGTCGTTGACCCTGGCTCCATCCCTTCAACAAAAGACTCGAGGATAGCTTCCGGATTATTAGAATTTACTTGGCGACCAGTGCTTTTATGAACATACATGTTCACAATACCAGGGGGTTGGGGGAATTCTGAATCTCTAAACTTCTTTAGTCCCTGATTCATAAATTCGATCCAAACAGGAAGAGCAGAACGAGTTCCTGTCTCACCATGGCCCATCGTTTTGTTATTATCAAATCCAACCCAAACTCCTGTAGTCAACTTTGTGCTATAACCTAAAAACCAAGCATCTATATAGTTACTTGTTGTACCTGTTTTGCCTGCGATATTATTGCTTATATATTTCGCCGGTCTGCCAGTTCCATTCTGTATTACTCCCTTCAAGAGCCCTGTCATCACATAGGCCAATCGTGGATCATATACCTGGCGCCCCTTGAGTTCTTGCCTAAAATCAAAAGAGGCTGAAGAATCTGAATTCACTGGCGTGGGATCAATACTGCCATTCACCGGACGAATAATTCCTTTTTCCAGAAGACGTTTCTCCTTCTTCTTTTCATCAATCTGAAAACCTGTCCCATTTTTATCCGTAATAGACAAAATCGAGACAGGCTCCACTAAACGTCCACCATTTGGAAAAACAGCGTAAGCTGACACCAAATCAAGTAGATTTACGCCAAATGAACCGAGTGCAATACTTAGATTTTCTTCAGTTACAATTTCAAGACCAAAACGCGAAAAGATATTCATTATTTTTCGTACTCCAACATCTTCCGCCAGTTTTATAGTTGTAATATTCCTACTCTGTTCCAAACTGTGTCGAAACGTAATCGGGCCTAAATATTTTCCATCATAGTTTTTTGGTTTCCAATTGAGTTCATTTTCCTCGCCTCCACTCAAGGCTTCTGGTGAATCTAAAATAATCGAATTAGGCCGATAGCCATTTTCAAGAGCTGCTGCGTATATCAATGGTTTTATAGAAGAACCAGGCTGGCGAAAGCTTTGAACTGCTCGATTGAATTGCGATTCAAGAAAATTATTACCCCCAACGAAAGTAAAGATTTCTCCGCTCTCTGGAGAAAGAGAAATCAAAGCACCTTGAGCTTCTGGAATTTGTTCAAGAACAACAGACAAATATTTCTGTTTCTTAATCGTCGGCATCCATTTAGTTGATTCAAACTTTTTCAATCCTGTCTGGGTTAAAAATTTTTGAATAGTCGATTCTTTATCCGAGACAGATACCCAAACAACATCACCCTGCTTAAGAATTGTCGATGGTTTAGACACTGTTATATAAAACTCATGTTCCTCTGACACTTCCCTTTTTCTTGCCCATTGAAAACCATCCTGTACAATAATTCCTGGAATACCACCAAGAGATACAAATACCAGCTTGAGTTCATCATCAACACGTGTGACTAGAGCTTTATATAAGATATCTGGTTCAAGAATTTTAATTAAATCATCGCTTTCCACTCGCCCCATTGGAAATTTAGCATCAGGATACGCAGTCGCAAATCTGATTGAAGAATCTTTGAGTTCATCATAAACACTTTGCACGAAAGGAATTTCGTTGATTCTATTGTAATGGTCATCAATATAGAAATAGTTTGATTTCTCTTCGAGCAAAAATTTGCGTTGGTCAATATCGAATTTCTCACGCTCAGACAATGTCTCAAGATGCTGTATGGGACCTTGATATCCCTGGCGTTTGTCTATCTCCCTTACACCTTTTAAGGCCGCTTTTTCTGCTGCAGTTTGAAGTTCATAGTCTAACGATGTAACTATTTTCAAGCCATCATTAAGAAGCTTCTCCTCCCCTATAAATTCAATAACTCTTTGTCTTACCCAGTCTGTAAAATAACCTGCCTTGAACTCACCTTTTTTCTTTACACGGAATTTAATTTTTTCTTGGATCGCATTTTCATATTCGTCCTGTGTAATTTTTTTCGTATCATACAGACGACTAAGTACATATCGCTGCCTTTTGATGGCAAAATCAGGATTGAGATAGGGAGAATATTTACCAGGTGCCACGAGTAACCCTGCTACCATGGCAGCTTCCGCTGTAGTCACTTCTTCTAAGTCTTTGTCATAGTAACCCTTCACTGCTGTTTTAATTCCATAGTAACCGCCACCAAGATAAACTTGATTTAAATAGAGAAATAGAATTTCATCTTTGCTAAACTTTTCCTCGATCTTGAGGGCCAGAAGAAAATCTTTTACTTTTCGCGAAACCGACCTTTCCTTCGTGAGAAGTAAGGATTTCGCGACCTGCTGGGTAATCGTGCTGCCACCCTGTACCACCTTTCCCGCTTTGATGTTCATAAGCATAGCACGTAAAACACCCCAGTAATCCACACCATGGTGTTGGTAAAAGGCATCATCTTCAGCAGCTAAAAAAGCATCAATCACTAGCTTTGGGATTTTCTCCAAAGGAACGACATCACGTTTTTCGGTTCCTATCTCGGCCAGCACTTCGCCATCCCGAGATAGAATGATCGAATGAGTCGGCGGATTGTAATCAGTCAATGAATCAATTTTTGGAAGAACGAAAGAAAAATAGGTCAAGGCACCTACAACAGATAATAGGAGTATTATTGCAAGCGCTCCAAAGCAATAAATTAAACGCAAGATCGATGGTTGCAACCTAGCTCCGTATTATAATAGCTGTTTCAAATTAGTGATCTCATCCGACATCGAATTAAAGCATCTTTGTACTAAATCTTCTGGCATATTAAATTCATCCAAGGGAATATCCTCTAAACGCGGCTTAACCATATAATCAGCATCTTTCCATAATTCTCGTACTGCTGTGGCCACTCGCCCATACCTACCCACAAGTTGCTCGCCTCTTTTTTTAAATTCAATTGAATCATCGAGAAAATCTACCCCAATAATAAAATTGACACCAATATGCCTTAAATATTCCGTAAGATTTTTATTACTCGTTTTTAAAATATTAATATCAACTACATTTGTATCAGGATACCAAAAGGAGAAATGATTTAATTTTATTTTTTCTAATATTTGACCTTTATAAATTGGTTTCAATTCCTTTGAAGAAAGATCAGGTATTACTAATACTTTTTTTAGGTCCTGTATTTGCTCCAATTTATTATGCTTCATTGCTACAAACCCAATTTCATCTGCAAGATAATTCAAATCTACAATTCTCTCGTTGGTGCTGTTAAATTGACGAAAAAGTTCAAATTCGATTGAACCCATATTTTCGTTTCGAGCACCGAAGTAAGCATATATAAGTCCTATTTCGATTCCTGAAAAAGCACTTACTTCAATTTGAGCATCAAGAAGTGCGCGCAAAATCCCTAGTGCACACACTCCGCGGGACATCCCTGGGCCAAATATCACACCGATTAGTTTTTTTTTAGATAACTGAGATACATTTAATGGTCTCTCAGATACTTCATCTAAGGCTGGACCATATTGCGATGTAGAATTTTCAGAAATCACAATACTATTGTTGGAGTGATCATTTTCCAAGATGGGCACACCCTCGGCTTGGATGGGATTCTGCTTTGGAAGAGTTGTTGTACATCCTATGGCAAGGAAAAGAAGTATGAATTCAGTTAAATTCATTTTCATCCAAATTTTCATTTAGTTGAGTTATCTTCTTTTCAATTTCGCCAAGTCTTTTCCGACATTGCTGGTACAGTTTTACGCCTTCTTCATAGAGACCAACTCCCTCATCGAGCTTCAATTTTCCAGATTCCAATTTAGCTACGATTGCTTCAAGTTGACTTAGATTCTCTTCAAAGTCTAACTGCTGTTTATCCTTTTTCATATAAATCCATAAAATTACACGTTTTTGTGATGATAGCTCAAATATCTAAATTAGGCGAATAGCTTTGACACATATCTAGGCACAATTTTGCCCTCTAACAATAAGTGACTGAAAAATATTAGCATTAGTAAGTGATCTTATACCCCAAGGGGTTTTTAAAAAATGAAAGAGCTTTGGGTACCACTTTCCGGCGCAATTTCACAGCAAAAGCTGCTTGATACAGTGTCAAACAATATTGCCAATATAAATACCGCTGGATTTAAAAAAGATGATTTAGTTTTTAAAGAGTATCTTACTGCTTTGGATAAAGGACATGATGAAATTGATCTCCCAAATAAAGAGTGGGCCCCGGAAGATTTTTATAAATCTTACGGAGCTGAAAATTCTTTTGTAAAAGTAGATGGCACCTATACTAATTTTTCTCAAGGTGAACTTCGGCCTACTGGTAACCCACTTGATATAGCTATAAAAGGTAATGGGATGTTCGAGGTGCTGGCACCTAATGGTGTTCGTTTCTCCCGCGATGGAGCCTTCTCTGTTAATCGTGATGGTATCCTTGTCAACAAGGATGGTTTCCCTGTCTTATCTAAATTTGAATCTTCAAACAGTCAGATCTCTAATAATCCAATTGATCGTCTCATTCATTTAGATTCTGGTAAGATCGTTATTAACGACGGTGGCGATATTTTTGTAAATGATATGAAGGCTTCCTCTCTTTCAATTGTAGAGTTCGAAGATCAGAATGCCTTAATGAAGGAAGGCCAGGGCCTCTTTATCAACAGATCTGCTGACAACGTCAAAAAAGGTGAAATGAATTCATCTGTTCGCCAGGGCTTTATTGAAAATTCGAACGTTAATGCCCTAGAAGAAATGACCAACATGATTAAGGCCCATCGAAATTTTGAATCAATACAAAAAGTCATTAAGGCATACGATAATATGTCGTCAAGGTCGTATAGTGAATTGACGAAATTCTGAGGTAACTATGAAAATTTTTTACTCACTGCTTGTAATCTTGCTTCTGTCCAATGAAAGCTTTTGCATGATGAAGGCATTAAATATTTCCGCGACAGGAATGGCGGCGCAAGAAATCAACGTAAGCACTATTTCAAATAATATTGCGAACATCAATACTACCGGGTATAAGAAAGATCGTGCTGAATTTGATGATCTTCTGTATGAAACAGTAACAATAGCAGGCGGTCGTTCTAGCAATAATACTCGTTATAATGTTGGTACTCAAATTGGTACCGGTTCTAAAGTTTCAGCAATCAGAAAGGAGCATTCTACCGGCAACCCAGTGATAACTAATAATCCCTTTGATCTTATGATTAATGGCGATGGTTTTTTTGGAATTATTTTGCCGAACAATGAGATAAAATACACCCGCGATGGGTCTTTTAATCTCGATCATGAGGGAAATTTAGTAACCCGATTGGGATTTAAAGTATTCCCCGGCATTACATTTCCCCAAGGAACTACGACAACTACTATTGGTGAGAATGGTAACGTTGAAGCCTTTTTGAAAAATCAGATTGAGCCTGTCAATTTGGGTATTTTACCAATATTCAATTTCACTAATCCCGTTGGTCTTAAATCTGAAGGTGGAAACCTGTACCAAATTACCCAGGCCAGTGGTCCACCTATCCAGCAAATCCCTGGCCAGAACAGCGCTGGAAAAATAATGCAAGGTGCGTTGGAGTCAAGCAATGTGAGTATTATGGTTGAAATGACGAATCTGATTAAAGCGCAGCGGGCCTACGAAATGAATTCAAAGGTAATGGGTGTTGCCGATCAAATGTTGCAAACTGTTAATAATATTCGATGAAATATTTTTTTATAACCACATTTGTGATCTCAATGTTAATTGTCAATCATGCATTGGCTTGCGAGATAGAGCTATGCTCGAAGTTTTTGATTCTTGATAGCGCCAATGCGAAGTCAGGGAGCGTCTCTGACGACATTATCAAGAATTCCAATTGCGAAAAGCAAGATCAAAAAAGAGTTGTTCAATTTCTAACGCAATCTCAAGGTATTTTTCAGTCAAACATCTTGGGAAAATATTTCAATAATATTATTTTCCGCCCCAAGCAAATTGAAATTCGAAAAATTTCTTATGAGATTTCAGAGGAACATTCCAGCACTCAGCATTTTGCTTTTGTAGAGAAGGTTCATTTCCATAAAGCTAGTTTGTGTGTTGAAGATTCTGACATATTGACGTCTTGCGAATCCTGCAGCTCCACTGGGAAAAAAAATATTACTCTCTCGATTCGCGGAGACAAATTAAATTACACTATACCCATTGAAGCTGTTATAAAAACGAAAGTCCGGGCCTACATCACCGAGCGCTCTTTTGCACCAGGCGAACTTCTTTCCCCTTCATATCTGAGAGAAATTGAGATTCTAACAGATGCACCAGCACAAACTCAGATCAATATTGAAAAAATAAAATTTTACTCCACTACCCATCTCTTAAATAAAGGTGACATCGTTAAAACGACGGATATCATGCCTATGACAATCGTTAAGCCGGGAAAATATTCTCGTGTTATTTTGAAAAGTGGGAATTTGAGTTTGCAAAGCGAGGGTCATGCTCTTCATGGAGCTACTCTTGGTGAGACAGTGCAAGTTAAGCTTAAAAATAAAACGATAAGTGCTGTCGCGACAGATTTTGATGAGGTGATGGTGGAGCTATGAAAATTATTCTCTTACTTTTTCTGGTTACAGGATGTGCCTCGTATATCGAATCTTTACATCGACAAATGGATAAAGGTTCCGGGCGTAACACTGGTCAAATATCACCGCGCAATGATAAGTTTGATGTATATAGAAAACGCCGCAATGGCTCGAATTTGGTTTCCACCTCCACACAGAAGAATATAGATCCCACGGTCAAGCGACAATATGGTCCAGAAAGCGAAGTCAAAAGACGCTATACGTCTGATGAAATATACGACAACGGATCAGATAATAGCTTGTGGAATGGTCAAGGAAAGGACAGTTTTCTTTTCACACAAGATTCAAAAAAACGTCAGGGCGATATTATCTTAGTTAATGTAATGACTCGTTTAAAAAATGATATCACTGCTGAATTAAAACGCGTGTTTCCGGCTCCCCGTATGGCAAGTGCTAAAAAACCAAAAAAGAAAGGTAAGGAGAAACCCGGCGAGGAAGAAAAAGCTGAGGCAGAGACAGAAAACAAGCCAGAGGAGCCAAATACTGCAGAAAAGGAAGATGAGGCAATTCATGACAAGATCTCAACAGTTGTCATTGAAGAAATAAACAGAGATCACGTTTTGCTCTCAGGCAGAAAAAACATTCTCTTTAGAAATAGAAAGCATTTAGTTGAAGTTCAGGCCCTGGTACCTCGAAGAAATATTTCTGCAGAGGATTTTATCAATTCTGATGACATCATTGAAACAAATATCACAGTACTGAGGTAGTTCATGATAAGAATTTTATGCGCTCTGTTTCTTGTCCTTACAATGAATGTTCAAGCTACGGAAAGCCGTCTTAAGGATTTAGTTACCGTAAAAGGTGTACGCCCAAATCCAGTATTAGGCTACGGCCTCGTGATTGGTTTGAATGGAACAGGCGATGCGGGAGGGGAAATAACCAATAATTCCTTAAAACTTCTTTTTCAAAAACTCGGGCTAGATCCTAAGCGCGAAATTGTGTCTAAAAATGTTGCCGCAGTTGTTGTCACTGGAGACCTACCACCTTTTGCTCGTTTAGGGCAAAAAGTTGATATAAAAGTATCTTCGATTGGAGATGCATCGAGCCTTGCAGGTGGAACACTTCTCATTACCCCCCTTAAAGGTGGCGATGGACAAATTTATGCCCTTGCCAGTGGTAGCATTTCTATTGGTGGTCTCAAGCAGGGTGAGAAATTCGCCACAATTGGAACTATTCCGAATGGTGCTATCATCGAAAAGGAACTCGCTACTGACTTTGAAAAGAAAAAATCTGTTCGCCTCGGTCTAAATAATTCTGATTTTACAACCGCAGCACGCATTGAAAAAATACTGAATACTGAACTTGGCGGGAAATATGCGATGGCGCGAGATGCTTCAACTATTGATCTCATAATTCCTTTCGAATATCAGAGAAATGTGGTCCAGCTAATGGCGTTAATTGAAAATTTTAAAATTCACTCCGATCAAAAAGCAAAAATTGTAATGAATGAAAGAACGGGTACCATCGTTGCTGGTGGCGATGTTGTGCTTAAACCTGTTGCCATTGCTCATGGATCATTGACGATTGAAATCAAGGATTCTGATGCTAATGTCAGCGGTGGCAAGAAAAAGGGTGACTCTCTCTACTATATTGATAAAAAGGCAACTCTTAGCGACCTGGTTAAGGCCCTCAATGCGTTTGGCGCATCTCCAGAGGATTTAATTTCGATATTTCAAGCACTTAAGCACAACGGCTCTCTTGTTGCTGACATTGAATTGCTTTAAATCCAGCTAAAATTTCCCACTTAATCTGTATTTTGTTCCCCCTGTGCAATTCTGCTAGAATGTTATGAGGTACCTGTAGTGGGTCCATTTCCAGGAAGGAAATTTGAGCATAAGTATACCTCCCTCACATCCATCCAAACGTGATTCGAATGGTATCGAATATATTCCGAAGGATTATGTTGCTGTGGCCGAATCTCAAGAGGCCAACTTTTTAAAATTGATGTTCGATGAAATGCATAAATCAATTGAGCATGCAGAGGACCCCAGCTCTGCTGAGGACATCTATCAGTCCTTGCTAACAGATGAGCGCGCAAAGGCGCTTGCAGCACATCCTAATGGTGTGGGTATCAAAAATCTTATCCTGGATCAAATATATCCTCAAAAATTTCGCTCAAAAGAGGCTTATGAAGCCTATCAAGCGATGGTAAAAGGAAACGGAAAACCAAGGGAGTAATTTATGGCAGGGCCAGTTGAAAATAACACAAAAGCACCGTTCTTTCCTGATAAGAAAGTCGGAAACTTGCGAGGCAAGACTCCCATTTCAAACAGAAATGAAGCAACCCGCAAAGCTGCCATTGAAAAAACCACTGCGAAAGATGCAAAGGTTGATATCAGTGATGGCATTAAAGATTTTGCCAGAATTAAGAAGGCGGCGGTTGCCGCACCACCGCTTGATAATTCTAACAAAATCGCTGGTCTCAAGGAGGCCATCAAAAATGGAAGCTATGAAATTGACTACGATGCCGTTGCTGAAAAAATGATGGCATCAGAATTTTAACATATGAGAAACGTAGATATATCGATTGATTCTGAAACATATCAAGATGCCATTGCAATATGGCATGAATTTTGTGAACTCCATTTCAGTCTCTTCGAAGCAACAGCAGCTGAATATTCTTGTTTGCTGAATAGTGATATCGAAAAACTTGAAATCACTACAGCAGAGAAAAATAAAATAATAACGGCCATTGATTTAGCAGATGCCAAGAGACAATCTTTTATTTTAAACTTGCAAGAGCAGTATGATCTTAACAACATTGCTTCGGTTTCTGATCTAATTATCTTTCTAGAAAAAACAGCACCTGAACCTTTGGTGAAAAATTTCATTGGATATAATTCTCTTCTTAAGGATTTAATTGAAAAAATCAAGGAGCAGAATAAAAAAAATCAGATTTTTTTGAATAAGGCGATTTATCACTTACAAGAACTGCGCGAAAATGCGACAGGAAAGAAGACGGTGCATACATATAATGCCAAGGGCAAGCTTGCTGCGCCAGCAGGAACCAAATAGGAGCACACCTTGACTGACATCCTAAGCATAGGCAAATCAGGATTGGGTGCCAGCAAAAAATCAATGGAGGTTGCTGGCCATAACGTTGCCAATGCCAACACTGAAGGATATTCGAGGCAACGAGTCAAGCAAACGACAGGCGTGCCCATTACTAAGGACGGATTAGTGATGGGGTCTGGTGCTCGTGTTCATGGTGTGGAAAGAATTGATGCCAAGCATATTGAGCAACGCTTAGTTGAAGCAGTCACTGGCCATGAATACAATCGAGAGCGCCTTGATCAACTAGAACAAATAGAAATTATTTTTAATGAAACGGAATCCGAAGGACTCAATAAAATCATTAATAAATTTTTTAATTCTTTTCGTGAACTCGCCAACCAACCTGAAAACGAGACTATGCGCTCTGTAGTGCGTGATAATGCAAAATTAATTATCAAGGATTTCAACAGAATACGTTCAACGCTTGATGATCAAGCACGTGGTGTGGATAAACGTCTTGAAAGGGAGATTGTGAATATCAATCAAATTTCCTACCACTTAGCTGATCTAAATAAGAAAATTTCTAATCTTGAAGCTCTTGGCGGTGAAAGCGGAGATTTGCGTGACCAACGTGACGTGGCACTCAAGTCTCTAGCTGAATATTTTGAAGTCAGTACATACCATGATAATAAAAATAATTTCATCGTAAACGCCGAGGGAGTCGGCACTATCGTATGTGCCACTGAAGTGCAAGAACTAGCGGTGAGGGGGCAACCGGCCGAAACTTCTTCTAACGGTATGAGTGGCGCAGTTGAAATTTATTTCAAAAATCGTCCAAGTGGTTTTATCTCGGAAAAATTTGCGAATGGAAAATTGGCTTCCCTGCTTAAAGTGCGAAATGAAGATCTTCGTAAAATGCAAACCGATATTGATCAGATCGCCTATACCTTAACAAAAGGTGTGAACGCAATCCATTCACGAGGTTTCATTTACAAACCCGGCATATCCATTGAGGGCGAGAATGCCCATGAATTTACCAATATTAATTTTTTTAAAGACGTGTCCTCTAGTGAAAATGCGGCTTCAGAGATGTCCCTCAGCGATGAGGTCCGAAATGATTTAGCAAATATTGCTACCGCATTGGCACCCAACGCTCCTGGTGACAATAGGGTGGCCCTGGCCATCAGCAAATTAGAGAATGCTAAAATCATGTGCAATGAGACAGCTACAATCGAGGAGCAGTACCTTAAAAGCATCGGTAACGTCGGTGTTCAAACAGGCAAAGCGCGTGTTGATACTGAACAGTCAGAAGGCCTGCTTGCACAAACACGCGCCATCAAAGAGCGAATTACCGGGGTATCTCTTGATGAGGAAGCGGCAAATATGATCAAGTTTCAGCATGCTTATGAAGCTTCAGCAAGAGTTTTGAAAGCAGCTGATGAAATGTTTCAAACAGTATTAGGAATTAAGAGGTAGAGAGTTTAAACGATGACAAGAGTGTCAGAAAATTCAAATTCGGCCTCGCTTAAGTTTTCCATTGATAAAACCAAGGAAAGACTTGAGGATCTTCAATTAAAGGGCACCTCATTAAAAAAGGTAAGACGTCCGTCGGATAATCCTATAAGCAACGTTGAATCCATGACATTGGGTTCCGTTTTAGCTGATAATCAACAATTTCTGCGCAATTCTGATGTAGCATTATTACAACTGAACCAGACCGAGCAGTCTCTTGACCAAATCTCAGATATTCTCCTTCGGGCCAAAGATCTAGCTATCCAGCAATCTTCTGATTTCTACGACCAAGATATCCGCAAGAATGTCGCAAATGATATTATCCAAATGCGAAACCAACTCTTAGCGATTTCCAATAAACGCATAGGTAATAAATACATTTTTTCTGGCTTCAATACTTTGAAAATTCCTTTCGATGTCGAAGGTAATTATGCCGGGGATGATGGTCAAATTAAGCTAGAAATTTCTAAGGATTTTTTTATCCCGATGAATCTTACAGGCAAGGAAGTCTTTTATTCAGATCAACTGGTTGCGCCAAGCACAATTCCTGAGCCTGGCCCAAATGCGGAGCCAGAACTTGACCAGGATGCAGCCTCAAGAGATTTGGCCTCAAGTAATACTCTTGATACAAAATTTCACAAACGCGATAATCTATTCAACCAGCTCACGACTCTCATTTCAGCACTTGAAAATAATGATCCAAAGCTTGTACAGGACCTCTTAGAGAAATTTGATAATTCCATTAATCGTATTATTACTCTTCGAACTCGCGTAGGTTCACTTGTAAACACCATAATGACCACACGCTCACAGATTGAATCGGAAAATGTAGATAAACAGGCCCATAAGAGTAAACTTACTGATGCTGATGTTGCAGAATTATTCAGCGACATCACAAAGCAACAGCAAATACTGCGAACGACGTATCAGTCAGGCAAGGCAATGCTCAACCAGAGTCTTCTCGACTTCCTGCGATAATTTGTTTTTACAAATATAAAATATTTTGGTTGCAATTTATGAATGGTCATAATATAGAATGCCAGTCGCCACGGATAAGGTGGGCCAGGAGGGTCTGTTACTAGAGGATTTTTATGCTAGTTTTGACACGGAAGCTTGGTGAAAGCATTGCCATTGATGATCATATTAAGATTATTGTCATACAAATCAAGGGAAAGCAGGTTCGGCTTGGAATCAAAGCGCCCAAAGAGACAAAAATTCACCGCGAAGAGGTATACCAGGCCATTCAGGATCAAAACGAACTCGCCGCCCAATCTGATTATGAAGGCTTAGGTCAGCTCACAGAAGAACTTAAAGAGCTTAACAAGAAGTAATTTCCCACTTGCCCTTTCATGGGGCCGATTGCTAGAATTTCTTTGGCAGCATTACGCTGCTGGTTATCTGGAGGCTTGAGTGAAAGTCACAACAACGCGTTTTGGCGAACTTGAAGTGGATAAAAAAGACGTTATCAATTTCGCAGAAGGGCTTCTAGGATTTGACAATTTTAAGCGGTTTTTCATAGTTGATCCAGGTGATCAGACACTCATTTTGTGGCTTCAGAGTCTTGAAGATGCATCAATTGCATTTCCAATTATCGAACCCAAAATTTTCACTCCGGATTATGCAGTACGCTTATTGCCCCCAGAGCTTATCAGCCTTGAATTAGAGACGTTAAGCGATGCTAGTATTTATACTATTCTCACAATTCCACAAAACATTGTTGAAATGTCTGCAAATCTGAAGGCACCAATTATTATTAATAATAAAACACGAGTTGCTCGTCAGATTGTTCTACAAGATAGCAAATTAGAAGTTCGTCACAAAATGTATGTAGAATTAAAAAAATATATTGTGACATACAACTCAGATGATGCGCGAAGATCTAATGCTCAAACTATTACGCAAGAAACAAATCGCAATCAGACACAAGAAGTTGATACAGCAAAAACAACAAAGAATACACCTGATACTTCAGTTGATATCTGATATTTAATAGAAAGATTTGCACAATTCACTTAATAACCGATCAATTAAGAAGTGTCTCAGTGGCATTATCTGCAAGAGACAGGTAGGTCTTGGCTTCACCATTATCTGGAGCAATAGCAAGAATTTTCATCCACTCTTGTTGTGCTTCAATAATTTTACCAGATCCATAGTAGATTAAGCCGAGGGCCAGTCTTGCAGGAATGTAATTAGGACGTTCAGTTTTCAACTTACGCAATTCTTCAGAGGCCTTATTTATCAAGCCTTTTTTGGCATAAACTTTTGCTATTTTTAATTTAATCTCAGCATTTTCAATATCGAGAGAGGAAGCCTTTGAATATTCGAATAGAGCATCATCATATTTGCAATACGTAAAGTATTGCTCTGCGAGTTCAAAGTGTCTTTGTGCAAATTTCTTGTTAACATGGACATCATCCACAGGTCCTGTCGTTGACGCTGTTTTAACTCGATCAGAAGCCGCTTCAAAAATTTTTTTTGCTTCTTCATATTTACCGATATCATTATAGATGACTGATAAACTAATCGCTGCTTCTGTATGACAGGGATCTAACTCAAGTACCTTTGAAAAAGCTTTAATGGCCTTACCTATTTCTCCGCGACGATGATAGATATTTGCCAATGCGAAAAATGGTTTTGGATTTTTCGCATTTAAGATAATGCTCTCTTGAAAAAGTTCTTCTGCCTCTTTGACGTTTCCTATCTTGTTGGCCTGGAAAGCATTATCGAGAAGATCCTTTTCCTGAAGATTCAAGCTAAACCCCTTTGGTTAGTTGGTCTTACATTGATCTAGCACTTTTTCAAATTGATCGACCGCAGATGCACTTAATTTTTTACGTAGTATCTTTGCATATTGCACACATTCAGGCTTCTCCCCAAGCTCAAGAGACGATAGCAAGACCCTAATGATTGAATGATCAAGAATATTTGATTCTTTAAACTCATCGATCATGGCCAGATAGCGATATCGAGCAGCATCAAAGATCTTTGTCTTAAAATAAAAATCAGCTATATATTGCTCTTTTTCCTTGAACATTTCACTAATCACTGTGCTTCGTTCTCTGGCTTGATCGACGTATTCACTTTTTGGATATTTTGCAACAACTTCTTGGTAATATTTGAGAGCTTCATATCCTTGCGACAAATCCCGATCAGCAGTTGATGGTAGTTGGTTATAAAAAGATTCAGCTATCATCCATACCACATAAGCAATCTTTTCATGCTTTGGATGGAAATCGCGAAAAAGAATATATGCTGATGCTGATTCTATGAAATTCTCTTGTTTATATAAAATATCGGCCTGAATTAACTCTGCAGGCGTAGCATAATAGCTGTAAGGATGTTGTGAACGAAGGGTATTTAGTTTTTCATTTGCAAGGATATATTGCTTTTTATCAATATATTTCTGGGCTTCTTTAAAAAGAATTTCAGCTTCAGTGGTACCAGAAGGTCTAGTACCGCTGCATGCACAAATTAAAATGCACAATAAAGCTAAACAGTAACTATTAAAAGATGGCTTCATTGCCACAATTTAACACATCCGCATCAAAGAGGTGAATAGATTTTTTTATAAAACTCAAGCGCAATCAACTTAACAGCTGCCGCGATTGGAATTGATACAATCATACCAACAAAGCCAAAAAATTGAGAGCCCAATATTACCGAGATAACGACTACGATTGGATGCAAATCAACGATCTTGGAGATCATGACCGGAAAAACAATTGCGATATCGATTATATTGGCGATGAGATACAGCATGAGTACTCCACCAAAACTAGAACCCAAGCCGTTATCAAAATATACAATAATCAATGCAGGAATCGCACCTAAAATAGGACCAATATAGGGTACTACGTTTGTGATACCGGCCAAAATACCCAACAATACCCAGAATCTAACTCCCAAGATGAGCAAGCCTATCGTAATTATCCCCCCGACGATACTCGCCTCAACAAATTTTGCAAAAATATAGTCCCCTATTTTAGTATTGAGTTCATGAAGGATGTGATAAAAGCGTTCAAAAATACTATTTGGTGTTATCTTAAGTAATAGTCTTGTAAAAGACGTTGAGTCTTTCATCAAAAAAAATAAAAAAAGTGGAACAAGAAACGCCCATTCCAGTGTATTGGCCAAAAAAGATGGTAAGTTCCACAATAGCTTTGCAGAAAAAGATTTAATCTTGGCCATTGTATCCTGGAAATAAATATCTTCGATAGTAATAGCAAATTTATTCTGAACAAGAAGTTTGATTTCAAAAAATTTTGACTGAATCAAGCCTTCTAGCTTTGGCAGATAATACTGCACTCTCTCTATTTCCGATCGCAGGGAAGGCAAGAGGTAAAAGAGTGGAATAAGCGCGACTACCGTAAAAACAATGAGCAAAAATACAATGGCAACATTTCGATTATGAAAAATTCTGGTGAAAAAAGGTAGCAGGGGAGCAGCCATTAAATAACATACATAAGAGAGGCTCAATGGAATGGAAATTCTTGGTAGTAAAGTCAATCCCAGCAAGCACAAGCTTAAAATTGACGCAAAATAAGCGAATCTGAAAATTTCCTTATTTTTGGCAATAGAACTCATGTTATTTGTTTGATTCTCTATCTTCAAGTTTTGATTTTAGGAATCTCACCTCTTGAGTAAGGAAAGAAAGACGATTTGCAATGATCATGGAAACTGACTGCAAAAGCCGTGCGGCTACGACTGGATATTGTAAAATCAAATCATCCAAATCAGGCTTAAAGATACCAAATAATATGCAATCATCTTTTGCTGTCGCCGTTGCATTGCGAATAGCATTTTCCTGCAAAAGTGCCAATTCGCCGAAAAAATCATATCTTTCGAGATTCAACGAATATCGCCCCTTTGCAATATTTTCATCTATATCAAATTTATTATCATCGATTGAAATTTCAACTTGACCTGAGAAAATAAGATAAAATCCTATTCCGACATCACCTTGCTGAAATATTAATTCCCCACGCCTAAAATTCCTCTCATTTAAATATTTTGAGAGAATAAACAATTCTCCATCCGAAAAATTCTTAAGTACTTTTATTTTTCTGAGAAACCGTGGAATAGAATCTTGCTTACTAAAATTTAGTGGGCCGGCTTGCCAAAAATATTTAAGCAACGATAGATCAATTTTTTTCTCGCGCGCATCAGCATTCTGATTCTGACGATCTTTTTCATAAGTCATATGTCTATTATGCCTATATTCCTTAAATTTACCCAGCCCATTTTATATGCCGGATAAACAATCAATCCCCACCCTTCATCTGCATTTTTTAGTAAAATTTTATAACCACTAGGAAGCTTGCCCATATCTTTAAAAATACCACTCGGGCCCTCATGCAACGTTAACTCTTCGAGCGCTATACCCATTTGATATTGTGAATCAACAACTGATTTGAAGGCCAAAGGCAGATATGCGCATAATAACATTATCAATAATAAAGAATAATTTCTTATCATCCTTCGCCAGAAAAATATTAGCACCAATAGGGAAAGGGCCAAACAGAACAACAATACTGACGGGAATGAGATTTCTCTATAAAAGTAAAACAGTTGATTAAATAGGTCACTATCAATGCCTCCGATTTGCTGGCCTATTTTCTCTTTCACGTGACTTAGATTATTTCTCAGAATCTCATTGTTTAATCCGTAAGCTTTGGCCATTTCAAAATTGTATCGCGCTGGGCCATACATCTCAAGCTTGGCCTGTCCTGTTCCAAGATTCAGATGGAAAACATCCCGGGGAATTGAATCTTTCATTTCGAGTAATTTATTAATGAAGAATTGATAATTTCCTTGAAGGTAGTCTTGCTCTAATGACTTTAATGGACTGATCATGCTAACATCTTTATCAGGTTTTCTAAATTATCCATGTCTTTTAGAATTATTCAAGTTATCTGACCATTATTTTTTATAGATTGCTACCAAATAGATAACTTGTTTTGGGCGTTATATGTACTTAATTAGAAATGTAGACCCAAGCGATCTGAATGATCTCTATGAACTTAGTGGACTAGTCACCTTTATCAATTTGCCAAGAGATATTGATCTGATCAAAAAGAAGATTGCGAGTTCTGTACGAACTTTCAAGCGAGCCGATAAAGATAAATCAAAAAACAATTATATTTTTGTCCTTGAAGATACCGAAAATAAAAAGGTCATCGGTGTTTCAATGATTCATGGACAGCACGGAACAGATGAAGAGCCTCACTATTATTTGACAGTCGGACAGGAAGAAAAGTTTAGCGAAACAATTAATACAGGTTTCATTCATGGCACCTTAAAATTGGATTATGAATGTAATGGTTACACTGAAATTGGGGGCCTGGTGCTTCATCCTGATTATCGCAGCAATGTCGCTAAACTTGGCAAGCAAATTTCTTTTGTGCGTTTCCTCTATATAGGAATGCATCCTAATCAGTTTACATCTCTTATACACTCAGAACTTATGCCCCCTTTTGACAAGGATGGAAACAGCCCTCTATGGGAGGCAATTGGCAGGAAATTCATGAATGTTGACTATCATGAAGCCGATGTATTAAGTCGTCAGAACAAAGAATTCATTCTTAGTCTTTTTCCATCTGAGATTATTTATACTTCACTGCTACCAATTGAGGCCCGAGATGCTATTGGAAAAGTTGGCGACGATACCAAGCCTGTGAAAAAGATGTTGGAATCAATCGGATTTAAATACACTAAAGAAGTAGATCCTTTCGATGGAGGACCTCACTATCGTGCGCCTAAAAATGAAATCAAACCCATTCGTGAAATGTTTGCATTTAAAATTCTTGCCGAAGCCATTTGCACAGCAAATGAAGCTCATACATTTCTGATCACTCTTCCGAGTGATCCAGGAAAATTCAAAGCCATGAAAGTAGAGGGAAAGCTTGAAGAGAATGTCAGGAAAAATCTTATCCTGACATCAGAATATGGTCACATTATCGATGAATTTGGAGAATTTATCGGTAATGGTATTCATCTTTAGGAAAAACAAATATGAAATATCAACTTAAAGGCAATTATTACCAAGGAAAATTTCATAACCCCCATTCCCATGAAAAATCACCAGATCGCACCATCTCCAAATCTTGTCCCGCTGATCTAGAATCAAACCTTTGGGAACTCCACATCCGCTATGAAGTTATAGATAAGATTGTAGCAAGTGCAGTCGACGGTCAATATCGCTGGCGCAAAACATCAATAGATGAGAGAGTCAATGCCTTAAGACGATTCAAAGAGTGTGTGCTGGTTAAGTCAGACGCTCTCTCTGAAGCAATTGCACTTGAAACAGGGAAACCATTGTGGGAAGCCAAGACCGAGGTCCTTGCACTCGTAAATAAAGTCGATATTGTTATCAGCTATAGTCTTCCGCGCATTCTGCCAAAGCACTTTAATGATATTTCACCCGGAACCCATGGGCATATTTATTATCGTCCAATTGGCCCATGCTTAATTATTGGCCCGTTTAATTTTCCCTGCAACATTGCCAACAATCAGATTGCAAACGCCCTCATTGCAGGTAACAGTATTATTTTTAAACCATCTGAAAAAACATGCTATAGTGGGCAACTTCTCATTGAGTGTTATCATGAAGCTGGGTTTCCATCAGGAGTTATTAACCTTGCTCAAGGTGATGGTGAGTTGGCCAGAAGAATACTTAAAGAGAAGGCAGTAAAAGGAATTTTCTTCACTGGAAGTCTCGAAGTTGGGAAAAAGATTCTAAACAATACATCTCATGATCTTTCGAAACTGGTTTCCCTAGAATTGGGTGGGAAAAATAATAGTATTCTGTGCCAAGATGCTAATCTTGATTTAGCTCTGCGAGAATTAATTAAGTCCTGCTTTCTCACCTGTGGTCAGCGTTGTATTTCAACAGCTATTGTTCCTATACATCGTACTCACTATGAGGAATTTATAGAAAAGTTTCATCGTGTGGCCAAAACTATTATCATTGATCATCCAATAATTCATGATCTTGAGCCCTTTATGGGACCACTCGTTGATCAGCAATCCCTGGACAATTATCTCTTATACATGGGTATGGCAAAACGAGAAGGTATTGAGGAAATTATGCGTGGCAAGCACCTTGAGAGAAAACATAGTGGATATTATGTGAGTCCTTCAATTCATCTTGCTAAGTCTTTTAACAAAAACTCCCATTTCCTCACCAATGAAATATTCGGACCTAATTGTACCTTTATCCCTTTTGATGAAATAGAGGAAGCAATTCAAATTTCAAATAGCACAGAGTTTGGTCTGGCCGCTTCAGTCTTTTCGAGTGATATTAATAATTATCATAAATGCTTAGAAGATATTGATGCCGGTCAAATAAATTTCAATCGTTCCACCATTGGCGCTAATCCACAATTGCCTTTTGGCGGTATAAAGAACTCAGGAAATTATCGGCCGGCAGGAATCACTACGATTGATTCCTGCATCTTTCAATTGGCCAGCCTTGAGTCACATGATCTACAAGATTTAAAGGAGGAGGCCATTAAGGGTGTTTCTTTCTAATATTGCTTTTTATTAATCAATATACCAAGATTGCTAGATTTTTTTAAATCATCCTTATTCGCTTTTGAGAAATCTACATCCAATCCTGCGGCTTTCTGATAGAGACCCAATATCTCCTTTTCCTTTAAAATTCTCTGTCCTTTTTCTAATTTTCTCTTGAGATCCAAGATGAAAACTACACCTTTTTTAATTTCATTATCAGATGGTTGTTCAGTATGGTTTTCACCTTGAGAAGGTTTATCCTCTATTGATTTCTCTTTCTGATCGGTGGTAGTACAAATCACCTCGCTTGTTTCAACATCTACTCGTTCAACCAGATATTCTGTTAATGGTCGATTATTCGCACCATAAAAAATCGTGCTTAATTCCTGAATTTCATCAGGCGTTAGCAATCGCATTACGTTTCTCAATAAATTCGTTGTTGACATAATTCCTCAAATTTCTTGTCGGTACTCTTGAGCAAAGTATTTAGCTTAAATATCAATCTCCCTAATTTCAATTAGTTAACTTTACTAAAGAGCTACCATGTCTCCAATATTATCAAGTATTTACCCTGGACATTCCTATCATTTAATTTTATAAATTTACAAACATATCAGCAATCTGTTGGGGCGTGGCGCAGTGGTAGCGCAGTAGACTGTTAATCTATTGGTCGTGGGTTCGAGTCCCACCGCCCCAGCCATCATCCTGGAATTAATGAAACTAGTTCTTCCGACTGGTCCTTTTGTAAGCATTCAGAATGAATTTGCTAAAAAATTTAATCTTTTGCATGAAATGGTCTGTGCTGAGATCATGCAACCTGAATTAAGCGTTTTGTGCCGACAGGAATTTATTGCCACTCTGCAAATGTTGCTTAATACGTGTGAGGCAAAGGAATATTCTACTGCAAACTACTATTGGCATACAAAAATAGATGATCTGTTAAGTGTTTACTTTCTCCATTTAGAACTACTCTCAGATGATGCTGATGATGGGAGTAATGCTGATAATGGTTTAAGCGCAAAAGATGAGCTATATGAATTTTGGATGAATTGTGAGTTAGCAGGGCCATTTCAAGAGAAAATTAAAACTCTACCTTTACTCGATTCTTCTGAATTCGTTCTGGCTTTATTTGAACAAAATCTTTTGGGATTTTTCTATGTACAGCTTTCTCGAACTCCCAATGTGATTGATTCTTTGATTTATCCAATCACTATGGAAATAGGTGATTCTCGCAAACAAATTTACCTGCTTTCTCGCAATCAACTTGTTTCCTTCGATATACCTACTGAAACATTTCCAGTTGTAGTGATTAAAGATTTTTTACCAACGTTAAATAAAGTCTCTTACCTAGACAAAGGAAGATGGTATTCTGCAGAAGTTTCCCCAAGTCGCTTTCGCAATAGCGATGTTGCTCCTATAAAAATACTTCATCAAGGCCAGCTAAACGATGCTCAATATACCGAAGTCATCACTCAAATCAACAATGCTTTAACACTTATACGGGGAACTGAAGAAAATATTTTTAGTTTTATCTGTGTATTTACTTCTTTCATCTGTATCACATCAGAACTTGCTGATACCTCCGCTACTTTTGATGCCGCTCCAGGAATCTCTTTTTTATGCTTAGAAAAAAGCAACGTAATAGCTAACGCAACAAGAATAATGCAAAGTAATGCTCTTCATTTTCTCAATGCCACATTAGTGCTCAATGATTTTGTGATTGATGACAGTGAAAAAGTTTATTTTGACCTTGAATTAAATTGCCCTTGCTCTATTTTAGATGTCTTGCGTAATATTCAGATATCTTATTGGCCGCTTATTTTTCTTCTAAAAAAATTTGATCTAATGTCACCTTCAGAAGTTGCAGATGTTGGAATCGAAAAATTGCTAATACTTATCCTGGAATACAACTTTATGACTCTGGTCTATGAGGACTATCTTGAACATGCTTTTCAAACGTTTAAAATAACTCGAGATGGAAAAGATTTTTGCGAACAATTTATTAGGAGTGTAAAGACATTGAACTCCAAAATGTTGTCTTTTGATGAACATTTGAAAAATAAATTTTCCGAAGATTATCTGAAACTGCAACAGAAATTAAAAAACTGGCAGGGCATTAAGAATCAACATTCTCTCAATCATTAACAAGAGTCACGGCCAGGTAATTTCATTGGTTTTCATTTTTAAATTTAAACAGCGGGATAAAATAAATAAATAATCTGATAATCTGTTAAAATATTCTATTGAAAATGCGATTTTCCAATCAGGTGTTAATTCAAAGCAACGAATAACATCTCTCTCGCCGCGACGTGCAACAGTTCTGGCCAAATGAGCATAAGCTGCAGTGATATGACCTCCTGCCAAAATAAAAGAAGAAAGTGGTGAAACCTCTGCAGCCATTTGATCAATCCATCCCTCTATCTGTTTCACATCCTCCGCTGCTAATGGCCCAATTTTCAACTTGGCGCGCTTATCAGGAGGAGAGGCCAAATATGAACTCACGATAAAAAGATTTCTCTGAATAGATTGCAATTGTGTAACACATTCGGCGCATATGCTTGATGCATTCAGATATGAAAGCAAAACACCAATGATTGCAGAAAGTTCATCTACCGTTCCGTACGCATATAAAATTTCCGAAGATTTTGATATCCGTTGGCCACCAAACAATGTAGTTAATCCTTGATCACCAGTTTTAGTATAAATCTTCATTAGGACCCCTTGATGTTGGTATTACATATTCCGTCTATAACTACCACCAACACTATAGAGTACTTCGGTAATTTGACCAAGTGAGCAGTAGTTTACGGTTGTGAGCATCTCTTCAAATATATTGCCGCCGTTTAATGCAACCTCTCTAAGTTTTGCCAATGCATTTTTTGCTTTATCTTCGTTTTTGTTATGGAATTTTTTCAGTCGATCGATTTGATCATTTTTTTCCTGATCTGTGCAACGACTTAATTGAATCGGAGTATCGAAATGCTCATTTGCTCTTGTTGCCAAATATGTATTAACACCAACGATAGGAAATTCTCCTGAATCCTTTTGCATTTCATAAAATAACGATTCTTCTTGAATTTTACTGCGCTGATACATGGCCTCCATGGCACCGAGGACTCCGCCTCTAGCAGAAATACGCTCAAATTCACTCAAAATTGCCTCTTCAACGAGTTGGCAAAGTTCGTTAAAAATATATGAACCTTGCAATGGATTGTCCGTTTTATTAAAACCAAATTCTTTATTTATGATAAGCTGAATAGCGATAGCACGTCTCACCGATTCCTCGGTCGGAGTTGTTATAGCTTCATCATAAGCATTTGTATGCAAAGAATTACAATTATCACTCAAAGCAAGAAAGGCCTGCAACGTGGTCCGAATATCATTGAAATTAATTTCCTGAGCGTGCAGTGAACGTCCAGATGTCTGAATATGGTATTTCAATTTCTGCGATTTATCATTCGCACCATAACGATCTCTCAGTGCTATGGCCCAAATTTTTCGAGCGACAGAACCGATGACAGTGTACTCTGGATCAAGGCCATTGCTAAAAAAGAACGATAGATTTTCCGCAAAATCATCAATCTTCATCCCGCGCGATAAGTAATATTCAACATATGTAAATCCATTGGCCAAGGTAAAAGCAACTTGAGAAATGGGATTAGCACCTGCCTCAGCAATATGATACCCGCTAATAGAAACTGTATAGTAGTTGCGAATTTTATTTTTACAAAAATACTCTTGCACATCACCCATCATTTTTAATGCAAAATCTAAAGAGAAAATACATGTATTTTGTGCTTGGTCTTCCTTTAAAATATCTGCTTGAACTGTTCCTCTAACTTGTCGCATGATCTCCAAGCGTTTTTCTGTATTCCAAAAATCATGATCGGTAAGTTTATTTTTAATTGCAACATTGAAGAACATTGCAAGAATGATTGCAGCAGGTCCATTAATCGTCATTGACACTGATGTTTGTGGAGCTGTCAAATCAAACCCACGATAAAGATCATCCATATCATCAAGCGTTG
Organism: Bdellovibrio sp.; assembly: GCA_016187935.1. GTDB lineage: Bacteria > Bdellovibrionota > Bacteriovoracia > Bacteriovoracales > Bacteriovoracaceae > GWA2-49-15. The sequence goes on from JACPIU010000026.1 coordinate 105,330, forward strand.
CGATCGAAACACCTGCCTCTCCAATCTTTCCAAAAATATCCAATCTTGTATCAGGGTCCTGTCCATACAAAGTCACAGAATCGAAAGCAGTCGACAATCTTTTTGCTTGATCATTCTTGGATAAAAAATGAAAGCGTTTATTCGTACGTATAGGTCCGCCCTCACCCGCAAACATTCTTTTTGCATCTTCATCCGTGCGCTTAAAAGGATAAATTCCTGCGGAGTAAGGAAAATGTCCTGGTAAATTAGATTCCCGCAGAAACTGAACAATCTGTGCCTTGCTGGAAATTGTAGGAATTGCAACTTTAGAAATATTGAGACCAGATAATGAGGTATACTTGGATTGAACTTTTATCTCTTTGCCACGCACGCTATATAAAAATTCACCACTTTTAAGTTTCTCAGTATTTTCCTCGTAACATTTAATTTGTTTAAATATTTCGGAGTCAATCTTAGCGCAAAGTAATTTGCAGTATTTTTCAACTTCCTTGCTTTTTGTCAACTCAACAGCACGTTCGCATGCTTCGAAATCTGCAATCAAAGAGACGATTTCTTTTGTCTTATTATTATAGTCTCGCACTGCTTGAACAACATCCCATAAATAATTAACCCGCTCATGACGAATAATTGGCGCAACAGATGTCGAAGCCTTAGATTTTTTTAGCCCCTTTACAGTCGAATTATCAAGCCCTAAGCCAAGGATTAAATCACAAAAAAGTGCGTTAACACCATCATCATTAAAACGAGACGCTACAGTGCCATAGATGGGAAGTTCTTCATCGCGAACAAAACCCTTTCCTGTGCCAAGCAAATTTTTATTACGACGATATTGCTTCCGGACATCTCTTAAGGCATCTTCAGAGCGAGGTCTCTCGTACTTATTTATAACAATATAATCAGCCGCATCTAACATTTCAATTTTCTCCAACTGCGATGGTGCGCCAAACTCTGGTGTCATCACATAAACACTTTGAGTGGCCACTTTGGTAATGGCATCGCTTGCTTGACCTATTCCTGAACTCTCAACAATGATGAGATCAAAATCTAATGCCTTCAAATATGAAATTACTTGTTTAATCTGCGGGCTCAACTCATCGCTTGACTGCCTTGTTGCCAATGATCGTACAAACAAATTTTTGTTCGATACACTACTAAGTCTTATTCTATCTCCAAGTAGGGCCCCCCCAGTTTTCTTTCTTGTCGGGTCTACGGAGATCAAAGCAATTTTCATCTGAGGATAGTAGAGATGAAATCTAGAAATTAATTCATCAATTAAGCTAGATTTTCCAGCGCCTCCAGTTCCTGTTAAACCAAGCACTTGAATATTTTTCTCCTCGACATGAAATTGTAAGGCTCCCTTTGCTTCTATATAAGAAATTGCTTTGCCTAAGAGCATATGATCCATCGTGCTTAAAAAAGAATGACAAGAATAACTCTCGATTGTTGAATAATCAGATTGCGAAATCATGTCTTTAACAATTCCATCAAGGCCCAGGGACACACCATCCGCAGGAGTATAAATTTTTGTAATTCCAATTTCATGTAAATATCGAACTTCATCAGTCGTAATCACTCCACCGCCACCACCAAAAATCCGAATATTCTTGCCACCATTGTCATTAAGACATTTTCGCAAAAATGAAAAATATTGAATGTGTCCACCTTGATATGAACTTACCGCGACAGCATGGGCATCTTCTTGAATCGCGGCACCCACGATTTCATCGACTGAACGATTGTGACCGAGATGAATCACCTCAACTCCTTGAGATTGTAAAATTCTCCTCATGATATTGATTGAAACGTCATGCCCGTCAAAAAGACTTGCTGCAGTGACAAAACGTAAATTGCTCATATTACCACCATAAATTAATTCAAAATAATTTTTGAAAACTATACTCCATCTTTGTTGATTTCTGAATACTTTCAGGCGACTTTGGCTGATTGCTTACCCTTATCTCGGAGGAACAAAATGCTTGAAACAAGCATAATTGCTATTGATACCCACTGGGAGGACGAAAATGGCCCATAAACACCACGAATAGCGTCTGCCCTCATAAATTCAAGCAGAAAACGCGCCCCTGCATAAAGCAAAAAATAGGACAAAATGACCTGCATCTTTTGGATATTGTTTTTTTTAACAACTCTACGGAAGTAAAAAAATAAAGCAATCAATATGAACATTTCATAAAATTGAACAGGATGTTTATCCAATTCATGACCAAAAATATTGAGAGGTGTACCAAGTTTTCTTCCAAAACAACAGCCTGCTAGAAAACAGCCAACTCTACCGAGAGCATGACCCAAGCAAAGGCCGGGTAATAGTCTTATTGCAAGATCCAAATTTATTAATTTAAAGTAATAATTATGGACTGTCGTAAAGATTGTACCAAAAACTAATCCTCCAAAAAAAACAAACCCTCCTCCCATCCAAAAATTTATTGATGTAAGTACTGTTTGATTTCTCTCGGCCGAAAAAATCCAAAAAAACATCTTTGCTCCCAACCAAGCCGATATAAAAATTCCTAATAAAAAAAATTTAAATTTAAGTGCATCCACTTTAACTTCATCTGCTGCAGCCAAACTGTAGGTATAGGCAATACCCCAGGCAAATCCTAAAAAAAGCGGATACGAATATATCGGAAATGGCCAATCAAAGAGTATGGGCATCATGAAAAGCTTTTACGACTTATATTGATCAACAGAATTTTCAATTGAATTATTGGTAAGTTTATGATCCTTTTTGTGCTTGATTTCCAATAAGAAATCATAAATTAACAAAAAAGCGGCAATTGTGATTGCACTATCGGCAACATTAAATGCCGGAAAATGATGATCCATTAGGTGGAAATCAGCAAAGTCCACCACATAACCAAGGAGGAAACGATCAATCAAATTACCAATCGCCCCAGCAAGAATTAGACCATAACTTAAGAATAATATTTTGTTTTTATCTCGAGTTTTCCAGATAAGAACGACAAGCCAGGCACAAGCAATTATTGGTATTAAGAGAAATAAAGGTTTTCGTACTGAATCATCAGCGTTGGCCATAAAACCAAAGGCTGCTCCAGGGTTGCGCACGTAAGTTATGCTAAAAAATCCTTTGATTACTGCGAGAGATTCACCATGGTGAAATCTTGCTTGAATCACATTTTTTGAAACTTGATCAATGATAATTAGCCCGACAATGAGCGCGAGTAACATCAAAATTTTACGCATAATCAATGTAGATCCTTTAATAGTAATCCTTTGCATTTATTTCATATTTTTCGATTTTTCGAAGCAAGGTTTTCTTTGGAATATTTGCACGCAACGCAGTTTGGTTTATTTTCCCTTTATTACTTTTTAATGCATGAACAATAAATTCTCTCTCAAACATCTCTTTTGCGACTTGAAAATCCATTCTTTTATCTTCGGGACCAAGACCAAGAAAATTAAATTGATAGACCTTGGCAGCATCAACGACCATTTCTGGATCAAGTACTGAATCTTTAATCCCCTTGAAATCTATAACTGAATTACTGTCATCTTCCTCCGAAGTAACAATATTTTGAACAACCTGACGTCCACCTTTTTTTACTGAATCCGGCAATGCTGCCACCGTTATGTAATCTGTCGATTCTATGATAAAGGCATGTTCAATCACGTTTCTTAACTCCCGAATATTACCGGGCCATGAATAGCCTTTAATTAACTCATAAGCTTCTGGTGAAAATCCCTTGATGTTCAAATTATGAACATTATTAAAGTAATCAATATAATATTGCGCTAACACTTGAATATCTGAAATTCTCTCCCGCAATGGTGGCAGATACACAGGCAGAACGTTCAAGCGATAAAATAAGTCTTCGCGAAAAGTTCCTGCCTTAATCATTTCCTCAAAATTTTTATGAGAAGCTGCTATAATTCGAACATCAACTTTGATATCCCTGTTAGCACCAACCGGTGTAAAATTCTTTTCCTGTAGCACTCGAAGAAGTTTGACTTGCATACCCGGTGAGATATCTCCAATTTCATCCAGAAAAATTGTTCCTGAATCTGCATATTGAAATTTACCAATTTTTCTTTCTGAAGCTCCGGTGAATGCTCCCTTTTCATGTCCAAAAAGCTCTGATTCAATCAAGTTTTCGGGTATTGCAGCCAAATTTATTGTTACAAATTTATTATCTTTACGAGGACCATTAAAGTGAATGGCCTTTGCTACCAATTCTTTACCAGTTCCGCTTTCACCCCGTATTAGGACAGGTGTATTAACTTGCGCAAGTCGTGAAATAACTGAAAAAACTTTTTGCATGACATCTGATTCACCAACAAATTTATCTTCAGTATTCCCTCCAAGGCTTAAACGTGGCGCTGAAAAAGCTGATGTTTCAACTAACGATCTTGCCTTGAGGGCCCTTTTTATTAATGCGACTAAATTATCTGAAGTGATCGGTTTCTCAAGATAGTTATAAGCACCTTCCTTAACCGCTGTAACTGCATCACTCACATTGGAATATGCAGTAAGAATAAGAATAATCAAAGATTGATCAAACTTTTTCATTTCTTTTAATGCTTCCATGCCATCCATCTCAGGCATGTTCACATCCATGACAACCATGTCATATTTCTGCTTATAAACCGCGTGCAAGGCCTCTTTACCGTTAGTGGCGGTATCAACCAAAAAATTATGGAACTGCAAAGCTTGCTTCACACTTTCACGGAGAACTTGATCATCATCAACAACAAGTACTTTATGCATATAAAAACCCTTATTCAAAATTAGGCATTTTTCAATTTAATCTCAAATGATGTTCCCTTACCTAATGTAGACTGCACCGAAATTTGCCCACCATGTAACTCAACAAAGTATTTTACCAAGTAAAGTCCAAGACCAGTACCTTTTATTGAGTGAGTCGATTCATTTTTTACCCTATAAAATTTATCAAAGATATATCCCAAATCTTCTGGGGGGATACCTCTTCCATTATCACTGATTTTGACATAGACCCACTGCGCATCGTCCCATGTTTTAATAGTAATTTGCGTTCCTTCACCAGAATATTTTATGGCATTCTCAACAAGATTGTGGAAAACCCTAACCATTAAATTCGGATCTATTTCAATTGGGTAAAGTGGAGACAAATCCAAGATAACAGCAATTTGCTTTGCGCTTGCTTCAAATTTGAGCCCATTAGTCACTGTTTCAATCAATTGATTTATATCTTTATTACCCTTATTAAGGGTCAAATTCTGCGATTCTATTTTCGTCAAATCCAAAATTGAAGTGATATATTTATTAAGGTCTTTAGTTGAATTAATAATCGAGTGCAATCCATTTACTAATTCCGGTGTTCCTCTATTTTTCTGGATAAGTACATCGGCCATTCCTGCAATTTTAGCAACGGGGGTTTTTAAATCATGGGACATCAATGAGATGAAATTCTGCTTGAGACTTTCTACCTTTTTCAAAATTTTAGTTTCTTCCTGAATGGCAAATCTAGTCTGGTATTCAGCAATTGCCCGAAAAGGTACCCAAATATAATAGACGACAAAAATTGTTAAAATTAGATGTGTAAGATAAATCCAAAGACCAAAGAGGCTAAACAACAAGTGACCGATAATAAAAACACCCGCTATTGTCATAAAAGTCACTAATAGTCCCGTAGTCGGCTTTACTCTTGAAATAACTAATGACAAGAAGAGACCAAGAACAAGGGCAAGCACATAACTAACCCAACGTGGAACTGCCAAGATCGTCTTATTTTGAATAAGCGCTTCAATAATCTGTGCATGCACTATAGCTTTTGGCGCTTTTAATTCATCTTTATCAAAAGGTGTTAAAACATAATTGGATGGATTTGAGAGATATTTAGGAGCGATTAATACAATTTTATCTTTGAAAGTTTTTTCAGGAAAATTGCCCACCAATACTCTATGGAAAGGAATTTCTTTGATGTTATGCTTGCCATCGCTTGGATTCGAAAAATATGGGAACATAGCAAAGAAGGCATCAGCTTCACGAACATAGTACGCACCAAATAAATTATTCACATCAATTGCTTGGCCACCATGCAGTTTTCTGTATTGACTCGCAGTCCACACATGAAGCGTACTTTCTCCTGAAATGTTCAATATTGCTCTTCTTGCCACATCATCTTTAGCAAAAAAATTATCAATATTTATCAAGGCCAATGAATATCCTATATTTTGTAAATCCCGCGGGGGCTTCAGTTCACCCCACGCATCCATCTCGGACCCAAATCTAAACATCCCACCATGCGACGTGAAATCTTCAATCGCAGTTTCAAAATAATTTAAATTTTCAATATCCGTATCGGATTCTGGTTCATTTAGGGTGCTGATATAATTAATTATTGCAGGTTTATCTTGATTTAATCGCTTGATCATCCTGGCGTGGCTGGCATAAGTGTATGGATATTTTTCACCAAGATATTCGTCACTATCCTCGTCCATATAAATAACAACAATATTATCTTGCTGTGTTGAGACGAGATCATATTTAATTCTCATGTCATAAAAAATTGCTTCAATGCTCGAGAATGAATATTGAAATAAAATGACAATAAAAATGACGGTAAATAATAACGGATAATAGTTGCTTAAATCATAGAACTCGTCATTTATTTTAATCTTCATTCCGTAGTCACCGTTTAATGGGAAAGTCCGGCAACTTTCTCGATTCGGCAAAATGAAAATACTTCTTCCAGATAAGAGTAATTAGAATTCTCACACTTCTCTCTTAACCTTTTTAATTTCGGAAGAATTATAGATAATTCTTGGCCTACATTTAACTCGCTCGACAAGGCCCTCGCTAAATATAAGGGAGGATAACCCATGAATTTCAACAAATTGTGGCGAAGGGCCCTATTTCGAATAAATGGACCAAACATTGTATCGATTATCATAAGTGGAAAAGTGAATAGAAATACAAAGGATGTTAAATTTGTTCTGACATATGATCGATTTGATTTCAATTCTAAAATAAGATTTTCAAACAATTTTTCCAGCTCGTATGTAGTCAATTCATTGGCAATTAATGTCCCAATAATAAGCTGTGGTCTTCCCCAAATAGACTGAATCAGAAAGATTGAAGATGGATAGATTGGAGATAAAAAGGCCCTTGTTGATCTAACACCGAAACGATTCGATAATTTTGAAATAATCTTTGTCTCTCGTGAAATCGTTTTAAAAGGACGAAGGCCCATAAATAGAATCAACCAAAATGATGATGTAGATACAAGAATTACGATAATTGGAAAAAGAAAACCAAAAACTATCCAGCTGGAAAATTCCAGGGTCACAAGAAAATAAAGTAAAGAACTCAAAATGATGGCCCCGACAAAAAGAATGAATATGCTTTTCGCTCTCAATGAACCCAGTTTTTGTTATGCCTTATTTAGGTGCAATATAACCATTTGATTTTAGGCGGTTTTTGTAGAAATTACAAGATCACTTCTAACTCCTCATTTTTTTGAAATAATCTCTTGATTTGCACCGCGTTAATGAAGTACATGTTTCAAATCTGAAACGTAATTACTTAGTTAAACGGAGATTCTCATGAAGTTTGATCGATTATTGTTTGGAACTGCTGGGATTCCACATAGCACAGCTAAAAAAGGCAATCCTATCGAAGGTGTCCGACAAATCCATGCACTTGGACTTGATTGTATGCAGCTTGAATTTGCTCATGGCGTGCGGATGAAGGATGAGGTCTCCTCAGGGCTTCGCAAAGTATCATATGAATTGGGTATTCCTCTCACAAGTCATGGGCCTTATTATATTAATTTGAACGCCAGAGAGCAGGATAAAATCGATTCATCTGTAGAGCGTATAATTCAAACTGCCAAGATTTCTGATCTTTGCGGCGCAGAGTCAATGACTTTCCACGCTGCCTTTTACATGAAGGATTCCCCTTTTGATGTTTTTGATCTAGTTGAAAAGAGCCTTAGTGTCATACAGGAACGTTTAAGCCGTCTAGATATTGAAATTGAGCTTCGGCCAGAATTAACAGGTAAGACGAGTCAATTTGGAAGCCTCGAGGAGCTTATCACCCTGACAAAAAATGTTAACTCGTGTCAACCTTGTATGGATTTTTCTCATTTGTATGCGCGCACAGGAGAATGCAATTCTTACAGTGAATTTGTGGATATATTAAACAGATTAAAGAATGAACTCGGTGCAAATGCTTTGCAGAATATGCATATTCATATTTCCGGCATTAGCTCAAATAGTAAGGGTGATTTGAAGCACCTTAACTTAAATAACTCCGATTTTAACTGGCAGGACTTAATGAAGGCGCTTAAAGATAATGATTGCCGAGGTTATATTATTTGCAACAGTCCGAATCTTGAAAAAGATGCATTGATGCTCAAAGATTATTATAGCAAGATTCAATAAAACAATGTTCACTAAGCCGCTGTTGAAATTTTATCGGAATCTAGATGAGTACTAGTTGAATTGAATTCCACAATCTTTCGGGCGTTGTCATCTAAAAATTGATTCAAAGTTAAATTGAATTTTTGCACCCCAAAAAAATAGTGTCGATTATTGTAATTATAAATTCCTATCACATCAGCTTTTAATATTTTACAAAGATATTGAACATCTGCTCTTGAAGAGACAAAAACAATTTCATTGGTTGCAAGTCCTTTTTTTACATCATAGAAGGGTTTCCAATTAATAGGAAAATCAAGCGGACCATTTGGAGAATTTATTCGCCAAAATTTGGCATACTCCACGATTGACGACGATTGCACACCATTTGCTTGCAATATTTCCAATAATGCGTCAACAAGATGATCTGAACTGTCGTTCTGCTCGACATCTCGAAATGTCTCATTGAGCATTTTCCCTATTAGGGAATCATCAAACATTGAATTATTTGTCATCAGTTTACCTACCAAACAAGCTGATAAACAACTTTTGCATCGACTATCTTTTCGGGTAAAACTAAAATTAAATGAAGGACAAAGCAGCGATATTAGATCGGTGTTTTAAATTCGAAAAAGGTCTTAATATCATCGACATCGATAATCAGCCATCCTGTGTCTTTTTTACGCATTTGAGCGCTTTTTTTAGCATACACTTGTACTCGATCTTTACTCTCAAGCTTGTCCTCATACTGTATTAAATAGGTCAACAAACATGTCTCATCAGTACAAGTTTCAGAGTGAATTTTCAATTTCATAAGCTTACGCTTATTTATTCCGAAAAATTTATCAATTTCAGCAGCAGGAAGCTCACTTATTTTATTGAACAAGTCGTCTGCAAGATAAGGTCGCAATCTTTCCAAGGATTGAGAATTACTAAAGCGAAAGTTTACAAATTCTACCAATGTATCTTTAGCTGTTTTTTCGCTTTTAGTACAAGAAAGTTGAACGATCAAAAAACTAAGCAATAGAAATCTTATCATTGCAAAAACCTTGATTAACTTTTTAAAAAGAAACCTCTTTGACCCGCAACAAAAAATAAATCAGACCATCTTAAATAGGTCTGTGAAACTAAAATTTCATAGGCCCTAATTCCATAACCATTTTTACACATCGACATGACTTTTCCCATACAACGAAACTTTTTACCCAACCAACTTACTTCGAGATCGACCGTGCCACTCAAGGTTATTAACTCACCAACAACAATAAAACAACTAGTTGGCCCCATGTTCGATATCCAACCTGAAACATTTCGTCCATTTGCATCTTTCACAGTAACACTGAGATTATAAATGCTGTAATTTTGAATTTGCTTTGCTGCAATACCTGGTGAATAAATTGGATCTTTCAGTTCCAAGAACCATAGTTGACAGAAAAAATATGCTGTAAAAACGTAAATTAACAAAATAAGCAATAAGACCATATCAGAAGACTTAATAAATAAAAGACCCAATTTGATGCATATTAAAATAGTAAAAGATACCAACAATACTATTGATATTTTTTTTCCCATGTAAATCGTTATTGCTGTGAGTATAGCTATGAACAGCAAATAACCATGCTGCTGTAAAAAATCTATGAATTTAATTAAGGAAAAAGATGAATGTCCATGAAAGAGAGAAAGGCAAGCATGATAGGTGAAAGACGAAAGGAGGCAAAATCCCATCAAATTAAATAATATTATTTCTCTCTTTAAAATTTTTATCATTTAGATGATATAATATAACTATAATGCCCAACCTTCAAATCACATCTCGCTGTATTTCTTGTGACAATTGCCGATTGATTTGTCCTGAGAATTCAATTTTCTGCCAAAATGGTAATTATATTATTGAGACTAGTAGCTGTACTTTTTGTTTTTATTGCATAGCAGTTTGTCCATCTGATGCGATTAAAATTCAGAATCAGGAAAGTTCTCAATTTTTGTCTACGTACTCACCAAAGTAAAGACCTGAAGCTTTAATTGGAAGGACCGGGGCCTTAAGTATAAAAGTATCTGATGGTATTATGTCTGGACATGACCAATTGGAATCAAAATTAAATACCCTAGAACATACGGGAGCAGCCCCATAAGACCCTAACGGGGATATTTTATTGGGAATGACAAAAGAGTGATTAGAAAGGATCTCTATTAATGTATTTTTGTTGCCGCCAATCCAATTGGCGACAAAGCGGTAATAAAAATCTTGATAACTTTGTTTCGTTCCAACATCGTACCACTCAATCGAATAGTCGGAAAATACTCGAACATTTGTGCTTTGAAAATTAGCAACAGTATCAAAAAAATTTGAAATACCCTCCCTATATTCCATAGCACCCAAGTTCAAAATACATACTCCTGCATATGTTTCATAAAATGCACATGACTTTATCAATGAAGAATGGATAATATTTTTTAACAATCCGTTCATTACACATATTTGATTAAGACCTGCCCCAAACGGAACAGTAATACTGAATAATAAACTCAGTTCATTTTTCATTTCATTCAGAGCCAGCTTTAATATTTGCGGCGTAAGTAGAAAAAAAAAGTCTGCATTAAGAACAAGTATTTTTTTTAACCAGGGAAAATGCTTCTTAACATTATGAATGGCTCCACCACTTCCTAGCAGAATGGGCTCATGAAGCACGTGAATTCCTACATCGTAAGTATTTTTTATATGTTCTTCGATTTTATTCGAAAGATGATGGGTATTAATAATAATATTATTAATACTGAGCGCTTTCACTTGTAGAATTACTAAATCAAGACATGTTTTCTCAAATAACGGCCAAAGTGGTTTAGGCAGGACGGTTCCAATCGGCCCCATCCGGGTGCCAAGCCCCGCACATAGAATGTACGCTGCATCAATTCCCATAGTACATTCCGAATAGATTTTTTCTCAAGGTAATAAACTCTGGTCTTCGGAACAAAACCGCCTTAATTTTTTCCATAGCAAAACCAATATATTTTAAATATCTCTTATCATTTCTTGTAATATATATGTAAGCGAAACTCCCGATGGCCTTAAAGACTCTCTGTATTTTGCTAAGCTCATAAAAATAATCAAAATCTACTGCATTTGTGATTCCTAGATGATCTCGCAAGATGCTGTAATAGTATTTTTTTAAAGTTACGATATTCGCTTCATCAATTTGGTAATAGCAATCTTCAAGTAAAGACACCAAATCATAAAAAGGCGTGCCAATGCGTGCATCTTGAAAATCTATAACAATTAATTCTCCATTCTTCACCATAATATTGCGGGAATGATAATCTCGATGACAAAGAACTTTGACAGGATATTCTTCCAGAGCTTGACATATTTTTTTGAATTCTGATTCCAAAATTAACATCCTTGGGTCATCTTTATGAACTTCTAAAATGCCATTGCAAAAATAATTCAAAGTCATTTGAATTTCCGAATAGAGTTTTTCAAAATCAAAAAATCTATTTCGAACTTGTTCTCGCGCTATACTACCTATATTAATTTTATGAATCTTAATTATTTCATCAAGACATTTGGTGTAATAACTTAGTTCATCATTAATCGAATCTATTTCTGAGAGGAACTTAATAAATGTTATATCTCCAAGATCCTCTTCCAAAATATACCCCATTGAAAGATCGTTATCATATATTAAGGGTACCCTGACATGATTTTCTCTTAGCAATTTGCACACATACAAAAAATCATTATCCGGAGATGTGATTGGATTGTCCAAACATGCTACGAAGCTGCTTTTTTGATTACAGACTCTAAAATATTTTCTTGTCGATGCATCGCCAGTTAATCGTATTACATTTAATTGACTTTCTATCGGCCAATTATTTTTTTCACAACTACGCCTAAACATTTCTTCAACATAGATTTTCTCTGTTTGCTCTGGTCTCACTTTTATAAGCCCCTTATTAAATTGTAAAAGCCAACAGATGAATTCCTTGATTCTTCTGCAATATCTGTTGAAAGACTTTCTTTCACAATAAAACTTTTAAAAAGATACTCCTCTCGAGACAAGGAAGTATGTTCTCCATTGTGAAAAGAAAATTCGAGAGCGTGTTTGTTAATTATTTGTATCAGACTCAATACAGCGGTTGGGTCCATCCCGCTTCGCTTTAGAAGATAAAATGCCCATTTGTCTATCTCAACTTTTAACTCTATTGGCAGTCTTGAAATAGCAATTAGTTGATTAAGATTTGTATAGCCAATAGGCACGACAGGTTTTCGTATAAATGTTCCGTGCGAAATTTTATAAATTTCCAGGGCAATAATCGCCTGAAAAACTCTTTCACTTTTGATATATTTTTTCAATAAAGAGGATGAAAAAAAAATTATGCCACTCGGCAGAGAGAAAAAAAACGGCAAATCATCATCTAAAATCACAAATTCAAGATCACGGCTTTCCCTTAGAAATATTTCATTGTATTTAAAAATTTTAGCCACTATGCCGGCCAAATATTTTTTTGTGTCATTATCAATATTTAATAACTTAGATTTGTTTTGAGTTTTAAATATTTGGGAGAGGTTCTCATATTGATCAACATAATCTTTAGAGAGGGTCGACTTGAGATCATTTGCACTCTTCCCTCTGTTATCACTAATAAATAAATTTGAGCATGATTGAATTATTGCAAAAGAAAAAAATACAAAATAAAGCGAATAATTTCGTTTTAATTTATTGCTTCTCTGATGCGACACTACGTTCATCTGGGACATAGTAAATAGTAAAACCAGCAAAAATTAGATTTGGATTCTTAATCATTGGCCGATTATTTTCAAATATATCTTTCCATTTTGAAATGATACCGTACTTGTCCTTGGAAATGGAACCTAAAGTTTCTGCCGGACGTATCAAGTGCGGGTCTCCTTGAGGGGCCCAGGTGAATTTTTCTGAGGGAGTTTGATATTTTATGACCATCCCTTGCGCAAGACCTGATTCACTAAGATTTGGATTGTAACCTGCCAATAACTTCCACTTTGCATAATCTCCGTAGAGTTTGAAAGCAATCAGCATTAATGTGTCACCCTTTTCAACGGTATATTCTGCAGCATCACCCGATATTTCAACTGGGGCAATTGCTGCCGATTCTTTTTTGGACTTTCCAACTTTTTTTTCAGGCTTAGATTCGAAAAGGTTCACATCACTTTCCTCATCTTTTTCATCATCAAACAAATCATCATCACCTGCATCAGATTCCATTGCGGTTGTGGTTCCTGAAGCGCTTGCTGCCGTTTCAGCTTTCTTTTCATTGGAGGAACAGGCCATTAAAATTAAAATGAGAAAGAGTGTATGACCAATTGAGCGAAACATATATAACTCCCAATAGAAGATTTTCTAAGGAGCTAATCGGCATATCTTTTATTTTATTAAAGGGTACTAGTAAAAAAATACCCAAATTCTATTGTTGCCAAAAAGTATAAAACAGATCTTTTTGGTCAATTGCATCATGCATTCTTTTTACTAATTCATCAAAATGAACTTGATTGTTTAAAAAATCTAATTCGTCTGTATCTATCAATAGGCACTTTCCAGCATCATAGGATTTAAACCAATCCTCATAATAAGTATTTAATCTTTCAATGTAATCCAAAGGAATATTTTTTTCACAATCGCGTCCGCGTAAACTAATTCTCTCCATTAATTTTTTTACTGAGCGTCGCAAAAAAATCATCAACGTTGGCGGACTAATATAGTCAATCATGGTTCTATAGAGACCTAAATAATTCTGATAATCTCGCGCAGTCATTTCTCCGGATTCGTAAAGTGCACGGGCAAATATATGAGCATCCTCATAGATCGATCTATCCTGAATTGAACTACTGTTAGATCGTTCAATACTGCGATGACCATTAAATCTATGAGTCAGAAAATACACTTGCAATGGAAATGAAAAAGCACGCATGTCCTTGTAGAAATCTGATAAATAAGGATTATCCTCCACGCTCTCGAAATGAGGGTGCCAACCCAGCTTCTCAGAGAGCTTTCTCGTCAATGTCGTTTTGCCACAACCAATATTGCCAGCAACAGCAATAAAAACTTTATTATTATCGTCAGCCAACGTTCTGTAAGCCAAATCAAAATGATTCATAGTTCACCAAAATAAAATTATGCTTTACCATTCTAGTACGAAATGCAAAACGTCCGTCAATACTTACCTTGAATAAATCTTTATTTTCTTTGATATCAAGCATTTGTTATTAGGATAGAAAAATTTTATGGCCAGACTACTTTCTTATAGCATGATAGGATTCGACTATGGTAATCAGGGTAGTTGCGTTCCTGCCAGTTTTTATAGGTCTTTTTTTTAATCCTCTTCAAGCACAGGTAGTGGATGAACTTGAGGCCACAAGCACAGCAGCTCCTGCCAATTTGCCAACAGAAAAAATCGAAAGCATTTCTCCCAGTAAGCGCATTTTTCTTGTAACCAATACCAATAATTCTTTCGAACGCGGTGACTATATTTCACTAATCATAAATTCAAAAATTGTCGCTCGTGCACTCGTCGCCAAAATGCAAAACGAGATTGCAGGAATTAAAATTTTAAGAATTCACTCTTTGTCTCTTTGGAATACTTTGAAAGTTGGTTCAGATGTTCAGATTTTACGTGGCGATGATAGTTATTTTAATCGTCCTATTAAAAAGGAATTAAAGGAAGATGTTGCGGCGAGTTCAAAAATCGAAGATGAGGATGATTTATATTCTGAAACTGCAATTGGAGATGATGATCTATCGCTCGAAGAAAATAAAAATCGTGCTATCAAAAATGACAATCTCGTAACAGGATCTTACGGTAGAGTCGAAGGTGTGAACAACGATGGTAGCTCTCAATATTATGGCCAATTTATGGCCCAATGGGCCTATCAAATTGAGGATAATATATGGGTTGAAGGAGGCTATGGTCAGGGAGTCGTCAATGATTTCCCTTCCGCTGGATTAGATACTGTACTACGAAATATTACTTTTCGCGCCAAGTACACTGTTTCAGCACCACTCTATTCATTTATCCAACCTTATATTGGTTATCAAATGCTTACTGCGACAAGCGATTCAGCGGGTGAACCCGATGGAACAGTGAACCAAGAGCAGCTTGATGAGGAAAATGATTTAATGGAAAAAATGAATAAAAACCGTCCTATTTTTGGTGTATCTTGGCTCAAACGCCTTGTTCCTGGATGGTTTATGAAGGTTGATTTAGGCACAGATGTAATGAACCTTGGTTTTACCCTTGAATTTTAAGTATATTCTTCTCACATTAATTATCACAATTGGCTGCGGTGTAAAGTCAGACTTAATACCTCCAAAAGGGACCGGATTAC
The DNA here is from genome assembly GCA_016187935.1 of Bdellovibrio sp. GTDB lineage: Bacteria > Bdellovibrionota > Bacteriovoracia > Bacteriovoracales > Bacteriovoracaceae > GWA2-49-15. The sequence goes on from JACPIU010000026.1 coordinate 121,063, forward strand.
CTCTTTATGAAAGGCAATTTTTTGCTAAACCTTACCCCATAAGACCAGATGAAAGCGATGATGCTAGCTCTCGGGACTAATCTAGGCGATAAAGTAGGCCACCTAAGAAAGGCGATTGCGAATATTGGCCGACAATTTGTGATTAAGGAAATCTCTCGCGTTTATCGAAGCAATCCGATCGGTTATTTGCAACAACCGGATTTTTATAATTTAGTTATGTTGTGTGACCCCCCTCCCTACTCTCCCTTAAAATGCTTAAGCATCTTGCAGGAGATTGAAATCGAGATGGGGCGCATTAGATCAATTCCGCAGGGGCCAAGGATTATAGATATTGATATGCTTTTTTTTGGCATGATGAAAATACAAACTTTGGCGCTAACTTTACCGCATCCACAATGGCAATTGAGAGCTTTCACTCTTTACCCGTTAATGGAACTTGTAGTCTATGATAAAATCAAAATGAATTACACCATACAGACATTACCTGATCGCAAGGGACTCTTGCCTGTTGGATTTATTTAGGAGCAGTTACATATGATTAACTTTCAATTAAACGACGATCAACTTGCCGTAAAAGAGACTGCACTAAAATTTGCAATCAATGAAATGAGACCTGCAGCGGCCCATCATGATCAAACTGCTGAATTTCCAAAAAATATTATTCACAAGGCATGGGAACTAGGTTTGATTAATACATGTATTCCTGCAGAATATGGTGGCGTTGGTTTTGGACATGTCGATGGTACTGTCATTACAGAATGTTTGGCCTACGGTTGTCTAGGGATGAACACCAGTATTATGTCAAACGACCTTGCCTTACTCCCCATTGTTATTGCTGGTAACCATGAGCAAAAGGAAAAATTCTTAAGACCTTTTACTGAAAAATTTCAGATTGCTTCTTTTTGTCTGACTGAACCTGCTAACGGATCTGATGCAGCTGGAATTAAAACTTCCATTAAAGACATGGGCGATCATTTTTTGCTCAATGGAAATAAAATGTGGATCACAAATGCAGGCTTTGCCGAAATTTTTGTTGTTTATTGCACTTTCGACAGCAAGCAAAAACATAAGGGTTTATGCGCGGTGATTGTTGAGCACGATCGTGATGGAATTGAAATTGGCAAACCGGAGAAAAAGATGGGCCATCGATGTTCGGACACCCGGGCCATGACTTTCAAGAACGTTAAAGTCCCTAAGGAAAATTTGTTGGGAAAACTGGGAGATGGCTGGAAAATTGCCATGAAGACACTTGATCATTCCAGACCTCTTATAGGATCTTCTGCCGTGGGAGGGGCCCAAGCCGCTCTCGATCATTCACTACGATATGCTAAAGAGCGAATTCAGTTTGATGTTCCTATAGCCAACCATCAAGCGATACAAATGATAATTGCCGATATGACAATGAAGGTTGAGGCTTCGCGCTTACTAGTTCAGAAGGCGGCATGGTTACTTGATAATGGTCAAAAGAATACTCAATATGCATCCATGGCCAAAGCCATGGCTTCAGACACATGTATGGAAGTGGCCACTAATGCAGTCCAAATTTTTGGCGGTTATGGATATAGCGTTGAATATCCTGTTGAAAAAATCATGCGGGATGCCAAGCTTATCCAAATTTATGAAGGAACATCTCAGATCCAAAGAATTGTCATAGCACGCGAAGGCCTTTCATGATTTATGTTATTGGACGATAGTTTAGTTTTTAGATATATTTAAGCACTTTTGTCACTTCCCAGGAGAATCTATGAATATTTTTGTTTGTATTAAACAAGTTCCCGACACAGAGACCAAGGTTGTTCCTAACAAAGACGGAAGTTTTATTGAAACTAGCTCAATCAAATGGATTATGAATCCTTATGATGAATTCGCGGTTGAGCAAGCTTTGCTTGTAAAAGGAACTAACGCTAACATTAATGTCACTGTTGCTAGAGTCGGTTCAGTGCAGAGTTCTGAAGCCTTGCGCACAGCACTTGCAATGGGTGCCGATGATGCAATCCTTGTTGAAGCTGCAGATAATCTCGACAGCTATACAACAGCTAAGGCACTAAAATTAGCAATTGAAAAATCAGGTAAAAAACCTGATCTGATTTTAACCGGGAAACAGGCCATCGATTCGGATTGTCTGCAAGTTCCGCAATTGCTAGCGCAAATGATGGGTCTGCCATCTGTGAGTGTTGTTGTCGGTTTTGAATTAAATGGTGAAAATCTTGTTCTCAAGCGTGAAATTGAAGGTGGTGCCCTAGAAATTTACAATGTCGGCCTTCCATGTCTTGTTGCTTGCGGAAAAGGTCTGAATACTCCCAGATACGCTTCCTTGCCTGGGATCATGAAGGCAAAGAAGAAGCCTCTTACACAACATACACTCGCGGCACTTGGAATTAGCGATGCTGATCGCAAGGTTAAATATAGTGAGTTCAAGCTTCCTCCGGAGAAACCAGCAGGTAAGAAATTTGATGCATCTGAAGAACAGAATATTGGTAAAGTCGTAAAGGAAGTTGTGACATTACTTAGAAATGAGGCAAAAGTTATTTAACTAAATGGAGAATTATATGGCGAAAGTATTGGTGTTTGCAGAACCACATGGGACCACTGTTAAGTCGGTCACTTTTGAAATATTAGGAAAGGCCCAAGGCCACAATCTGGAAGTTGTTACTATTGGTAACTTAGGTGCTGGCACTCTTCAAGATTTGGCCAAGTATGGCGCACAAAAAGTTCATACAATAAAGGGTAAAAATCTTGAAAAATATAGTCCTGAAGGCTATGCAGAGGCACTTCATGATTTTATCTCAAAAGGAAATTATGATTACGTTTTTGCAGGGGCGACCTCTGCAGGCAAAGACTTTTTTCCCCGACTAGCTGGGATGTTTAATTCCGGCATGGCAAGCGATGTTGTAAATTTCCTTTTTGAAGGAGACAAGTGGTATGGCACTCGTCCTCTTTTTGCTGGAAAATGTCTTGCAAAAGTTGAATTACAGGGATCAAAGCCACACTTTATAACCATTCGGCCAAATGCTTTAGGCCTACCAAGTGCACCGAAATCAGCATCACCAACAACTTCTGAATTCTCACATGATGTCACATCAATGCGCGCCGTGATTAAAGAGATAGTTAAAGGTGCTTCAGAAAAATTAGATCTGACCGAAGCCAATATCATTGTAAGCGGTGGTCGTGCCATGGGAAATGCTGATAATTTTAAAGTTTTAAATCAATTGGCCGATGTCATTGGAGCAACTGTAGGAGCTAGCCGTGCTGCTGTTGATTCAGGTTTTGCACCTCACTCTATGCAGGTCGGACAAACGGGTAGAACCGTTTCTCCCTCACTTTACATTGCATGTGGGATTTCTGGGGCCATTCAGCACTTGGCAGGAATGCGTACATCTAAAGTCATTGTTGCCATCAATACAGATAAAGATGCACCTATCTTTACTAAAGCCGATTATGGAATCGTTGGGGATTTATTTAAAGTCGTACCTGTTTTGACGCAAGAATTAAAAAATCTACTTGGGAAATAGTGAAATGATATCCCTAAAAAAGGCTGCTTTTGCAGCCTTTTTTATTTACTGGCAATATCTCTTGCTGTTTTAGCTCCGAAATCAAAACCACTTGCTTGGATTTTTTCTGCCATCTCTTCTGGAGTTACAGTTTCAGTGGTCACTTCTTCAACGGGCGGAGCTGATTCTATTTTGGTATTCTGCAATTCACGCTGTTCAGCAGCTTGTTCTTGTTCTTCTATTTTTGCACGTACCATTTCTTGCGCATTATCAACACGATCCTCGACTACATTCTCAACTGCAGGAGTCTGTGACATGTCTTCTCTTAAATCTTGCTGCTTTTCAAATTCACTTTGAGTTATAAAATTCAGGATTGCACCGGCCATAGGCCCTGTTGCGAAACGAACTCTAAAGGCACTTTGGCCGTTGTTGGTCAGAATTCCTGATACCGACTGACCTTCTAAATCAGCCGTAAACTGTCCACCGTCATTAATTTCAGCAAATGGAATTTCTATAGAATAGCTCTGGCCGTTGGCCGAAACTCTCACATCAACATATTGAAGAACACCATCTCTAATTGTAGCTTTACCAGAGATAGCATCTCCTTCTAAAATTACATTCGTGACAGAGGGTAATAAAGCCTTCTCTAAAACTAATTCAACATCACTCAGAATCAAACCTTTCTTTTCTTCCTGCACAGAGGTTTTTGAAGTCTTATTTTCCTTATATTTCCCAACTGCTACTGCCACTCTAGATTTTTCTTCATTTATCTTTCTAGCTTCGAGGATTTCAAAACCATTTTTCAATTTCTTAAAAATAGCTATCGTTTCCTGTTCTGAATAGAAGCTAATCCAGAAGATTTGCTGTTCATCATTATCAAGTTTGATTTGGCCATTTCCGATGAGTTCAAGTTTTACTTTAACATTCATGGCTTCATCTTCATCGCGAGTATTGATAAAATTATAGACCTGCCATGTACCAGTTATCTTACTATAATTTTCAGGGTTCAAAGGCATATAGCGGATGGCCGGTTCCTTTTTAAAGCCTGAAGCTACCTGCCGGGTAGAATCGTCGATGCGCTTTGAAAGAACCTGTGGCTTGTGTGCCATCATGAACTGACGAGAATGAAAGCTGAGATCATTAACCATTCCCCAGGCCACGTATGCGCTACACAGAGGTATTAACCACAAGCAAGAGCGCATTTGATTTTTTTTGGCCTTGGCCATGCAAAACTCCACGTTTGGATGTAACTTGTGCACAATTGATGCCATGTGCCCAAACGGAGTCCCAATGACCTAAAAATACTCAATTTGTCTGGTAAGTTCTCGATTTTATTTAATTAGATTAGGTACAAATTTAAACACTCAAAATTTTGAAGTGTCTCTTTTTTTGACAGTCACATCTGAGTTCGACAAAAAGGCCCAGGAAATACCTGGGCCTTCAGTTAAAAAGATCTTATAGAAATATTTAATTAGACGGTTGCTGATGCGTGAGCATTTTTGCTCTTATCGCCACCTTCGTTTAATTGTGTTGTCGACTTAGTCTTACCAATTCGCATTCCATAGAAGGAGCGAATCACGAAGCCAAATCCTACCAAGAGTAACACGACAGCTAAAACAGTTCTAAATCCTGTTGCCATTTCTACTGCAATTTCAACAGCTAAAAGCCCAAATAGGGTTGTAAATTTGATGATCGGATTCAATGCTACAGAAGACGTATCTTTAAATGGATCACCAACAGTATCACCTACAACAGTAGCTGCATGCAGTGGAGTGCCCTTCTCTCTTAAATCAACTTCAACAACTTTTTTGGCATTATCCCAAGCTCCACCAGCATTTGCCATAAACATAGCTTGATAAAGCCCGAATACGGCAATTGAAATTAGATACGCTGCAAAGAAAGTAGGTTCGAAGAAAGCAAAAGCTAAGGTAAAGGCAAAAATTACTCCAAAGATATTAATCATGCCAGCTTGCGCGTAGATGGTACAAATCTTTACTACTTCTTTAGAATCATGCACCGATGCCTTTTCGGTTGTCTCAAGTTTAATATTTTTCTTGATAAATTCGACAGCACGATAAGCACCCGTCGAGACAGCTTGAATGGAAGCTCCGCAAAACCAAAAGATAACCGCTCCACCGGTCACAAGACCCAGAAGAACTCTAGGATCAAGGAGATCCAGTTTCAAATTGAGGAGAAGAATAATGGAAAAAATCATGGTTGTGGCACCAATAACAGCAGTACCAATGAGTACTGGCTTAGCAGTGGCCTTAAAGGTATTTCCCGCAGAGTCATTTTCTTCAAGGTAGAGTTTCCCTTGCTCAAAATTTGGCGTAATACCAAAATCTTTTTTAATTTCCTCCTTAATACCTGGAAGAGTTTCAATTTGAGAAAGTTCAAATACTGATTGGGCGTTATCAGTAACAGGTCCGTATGAATCAACAGCTATCGTAACAGGTCCCATTCCTAAAAAGCCGAAGGCCACAAGACCAAAAGCAAAAACTGCAGGATATACCATGAACGAATCTAAACCCGTGCTACTTGTGAGATAGGCAACATACATAAGGCCGACCATCGCGATCCCTTTCCAAAATGCGCCGAAATTACCAGCAACGAGACCTGCAAGAATGTTGAGCGAAGCCCCTCCCTCACGTGAAGCTGTTACAATCTCATCAACGTGGGCAGATTTTGATGAAGTAAAAAGTTTAGTCAGTTCGGGGATAAGCGCTGAAGCCAAAGTTCCACAACTGATGATGGTGGAAAGTTTCCACCACAGACCCTCTCCCATACTGCCAAGGAGCATATTACTTACCCAAAAGGTGACAAGAATGGAGATAACTGAGGTGATCCAAACAAGTGATGTCAATGGTGCTTCAAAATCAAAGTGATCAGCATTGCCGAATCTTGCTCTGGAAATCCAACCATTCACAAGGTAAGAACCAATCGATGTCGCCACCATGAGGATACGCATTACAAAAATCCAGACAATTAAATTTGCCTGAATAATTTCACCATTAGCGGTCAAAGTTAATTTCCCATCTGGTCCTACGCCCATACCGACCGCAAGAACAATGAAACTAATAAGAGCGACACCTGTAACACCATACGTTTCAAAACCGTCAGCGGTGGGTCCCACAGAGTCACCAGCATTGTCACCTGTACAATCGGCAATAACACCAGGATTTCGAGCATCATCTTCCTTAATGTTGAAAACAATTTTCATGAGGTCTGAACCAATGTCTGCAATCTTCGTGAAGATACCACCACAAATACGCAGAACTGAAGCCCCAAGAGACTCGCCAATAGCAAAGCCGATAAAACATGCACCGGCTGATTCTCGTGGAACAAAGAGCAAAATGAAGAGCATCATGATAAGTTCAACACAGATCAGAAGCACGCCAATACTCATACCTGAAGTTAGCGGAATGTTCATGACTTCATAAGGCTTACCTTGAAGTGAGGCAAAGGCGGTACGGCTGTTTGCGTAAGTATTGATCCGAATTCCAAACCAAGCCACACCCATGGAACCAAGAATTCCTAAGATAGACCAGGAAAGCACAAGTAGAACCTTTGATGCTTCCATGTGTTTCAGAACACCAAAATAATAGACGATACAAGCACCAATCATCAGTTCCAAAAATACTAGCAACTTTCCTTGTTGAAAAAGATATGTTTTGCAGGTCTGATAAATGAGATCAGAAATCTCGAGCATAGAGCGGTGAGCTGGAAGTCCTTTAATCTTTAAAAACTCGAAAATTCCAAAGACCATGCCTATGGCGACCACAATTAAACCCAGCAACAAGAGTGTATTACCTGTTACCGTTGTCCCAAAAAGCTCAAATGTGTTTGTGAGCTCAGGGATCCTCAGATCTACTTCACTTGATATCGCCAGGGCCGGCGCAAGCATGCTCACTAAGATGCTAAATAATTTAATCATCTGTTTTTCCTTGTGCTGAGTTAATATTGATCACTTTGTAAAATAATTATGAAATCTATGTCAAAGTAAAAAACTACTCTGAAACGAGAAATTGAGAATTCTCAATACCGTCCGTTGCCCAGGGAGTCAATTCGCTCATTAGTCCAGTTTGGGAAGTTTATCATCTAGCTCTGCATGAGAAGATCTATATCTTTTAAGCGCCACAACAACCAATTCATCAACAGGGATACCTGCCTTTTTGGCCATTTTTTCAGTTGCTTCGGCAATGTCTTTTTCAATTTTCACTGTAAGTGACTTGAGTTCACCCTGGTTGTGCTTTTGTGTTTTCATACGTTCCCCCACTATTGGTCACTCACGACAGCAAGAGCACCTTTTTTACGAAGCCCAATTAAGCCTTGAGTCACCTCAGTTTCTTCAATATCTGAATTTGCGTATATATCACTGACTTTTGCATATTCCGTCAACAGTTTTAACAAATCAAACTCTCGTGCCGTGACATCGGTGCCGCTAAGAAAAAAATCCGTAACAATGGCAAGTTTAAGATGCCCTGGTGGTTTTAACTTCTTAGTATCACGCAATTCCCTCATCAAATTTTGGAGTTCGTGAAGCATTTGCTCTTTTGTTAACCGAAATTCTGCAATGGAATCGTCAAGTATTTCTGGCTCAGAGATATGTTTGATTGTTGTTAGAACAAGTGATTCATGGAGTGCCTTGTATAGACCTTTTTTGCCCCCTATCCCTCTATATAGACACTTAACAATTAATCCGTCGATCTGATAGATGGCGCCTAAAAACTGGCTTGAATTTCGATCAAGGATATTGGTTCTCCCTGTAAAGCCAAAATCAAATTGCTCGCCGATGACATCCACTAAATTATTACTCATGTGCAGATTATAGACCCAAAATTGAAGTTAAACATTTGTCTTTGCTTGTACGGAAAAATTTTGTCATAGCTAAGAATTGTAGCTTGATTTAAAATATATGGAATTGTGGTGGTTTATGATAAAATTTGGAGTTTTTTAGGTGGGTATTAATAAAAGAAGAATTTATCTTGTAAACCCTTCATTTCAATTACGCTTTAGCATTTATGTGTGTCTCATCGTTTTTATTTCCAGTTTGATATACCCGCTCGTTATCTATGATGTCTTGACAGAAATTATTGAAAAAAATGCTCAAGTCTCAGCAGACATTGCATCTCGCCTTCCACAGACACGTCGTGAACTACTTATTATCTTAAGCTTATGGCAGATTGGATTTACCGGTATGATTTTTGTTATTTGCATATTTTTCAGTCACAAGATTGCTGGCCCACTATATAAACTTATGAAATTTTTCAAAGCGATTCGTGCCGGGGAAAGCCCTGGCCGTCTATTCTTTCGGAAAGGGGATTATTTTAATGAAGTTGCTGATGAATTTAATTTAACCTTTGAACAAATTCAGGAAAATTATAAGAAAGATCTAGTTTACCTCAGTGAAGTTAATACCTATCTCGCAAATTTAAGTATGGTGGTCCCTGATGACAAGAAGGTCGTCTTAAATGAAATAAACAGGAAGTTGACTGAGATTCAAGAAAGATTTAATTCGATCTAATCTTGTACACAATGAAATGGAGGTCATTTGTACAAGTACATTATGTACATTACGCTATTAATATATTCTGTCTGGGCATTGGCGGAGACGACTATTGATCGTAAATCAATTTCTACGGGTGAGAATATTATTGTCTTGTTAAAAAACAAGAAGAGTGCAACTCATACTCAAATTAATGCCCTTAAAACATCAATAAAGGACACACCCTTTTCAAAATTGCATACAACCTTGAATAACTTATCAGAACTGATGGCGAATAAATCAGCGGACATGGCCCAATGTTCACTGATATCTAAATTAGAGAGCAATGATTTCCTAGAAAGAGCATTCAGGACACTTTATACAAAACAATGTGTCTCTAATGTTTTTACTTATGCACTCCAAGATGCAAATACCGAAATCACGGATACCACGCTGAAATATTTAACAGAATTCGTCGCTCACGGTAGTACCGATCAGGTTCTTAATCTCGTTAAAAAGCAAAAAAATAATATAAAAAATTCACAAAAAATTTCTACATGGGTAAATCAATTAATGAGCAATGATTTACTTCTTCCAAATGACGAACTTATTGAGAATATAGAAATAGATCCCACAATTACGAACAATATCTACAAAAAGATGGATACCCAACTTAACTTTATTTCCTTCAAAAATGAGATCAGCTCAATGTCACTTGGCCTGATGAATAGCGGAAACCAAGAGGACATCAGCAATAATACAAAGTATTTTATTTCTTACCTTCATCAAAATCGCGACTTTTTACAAAGTCGTTTTATCAGCGAAACTCTCAATAAGACTGGTCGCTTTCTCATTATGAATGATTTTAACCAAGAGGCCAAAGAGCTTTTTACGTACAATTCTCTCATTGGCGGTGCCGACCTTGATGTTGATTCCATTTTTTACAACCTCATTTTGTCTATTACTCAGGGAGATGAAAAGACTATTGCTTCTATTATCTCCAAGCATAAATTAATTGAAAATTATCACGATTTGCCACCGAGATTAAAGTATTGGGTGGCCAACCAAAGTGAAAAGGAAGCTCAAAAAGCTCTGGAAATGTATGAATCCCTAATTGCTGACCATCCGTTTGATTTTTATTCTATTGCGGCAATTACAAGATATCAGAACTTAAAAGGCAAAGAAGCGGGCCTCCAAAGAGCGCGCATGACTTATCTAAAATCAATTCCAGCAATTGTCAAAAAGCAGACAAAAGTATACTCATTAGACCATTTCAAAAGGCTCCTGGTCTGGTTGAAGCTAGGCAACCATAATTTTTCCGTTCAGGAAGTAAAAACTATTTTACAAATTCTTAATGAAAAGACATTTCGTGCCAACGTCGGACGCGGTGGGATGATTTTTCACACCCAGTATCTTTCTAAAATTCTTTCGGAAAACAATGGTCTAATTCATCTTTTTTCTAACTTGCAAAAAATTCATTCACTTAATGACAATGAGACATCATTAGATACCTTAAGGATCTTCTTTCCCTTGCGCTACTCTGCTTTCATCAAACAGAATTCAACTTCTGATTTGCAGTACTTGATACTTTCTCTGATGCGGCAGGAAAGTGCTTTCCAAGAAAAGGCCCTTTCCGGAGCGGGAGCAATTGGGCTGATGCAGATCATGCCCAAGACTGGCAGTTCGGTGCAAAGAGGAATCACACCTCGAAAACTCTTTCACCCAGCAACCAATATCAAGATTGGAACGAAATATTTAAAACATCTGATTAGCTATTACAGTGGCAATGTCATTTATGCTCTTGCTTCTTATAATGCGGGAACACATCGTGTGAACCGATGGAGTAAGATATTAGATAAATTCAAGGACAATCCCATGCTCATTATGGAACTCATTCCCTATGATGAAACAAACAACTATGTAAAATTAATTTATCGCAATCTTTTCTTCTACAACTTACTCTATGAAAAGAAGGCAAATTTACCAAACACGACATTGGATTTTGCTACAGGCATGCTCGAATCTTAGGGATATCTATACATTAAACCGGAAGTGCATGATATCCCCATCTTGCACAACATATTCTTTTCCTTCAAGTCGAAACTTGCCGGCCTCTTTTACTTTAGCTTCACTTCCGTATTTAAAGAGATCTTCACAGTGAAAAACCTCGGCACGAATAAACCCTTTCTGAAAATCCGAATGAATAATTCCTGCTGCTTCTGGGGCCTTAATCCCTTGTTCAAAAGTCCATGCCCGCACTTCTTTTTCACCTACCGTAAAATAGGTTCTAAGACCTAACATTCTATATGCAATAGTTGTTAACTGAGACAGACCAGTTGTCTCTAAACCCATTTCTGCGAGAAATTGCTTTCGCTCTTCAGCATTAGAAAAATTGGCCACCTCAGCTTCAAGTTTTCCACATAACTTAAATACTTCTTCATTATTTCTCTGGGCATATTCCCGAACTTTTTTAATATGGTCATTATCAGCAGAAATATTCGCTTCATCAACATTGCACAAATACAGCATTTTTTTCAATGTGATCAAATTTAGATCCCTTATCGCAAGCTCTTCTTCCGTTGATAGGTTAGCTTTTCGTGCCGGAACCCCTTGTGCGAGACTCTTTTGCAATTTTTCTAATATTGGTGCCTGAATTTTTGCTTTGCTAATTGCGTCTTTGTTTTGACTACCTCTAAGTCGGCCAGCGCCAATTCAATATTAATCGTTTCAATATCATCTAATGGGTCTACCTTCCCGGTAACATGGATAATATTATTATCTTCAAAACATCTTACGACATGAACAATGGCATTCACATTCCTGATATGTCCCAAGAATTGATTTCCAAGTCCCTCACCTTTCGAAGCACCTTTGACAAGACCGGCAATATCTACAAATTCCACAACTGCAGGAATTACTTTCTGCGGCCTTGCTATTTTTGCCAAATGATCTAAACGTTCATCAGCAACTTCAACAATTCCGACATTGGGCTCAATTGTGCAAAATGGATAATTGGCGACTTCAGCCGGTGCTGAAGTTATGGCCTGAAAAATAGTGGATTTCCCTACATTTGGCAGTCCAACAATTCCGCAATTTAATGGCATAGCATCTCCCTAAACGATTTTCAAAGAATTAAGAGGGAAGCACTGTCTTTCGACTATATAGGCTGCTGGCCTTCTCAAAATTTTCATTGATATAGCAATTTATTGCATCAGATGCCAAATTTAAAAATGCTTCAAGCAATTTTTCCTCGTCTGGATTAAAACCAGAGAGGACAAATGATGATGAAATCATGTCACCGATTGGGCGACCAATTCCCATACGTAATCTTTTAAATTCTTGCGTTCCCGTTTTTTCAATAATCGATTTAATTCCATTATGCCCCGCTGCTCCTCCATTACTTTTAAAGGTGATCGTGCCAAATGGAGTGTCCATATCATCATGAATTATTATTACATCAGACAAAGGAATCTTATAAAATTGAGCAAATTCAACGACGCTTTCGCCACTTTTATTCATAAAAGTTTTAGGCTTGAGAAAAAAAATTTTTTCATTTCTTCCAGTTAGCTCTAAATAAGAACCTTTAAATTTATCTTTCCATATAAGGTTATTTGAACTTGTAACCCTATCTAAGACCATCCAACCTATATTGTGCCGAGTTCTACTATAATTACGACCGGGATTTCCAAGACCAACAATTAATTTGGGCATGATCTTCTATATAAAAAGAGAACTGACTGAATCATTGTTGAATGTTCTATGGATAGCTTTCGAAAGAATTTCAGCAGTTGAAAGAACAATAATTTTATCAATTTTATGACCGTCCTCTGATAGGGGAATTGTATCTGTGACTATTACTCTATCTAATTCTGCACAGTTCTTAATTCTTTCCAATGCTGGTGGGCTAAAGACTGGGTGTGTAGCGCAAGCATAAACCTTAGTTGCTCCTTTTTCCTTTAATACTTTACAGGCTTCTATCAAAGTTCCCGCAGTATCAATCATATCATCAATGATGATGCACTCTTTGCCATTAATTTCTCCGATAATATTCATGGCCTTGGCAACATTCTTGGCCGTCCGACGTTTATCAATCATGGCAATGTCTGTTTTTAGTTTGTTGGCAAAATGTCGAACACGTTCAACTCCACCGGCATCGGGAGATACAAAGATAGTAGTTTCACTAAAAAGCTCTCGATGAATATAATCGATGAGCACTGGGGAAGCGTAAATGTTATCAAATGGAATATTAAAGAAACCTTGAATCTGTCCTGCATGCAAATCCATGGTAATCACGCGAGAAGCCCCGGCCACTGTCAATATATCCGCGACCAGTTTAGCGGAGATGGGTGTTCGGGGACTGACTTTGCGATCTTGGCGTGCGTATCCATAATGTGGCATTACGGCAGTAATAGACATTGCGGAAGCTCTTTTAAGAGCGTCAATAGTAATCAATAACTCCATCAATGTGTCATTTGCCGGTGGACATGTTGATTGAATTACAAATACATCGGCACCGCGAACATTTTTTTCTATCTCACAGAAAATCTCACCGTTTGCAAATCGCACAACTTGCGGATCAACTAGGGGGACATCTAGATATTCAGAAATTTTTTTAGATAGACCCGGATTAGATGTTCCAGACACAAGAACAATTCTCTTCACATATCCTCCGGTATAAATGGAAGTTAGATTGAATCTAACGGCAATTACTACTACTTAATTATTAATTTTAGGATATTGTAAGAAATGGCCCTCCATTCTTCAAGATGAATTAACATTGATTACGCAATTTAAATAAGAGATATTTTGCTGTGGTATTAGATGGCTGGGGTGGTAGGGATCGAACCTACGAATGGCAGAATCAAAATCTGCTGTCTTACCACTTGACGACACCCCAACGATTTCAAATAACAGATGTATTTTATACAATCCTGCACCTTATAAAGCAAGATTGTTCTCCTGCGCCATTATCTTGTCTCGCAGTGTGGCACAGTCTACATCCGAAAATCTTTTGCCTCTTTCAAAGACCCAATCCTGAAACAATTGAAAAGCAGTACTGCTCCCATAGGTCTTAGTGTCCTCATTTTTCCTTTCCATTTCGTTTCCGACCCAAATTGCCCCGAGAATGTCACCTGTGATAAATACGAACCAATTGTCCTGACCAAAATTAGTAGTGCCTGTTTTTCCAAAAAAACGCATTTGCTTAAGATCGCGATTCACACGATGAGCAATGGTTGTTTGAGAGGGATCAGCCATTGCATCGATGAGAGAAAATTTACCATCATTGAAACGCTGGCAATCCCTCCGTAAAAATTCCGAATATACTTTTATGATAGCATTCACGGACAATTCAATAGTACCTAATAACTGAGAAGGATAACTCTCTATTGATTGAACCTTTGGGAAATATTTTTTTAAACCTTCTTCAACTCTAAGAAAACCGCTCCTTTTCGCCAAATCAATCATAGGGTTGTTTAAAGACTTGCGAAGAATATCAATTGCAGCAAGTTTACTTCCCCATTCCACATTCCCGGCTTCCTTTGGAGTCCATTGGCCCGAGGGCAAATTGATGGTCATTTTTTTTAGTTCTATTTCTTCATCTGGATCAATTCCTAGATCAACAAGGACATCAAAAACGATGGGTTTAATAATTGAACCTATACTGTGAGTCTCGTCCAATAAGGCCTTGTTTAAATCTCGCTCATATCTTGAGTAATACGCCGATAATGTATTATTGGCCAAATTATAAATTTGCCCTTTAATACTCCATCCTACATTTGAATGCTCTTTGGTAAGCTTTCTTAACATGGATTTAGATTTCAAACATAATACATAAGAATCGTAAGATAAATATTCTTTATGTCTGCCAATTTCCTCAAAACATTTATGTCCTTGGAGTTGGTTATTATTCTCTAATTGCTCCATCCATTCTTTCCAGTTGGTATCAGACCAGTCCTTCAAATGTTCTATAGAAAAATGTTTCTCTTCCTTTAGTTTTTTAAATAAAGCTGAAACACGAGTACGAAGTAATGCTGGATGCTTTAAAGGGCCATAAAGATTTGGCCCCTTGAGTAATGAAATTAGAATTGCCGACTCGTAATTTTTTAACTGAAGAGGTGTTTTATTAAAATAAAAGATTGAAGCTGCATAAATCCCCTTTATCCTTACCCCTTGAAGTGAGCCCCAATAAACTTCATTCAAATAAATTTCTAGAATATCCTTTTTATCGAATTTTGCTTCGAGATAAAGTGAGATTATGGCTTCTTTAATCTTACGGTAGAATGTTTTTTCTGAACTTAAAAAGAGATTTTTTACCAGTTGCTGAGTTAAGGTAGAGCCACCCTCCTTAAGACGAAGTGTCAGAAGATTCTTAATGGCTGCTCTAAAAATTGAAAAAAAATCGATGCCTTGATGATCTAGAAAACGAAAATCCTCTATCGAGATGAGAGTCTTCCATAAATGGGATGGTAGTCCATTCAAGTTCGTTCTATGCTGATAACAATTCAGTTCTACGCAATCGTTTTGATAATATTTCTGCAATTTAATCATCTCGCGAAGCCCAACTTGGGGATTGAGCATTGTATTTTTCATACTTTCACTTGTATTTGTTTGAACAAAAAAGGCCTGAAAAGCATTAAAGTGTGAAGTATTTATTGAGCTGCTTTTTTCCAATTCGATCGGTATTTCAAGTTGCTGAGTAACTTCTTCTTTAATTATCCAATTTTCGAAACTGAAATCGCTCACGACACTTACAATCCAAATCAAAAGTAGCAAAGCTAGAGAACATGAACCCAGTGCCAAATAAATATAAATTTTCTTAATCTTTACTTTTTGCATTGTGTTGTTTTGACTAACATTTCATGTACCTATATAGTCTATTAAAATTCCATCAAGCAGTTCTATTTTACTAGGATGAGAAGTGTGAAAAAATTATTTTTTTTAGCGGCCATTTGTTCTCTTGCCTCTTTCGATGCTCTGGCCCTTCCTATGGATTGGCACGGAGTCTTTGGTGTAGATTCTGCCACGATTGATAGCTATAGGCGAATCGAAGAAACCCAACAACAAACAACCGGACCAGGGACACAGGAATATCAGTTGGCCAATGGACAGCATGCCGCAGCGCGCTTTCAGACTTACCTTCTTCGATTATCGCCTGAAATAATCGTTAACGATTCTTCGACTTTTAAGGCCGAACTTACAACTGGCTATGGTCGAGGTGGAAGATTAGGTGATTCTTCCACTACTAATGCGGGTACTAGTTCAGAAAGTATGGCTAATGCTCTGTACTATTATAACACTAATGCCGGCGGTTCCTCGGTATTACAAGTATCACAATTCAACATGACACTTTACTCGGATACTGCAACATATATTATTGGCCGACATACTTACCATTGGGGATTAGGTGCTGTGATTAATGATGGCCACCAGATTTGGGATCGACAAATATATATTCGTGATGGGCTGACCGCAAAATTCAAAATTGGTAATTTTGATATTGCGCCTTTTTTCTCTAAAATTGGCTCAAATGAATCTTTGACTCGTGCTACTCGTGTTCGTGAATATGGCGCTTCGCTATTATATGATAATCCAGATAATGATATTGCTTTTGGGATTTATTACAGCAAAAAGCAAAACAACGCATTTAATGGAACGGTTTTAGTCGATATCCAAAACACTGGCACAGCTACTCCACTTGGGAAAACCGATACAAAGCTTACAGATTTCTATTTAAAAAAATCTTTTGGCAAGACAAGTATTCAAGGAGAAGTACCTATTTTAAGCGGTGAGATTGGGCATCTATACAACTCAACCTCTACTTCCAAATATGGGGCAAAGGCATTTATCTTTGAAGCTAAGCATGAACTCAGTGATAGCACGACATTTTTTGCCAACTTTGGACATGTGTCAGGTCATTCAGGTGTTGAAAGTTCATATGATGCAATGTATTTGAACCCTAACTACCAAATTGCCAATTTACTATTTCGGTATAACCTTATGGCAGTTGGTGATACGACTAGAAATGTCTTTGATTCTTATATTACTAATGCAAAATATTTTAAATTGGGGTCCACACTTCGTTCTGATCGGTCAACTTGGAATTTCGCTGCAATCTATGCAGTAGCGAATGAGACTGCTGTGGCGGATACTAAAAGCTATAATCACGACACCAACCGGATTTTTACTGCAACAACTTCCCAAGATAATAGTCTGGGAACAGAACTTGATGTTGATTTTGATTATCGATGGAATAACGAAACCCACTTAGGCGCTTCTGTGGGATATCTCTTCACGGGTGATTATTATGCTTATACCAATACAACGACGGAGAATACTGCCAAAAACTCTTTCGTAATTCTCTTTAAATCGTCACTCGAATTCTAAGCTTTTAGACTCTAGTAAGGTGCCAATCCACCATTGTAAGGATTACCTCCCATCATTCCCATGCCACTGTTGAATGGGTTTCCACCCATCATCCCCATGCCGCCGCCGTAAGGGTTCCCGCCCATCATCCCCATTCCACCACCGTAAGGATTTCCCCCCATCGTTCCCATACCTGCACCCATGGAATACATAGATGATGGATCATACCCGGAATAGTCTTCAAACATTCCATATGAACCGAGTCCGTCACTCACATAACCTGGACCTGTTCTTTCAGATGCCAACCTTCTTTGTGCTTCAATCTCATATGAATTATATCTCTCATACCGCCCCATTTCGGCTCCTAGATTGCGATTGAATCTTTCCCGTCGGCTCATGGCCTGACGTTGCCATAGGGCCATGTTTCTTTGAGCGTAATTGCATCGGGCCGGATTTTGCATAAAACCAAATGCTGTCCGTTGACATGCTTGTAGGTTGTTTTGAATTCGTCCCATATCTTCTTGCCAAACCCGATCACGCGCTCGCCTTGTTGATTCTATTCTATAACCTATCTCTCTGGTGTAAGTTCTCTGACCTGTTTTGGCCAAATACATTCTTTCAGCTTCTACAGCACGTGTCTCAAATCTTTTCAATTCACTTTGCAATAGTGATTCTGCCTGAGTAAAAGATAAACGTTCCCCTCTCCCAGAAGCGCGGTTGTCCAAATACACTCGGCTATAAATATCAGACTTGAGTTTTAACTCTGCTATACCAATGGCTTCATCTTTAACGCCAAATTCGAGTAGCTTGTCTATAACTGTCCCAATTTTGAATCTGGATGAGGAACGGGAATAAAATCCAATTTTATCATTGAGTTCTTTGATACGCTTATCAATAACTTTCCTCTCCTCCTCACCAACTTCGCGTCTTCTGGTGAGTAAAGTCTTAAGTTCCTCAATGGCAGGTTTCATCACAAGGTCATCAATACGGCGAAGCACCTGAAGATATTTTCCTCCAGCATCACGAATGCTCTCTTCATCTGTACTGGATGTGATCGTCCTGGCCAATTCCTCCAGCTCTCTATATTTTTTTTCTGCTTCTTGTTGTCCTTCTCTCTCTAATGCTCTTTCCATGATGGCACGCAATTCAGGAGCATTTCCTAGACTAGAAAGCGTGGCGCGAATAGCACTATAATCGTGTCCCCTGCATACTTCGAACAATCTAAATCTTCGTGCCTCTTCCCGTGTATAAGCATAAACACTATCCTGGCCCAACTCCTCAAGTTTCATACATCCATTTGGTGAATTTGAGACCATATCAAAGCCATGGAGTGGCCCATAGGAATTTGCATGTCCATTTGTCGTTGCGTAAAGTACTTTGACCGGTTGCTCAGGATCAAATGAAATGTCTTTCTCCACGCTGTAACTGGCATAGCTTGCACCAGGGGATGTTCTATCTAGTGTTGTTTGACCGGTTGTAGTTTTCTTTAATACTCCTTTAAATACCAAACATGATTCATACAATTGATAGGGAGAGAGCCCTGCAAGATACTCACTGGTAATCGTTACGTCGACCCCATCTAAATCCTTATATGTTTTTCCAATTTCTCTGCTCATCTCAGTTCGAAGATCGGCGACATTATTTCGATAGGACATCACAACGTTATTACCGATAGTCCTCATTTCTAGATCTAGTTTTTTAATACAGCTACTTAAAATGGCAGGTATTTTTGCCCGCACCCGCAATTTAGGACGTTCACCATTCGCTTGAGGTATAATCGATTTTTCAATTTCAATTCCTGTATTTCCTTGTGATAAAAGATTAATCAGTTTTAGCGGCACATAATCTTCATCCTTGCATTCAATGACAGTTGTCGTGACTGCGGGTGTGCTTACAACTGGTGTAATACTCGCTGCACCAACTGCACCTCCGCCACTATTCACTGGAACCACAGGTGTTCGAACACCGGGGTCTTGTATGATGGCGAACGCATCCATTCCAATAGTAAAAGCCACAAGAACAATCAGACCGATAAGTGATTTCATACTTAAATTCCCATTTTATCAGGCCATGTGGACCTGAGAATTCAAATACTCATCGGTGAAATTTTTAAAACATTAAGAAAGATGAGAGTAAACTAAGTGGATTAATTCATGAGTAAAAAGGACGGATTTTTTGCGTTAGAATTATCGGGAGGGAGTTTCAATTTTGATACTTCCGCTAAAATTTTCTTAAATTGATTATTTTTATCATCGCTATAGTTCACATCTAAAATTGTCAAGTTTGTCTGACCTTTTCCTTCATTTACTATGTTAATTGTTCGAGGAAATTCATGTGTGCCATCCATCAGGATATAATTAGTAAAATCGTATGAAATAACTTGATCATATAAATTTGATTTAAACTTTTTTAGTCTAAATGTTTCATTATCAAAATAAGCATCAACATTTTCAAATTTTATAACCCAACTTATCTCTCTACCTATTTTTACCATTTTCAAGTTTGTCGATGTGGGAAGCTTGTAAAATCTCATACTCATTAACTCATCTATTTTGTTTTTTTCAGCATCACTTTTTGGCCTTAAAGGGCTGTTTCCAGAATCTGGGGTTTCTCCTGATTTTAAAAACCCCAAATACGCTTCTAATAATTTGATCTTCTCTTGATTTAATATTTCCTTCTCATTTACAAAATCACTGTTTCTCTTTTTCATAAATGTACTTATGATTTTTGAATTATTGCTCCCGAGCATAGACATTAATGCATAAAAACTTAATGAAACATCTTCTTCGCCTTTAGCGATTGAAGCTGAAACATCATCGAAATATTTATAATCTACAATCGTTTTATAATTACAATCGGGGGATGTATGAATAGTGTGCAAGACATCTAGCTGATGGTCATTGCGCTTTAAAAGCATCATCTTAAGGTAATATTCTTTGGACTGTCCCTCTTGAGTATCTGATATCACCTCTGTCTGAACTTTGGCCTTAATTGTGACAAGTTTTTCCGTAACAGGTTTATTATTCAGATTTTTAAAGAGACCCTCTATTGAAGGCACTGCAGAAAAAGAATTTGGTATATTGATCGTCAAAAAAATCAAAAAGTAAGCAATATTAAATTTCATGCGTGTTCCCTGTTTATAAGTCTTTTGCCAATTTTTTTATTAAATCCGATGCATAATTCTTTAATCGAAGATCGGCCAATGCAAAATTAAGTGTTGCCTCAAAATAGCCAAAAATGTTACCGGTATCATATCTCCTACCTGTAAAGAAATGTGCGTAAACGGGTCCTGATTTACACATGAGATTAATGGCATCAGTGAGCTGATATTCATCTCCGGCTCCGCGCTTAATTCTCTTGAGATATTCAAAAATATCACTGCTCAAAATATATCGTCCTGGAGTGGCCCACGTTGTGGGTGTTTTGGATGGAAGTGGCTTTTCTATCATGTCTTTCATCAAAACTGTCTGTTTATCACCTTCCATAAAAGTTCCATCAATAATTCCGTATTTAGAGACATCATCCTTGGGTACATCCATGATACCAATGACCGGCCTATCTCCATATGTTTCTGAAACTTTCATGAGTTGTTTTGTGCAAGGTTCAGCACCTTTAATGAGATCATCCCCCAAAAGGACAGCAAAGTTATTCTTACCAATCAACCGATCAGTGGCCAAAATGGCATGTCCTAATCCAAGTTGCTCTTTTTGTCTCACAGATACAATTTCAACCAAATTACCGATCTTTTGGATTAATTCCAGCTCTTTATGCTTGTTATTGGCCTCAAGAAATTTTTCCAAAGCGTAATTGCGGTCAAAATAATTCTCAATACTCTCTTTGTGGGAGGAATTAACAAACACTATTTGTTCAATACCGGAATCTATCGCCTCCTGAACAATATAATGAATCATGGGGATATCAATTATAGGGATCATTTCTTTTGGGATTTCTTTCGTTGCTGGAAGAAATCGCGTGCCTTTGCCTGCAACTGGGATGACGGCCTGCTTAATTTTCATTACACTAATCCTTGGAGATTCGTTTTATGGTTTTTTTTAAATGTAAATATACAACTTTTTTGTGTCCAATTCTAATTTTCTCTTCTCTGGCGTCTGCTGGCGCTTTGCAGAATTTTGAAACTACTCGATTGAAATCTACTGCGGGCGCTGGAGTGGGATCAATTTTAATGGACGAATCCACAGTATTAAATCCAGCACCCCTGGCTTTTTTTAATCTTTCGGCCTTTTACATTCAAAAGGCTTCGGCCACTCATACTTTCGCCAATGATGACATGCAATCAACAAGCGCGCCAGAAAAGAGCGAACAACTTGGAATTATTGCAAGTGATGGTCGGGGCAAAGTGGCCGGATCTGTTAGTTTTAATAAAATTGATATCGATTCTCAAGAACATAAACGTATGGCCGCTTCTGTGGCCTATAGAGCGAGCGATACATCAGCAATTGGTATCGCTTATAAGATGAATGAAGCCGCCACAAAAGATGCTTCAGCCGTGGACTATCTCACCAAAAAATACAGTACTATTTCCATCGGTATTACAAATGTTTTTGAGAATGGTTTTTCCTTGGGACTTCTTGCCGATGATCCTCAAGAAAAGGGCCCAAACGGAGGGCGCGGAACAATTGGATTACAATATGTTTACAAGAATTTTGTTACATTAATGACTGATATTGGATCCAAATACAAGGCAGATACTTTTTCTGAGAATTTGTTTTACCGCATTGGAGCACAATTTTCACTTTTTAAGGATTTATATCTCCGTATCGGAACGAACTATGATCATGGCCTTGCAACAAAATCTCAGGGAATTGGTCTTTCGTGGATTCAACCCAGACTGATGCTCGATTTCGCCTTACAGAATGTAACCTTTATGTATGATGAAAGTTTACATCAAAAAAATAGTAAAGAGAAAGAGTCAAGCTTATCATTATCTTATCGCTTCTAATCAGTATTAGCACATCTAATTAAATCAAACTATCTTTCCGGCCGAATAGGTATCTGCTATGGCAGCAAAAAAACAGCAAAATACTAATTCAGGTGAGGAGCAAGAACGCCCGAAATACATTATTCAAAAATACCGTGATCGCTTAAGTCTCTTGAGACATGCACAAGAATTTTCGCAGAAAGATGATATACCAAGAACTGTCACTGCGTATATGAAGTACCTTGATTCCTTGGCAGCATATTTTGAAACCACTGAAGATAAACTTCATCCTGAACTTTTTACCAAGGACAAAAACTTGGCCGAAATCTTGCTTATTAGCCAGGTTTATTGGGATCTTGCCAAAGCATATGACAGATCGCCAAGACTCAAAAAAGAATGCGAGCGTTGCCTAAAACAATTTGTCAAATTTAGTTTAGGTTTCAAATTCCAGTTCATAAACAGTGAAATGCTAAGAAAATTTATCAAAAAAAAGGCAGCATATAATCCAAAACTCTTTAATGATGCATTCCAGAAACTTAAACTTAATTCGAAAAGTTGTTATATTGCAACTTATTCTTTCAGTGAAAATTCCAGAATTGTTCACGATCTCAGATTATATAAGCAGAAATTGGTTCAACTCCGGTTCGGGTCATCACTTATTCATTATTATTATCAACAATCGCCAAACTTGATCGATTTGTTCATTGAGCACCCTAATCTGGGCTTAGCAGTTAATTCAATTTTCATTAGACCATGCCTTAGAGTATTTAGTTTCTTTTCAAAAATTCTATAAGTCTCTATAATTTCCTAATGACGAAGTTGCAGCGAATGATCACACTTGAATGGATCAAATTTTTCATAGGTTCCGTGATCGCCTTTGTACTCCTAATGTCTGTTGCTAATCTTATTAGTGGATTATTGCGGACAAATGTAACCGCATATGAGGTCTTGATTAATCACTTAATTGAACTTCCGGGCAATGCATCTAAAATATTTCCCATCTCCTGCCTTACAGGAACTCTTTTTTGCATCAATAAATTGCAAAGTCGCAATGAACTTGTTGCCATTTTTGCATCTGGATTTTCAAGGATGAAATTCGTTTTTACTATAATTATTCTTTCTTTGCTGGCTTCTGCCGTTCAAATTTATCTCGCTGGATACGTTTATCCGTTTGCTAAGTCGAAGAAAAATGTTTTCATCGAACAAAGCGAATCCAAATTCCGAAACTTGAAAACGAAAGCAATTACGTCTAGTACAATCGGCACTGGTAAAATCTGGTTTAAAGGGAGCAATTATTTTTTTTCCTTCACCCATTATGATAAATCCTCCAAGGGTTTGATAGACCTAGGCATTTATGCTTATGACAAAAACTTCTTACTCACTGATAAAACATTCACATCTAAAGCCATTTTTGAAACCGCTACAGGCAAGTGGACATCAGAGAATAGTTCGCTTATTTCTGGTCTCAATAATCATGAACATCCACGGATGACGATATCTGGACCTGGCAACGTGGCACTGGCAGAGACACCTGATGATTTTATCAGACTTGAGTCTGATATTAATTCTCTTAACTTACATGGCCTCTATCATCATTTAAAAAACATCAGACGATCTGGGATTAATATTGATGAATATCTTGTTCAGTTCTATGACAAAATCAATGCAGCAATCTCATGCGTTTTGCTTTCCATTTTTGCGGCCATTTCCATTTTCCGACCAAATCGCCGACAGTCATCATTTGGAAGAACAATTGCATTTGTATTCGTATTCACTTTAGTTTTTTGGTTACTCATCAGCTATTTCCAAGAACTCGGAAATAGTTCTCGCTTACCTCCTGTTTATGCCTGTTTTTCTGTGAGCTTTGGTTTTCTAATATACTTATCATTCATCTATATAAAAAACAGAAAGCTAACATGACTTTTACTTTGCCAAAATATGATAGTAAAACATGGTCTTATATCACATTAATATTTATTTTTTTTCTTTTTCTTTTTCATATCGGAGATCAGTCTTCTCCAAGGCAGGGAACCGAGGGTTTTTATCTCCAAATTTCCAAGGAAATGTTTTCTAAAAAATCCTATCTCATTCCGTATTATTTGGGAGAACCACATTTCTCGAAGCCACCATTGCAGTTTTGGCTGACAACTCCTTTCTATTTTATTTTTGGTGAAGGTTTGTGGTCTGCTCGAATATCTATTTTCGTAATTACATGCTGTCTCATAGCTTGCACCTCGAAGCTACTAAGTCGATCTAGCTCTCTCACAAGTTTGGGTATATTTATACTTTTTATTTCTACTTTTGGGATGATTAAGTATTCTCGCATATATATGATGGATGCTTTTTTTACTCTGTTTACGGGGATTGGAACACTTTTTGCCTATGAATATTTTAGCACCAAAAAGTTTTCTATATTAATACTTAGCTCCTTATTATTGGCCGCATCTTCACTTATTAAGGGTCCGATTTCAATTATCATGGCATTAGCTTCCCTCTTTGCCTTTCTCCTGATCCGTCGTGAACGATCATTATTTAAGGCTTTTTTTAGACTTATCATTTTCATTATAATCCCAGCATCTCTTTGGTATATTGCTTGCTCCTATAAATTTGGCAGTCAATTTTTTGATTACTTTTTTATTCGTGAAAATCTAGGTAAATTCACTGCAAGAACTTATAGTCCTCTCGTATTGGTTCAAGGTTTGTTTCTTTTCTCATTCCCCTTGATCATCCCTTTTGCAGTTATCTTATATCGAGATATAAAATCTCATACTCTTTTTAAAAATGATCTGAAATTATTTTTGGCAATCTGTTTTAGTGTTTTTTGGATTATCTGGATTTTTCCCGCCCAACGTTCACACCATTATGCTATGCCTGCTACATTTTTTGTCATTTCCTATCTGGCAGTATCCTCTTTTGATTTTCCTTGGTTTACTAAATTGATCAATTTTCTTTCGATCAGTCTGAGTACACTCGCTATAGGAACTATTATTTTTATTTTAGTCTATCAACAATTTTTGCCAATGTTTTCAACCATCACCTGTTATGTCGTTCTACTCTTCTTGATTACAAATATTTGCTTGTATTTTATCACGACAGGAACAATCACTCTACGTCTTACACAATACACCATCACAACTCTCTTAATTTGGTACCATATCGCTTCAATGATGGCCTTACCAATAATCCCAAATCAAGTAAGAGAACATCTTGTGAGTGTCGATTCTCACACCCGTATTGGAGTTGTATATCGTAAGCCATATTTTGTTTCGGAACTTCTCGGTCGAAGTATTGAGCCGATATCACAACCTCAAGCCGATCAAGAGTTAGTAAGCAATAACTACGACTATCTTATAATGCCTTTATCTGCAATCTCGACAAGCGCCAATTTTCAAATTATGAATTCTTGGTATATTTGGAAAAGAGGTCTTCGCATTGGACAGATAATTGATAATTTGATGAATAATAAACTGGCCGAATTACAAGAATCGTATGCACTTTTTCGCCGGAAGCAATAGGCCGCTACCTGCCTAGACTGTTATTCCGCTCTGTGGTAGAAGTTTTCCATTAATATGAGTAATAAAATTTTTAAAACCATTTTTTTTGGCACTCCCGATTTCTCAATACCATGTCTCGAAATGTTGGCCAATCATTCCAGAATCAATCTTGTCCATGTCATTTGTTCTCCTGATAGGCCATCTGGTAGAGGCCTAGAGATTAAACCCCAACCAGTGGCAAGATTTGCTATTGAAAATAAGATCCCTCTTTTTCAGACTGCACATATTAATAAGGAAGAAGCTTTTATAAATCAGCTTGCTACTGAATCCATTGACCTCATTATCGTCATCGCTTTCTCACAATTTCTCTCATCCAAGATTCTTAGTATTCCATCTTTGGGTTCCTTTAACATACACACATCTCTATTGCCAAAATTTCGTGGAGCTTCTCCTATTCACCATGCCTTGCTTCAGGGTGAATCCGCAACAGGAATTTCTATACAAAAAATGGTAAAAAAAATGGATGCTGGTGATATCTATTATCAAAGCAACATCCCAATTAATTCAGAAGAAGTATTTACAGAACTTTACACCCGCCTTAAATTTCAATCAGCACTCACGCTCTATGATTTTGTACAAGTGCTTGCATATATAGGGTTACCAATTCCAACCATTCAAGATGAAGCGAAAGTCAGTTTCGCTCCTATTATCGATAAAACTTTGGGGCATTTGCGATTTACCACCACAACAGCACGAGACATTTTAAACAAAATACGTGCTCTTAACCCATGGCCTTCAACTTTTTGTTTTATCAATTCCCACAGAGTTAAAATTTTAAAGGCCAGGATTGTATATGATAGTGTCATTTCCCCCGGCAAAATCAATATATCAGGACAAAAGTTACTCATTGGTTGCGCTGATTCCACTCTTGAAATTGAAAGAGTTTGCCCGGAAGGTAAAAAAGACATGAGTTCACAACAATTTTTAGCAGGACTGCGCAATCAGGACAATCTCACACTGGAGTAAACGTAATGGCGAGGATAATTTCTCCAAGTATCTTGGCATGTAACTTCCTAAGGCTGGAAGAGGAAATTCTAACTATCAATAGAATACCAAACATCTGGTACCACCTCGATGTTATGGATGGTCATTTTGTTCCCAACTTAACATTCGGACAACCATTAATTGAACAAATAAAAACCATTGCTGAGCATCCACTAGACGCACATTTGATGGTAGCCAATCCAGAATTTTATTTTAATGCTTTTCGTGAATACAATATACACAACATTACTTTCCACATAGAAACTCTTGTACAGGCAGTAGATTTTATTCAAAAGGCCAAAGTAGAATACAAATCAGTGGGTATCAGTTTAAGACCTAGCACTCCAGAGACAATTTTAAATAGCGCCATTCTTTCAAATATTGATTTACTCCTTGTCATGTCTGTTGAGCCTGGCTTTGCAGGACAAAAATTTATTGAAAGTACATGGAACAGAATTGCATATTTTAAAAATCTTAAGGAAAGAAATAACTATCACTACCAAATTCAGGTCGATGGTGGCGTAAGCGATAAGAATAGTCATCAACTATTTGAGGCCGGTGCCGACAACCTTGTAACTGGATCATATCTCTTTCGGCAAAAGGGAAAATATCTAGAAGCCATTCAAAAGTTGCGTTAAAAAAGGATTTGTTTCATGTCTGCTAATCAATTTTTACTCGATCAGCGTTTGGATATACGAGATATTTGGAATATTTCTCGCACCGATACAGAAATTAGCGTTGTTTTATCTCAAGCTGCGAAGAACCGTATTATTAAATCTCGCGATTATGTTGAAAAGATTGTGACATCTGATCGAATTGTATACGGGATTAACACCGGCTTTGGTGCTCTTTCCTCTAAAAAGATCGATCGGAGAGATCTTGAGCAACTTCAAAGTAATTTAATCCGTTCTCATTGCACCGGGGTAGGCAATCCCTTCAGTGAGAGAATTTCTCGGGCGATATTACTTGTTCGTACCTTTTGTTTGGCCCAAGGCTTTAGTGGTATTTGTTCCAACGCAGTAGATTTATTAATTGATTTTCTTAATCATAAAATCCACCCTGTGATACCTGAAAAGGGTTCTGTCGGTGCTTCGGGGGATCTCGCCCCTTTAGCGCATATGGCGCTGGCCCTGATTGGTGAAGGCGACGTTGTTTTTAACAACAAAACAATTAATTCTTCGTACGCCATTCACCATATTAACCGCACTCCCTTGAAATTGGGTGCGAAAGATGGTCTCGCCTTAATCAACGGTACTTCTGTAATGTCCGCAATCGGTGCATTGTGCATATATGAAGCAGCTTTATTGGCAAAGATGGCCGATATCGTTGCCATGTTAACGCTTGAGGGTGTTAAAGGGAGTATCAAGGCTTTTCATCCGCTCATCACAGGCCTTAAACCACATCCTGGACAAGTCGCAGTAGTTCAAAACTTAAATAAAATTTTACCTGATTCTGAAATAATGCGTTCTCATCATGACTGCAATAAAGTTCAAGATCCTTATTCTCTTCGATGTATTCCTCAAGTTCATGGTGCTGCCCGACAAACCTTGCAGCATGCCTGGGATGTTATTTCAACTGAAATTAATTCGGTAACAGACAATCCATTAATTTTTTCCAACGAAGATCTAATTCTTTCAGGCGGGAATTTTCATGGCCAATCAATCGCTTTGGCGATGGATTATTTAGCAATGGGCCTCTCTGAACTTGGATCTATTTCAGAACGACGTATTGAGAAAATGATGAATCCATCTTTTTCTGATCTTCCGGCCTTTTTGACCAAAAATGCTGGATTAAATAGCGGTCTCATGATTGCCCATGTAACTTCCGCTGCCCTAGCTTCTGAAAATAAGGGATTATGTCATCCGGCCTCTATAGATTCTATACCTACGTCAACTGATAAGGAGGATCATGTTTCAATGGGAGTAACTTCAGCGCGTAAGTTGCAGGAGGTTATATCAAATGTGAAGCATATCTTGGCGATTGAGACATTATGCGCTTATCAGGCATTGCAATTTCAACATCCTTTAAAAAGTTCGGCAGCATTAGAGAATGTTATTCTACTTTTATCGAAGCATATTGCTCCAATTGATAGTGATCGCCCTTTTTTCCGTGACATTAATAAGATCGTCTCACTTTTCGAAGAGCAGGAAATCATTGCTGCGGCTGAAAGAATTACAGGAGTATTAAACTAATGGGCCCCAATCAATTTGTTATTCCACTTCCACCTACTGGACCTACTTTAACTTGCAAAGGTTGGCATCAAGAAGCTGCTCTTCGCTGTTTGCTCAATAATTTGCACCCAGATGTCGCTGAAGACCGTGAGCACCTCGTTGTCTATGGTGGTAATGGGCAAGCTGCAAGAAATATCGAGTGCCTCGAAAGTATCATTCATTCCCTCAAATCGCTTGAAAATGACGAGACATTGCTCATCCAATCGGGCAAGCCCGTCGGCATCTTAAAATCACATGCATCGTCTCCTCGTGTCCTTATAGCAAATTCAAATCTTGTTCCCCATTGGGCCACATGGGAACACTTCAATCATCTTAAGGATGAAGGCAAAATAATGTACGGCCAGATGACCGCCGGTTCTTGGATTTACATTGGCAGTCAAGGAATTTTGCAGGGCACCTATGAGACTTTTATGGCCGCAGCGGCCCGCCATTTTGGTTTGGATGCTGATTTGTCAGGAAAGCTCATTCTCTCTGCTGGAATCGGTGGCATGGGCGGAGCTCAACCTCTTGCTGTTAAAATGGCAGGAGGTGTTTTTCTAGGTTGTGATGTCGATGTGAATCGTATTAAAAAGCGTTTGCAAACCTCATACCTCGATTATCTTGCCACATCATTCGACGAGGCCATATCAATCGCTCAGGAAAAAGCTGCAAATGGTATTGCTTATTCCGTGGCCGTTACTGGGAATGCTGCAGATTTTTTTGAATATGTACTGAAGAAAGGAATTGTGCCATCTCTAGTCACCGACCAGACATCGGCCCACGATCCACTCAACGGATATGTTCCAAGAGGCATGGATTTGAATGATGCTTATTCATTTCGGTGGCAAAATCCTAAAAAGTATGCAGAGCTTTCATATAAAACAATGCGAGATCATGTTGCTAGTATGATTGAATTTCAAAAGCTTGGATCCTATGTGTTCGATTATGGCAACAATCTCAGGCAAGGAGCATTGATTGCTGGACTGGAAAATGCGTTTTCATTCCCAGGATTTGTTCCCGCCTATATCAGACCTCTTTTTTGTGAAGGATATGGCCCTTTTCGCTGGATCGCACTTTCGGGTGATCCGGAGGATATTTATAAAACTGATGCTGCTATATTAGATCTCTTTCCAAACGATAGAAAACTTCATACATGGCTGAACAAGGCCAAAAGTATGGTCAAGTTTCAAGGATTGCCAGCTCGAATCTGCTGGCTGAAATATGGTGAGCGCGCAAAGGCAGGTCTTCTTTTCAATAAAATGGTTCGCGACAAGGTTTTACATGCGCCAATTGCTATCGGACGTGATCACCTTGATTGTGGCTCCGTCGCCTCTCCAAACCGCGAAACAGAAGGCATGCTCGATGGTACTGATGCTGTATCAGATTGGGCCATTCTCAATTTGATGATTAATACAGCAAATGGTGCATCATGGACAAGCTTCCATCACGGTGGAGGTGTAGGAATTGGATATTCCCAACATGCTGGAATGGTTATTGTAGCTGATGGTTCGAAAGAAATGGATGAGCGCCTTAATCGTGTTCTTACTTCAGACCCTGCTATGGGTATTTTAAGACACTATGATGCAGGCTATGCGGAAGCAATAAATTTTGCCAAATCGACCGATTTTAAAATTCCTAAATAATTTTTTGGATAAACTCCATGACTTTACATCTTTGGAAAAATTTTGAGCAAGTTGTATCTCTCCAAGGCGTAGTCTCTAAGGATGGAAGAAAGCTCATTCCGTCTGATCTCTCTATTATACCCAATGGTGCTGTTATTTTTTCAGATGAGGCAATCTTATGGGTTGGGAAGTCTAATAATATTCCCAAGCAATTTGACATAGATTATTCAGATTCATTTCATGGACATGTGCTTTTACCAGAAATCATAGATTCACATACCCATCTTATTTTTGGTGGTGATCGAGCTCATGAATACGCCCAGAGACTAAATGGTGTCGATTACCAGGAAATTGCGAAGCAGGGTGGGGGTATTAATTACACTGTTTCAGAAACAAATAAGCTGACTTACGATGAATTATTTAGCATAGCGGAACGACGAATGCATAAGATTTCACAATATGGCATTGGGTCGCTGGAAATAAAAACAGGATATTCTTTAAATATCGACGGTGAAATTCAACTCTGCAGAATAATACACAAGTTAAAGGAGAAATATTCACCACGTCTTCGAATTTTTTGCACTTTGATGGCGGCCCACGCCATTCCTCCTAATTATAATCATTCTGCGGACTATATTCAGGCAGTTGCAATTCCATGTCTCGAAATGACGGCCAAGGAAGGTCTTATCGATTTTGTAGATATTTTTCATGAACGTGGCTATTTTACTGACGAAGACTTAGAGAAAATCGCATCTACTGCCGCTCGCCTTGGCGTAGCACTTAAAGTTCACGCTGACGAGTTTAATGATAACCACGGAGCCTTTTTTGCCGCCCATTTCAATGCTGTAAGCGCTGATCATTTATTAAAAGTATCCAATGCCGGAATCAATGCACTAGCACAATCAAAAACTGTTGCAACATTGCTTCCGGGTACTGGTCTCTTTCTTGGCAAGGGAATGGCAAACGCACGTCAACTTCTAGATGCAGGTGTTAAAGTTGCTCTTGCCTCAGATTATAACCCCGGAAGCTGCCATTATGATAATCTCTTGTTTCTCGCAAGTATCGCTGCCCCCTCTTATAAGATGAATCTGGCAGAACTTTGGGCAGGGATTACTTTTAATGCCGCAGGTGCTTTAGGCCTCATGACAAGTGGTGCAATTCTCCCAGGTTTTTTACCTAGATTTTCCATATTTAAAACAAAGAGTTTTGAACATATTACCTACACTTGGGGAGAAAATACTTTCGTTCAGGACAAGCGGTATTCAGAAACTAAGGTTTAAGCGCTAGCCTAATCGATTCTGAAAATTCCTTTGCCGTAAAATCCTTTTGCCCTTGAATTACATCGATGATTTTCCCATTCTTAAAAATCAGGGTTTGAGGAATAGTAGAAATGAAAAGTCGATTAGCCAATATTGAATCTTTATCAGGAATCAGGGGAAATTGAATTGAGAACTTTGAAGAAATTTTTTCAATATTTTTTTGTTGATCCTCAGTATCTTCATTGACACCAAAAATCATCACTTCATTTTTATTAAATTGCTTATGCAAATCAACTAACCCAGGCATTTCTTCTAAACAAGGCATACACCATGCTGCCCAAAAATTTATCACAATAATCTTGGCCGGCATCTTTGAAGCTTCATAAACAACACCATTGTAATCAACTAAATTAAGAGTTTTAAAGACATGCTCAAGTTGGGCGGCACGATTACTTTCGAGAGTCGTAGGTCCAGCTACCAATTTAAAATTATTAAAAATAATTTGACCAACCAACACACCCGTAAATGTTAGAATGAAGAATAAAAGCGGTAGTATTTTCGCTCTATTAATTAACTTCATAAACCTTAAAATTATATGAAATTGGTAAAATTGCAAGGTAGTCATAACATGGGCGATCTAAATAAGAAACCCGATTTTTGTACTCAACTTAGTCATGAATCAGGCCAAACGTTCATTGAATTCATGTTTTTATTTCTAGTTGTACTATTTCTGTCTTACGGCATGATTAAAGGTCTCGATGTAGGAATTGGCGGTCAATGGGAAAAGTTAGTTAAAAAAATAGCTGCACCTACTGGCGATGCAATTAAAGTTCGCTAAAATTGTGGATACTTTATAGGTTAAAAATATGAAATATTATTTGGCCATCGATCAAGGTACTACTGGCACTACCGCTCTGCTGGTTGATGCTAATACATTTAACTTTATTGATAAGGTAACTTTAGAGCATCCTCAATTCTACCCCACCCCTGGTCATGTTGAGCATAGTCTTGTTGAAATATGGAAAACAGTTCGTGAATCTATCTCCATGCTTCTCACCAAAACAAAATCTAATGCTAAAGATATTGTTGGAATTGGCATTACAAACCAACGCGAAACTACTTGCGCTTTTGACCGCAAAGGCAATGCTTTGGCAAAGGCCATCGTATGGCAAGATCGCCGTACGATAAATTTCTGCAAGGAAATTGTAAGAGATGGGAAACAAGATCTTATCAAAGCAAAAACAGGACTTCCTGTTGATCCCTATTTTTCCGCAACAAAAATTCATTGGCTTCTTAATTACAATGAAAACGTAAAAGTTGAAAATAGAAGTGATAATGTTCTCTTTGGTACCATAGACACTTATTTGACCTTTAAACTTTCCGGTGGCAGGGCCTATGTGACTGAGCCAAGTAATGCTTCTCGCACGATGCTGATGAATTTAAAAACGTGCCAATGGGATGATGAGTTGCTTAGTTATTTCAAAGTCAGAAAAACCTCTCTTCCTCAAATTCATGATACTTTTGGGCATTTTGGTGTAACACATGGTCTAGATTTCCTGCCGGATAACATACCTATTTCATGCCTTTTTGGGGATCAGCAATCTGCCCTATTCGGACAAGCTTGCTTAAGGCCAGGTTCTATAAAATGTACATATGGCACCGGAGCTTTCCTACTGCTCAACACTGGTAGCAATATTGTCTTTTCGAATAACGGCTTACTAACTACCATTGCCTATTCATGCAAAGGGGAGAAACAATACGCGATTGAAGGTAGCTGTTATATTGCAGGAGCAGCAGTTCAATGGCTTCGTGACAATCTGAAAATTATAAATTCAAGTAGTGAAATCGAGGTACTTGCAAAGCAAGTTTCAAATTTGACAGAGATGGAATTTATATATTTTCTACCATTTTTCACAGGTCTTGGTTCACCCTACTGGGTTAGTGAGGCCAAAGCGGCACTCGTTGGTCTTACACGTGATTCCGGGCCATCTCACATTGCACGAGCATGTTTAGAGGGGATCTGTTTTTCAATCAATGATTTGATTCAAACAATGCGCAATGACTCAGGTCTACTTATCACGACTCTGAAGGTTGATGGAGGAGCTGTTGTTAATGACTTACTTATGTCTATGCAGGCAACAATTTCTAATTCACAAATTATCCGCCCACGCGTGATTGAAACGACTGCCTACGGAGCCGCATTAGGTGCCGCAATCGGTCTTGGCAATTTGCAAATGGAAGGAATTTCCCATCTATGGAAGGAGGACGCTATCTTTGAAAAAAATCCTGAGTGGACAGATTATTTCAACACTAAGTACGCAGGTTGGGGAAAGTTAATTAAGAAATTATATCTCTGATTTCAATTGCATTTTTTATTCCAATTATCTCAAGGTCAAAATGACCTATCAATTTTTTGGCAGCTTGTGTCGAACAGATCATTTTTTTGTAGTTCATTAAAGCAATTTCTTTTGCTCTTAGTTCTGGAAATTGAACACTCCTGACTTCTCCAGTTAAACCTACTTCCCCCAAAAATATAGTCCGCTCTAATATTGGCCTTGATAAAAAAGAACTAACTAGGGATGCAATAATCGATAAATCACTATCTCTTCCGGTTAATTTAAGACCTCCCACAACATTCACGTAAATATCGCTGTAGCTAACAGGCATTTTGAAATATTTCTCAATAATTGCAATGAGCAAATTAAGACGATTAAGCTCTAGACCTTGAGTTGTTCTGCGGCCATTTCCATATTTATTCTCTACAACTAATGCTTGTGTTTCAACAATAAGTGGTCTTGTTCCTTCAAGCAAACATGTTAATGATCTTCCATGTCCTGATTCAATACTTTCTACTAGAAAAACTTTACTCGGATTCGGAACTTCTTCAAGCCCATCTTCCGTCATTTGAAAAATACCAACTTCATTCGTGCTCCCAAAGCGATTTTTAATACATCGTAAAAATCGATAATTATTAAGTGAATCACCTTCAAAATAAATTACGCAATCAACCATATGCTCAAGCATTTTCGGTCCAGCGATGTTTCCTTCTTTGGTCACATGTCCTACTACAAAAGTGGTAATTGCATTTTGCTTTGAAATTGACATCAATTGATAAGTCACTTCCCGAATCTGAGTAACAGTACCTGGAGGAGCGTCAATATCTTCTGAAAATATTGTTTGGATAGAATCGACAATCAGGAACTTCGGTCTTAGCTTGGTTAAAGTATTTTTAATCTTTTCAATTGAACAATCGTTCAAAAAATGGATATTTTTTGCATCTATTTTCAGTCTTTGTGCTCTCTGATTAACTTGATGACCTGATTCTTCGCCACTTATATAAAGCAACTTATCACTTGTAACATCAACAATCTTGCCCGCTGTCATTAAAAGCAATGTCGATTTCCCAATACCAGGCTCTCCGCCAATAAGAACAAAGCTTGATTTTGTTACTCCTCCTCCAAGAACCCTATCAAATTCAGCGATACCAGTTTGAACTTTTAATGATTCATTTAAATCTTCAGAAAAGTTAGCTAATTCTCTAGCTTCATTTTTTTGATCTTCAATATTAAGTCTGCGAGCTGCAATTTTACCTGTCGATTCAATTTCTTCTGTAAAAGAATTCCATTGTTCACATTCAGGGCATCGGCCCATCCATTTTTGAGTTTGATAAGTGCAGTTTGTGCACACAAAATTGATATTTTTCTTACTCATTTAAATGGCCTATCATTTTGTAAAAATCATGCTCCGATATAATCGGTACACCTATCTTTTTTGCCTTTTCAAATTTTGAAGAACTCGATTCCTTTTCGTTACTAACCAGAAAATCGGTATTTTTCGACACAGAGTTACTAACGATTCCCCCATTCTTCCGAACAAGTTCTTCAAATTCATTTCTTTTTATAGATAATTCCCCAGTCAAGGCAAACACTTTCCCACCTAAGATGTCATTTGTTTCACTTTTTTCAATTATGAAACCTAATTTTAATAATTTATCGATTATCGGTTTTTTTTCTCGAAAAGATTTTAGGAACTCGGTAGCGCTCTTCTCGGCCAATCCTTCTACTTTTAACAAATCATCAAGTTTAGCATTTTCTAATTTTTCCAATGAATCAAAGCCTGCTTGCACAATTTTTTCACTTTTATTTATGCTAACTCCGGTAATCCCAAGACTGCCCAAGAGTTTTGTGAGCGATGTCGTTTTTGTGATCTGTATATTTGCATATAGTTTATCTGCCAGCTTTTCCTTTGTTTTCTCCAATGAAAGTAGGTCTTCCCTTGTAAGTCGATACAGATCAGGAATCTCCTTTACTAATCCTTTTTTGATCATTTCCAGCAATCTTTTTTCGGAAATGTCATAGATTCCCATTTTACTAATAAAATCCAAAATGCCCTGTTTGATCCGCTCAGGACATTTTTTGTTCAAACACATTAATCTGATGCGATCGATGGAAAGTGGTCCTTCGCACGAAGGACACCTTTCTGGAATTTCAATTTCTCCTCTTGTCGAAATTTCAACCGAAAGAAATTTTGGAATGACTTCTCCAGACCTTATTATCTCAATTGTATCGCCTACCTTTATGTTGAATTGTTTAACAATCCCGTAATTGTGCAGTGTAACATTTGAAACTTTTGCGCCAGAAAGTTCCACTGCTGCTACTTCTGCCACAGGTGTTAGTATCCCATTTTTTGATGGATACCAATTTATCTTGTTGATTTTTGTTTTTTTTGATTGCCCTTGAAATTTAAAAGCGATTTTATACTTCGGGTGGTGGGAAGTTTGCCCCAATTCATTGTGGAGCTTCACGTTGTCAAATCCGACGACCATTCCATCTATTAGAAGATCTCCAGATTCCATCATATTTTTTATTTCATCAATTTCATCGCACAACTCTTTCTTGTGCTTTACCAACTGATAATGGGGGATTTTAAAACCGATTCGTTCAAGTAATTTAAACTTATCATGCTCGTGCTCAATCTTGATGTCTGTGTCGAGAATATCAAAAGCAATAAAATTCAAATATCGGCAGAGTTCAATATGATCTTTTCTTGAGATCAAACCGGCAACAATATTTCTTTGCGATGATGGCGGATCCAATTCAGCTTTTTTCATTTCCTCTGCGAGTTGTAAAAAAGGTTCCATCTCACAATATAGTTCTCCACGAATCTCTGCATTCATCTCCAACTTTTTTGGAATAGCATCAATCCAAATAACCTTTTCCGTAATATCCTCTCCATACTCACCATCACCTCTAGTTTTGGCCATTTTGAGCCTTCCATCTTCATACACAAGTGAACAGCTCACACCGTCTATTTTCGGCGTAATGACAACTTCGCGATTTTGCATCCATTCTAGAAGATCATCTAAAATATAAGTTTTATCCAGGCTCAACATTTTGTGACTATGCTTGATTTTCTTGCTTGAAAACGTCGCTGTACCAACGATATTTAATGCATAATTTGTCGGATCTCTTTTTCTCAATTCGTCTTCGAGGGCGTCATATTCACTATCAGATATCTCCGGCTTACCCTGGTAATAAAGGGCCTTGTGCCGTTTTATCAGCTTCTCTAATTCCTCCACTCTCGTCATTGAATTCCTCAGAAGGAAAAAGTCGTACCAAATTTTAAAGAAGTTCTCTTGTTGCCTACTTCTCTATTATTTGAAAACTGTGCATTAGTAGTTTGAATATTCACTTCCCCATCCAATGTCATGCCTGGCGAATAATTGTATTTACCAAAAAAACTTAGATCATACCCTGATGTAGATTCTGCCTCACCGTAAATATTTATCTCTTCTGCATATTTTGGCGACACCAATATATCTAATCCGATTCCGGCGCGAAATATGTTTTTTATGGGAATCGTACCTCGCACGGCAAACAGCAGACCTTTGTAAGAAAATTTTGTCAGCCCATCTGTGGTATTGTTGTCATGAGAGAAAGAATACTTTCCATATCCTATGCCGACATCTAGTTGTGGGCCGTAAAAAAATCCTAACGGCAAATATTTGTAGCCAAATTTTAACTTCAAAGCTGAAGGCCCGACTGTATAAGAACTATTCTGGAACGTACCTTCCTTTTGCTTGAGAGAAGCGAATGCCTTATCTATATAGAGCGATGACCAAAAAACTCTTGTAATCCAACTTTCCACGCCGACTCCGACGCCTGCCCCAAATCCACCAATTTCTTTGGCAGTACCAGAACTATCGGTCAGAGTGGTTGAAATATTGTTAAATGAGAGACCTACGCTGGCTTCACCCAATTTTCCGAATTTATTACTCTCATCAATTTTTGATACAGCAGTTTCTTTTGTAGTGCTCTCTATTCTCACAATCCAATCGCCAACACTGATACTACTCTGTTTATTTAATTCGTTTATTTTTCCTTGCGACTGTGAGTTATTTGTGTGAAAAATTGTTCCCCTTCCAATAACTGCCGTTTCCCAGTCGACTATTTCTTTTAAGAGTGGATGTGCGCGCTTCCTTAGAGGTTTTACAATTTTAAATTCACTGCCTTCATGGAGGCCATTGTCGCTGCCAGCGTCAATAGCAACTTGCATGCCTATTATTGATGTAATCAAACCGTCATATGGAATTGTCTTTTGATATTCATTTAACCAGTTGAAAACTGTTTGAGAAATTAAATCGACATCAAGTTCTTTGATTGTCGCACTTTCATTAAAGTAAATGTCTGAGCCATTTTGACCAATTATAGTGACTTGCACCATATTTCCCGCTTGTCCTGGTCTTATCTGTATTCTTATTAATGATCCTGCGCCTGTCTTTTCCGCAACCGCAGAAATTACCTCAGGATATTGCAAGTGCGTTGAGAGATTTTTACGATAATTGTTAAGGATGTTGATAACTTCAGAATTCGATCTATAGTAGCACCAACTGCTCTCCCTCAAATGTTTTTCGACATTTTCAAAAACTTTGAAACCGATTGAATTATCTAATTCATCGGTTATGGGAAGTAAAACGCATCTTCGCATCGTAAGTGTTTCTGTCGCAAAAGCAGAAACCATCATAAAAGACAAAGCCGTGCAAATCAGTTTTGTAATTATTTTTCTCATAACCTTAATTGGATAAAATTATCATCATTTTTTTGTTATAATTATATCTTAATTATTTCTTTCTGTTTTAAAAGACTATAGAATGCAAAGCGTCAACCTACTTCCATTCAAGAATAAAAAAGTTGCCTTAGTGCTTTCAGGTGGAGTTGTCAAGGCAGCGGCTTGGCACCTTGGTGTTTCATTAGCACTTGAGGAACTCGGATTTGTTTTAAAAAATAACAATTCTGACCCAAAGGCCGATTTTGAAATAGGAACTTATGTTGGCAGTAGTGCTGGCGCTCTTGTTTCTTTATTTTTTGCATGTGGAATAAAACCAATTGATGTCATCCAAGCCTCGGTCGATCCACGAAATGCACGGATTCGACCTATCACCTACAAAGACATGTTATATCTCGGGCATCCACGCAAGAGACCACCACGTCCATTAATATTTGATCCATTTGAGGATTTCCCTTTTATCATTCGTAAGGTTCTTTCTCCCTTTCTAAATATCAGCGGAATTTTTAGTACTAAGGGTTTGTATAAATACATCATTGATAATGTATTGGTGGCCAGCGATTATTGTGATTATAAGGCCGACTTGTTTGTTGTTGCAACGCAACTTGATCATTCTCGCAAAGTTATTTTTAGTAAGTATAATTACCCAAGCCCTCTTCATGATAGCACCGCTCATTATTACACCGGAATTCCTGTCGCCGACTCGGTATGCGCAAGTATGTCTGTTCCTCCATTTTATGTTCCCTATCCCATTGTCAATAATCACACTTCTCAAGTTGATTATTATATAGACGGTGAGATCCGAGAGACTCTTTCAACTCACGTTTCGGTTGATAATGGTTGTGAATTTATCATCTCTAGTTGGACTCATACACCATATCACTATCAGGATGAAATTGGCTCTCTTGTAAATTACGGTTTACCTGCAATTTGTGTTCAATCTATTTACCTTTTGATTCAGAAAAAGATTGTAGAATCTCGCGCCAGACGTGCTACCGCGAAAGATATTTTGGATACTGTCTATGATTTTATGCATGGAAATCAATTTTCAAAAAGTGACACTAATAAGCTTCTTTCCATTTTGGAACGCAAATTGAACTACAATCCAAAAGTTAGACTTATTGATATTTATCCTACAAATGAGAATTTTAAACTTTTCTTTACAAATTCTTTTTCTCTTAATTCTGAGAAAATGAGTTACATAGTCAAAATGGGATATAAGCGGACTTTGGAAGTTTTTAAAGAATTTGAATGCTAATTTTTTATCTAGTTCTCCTATTCTTAGTTCCTGTTGAAACTTCTCTCTCTCAGGAAATTCAGACTGATAAATTAACGGATGCAAGTTCGGCTTCTGGAAAATTTTGGTTCTATTCCCATGATCAGGAAGATTTAATTTATGGCCCATTCAAATATAAAAATGAATTTTTTTATGAAATTTCTTTCTGGTTTGACTTATATGCCACATATCAATCTAGTACCATTATCATTCATGATTCTGAGGATTTGCGTATTATTTATGATGTTTTCAGTGCCGATGCTCTCTATAAAAATGACCTGAATCGTTTCACAAAGGATGCTCTATCAAAAGATCTTCTAAACATGCGTCTTCAGCAAATGCGTGATGAGTTTTCGGCACTTTCAATTGGAAAGCATGATGGTCCAGTTGCGCACAAAATTCTTAAGACTTTAAAGGCGCATCGAATAAAGATTCCAAGTAATCGCACAAAGGCCAGGAAATTCTTTACATCGCTGGGTGAAAATTTACGATATCAGATCGGCCAAAGAGATAGTGTAATAACCGCGATTAGCAAGCTCGGCCCTTATCTCTCGACTATTGATTTCCTTTTAACAATTTTCAAACTTCCGCTCGATTTAAGAACTATCTCAATTTTAGAGTCGAGTTTTTATTCAGATGCAATTTCAAGAGTTGGAGCAGCTGGCGTTTGGCAAATCATAGATAGCGTTGGTGAAAAGTTTTTAGTTGTTAATAAATATGAGGATCAACGAAGAAATCCAATTATCTCTGCGCTTGCAGCATTCCGCATCTTAAGCGAGAACTTTAGAATCACGAAGAGCTGGGATTTTACTCTGCTTGCATATAATTCAGGAATTTCGCATATCTTGAATTTTAAAAAATCGTCTCCGCTAGATATTAAAAAATATCTGACTACTTATACCCATGATAGTTTTGGCTTTGCCTCACGTAATTATTTATTCGAGTTTTATTCTCTTAATTACGCTCTGGCTTATAAGAAATATCTTTTTCCTGAAGTTATGGCCCTTTCTGGGGCAATTGATGGTAATTTTTCGATTTACGTATCGCTTTGTCCTTTTGATCTCGTGAAGGATAAGCCCTTCTCATTTCTTGCTGCTTATAACACACAATTTTTTGGTTCCACCATTCAGAGAGGTAGTTCTGTGATTTCGAAATCTCCCTTGCCAGCATCGCGATTCTATAAGTTGAACGAGACAGACTTGCTGACCAATTACCCCAATAAATTTATTAATCTAATTCAAGGTCAGAGTTGTTCGACTAGATAGACATCTTCGGCACAAAAGGTCCTGAAAACCGTTTTATCTTTTCTGAAATTTTCTACTGATAGATCGACTATTCCATTGAAATTCCCAACGAGAAATATTTTCTCTGTAAGTTCACTCAATTCATTTGTGATTTTTCCATCAGAATCCCAGTAGAATTGCTCTACTCCCTCTTGAGCTATCTCAGAATATCCCTTTGCTTTTAAATCCTTGCAAGGCTCTTTCAAATTTATTTGAATGATGCATGCTCTTTTTAGTGATGTAACACCAGTTTCATCCAGTATCATCTTATACAACGTAGACGAAGGAATTTCGATAATTTTGGAATTATCCAGACCAACCATTAATGTGTCATCTAAATATGCAATCTCTAGATATCGTCGAGTCCCAAGAGGGTAAATGACATTCCTGATTTCATACATAGAATTTGAGAGTTTAAGCGAGTGCTCTCTGGGATGATTAAAGGCCCATATTTTTTCTTCTGCTAAATCAACTTCTAGTGGGATCGTAGCAAGCAAATCTCTTTTAAAAATATTAACTTGATATTTTTCCAATCGTTGTAATTCGATATTTTCAAAGGAAATTTCATCTAAGAAAATATGTGTTACAAGTTCAGTCTCTCCAAATTCGCCATATACAGATACGAGAACATTACCTGTAGACACTTTTGTAAAAATCACGTACTCGGCATTTTCAAACTCTTCAACAACATCAAATTTGTTGTCCAAGTACTTATGTGTTTCGTAGGGTCTATCAATTCCAATGCGCGCAACTCTAGAGGACAGTTTTACAATCAAATGCCCAACATCTCTCTTTTGCTGCTGGTTCTCCTGTGATTCTTCGCCATTTAATTTTGCTATTTTTTCCTCTGAAAAAGAGATGACTTGAAAGTACTTCGCCTCATCATTACTTATATTTATATTTACTGGCAGACAGTCACCCCCCAAGAGTGATCCCAGTATCCTCTCACCCACAACGCTCTCGAGACGACCTTTCTCGACTGAGATGACTTCATTTTCATCATACGACGGGATGTAATCAAATTCCTTCAGATATTCAATGTCCGAACACGTCGCACCAACACAGCGCGATGGTCTTGCACTTCCATCTTGGTGTTCCGAAATGCAAATGAGTTCTAATGGTGAGAAGTTGGCCGATTTTGATATTTGCTTTGTCTCTCTCTTGGGCGCAGATTGCCTCATGGATATTTTTGATGTTTGTATCTCCCTTCTAATCGCATTATCTACATTTTTTGAGAGTGTGGTGTTTTCATCGAGCACGGTTTCACGTTTTAAATCAATGTAGACTGAGTCATCAATATTCAGATCAAAGGCTTGCCATTTTACTTCAGCATCAAAAACCTTGCTTTGGGAATCAAATTCCTCAAAGTAATTGAACATCTGTGCTTTTGTGATAATCGGAAAAAGAAGAACCAAAATACAAAACTGAAAATGTTTTAATTTGAACATGAGCATAAGTCCCTAAATTTAATGATAGGGCCTTATGAATTTTTAGCAAGAGACTTATTGCTAAAAAAGCTAGTGCTTATTGTTCGCAGCAGCAAACTCTTTGGCTATCTGGATACGGAGATGAGCGCGTTCAATTTTTCTTGTGTATTTCACAAACTCATCTGGAGTAAGTGTCATTGTATCAAGCTTTTCCTGAGCAAAGGCAAGTGCCCGTTCAGCACGCTCTTGGCTGATTTCATGCTGCTCTTCAGACACGTTAGAAAGTATTGTGATTTTTTTGCCAAGTACTTTACAAATTCCGGTCGTTATTGAGAAATGCCGGTCAGGATCATCCTCTGCTCCCATGATTGAAAGCATTCCGGTATCCAGCTTTGCAATTATGTGCGTATGCTCCGGCAGAATATTGATCTCACCGCGTATAGTAGGGACAAAGAGAGATTCTGCAGGAATATTTCTACCAAGAACTCTATACGGGGTAAGCACATCAACCATGAAGTAATTCATAAATATATTTTATCCTTTCAAGGTTTTAGCCTTTTCAAAGACCATATCTAAATTGCCAACCAAGTAAAAGGCCTGTTCAGGAAGGTGATCAACTTCACCTGCTAAAATTGCTTTAAATGCTTTAATAGTGTCCTCAATTTTAACAAATTGACCTTTAATCCCTGTAAATTGCTCGGCAACAAAGAAGGGCTGGCTCAGGAACTTTTGGACTCTGCGTGCGCGAGAAACAATCAATTTATCCTGCTCAGATAGTTCATCCATCCCCAATATTGCAATAATGTCTTGAAGCTCCTTATAGCGCTGTAGAATCTGTTGAACACTTCGAGCTGTGTTGTAGTGATCCTCACCAACAATGGCAGGGGTTAAAATTGTTGAAGAAGAACTCAATGGATCAACTGCAGGATAAATGCCCAATTCAGCAATCTGTCGCGATAATTCTGTTGTTGCGTCCAAGTGCGCGAATGTTGTCGCTGGAGCTGGGTCAGTATAGTCATCAGCAGGAACGTAAACAGCTTGAATTGAAGTAATGGATCCGTCTTTCGTTGAGGTAATTCGCTCCTGCAAGTTACCCATTTCAGTTCCAAGTGTTGGCTGATATCCAACAGCTGAAGGAATACGGCCCAGAAGAGCTGACACTTCAGAACCAGCTTGAGTAAATCGGAAAATATTATCAATAAAGAGAAGAACATCCTGCTTTTCTTCATCTCTAAAATATTCAGCAACGGCCAAGGCACTAATACCAACACGGGCACGGGCACCTGGTGGCTCATTCATTTGACCATATACCAAACAAGTTTTATCAATAACTCCTGAGTCCTTCATTTCGTGATATAGATCGTTACCTTCACGAGTTCTTTCTCCAACACCACCAAATACGGAAAATCCACCGTGTTGGGTTGCAATGTTATTGATCAGCTCCATAATTAGAACCGTTTTTCCAACACCTGCACCACCAAACAACCCAATTTTTCCACCCTTTAAATATGGCGCTAATAAATCGACAACTTTAATACCGGTATAGAGTGGCTCTAGTTTGGTCGTCAGATTTTCAAATACAGGTGCAGGCCTATGGATATCATAAAATTTCTTCGCATTCACTGGTCCAGCTTCATCAACAGGATCGCCAATGACATTTAGA
Organism: Bdellovibrio sp.; assembly: GCA_016187935.1. Taxonomy (GTDB): domain Bacteria; phylum Bdellovibrionota; class Bacteriovoracia; order Bacteriovoracales; family Bacteriovoracaceae; genus GWA2-49-15. The sequence goes on from JACPIU010000026.1 coordinate 165,685, forward strand.
ATTCTTCCCAAGCACTCACGACCCACGGGCATTTGTATTGGTGTCCCGGTATCGCGTACTTTCAATCCACGTGAAAGGCCTTCAGAAGTATCCATGGCCACGCAGCGAACCATGTTATCTCCCATATGCAATGCGACCTCTAATACGAGGTTCCATTCCTTATTGCTGATCGATGTATTTGTGACTCTAAGGGCATTATTAATTGCTGGAAGTTTGCCATCAGCAAATTCAACGTCTACAACCGGCCCCATTACCTGTCGGACGACGCCAAAATTCTCAGAAACCATCTTATACTCCTTACGCGTTTAGCGACTCAGCACCAGAGACAACTTCAATAAGTGCTGTTGTAATATCTTCTTGTCTAAGTTTATTCATTTCTATCGTTAAGCTGCGAATTGCTGTTTTACAATTTTTCGATGCACTATCCATGGCAGACATTCTTGATCCATGCTCAGCCGCAAGAGCATCAAGAATGCAGGTATAAACGGTAGATCTGTATGATTCCGGAATCAGTACATCTAGTATCTCTTTCGGCGAAGGATCATATTTAAAATCAAAAGGTATTTCACTTTTCAATTTTTCCTGAAAAGTCTTATCCAGCGCAATAGGTAGAACTTGTTTAATAGTTGGGATAAAATTCATCGCAGACTTGAAAACATTATAGGCAACAAAAACTTTTCCAAATTCGCCCGCAGCAAAAAGAGTTGATAGCTCGTCAGCAACTGCTTTTGACTCAAGATATGAAGGCTCAGTTTTAGCGAATTTATAAGTTTTACCCTCGCTGACATCTTTTTTAACAAGTTCTCTTACTTTCTTGCCAATAAAATAAACCTTGAAATCTAAATCCTTCATTTCTGCAAGAAAAAAGCGAACTTTTTTAGCAAGCTGAGAGTTATAACTTCCGCACAAACCTCGGTCGGACGAGACAACAAGTAAAACGGCATGTTTATTTTCATTCTCTTTCAATAGATTGTTTTGATAATTTTGAACCAAAGCCGAAACTGTTCTAATCGTACTATCCAATTCTTCGGCGTAAGGACGTGTTGAAACAATTGCTTGTTGTGCCTTAGATAATTTTGCCGCCGAAACAAGCTTCATCGCGGTAGTGATCTTGAGCGTACTCTTAGTCGTTTTAATTTTTTTCTTAAGATCTTTTACGCTAGCCATTGCGTACCTGTTTATTGATAAGTTTGAGTTGTAAAAAATTCTTTAATGATGCCCACTAACTTGGTTTCATTTTGAGCATCAATAACACTTGTCTTGCTAATATCTGAATATAGCTGTTGATAACGTGACTTAATGTGATCAACAAGATCCTTTTCTGCCACACGTATTTTTGGCACCGGAATATGGTCCATAAAACCCTTGGTAGCAGCGAAAATTCCAAGCACCTGATCAATAACATCTACAGGTCGATACTGGTCTTGCTTGAGTAGCTCAACTAAACGGGCCCCACGCGCAAGCTGCTTCTGGGTAGCATCATCCAAATCAGAACCAAATGCTGCAAAAGCCGCTAACTCCCTGTATTGGGCAAGATCTAGTCTAAGAGTTCCCGCGACCTTTTTCATTGCTTTGATTTGCGCATTACCACCGACCCGCGAGACTGAGATACCTACGTTTACAGCAGGTCGAATACCACTATTAAAAAGATCTGCCTCTAAAAAGATCTGGCCGTCTGTGATAGAAATAACGTTCGTAGGAATATAAGCGGAAACGTCACCCTCTTGTGTTTCAATAACGGGAAGTGCCGTGAGGGAACCGCCTCCCAATTTATCTGAAAGCTTAGATGCTCTCTCGAGAAGGCGTGAGTGCAGATAGAAAACATCACCAGGAAACGCTTCACGTCCCGGTGGTCTTCGGAGGAGTAATGACATCTGCCTATAGGCTTGGGCCTGTTTAGTTAAGTCATCATAAATGACGAGTGCATGTCGACCACTATCTCTATAGTATTCACCAATGGTGCAACCTGTGTACGGTGCCAAAAACTGAAGAGGAGCTGAGTTTGAAGCTGTGGCAGAAACAATCACGGTATAATCCATTGCACCTGCTTCTCTTAATCGCTGGTGAATAAGACGCACTGTAGATTGTTTTTGTCCAATAGCAACATAAATACAAATAACATCTTTACCTTTTTGATTAATAATTGTGTCAATCGCAACAGCGGTTTTACCCGTTTTGCGGTCACCGATAATTAGCTCGCGCTGCCCACGTCCGATTGGAATCATGGAGTCAATGGCCTTAATCCCAGTTTGTAAAGGTTGATGAACGGATTTTCTTGCTATAATACCTGGGGCCTTTAACTCTACTTGCCTAAATTGCTGAGATTTGATCTCACCCTGACCATCAATGGCTTCACCAATCGCATTCAATACACGACCAAGAAGCGCATCGCCGACTGGAACTTCAACAATTTTCTCCGTTCGCTTAACTGATGAACCCTCTTTAATATTGGGATCATCACCTAAAACAGCAACACCCACGTTATTCGTCTCAAGATTAAGCACCATTCCCTTTGTGCCTGTCTCGAATTCTACGAGTTCACCGGCCATAGCATTTTTCAAACCAAAAACTCGCGCAACACCATCACCGACAGTGAGTACTGTACCCACCTCATCAACTTTCAAGCGTGATTCAAAGTTAGAGATTCGTTCCCTTATAATACTTGTAATTTCTTCTGGGTGAACTGACATTCATAACCTCATCTTGCAAATTATTTTTTATTAAATGACTGCTTTAAACTCTCTAGTTGCGAATCAATTGTTGCGTCTACTTGCAAATCCTGCACAGTAGCGCGAAAGCCTGCAGTGATATTTGTGTTTTTTTTATATTCAAGTTCTGGAGAAACACCCAAGCGTTTCGCAAGAATTGCTTTAATTTGATTTTTCATCTCTGCACTAATTGAATCTTCAATACCTTCTATGCTTCCTTTGAGAAATCCCATCGAATCATCTTCAAGAACAGTCACTGATTTATAAATTAAGGGTAATAAACCAATACGTCCCTCTTGCAGTAAAAAGGCAAAAAAATTCTTTGTCTCTTGCTTAAATTGTACTTTAGCGTAAATTCCTTCCAAAACTGCATTTTTCTCAGCATTAGTAAATAGATCTAGAAACAATACATTCTCAAGATCATCAGATTTATTAATAAGCTCTGTTAATTTCGTTAATTCGGCAGTTACTGAAATTTTATTTTCTCGGCATAACTCGAAAATGGCTTTGGCATAGGCCTTTGCTACTTTTTGTGTTTTCATAAGTTATTTTGCCTTCTTAAGCAAACTTGCAGCCAAATTACTTTTCAGCTCTGCACTTTCAGATATTTTTGTCTTAGTCTTTGCTATCACAGTCGACAGTAGTTCCGCCCCAATCTTATGCACAATCTGTTGTTGTTCATGCTCAATCTTATCTTTCGCTTCGCGATTAAGGCGTTCTATAAGTTTGGTATTTTCCTCTTGAGTATCATGGTCGAACTTCAAAACATCGATTTTGGCATCATCAAAAACCTTTTTACTCTGCTCTTCAAGCGTATTTAATTTTGCCTCATATATATCAAGCTTCATTTCAGCATCTTTATGTTTTTCAGCAGCATGATTGAATAAAGATTGTATATTTGCTCTTTTGTCCTGGAAGCTTTTTCGAATGGGTCCTTTCAATTTATAGATCATGAAGGAAAAAAGAATAATGAAGTTAACTGCAGCCCACTTCAAATCATAGACGGATGGTTCATGGTGTGTTGCTTCGCTTGAACTGGCAGCAACTCCAATCCAAAAAACATTGACTATCAGATAGAATTTTAAATCTTTCGTAATCAACCTAACTTCTCCAACAAATCCTGTGTCAATTGTTCAGAAGATTTCAATACAATAGCTTTCTTTCCTTGTGCGTCTTGATTGAAAACTTCGACATCGTTTTCAATTTTCTCCTGGAGTCTGGCTTCTTCTTGTTTAATTATCACTCGCTGATTTTCCAGGATTGCTTCTTTTTTTGTTTTCATGAAATCAAATGCACTTTGGTGAACTTTAGAAATCTCTGATTTGTATTTTTCCGCTAATTTATTTGCCTCCATGAGTTTTTCATTGGCATCCTCATCGAGCTTGGTGGTTTTATTTTCACGCGTTTCAATTACAAATCGAATTTTAGAAAATAAAATAGTACTGAGTAAAACAAAGAGGATTAAAAAAATAACGAACTGGTGCGGAAGTGTATAATCAGCACCCAATTGCTTAAATATAGCAAGTATTGGATTCATTGATCGCCTTAATCTTTTAAAAGCACAGTGATAATCTGATGGCTTTTTTTAGTCAAGTTGAAAACGAAATAGCTTTTTTATTTTTTTAAACTTGGCGCGTTACGGTGAATTCAATTTAAGTATCATCGCGCATCCTGGTTGTGCCGTGAAAAATCACACCTTCTTCCACTATTAATGAAGGAGTTGTAATTGTCCCTTCAAATCTCGCTGATTTTAGAATTTCCACTCGTGAGCTAGCACGGACATTTCCTCTGACAGTTCCTGAAATCAAAATGACGTTTGCATTAATGTCAGCATTAATCACAGCAGATTCAGAGATGATAATGGAATCATTAGAATAAATTGTGCCATCGACGATACCAGCGATTCTGGCGACGCCGCTAAAAGACAAATTACCCTCAAATCGACAACCTTCTTCGATAATCGCAATAACACTACTTTGAACTTGCATTACTTTCTGCTCGCAAAAAAGTTATAAATTTCATTTAACTCTGCTTCATTGCTAAATACAAGCCCAATGTGCCCTGCTCCGCTTTTGTTGACTTTTATTTTAATCTGAAGCCCCGATTTTTGCTCTATTGCTTGCCTAATTGAATCATATTTCGCCATATTTTGGTGAGTGACTTCATTAAGACTAGCGTCTTTATCAATTTTTTTTGTTTTACTCTGCTCCTCAAGCATTCTAACTGACCATTGCTCCGCAAGGGCCTTACTGGCGAGTCGAATCACTTCTTCTCGATCTTCAATACCAGCAAGGATTTTGCCATGTCCAAAAGATAACTGATCTTTTTGTAAAAATTCGATAACATTTCTAGGTAGTTTTAAAATTCTTAAATAATTTGAAACCGCAGAACGGTCTTTGCCTAATCTTTTAGCAACTTCTTCCTGGGTTAATTGAAAATCATTCATGAGTTGGTAATAAGCAAGTGCCTCTTCAACACAATTCAAATCTGCGCGCTGGATATTTTCAAGGAGTGCAATAATATTTCTTTCTCGGTCTGTAGCACTTCTTACAATGGCGGGGATATACTCAATACCCGCTTTTTTAGCTGCTCTCAAACGTCTTTCACCAGCAATGAGTTCAAAACCAGTATCGACTTTTCTCACAATGATAGGTTGAATGATGCCGTTTTCTTTAATCGATTGTGCAAGTTCTTCAAGCTCTTTTTCTTTAAATATTTTTCTCGGTTGTCCAGGATTTGCTTTCACTGCTTCAATGGGTATCATGAGCGGGCCAGATTCAACTTTTTCCTTCATAACGACTTCTGGTCTTTCATCATTACTATCCAGGAGGTTGTTCGCATGGATTGCTTTTGGTACTTCCTGGATCAGAGACGCAATTCCTTTTCCAAGGACTAATTTTTTTGCCATTGTTCACTCCTCACGATAAATAATTCGTCTCTGTCGTTGTTTGTACTGACATTCTTTGTCTAATAATTAATTCTTTTGCCAAGCTTAAATAAGCCTCACTACCTTTTGACTCAATGTCATAAAGAATTATAGGCTTTCCAAAACTCGGGCATTCGGACAATTTCACATTTCGTGGTACTACAGTTGAGAAAACTTTATCTGCAAAATGAGTTTGAATCTCACTGGCGACCTGCTTATGAAGATTGGCCCGAGCATCGAACATGGTGAGAAGTATGCCCTCCATTTCAAGATTAGGATTAATTGAATTCCTTATCAATCTCACGGTATTTAACAACTGCGCAAAACCCTCCATTGCAAAATACTCTGTTTGCATTGGAACAATGAAGCTATCAGATGCATTAAGTGCATTAACTGTCAAAAGTCCCAAGGACGGTGGACAATCTATAATGATGAAATCAAATTTATCTCTAATTGTTGCAAGAGCACTTTTCAATTTGCTCTCGCGCGCAAGTTCGCTTACTAACTCAATCTCCGCTCCAATCAAATTGTTATCAGCAGGGCATACATGCAAAAAAGGTAGTTCTGTAGAATACATGACTTCTTTGATCGGACATTCTCCAATGAGTGCATGATACAAATTTTTATTTTTATAGCTTTCACTATTGAGTCCAAGACCAACGCTGGCGTTTCCTTGAGGATCAAGATCTAAAAGAAGTGTTCGTTTTTCCGCAACAGATAAACATGCCGCTAAATTGATCGCAGATGTAGTTTTACCAACGCCGCCTTTTTGATTTACCATCGCAATAATTTTAGACATTTGTACGACCTTTGCTGAATTTTCTCTACTCTAAAATTAATTCAGAAAGTTTGACAAGACTTTTATTGCTGAATGTTCCACGTGGAACATTATGATAAAGCAGAGTCGCTCTGTTGGACTGATCAGGAAGTTTGTACTCAAAGATTTCACTCAATGACCAGCTCGGATTCACAAAAGCAAGCTCCTCACTAAACGATGGACCCTTATAAAAAAGGACTGAGACATCACATTCCTGAGCAACATTAATAAACGGTAGCAGATCTTCAATTCTTCCAACCGCCTTGAAAGTGATCAAAGCGTCGCGATCTATAAGAATCTTCTCAACTCGATTGTTAATCAACGTTATATTTGCTAGTCCAAGAGAATCCTTGATCTGTCCACAGGCCCTAACCTTCTTACCGATTGACTCAATCCCGATGACTCGCTCTTCGCTGAATTCGATAGCAAGAGGAAAAAGGGGGAAACCACCACCAAAGCCTACATCCACAATTAAGTGATGTCTGCCAATTATCTCGCTGAGTTTCGATGAACGTCTCATTGGTATCACAGAATCGAGAACCTGCTTATTAAAAATATCCTCACGATTAAGAATTCTTGTTAAATTCAGACCTTTAAGGGGGCCATTTAATAAAGCAAGATAGCGATCAGTAAAAATATCCAAATTCAAGTTAATAATCCCGCGACATAGGACAACGTTGCTGGTCGAATTCCCTCTATACGTTGCAGTTGATAGAAATTTTCAGGCATAAATTTTCCAATTCTCTGCCGACACTCATAAGAAATATTTTTATTCATCATGAGAGACTTCCAATCGACCGCGCGAACTTTAAGTTTTGCAAATCTACTATTCGTCTCATAATCACGAGAAATATGGCCCTCATATTTGATCATTATAGCTACAGCTGCAACAACTCTCTCTGAAATAGATATCCCGATTCGATTGATCTCATCTTGTAACACCTTAATAGGATTAAATTCTGGCCTCTTTAGCAGATCAGAAATCCCTAGTGGCGCATCTAAAATACCATAATCAGAAATTTCACGGGAAATACTAATTTTATGTACAAGAGACTCGAGAAATTCAAATTCATCCAAGAGTCCATTTAAGCGAAAATCGAAGGAATTATTCAACTTAATCTGCCGGCGATACTTGCTCATGCGAATGAAAGCATTATCCTCTCTTAAAAAAAGTCGATTCTCACTTCTCGCAGTGAAGAGTCTGTACGGTTCATCACGCTGGGATGAAACAAGATCATCAATCATGACTCCAATATATGAATCAGCGCGATCGAAGAAAATCAATTCTCGCTTTTGGGCCCTTAAGGCAGCATTTAATCCTGCGACTAAACCCTGACCTGCAGCCTCCTCATAGCCAGAAGTTCCATTAATCTGTCCTGCAAAGAATAGGCCGGAAATCTCACGATGCTCGAGACCATGATTAAGAGTAGAAGTATCGACAACGTCATATTCAACAGCATAACCATATTGAAAAATTTCGACGGCCTCAAGGCCAGAAATTGTGCGCAAGAAACTCTCTTGCACATCTTTAGGAAGACTCGTAGATATTCCACTTGGATAGATGCTCTCTGTAGATAACCCCTCGGGCTCTAGAAAAATCTGATGACTGTCTCTATCTAAATATCTAAAGGCCTTATCCTCAAGAGAGGGGCAATATCGCGGGCCTATGCCAACAATTTGTCCATTAAAGAGAGGACTACGGTGCTTATTCTCACGGATAATCGATAAGGTCTTCTCATTTGTTCTGGTCAAATAACAGGCAATTTGCGGTAGGTTCCGCGCACGGCCGGGAGTAAAAAGATGAAAAGCAGAAGCTAACGAATCAGAGTGCTGAGGCACTAACGAAGTAAAATCTATTGAAGAACGCTGCAAGCGTGGCGGAGTTCCTGTCTTAAAGCGGATATCCCTAAATCTTAAAAAAGGAACAACCTTCTGAAGGCCCGCTGAACTCTGACAATCATAACGTCCACCACTCCAACTCTCAGGCCCTGTATGCAGCAAGCCTCCTAAAAAGGTTCCCGCTGTAACAACAACACACCTTGCGAAGAGAGATTCGTGATCGCTGAGAAAAATTTGAAAAACATCATTTGCACTACGCTCGATTGACTGGACTGCGCAATAGCGCAAGGAAAATCCTGGAATCCCGACTAGGGTCTGATATGCATATTGAGAGTAAAGCTCTTTATCAATTTGAACTCTTGTCGATTGCACTGCAAATCCCTTCGATTCATTTAGAGTGCGAAAGTGAATTCCAGCGCGATCAGCAAGGATCCCCATTAGACCACCCATCGCATCAAGCTCACGAACGACTTGGCCTTTCCCCACGCCTCCGATCGATGAATTGCATGGTGCGCTAGCGATCGGCACCTCGGGAAAAGATAAAAGACAGATGCGAAGCTCACTGAACTGTGAAGCCATCCAAGCAGCTTCAACACCAGCATGCCCACCACCAATGATACAAACATCAAAATGATTCAAAAGTGCACTCAAAATATTGCCCTATGTTCCACGTGGAACAATTTAACACTGTATCTAGCTGATTTTAATAAAATAGTCTACTTTCCTATGCAAAACTTAGAAAAGATCAAGTCAAGAGAATCCTCGGGAATAACAACCCCTATTAACTCGCTCACAACTATACCTAAGGATTCAATATTATTAGACAATATACCGAGATCTGTACAACCATCAAGCGAAGGAAGTGATATGTATCTATCGTAAATAGCTGATATTACATATTTATGACGATCAACTAAAATGGGATTCTTGTCTACTATTGAACGATATTTTGAAATAACTAACTCATTGAAAACACGTCTAAGATCGCTATTATCTGGTCCTATAGAACCATCCCTCAAATTCACTGCACCTAAAATTTTGTAATTAAATAGTGCTGGTTCTATAGGACCACTGATCTGCTGATCTGGTCCTATAGAACCAAGGCCATTTTGAATCGGGCCAATTAACAAAATTGGACACTCATATCTCTGAGAAAAGGCCATTAACTGTGTATTAGAAAATGAATGAAGCTCGTAATGAGTCACTAGAAGCAAATCAAAATCAAAAGATTCACAAAATGCCGCCTCAATATCTAAAGCAGATAGTACCAAAATCTTGAAAAAAGAGTCACGGAGTAATGATTGAGAGCGACGAATGCCCTCCTCCTCAATAACGTTTTCGGCAAAATCTCGAACGCCTGCAGAGTCCGTAAAAATAAACAAATCACCATCAATCTCAATATTTTCAGAAATAAAATCACGAGTTGTTCCAGCGATTGAACTCACAATTGATCTATTTTCAGAAAGGATAAAATTAAAAAAAGTACTCTTCCCTGCATTTGTGGGACCAAAAATTAAGATACGAGGAACACGAGCAGCAGGTGCTTGAATTGATGCGCGATGATACAGATCAGAAATTACAACACCAAAATTTCGCATAGAAATCGCAAGAAGGGATTTCGCCTCAAGTTCACCGACATCCTCAGAAAAATCAATTAAAAGATTTAAGGCGGATTTAATAGCAATAAACTCATCATAAAGCTTACGGTAAGAACGGAATAAATCACCATTGAGAATCTGCAATCCCTGATTGAAAGCAAAATGTGAGTTAGCATTAAGAAGTAACTCAAGGCCTTCCACTTGTGAAAAACTCAATTTCTTATTGTTTAACGCTCTAAAAGTAAACTCACCGGGCCCGGCCTGTCTTAATCCAAAGTTTTTAATAAATGCACTAATAATTCTCCGAACATTTAAAACATTACCGTGCGGATAAAGTTCCAAAATATCTTCACCTGAGTAGCTATTAGGACTCTGAAAAAAACAAAACAAAAGATCATCAAGAATAATGCCATTATCTATGATTCTACTTAAATACATTTTCCGAGGAGCAACATTGCTGAGGGGCCTAAAAAATATTGTTTGAAATTTTTCGAGAGAAAAAAAACCACTTATGCGAACTACTGAGATGGCAGAATTTGCAATACTCCCACTACTACATCCGATAATAATATCATTTTGTGAGCTATTGCTTATCGCCATTATATCAGACTACTTCGCAGTCTTGAAAACAAGCATTTGCTGCAAAATACCTATCAAAGTAGAAACACAAATATAAAGAACCAATCCTGAAGGCAGGTCCTTCATTATGAAACCGAAGACAATAGGCATCAAAAGCATAATCCTCTGCTGCATTGGATCTGCTGTTGTCGATGGAGTCATTTTCTGCTGCAAGAACATCAGAACAATCATAATTATTGGCAAAACAAAAATTGGATCCTTTACACTCAAATCATGGATCCAACCATAAAAAGGACTTCCAACTAACTCAACAGCAGCATAAAGAACCTTATAAAAGGCGAAAAAAATTGGCATTTGCGCCAAAAGAGGAAGGCAGCCTCCAAGGGGATTAGCACCACTCCGTTTAAAAAGCTCCATCGTCTCCTTTTGAAGCCTTGGAGCGTCGTCTTTATACTTCTCCTTAAGTTTAGCAAGCTCAGGCTGTAATACTTGCATCTTCTTCATAGAAACAAACGATTTGTATTGAAGAGGGAAAGTAATCAAACGAATCACGATCGTTAATAAAATAATAGCAATGCCATAATTGGGAATATATTTGTAAAAAAACTGCAATCCGCGCAAAATCGGAACCGCAATAACTCCAAGAATTCCAAAATCAACAGACAGCTCAAGTGAGGACCCGAGAGCACTTAACATATCATAATTCTTTTTACTATAAACAAATTCCCCCTCAAATACTTGAGTAGGTACAGATGTTGACAATGTCATAATGCCAGCCTCCTGCACAACTACACGTGCAGGCCATGGCGAAGCACTTGTCATCACAAAAAGGTGGTAATCGTGATCAACACCGAACCATTTGTAATTAGCTTCATCACTAGAAGAATTTCCAAGAACAAAAAAAGAAACATCCTTACCATTAACGATAAAACTACGTTCCTTATTTGCTTGAGTCTTTGCTGCAACTGATTTGAATGTGATATACGGTGCTCTAGCAGACTTAAAAGTCAGCCTATATTTCAATTTTCCCTTATCATCTAATTCAAGAAAAAAAGAATCCCCATTAGTAAAAGTCCCCTTAGAAGAAGACTCATTAATCTTTTCGAAGTTCTCTATCACAAGAGGTACATCAGAGACTGTAATTTTAAAATCGAACTCGGGCCCTACAATATTCTCAAACTTCTCCGAAGTTGCAATTAAGGAAAAATTACGAATCTTCAAGTAGCGATCAAACGAAACAGATAATTGCTCCCTTGAAAGGGTGTAAACTTTGTTGTCATTGAGATCGACTGGACTAACATCGACAGCAGTCTTCTTCTCCGTTGTTGGAGTATCTCCACTCTGCCCATCAATCTCATTAGTGGTGGATTTTACAGCAACATTTTCAGTTATCGGCGCAGGGGGAGTTTTTGGCACAAAAAAATATTGCCACGCAAAAAGTACAATCCCGGAAAGAACCACGGCAACTAACGCACGTCTTTGCTCCGACTCCATAAAAGCTCCTAATGACCAACTAATCCACACTTGAGTAAGTGAAAACTTCTTTTAAAATCCACAAGGTAAGGCCATTTTACAGTATGTGTCCGTAAATTTGGGCCAATTATCATTTTATAAGGGAGAGATTTTAATACATTATCCTGTCTTACAATTTCTCTGACAATCCTTTTGAATCTGTTCCTATGCACTGCGTTGCCATAATGCTTGGGAACCGAAATTCCCAACTTGAGACCACTTCCAGTATCTGAATCACCAGCTAACATTATCACAAACAATTCACCAAATACGCGAATTTTCCCACTCTTTCGAATCTCGAAGAATTCATCCTTATTGCGTACACGAAGTTCTTTGGGAAAAGTGTAATTCAAGATTGATTACTTGGATCCAGTCTTAACAGACAGTTTCTTTCGCCCTTTGGCACGTCTACGACTAATAACATCACGTCCAGTAGTCGAAGACATTCTTGTTAAAAAACCATGTTTACGCATTCTTTTTTTTCTCTTGGGCTGCCAAGTACCTTTTTCCATAAAAATCTCCGAAACGACGCTTGCTTTCTAAACCTCGACTTTTACCCTTTAGGACTTTAAAAATCAAGACTTATAAAAGCACTTCATTATATCAAAAAAATTTCAGACAACTACCTTTCAAAAAACACTTATTAGTGTTACAGAATCCGTCCACCATTATGCTTCTTTTTAGGGGTTTGGAATTTATGTCAAGCGAATTCCCGTTTGATCATTTTTTAAAAAAAAACCATCCGAGCAAGCTTTTTTCAAATCCACAGATCAATGCTTCACCAGACCTAAAGGTCAATGAAAATGATGACATTGGAGAACTTAAAGAGCTTGAAAATGAAATCCTTGGACTCCTTAGAGACTCTATTCCAAAGCAAAAGTTTAATGCCTACTTTGAAAATACTTTTGAAATTATTTCATTTGAAGGCAACCAAATCGTCTTCTCATGTTCAACGCAATTTATACAGCACATTATAACAAGTCAGTATCTTGTCCATATCGAAAATGCAATTTTTGCAACGATAGGTAAAAAGGTGATTATTGATATCCAAGTTAGGTCTAAAAATACGAGTCTAAGTTCTAATGATAAAAACATCTTCAGAACGCAAAATTCTACCGCTCTGCTTTCTAATGAAAAAAATACAGAAACTACAAAATCCTCTATTAAAAAACCAGGGGATTTTAAATTTGTTCTGGATCTAAATCAAACATCAGACGATTTAACAAAGGTTGCTGAATCTAAGTTTTTATCACATGTTCGTTCTGATATGGGGAACATATTGATTGATGCTAGTAAAACTTTCGATAATTTTATAGTTGGGAATTCCAATGCCATAGCCCACGCAACAGCAATTGCCGTTGCTAATGAACCAAGTCGCCAAGGAAAACAATGCAAATATCAATGCCTCTATATTCATAGCGGTTCAGGACTAGGTAAGACTCACCTTCTTCATGCCATAGCTAATAAAGTGAAAGAACTTTACCCAAACCTTGTTGTTGCACTGGTCACTGCACGAGACTTTACTAAAGAGATGGTTAATTCAATTCACGATAAAACAATGCCTGACTTTCAAAAAAAATATTCAGAGATTGTCGACATTCTTATGGTCGATGATATTCACGAACTGAGGAACAAGCCAGCAACACAAAATGAATTTTTTCACATTTTTAACGAATTACAGAACAGAGGTAAACAGCTAGTTTTTACCAGTGATAAATTACCTTCTGAAATTGATGGAATCCCTGAGAGACTCATGACCCGTCTTCAGTGGGGGCTTTTGATCGATATTCAACGCCCCGATTACGAGACGCGCCTGGCTATTTTAAAGCGGAAATCTGCAGAACTGGATCTATACTTACAAGAAGATATTTTTCAGCTAATGGCTTCAAATCTTACACATAGTATCCGCGAATTAGAAGGTTATTTAATCCGTCTATCGGCCCATAAGGATCTGTTAAAAGTTGAAATAGATATAGAGATGGCAAAGGAAGTGCTAAACCTAACTTCAAAACCACGTGAAGAAAAACTTAGCGCGGAGACAATTTCTAAAGTCGTTGCTAATTTTTATAAAATACCCGTCATTGATATCAGATCGAAATCACGAACCAAGAAGATTACCCATTCTAGACATGTTGCAATGTATTTAATTCAAAAGCACTTAAATGCAACACTTGCTGAAATTGGTGCATTTTTTGGAGGTCGAGATCACACTTCTGTTATTCATGGCATAAAAAAGATTGAACAGGAAATCCAATTAAGTGGTTTTGTAAAACAAGAAATCAACGGACTCGAAAGTGCTCTTTCAGAGCAAAGCGAAATTTTCTAGTTATCCACATATAATATTGTTGATAAGTAGAAGAAAATTATTCACTGAACAATTTGGGAATAAAATGTGGGAAAATTATCAAATCGTGGCTAACGCATCACGGTGACATGCGACTTTTCCAACAAGTTATCAAGACTCGTTTTGTGTAAAGATCAATAAGTGAATTTTTTTTGATCAAAGTTGATTTTGGCAGGACACGCGAGGGTAACTATCTCCAATACTTTTTTGTTTTTTCAACTAGTTAACAGGTTTATACACTATTTCACATTCTAATAATAAATATATTAATTATAGTCTCCTTAAAAATATTCTTTAACTCCAAAGAGGTTTACATTCATTCCATTTCTCTGTTTAATGTTTCCCCTGATGATTATTAATTTAAATATATTAAGTTTCAGAGAAGCCATTAATACTCTTTTATCGGTCGTGGATAAAAAGAATACCAGACCTATTTTGAGCTATATTCTATTTTCCGCTTCAAGCCAGAAATTAACCTTAACAGCAACAGACCTAGAAGTATCAGCAAAGATAATTTTAGATGCTGAAATACAGGGAGAAGGAACATTTTGTGTTAATGGAAAAAATCTTTTTGATATTGTTCGAGAGTTGCCAAACGAAAATCTTGTACTCTCAATTAATGATAAAACTAATACCTTAAATTTAAATTGCGCTCTGATAGAATACTCACTGCTGATCTTAGGTTCCGAAGATTTTCCAAAAGTAGACTTTCAAACATCTCTCCCAACATTTGAAATTAATTCTGCAAAACTCAGAGAATTAATTTCAAAGACATCTCATGCAATTTCAAATGATGAAACAAGGATTTATCTCAATGGAATTTTCCTTCAAGAGGTTAATTCCAGATTGAGAGCTGTGGCCACAGATGGGCATAGATTATCCTTGTATGAGATGGATATTGATGATAAACAAAAAATAGATGCCCTTATTAACGGGGTTATTATTCCTAAGAAAGGAGTGTTCGAGCTAAAAAGAATGGCAGAAACGGATCTGTCATCTATCAAGATTGCGTTAGACGAAAGTTTTCTGTTGTTAAATTCATCAGAAAATTATTTTCTATCCATCCGATTAATATCGAGAGAGTATCCCAAATATCAAGCAGTAATTCCTTCGCGAACCTCGTTTAAGCTTGTTACAGATAAAAATTTGCTTTTTAACGCTATTAAAAGAATAAAAATAATGGCGAATGAAAAAAGTAACGGTGTAAGAATAAAAATCTCGAATAGAGAGCTTGTTATCACTGCCAATCATCCATCACTTGGAAATGCACAGGAAAAGATGGATGTAAATTATGATGGGAAGGAAATGGTTATTGGTTTTAATGCAAAATATTTAATGGAAACTCTTTCAGCTCTAGACGAAGGAGAAGTAAGTTTTGAATTAAACAATGAACTTAGTCCTGTCATAGTAAAATCTGATCAACACCCAAATTACCTAGGCATTGTTATGCCTTTGAAGCTTTAATGCTCCTTTCTCTTCGAAAAATTGCTATAGAAAATTTTCGAAATATAAAACCCCTGCCAATTGAATTTTCTCCATTTATTAATGTTGTTTTTGGAAAAAACGGTAATGGGAAAACCAATATTCTTGAAGCAATATATCTTTTATTTAAGAAAAAATCATTCAGGAAAAACACAGGACTTTCTCAAATTTTAAGCTATGACAATGAAGATACATTTATTCACTTGAATGCAGCAATTTCAACCACTGAAGGGATGCAACATCTAAGTCTAAGAATTTCAAAAGACAAAACTGAATATTTTATCAATGGAAAAAAAGCAAGAAGCAATAGATATGGAACAACCTTATTCATTGGACCTTTTGATTCGGGCCCATTTTTTTTAAACGCTAGTGAAAGAAGAGATCTGATTGATGAATTGATTTGTGAGATTAGTGAAGATTACAAGAAGATCCTTAGAAAATATTTTGCGGCTTTAAAGTTTAGGAATATCCTTCTGCAAAAAAAACCAACAAAATATCGGGAGCAAATTAAGGCAATTAATCTTCAAATGGCAGAATATTCATGCTTCTTATTCACAAACAGAAATCAGTATGTGCAAAACCTTAATAAATATTTAACAGAAACCTATAAGCAACTTTTTTCTGAAGAAATTAATTTAAAAATACAATATTGCCCAACACTTCCTTTGAACAAATCATCTGAAGAAATCTCAAAAATATTTGAAATGAGCTTAGAGAAAGATGAAAAAACTTGCCATACAACTGTGGGCCCGCACAGAGATGATTATCTTGTTTTATTTAATAATTATAACGCATTAGAATTCTGCTCTTTAGGACAGCAAAAAATGGCCTATCTAAGCATTTTGTTTGGTCATCTCGATTTTGTGCTTGAAAAGTATAATTTGAAGCCAATAATACTCATCGATGACATCTCAGGTGAGCTAGACTCTGTGCGTTGGTCTAATCTTATTAATTTTCTCAGTAAGCGACGACAACAAATATTCATTACGACAGCAAATGAGGCCTTCAAGGATGCTTTAAATACGATCCAAGACGCTAAAAGCATTTTCGTTTCATCCGGAGAAATATACACTACATAGATAAATTTCGTCATAGTTCTAAGGAGTGCGTCATTGGAAAACTCAACTTCTATTTCAAAGGTTGATAGGAAGTATACTGCTGACCAAATCAAAGTTTTGGAAGGGCTTGAAGCAGTTCGAAAACGCCCAGGAATGTATATAGGTGATACTCATGTCAGAGGTTTACATCATCTCGTGTATGAGATTGTAGATAACGCCGTTGATGAAGCTTTAGCGGGAATCTGTACTGAAATAAGTGTCATTATTCATGTTGATAATTCAGTAACTGTTGTGGATAACGGACGAGGAATTCCCGTTGAGTTGCATCCAACGGAGCATGTTTCGGCCGCAGAATTGGTGTACTCAAAACTTCATGCAGGCGGAAAATTTAACGAAGAAGGCGGCGCCTATAAGGTCTCGGGAGGACTTCATGGCGTTGGAGCATCAGTTGTAAATGCTCTATCCAAATTTGTTACTCTTATTATTAAAAAAGATGGAAAACTTCACCGCTTGCACTTTGATCACGGAAAGGCGACAGAACCATTGAAAGTAATTGGAGAGCTTGCAGATTCAATGGATACCGGTACAACTGTTACATTCAAACCTGACAATGAAATTTTTGAAGTTCTTGAATTTAACTACGATATGCTTGCCAACCGATTCCGAGAAATGGCTTTTCTCAATAAAGGTCTTAAAATAATACTTTCAGATGAGCGTTCAGAAAAGACAGAAACATTTCATTACGATGGCGGAATCGTTGAATTTGTGAAGTGGATTAATCGCGCTAAAGAACCTATCCATGACAAAGTCATTTATTTTTCTCAGGTTCGTGAAGACTATGAAGTTGAAATTTCTATGCAGTGGACTGCTTCCTATTCGGAGGTAATTTTTGGATATGCAAATGCAATAGCTACACCTGAAGGTGGAACTCATATTTCTGGTTTCAAGACTGCCTTGACACGCGTCTTGAATAATTATGGAAAGGACAACAATTTTTTCAAAAACATCAAAATAGGACTTGTTGGCGAGGATATGAGAGAAGGGTTGTCAGCGGTAGTATCTGTAAAATTGCCGGAGCTTCAATTTGAAGGACAAACAAAAAGCAAATTAGGAAATTCGGAAGTTGAAGGCATAGTCAATTCTCTTGTCGGTGAGGGTCTAAAAACATATTTGGAAGAGAATCCTGGTGTTGCCAAAATTGTTTTAAAAAAGTGTGTAGATGCCGCTACTGCAAGAGAGGCTGCACGCAAGGCCAGAGAATTGACTAGGCGAAAAACAGCATTGGATTTTGGTGGTTTGCCCGGCAAGATGGCCGATTGCCAAGAAAAGGACCCTGCACTCTGCGAGCTTTATATTGTTGAGGGTGATTCAGCCGGTGGTTCTGCAAAGCAAGGGCGTGACAGAAAAACTCAAGCGGTACTACCACTCAAAGGGAAAATTTTAAATGTCGAGAAGGCCCGCTATGATAAAATGCTTGGTAATCAAGAAATAAAAATGGTTATTCAGGCCCTAGGTACCGGAATAGGTCGTGAGGCATTTGATTTAAGTCGTTTGCGATATCACAAAATAGTTATTATGACAGATGCTGACGTTGATGGATCCCATATTCGAACGCTCATTTTGACACTTTTTTACAGGCAATTCCCAGAGCTATTGGAAAAGGGTCACATATATATTGCACAACCTCCTCTGTATAAATTCAAAAAGAGTAAAATTGAAAAATATTTGAAAGATGATAAAGAGCTTGAGGAATTTTTAATTAGCAATTCTTTTTCAGGTAATAAGATTTTTTTTAATGAAACTGAAGTGAATTCAAGTGATTTAATTCCTGTGGTTAAGAAATATCTGCTTTATGAAAAAAGCTTGAAATCATATGATGTCCACTTTGATTCGATACTTTTAAAAAAGATAGTCGAAGACGGTGCTATTCGCTCTCCCCTATTTCTTGATCCTGTCGCTCTAAAAAATGTTGTTGATGAGCTAAACATATATTTTAAAAAGAAAGAGACAGAACTTTTGAAGTCTTATTCTTTTACTATCGACCGAGATATTGATGCAATCAAATGTTCTTTAAAAATTACAATCAAAACGACAGCACGTACGAAAAGACTCAAACTAAATACAAGTTTTCTCGATTCATCTGATTTTAATGGGCTCTTGAATGCTTATGACGGCATAAGAAATTTTGTTGATGGTGATTTTAAGATTGTCTCTGAAAAACTTGGAACTAAAAAGTTGCGAGGAATTAGTGATTTAGCAAATGCTCTTCTTGAGCAAGCAAAAGAAGGGGCGTATATCCAACGATACAAAGGTCTTGGAGAAATGAATCCAGAGCAGCTTTGGGAAACCACTATGAATCCTGCGAATAGGCGAATCCTTCAGGTATGTATCGAAGATACACTTGAAGCTGATCAAGTTTTTTCTGTGTTAATGGGTGATCAGGTTGAGCCACGCCGTCAGTTTGTTGAAGAAAATGCGCTCAATGTTCGAAATCTAGATGTCTAATTGATTATGATATGGGGCTAAATGCATGAGTGAAGAAATAAATCCAGCTGATAAGAGTGTTATTCCCGTTGTTATTCAGAAAGAGATGCGCGATTGTTATCTCGATTATGCTATGTCGGTTATCATTGGGCGCGCATTGCCTGATGTGAGAGATGGCCTTAAGCCTGTTCATCGACGTGTCCTATATACGATGAGCACGATGAATAATTACCACAATAAGCCATACTTAAAGTCTGCCAGAGTGGTCGGTGATGTCATGGGTAAATATCACCCACACGGAGATTCTGCGATCTATTCAACAATTGTTCGAATGGCCCAGGATTTTTCACTTCGATATCCGTTAATTGATGGACAAGGGAATTTTGGATCTATTGATGGCGATGAAGCAGCCGCAATGAGATACACCGAGATGCGGATGAACAAAATGACCGAAGAGATGCTTCAAGATTTAGATAAAGATACTGTCGAATGGCAACCAAACTATGACGGTTCCTTGAATGAACCAAAGGTTTTGCCAACAAAAATACCTAATCTATTGATCAATGGTTCTGCTGGAATTGCTGTGGGTATGGCCACAAACATTCCCCCCCATAATTTTAAAGAAGTAACTAAGGCACTCATCTATTTGCTCGATACTCCCGATTGTTCGATTGACTCACTAATTAAAATTATTCCAGGTCCTGATTTCCCTACAGCTGGTACCATTCATGGACTTGAGGGAATTAAATCTGCTTACCATACCGGGAAGGGAATAATTCAAATTAGAGGTAATGCTGATATCGAACCTTTTGGTAAGGATCGCGAAAGAATCGTGATTAAGGAAATTCCTTATCAAGTCAATAAGGCCAAATTGATAGAGCGAATCGCAGAGCTTGTTAATGAAAAGATCCTTACAGGAATTTCTGATATCAAGGACGAATCAAATAAAGAAGGAATTCGAGTCGTTATTGAATTGAAAAAGGGAGAGATTGGGTCTGTTGTTTTGAATCGACTATACAAATCCACTCAAATGCAAGTGTCCTTTGGGATTATCTTTTTGTCGATTAGCAATGGTTCTCCTAAAGTCCTTAATCTGAAAGACCAGCTTCAGTGTTTTCTTGATCATCGGCGTGAAATTGTTATCAGAAGAACGGTTTTTGATCTAAAGCGCGCCCGTGAAAAGGCGCATATCTTAGAAGGCTTGAAAATTGCCGTTGAAAATATCGATGCAATTATTGCTTTGATAAAGAGTTCAGAAGGTCCACAGCAGGCCCGTGAACAGTTAATGGCAAATTTTAGCCTATCGGAAAAACAATCCCAGGCAATTTTAGAATTACGACTGCAGAGACTGACTGGACTTGAGCGAGATAAGATAATCCAAGAATTTCAGGATATTTTAAAAGAAATAGAGCGCCTCGAAAGAATCCTTGGCAGTGAAGATGAAATTAAGCAAATCATTAAAAATGAGTTTAATGATGTTCTCGAAAAATATGGTGATGAGAGACGAACAAAAATTGAAGGTTTAGCAGAAGAGATTCAAATTGAAGATTTGATAAAGAAAGAAGATCAAATTATTACGGTAACTCACAAGGGTTATATCAAAAGAATGGCACTAGATACCTATAAATCGCAAAAAAGAGGTGGAATGGGACTTAAGGGGGCCGATCAATCTGATGATGATATATATACTCATTTTTTTACAGCTGATACGCACTCAGATCTCTTATTTTTTACGAATAAAGGCACATGCCTATCTGTCAAAGTCTACAATATTCCTGAGGGATCACGCATTAACAAGGGTCGAAATATTGTTAACCTAGTTTCAATACCATCGGGAGAATACCTGAAAGAAATTTTGTGCATAAGAACTGATCAAAATCTTGAAAATCAATTTCTTATTTTTGCCACAGAAAAAGGAATCGTAAAAAAATCCGAATTGTCCGAATACAAACATATCAAGCAGGCAGGATTACGGGCAATTAAGATTCAGGATGGTGATTCATTGCGAAGTGTTCGTATAACCGATGGTAAAAAAGATGTTTTATTATGTAGTTCATCCGGAAAGATCATACGTTTCCCTGAATCAGAATGTCGGCCAATGGGAAGAGTTTCTCAAGGCGTGAAAGGTATTTCGCTAAATGATAATGAAAAAATTATTGGAATGGAAATTATCGATGATTCCGTGGAAATTTTATCCATCACCGAAAATGGATTTGGAAAGCGGACAAAATCTTCAGACTATCGCAAGCAGAGTCGAGGTGGAAAAGGTATTTTAGCAATGCGACTTACTGAAAAAAATGGTGATATTATTGCGATAAAACCTGTCACAGATAAAGATGATTTGATGATTATTACCGATAAGGGGCAGGTTATTAGAACAAAAATTGCAGGAATATCTTTAATGGGTCGGACCACACAAGGCGTTATTTTAATCAGGTTAAAAGAAAATGAAAAAGTTGTGGCCGTGGAAAAGATAATAGAGGCAGATGACGAAGAAAATACTCAGTTACCTCAATAATATTGTCGTATTACTTTTTCTAGTTTCATGTAATCTCAATCCAAGGATTGAGCATGAATTGATTCTTGCACAGGAATTAATCAAATCCCAGAAATACAGTGAAGCGATTTTTTTGTTAGAAAAGATCTTAAAAGGAACTGTTCCAACTACACTGAAGGGAAAGGTATATTATCAATTAGGAGAACTTTATTCCCTTCACTTCAGAGATTATCAAACATCGCTTAAATATTATGAAAAATTGAGACAAATTTCAGAAGATCCAAAGTGGCAAATAAAGGCGGAAGAAAAGAAGGCTGAAATTTATTTTTTATTTTTTAGGAATTATAACGAAAGCATCAAAATCTATTCGAAGTTAGTTTCATTTACACCACGGTTGGAAAACTATAGTTTATTTCTTTTGAGACTCGGTCAATCTTATCTATATAATAAGAATTTTGAACAAGCTGAAGTTATCTTCAAAAGAATTGGAACTGAACAAGATGCAAAGATTGCCGGAAAATCACTATATTATTTGGGACTGATGAGTTTTATTAAAAAACAATATTTAGTGGCGATTGATTTTTGGAAAGAATATCTGAAGGTTGAAACAAATAAGGAAAGCATCGTGCAAGCCAAGTTTTTGATTGCGAACACTTATGAAACCATGGAAGAACTTAAGAAGGCCTACAATCTTTATTATTCTCTGATGGGTGAATATCCAAACACAGAGGTGCTAAAGCAAAGACTTAACAGTATTTATAATCGCCGAATTGCCAGAAAACGATGATTAGATTTGATAAAAAATGGCGCAATATTGCGGCCTTTGCACTTGGAATACCAACGACAATATTTTCTGTTTCCTTATTGTTACAGCAAGCGGTAAATACAGGAACATTAACCAAAAAAATCAGCAATATGATATTGGTTATGTTTATAGTGCAATGTGTTGCTGTGCTGGTTTGGTATGCTGTACGAAAAAAAAATTAATTTTGCGAAATATTTATTGATATCATTTTTACCGTATCTGGTTGGAATGAGTCTTGAGCAAAGCCTAGATGCCTTCATTGCTTACCTCATAATCTATACCTGCATTGTGATAAATCACATAATGCTACTAACCGGTGTAAATATGCTTGTTAATGCCGCACAGGGCTACGATAGAGTTATAATTGTTTCACTCTTTATTGGCAAAATGGTTATTCTTTTCTTGGGAATTTCCGTGGGTGTACATTTTATTGGAAATAAAGTAATAATACCGGTGATTTTTTACATCATACAAATCTTTGTTTTAGTTTTTTCACTTAAACGTCTTTAAATTTGGGATTAAGTGATGATTTTGCGTGGATTGTTTAAAGGGTTGTTTTTATTTTTTCTTCCAAGCATGGCATTTGCCAGCGGCGGGTTCACATGGGTGAATACATTGGCCCATAATTTTGAACTGCATCTTCCAGAACATGTTTTAACTTTTATTCTCGTTGGTGTAATTCTTTTGATCCTGGGTGTTTTGTACAGAGCTAAGCTGAACAGAGTAGAGAACATCGTTATTCCCGATGATGGGATTTCAATTAGAAATGTATTTGAAGCATACGGCGAATTTATTATGGGCCAATGTCGCGCTGTGATTGGAGAAAAGCTAGGTCCCAAGTATTTTAATTATATTTCCACTATCTTCTTAGTTATTTTGACATCCAATTTAATTGGCTTGATCCCTGGGTTTATGCCCCCAACAGGTCATTTAAGTACAACTTTGGCCCTCGGACTCTTTTCTTTCATCTATTACAATATTAAGGGATGCAAAGAAATGGGTGTGGTAAATTACTTAAAGCATTTTGCTGGACCACTTTGGTATATGGCGATACTTATCTTTCCAATAGAGATTCTTTCAAATTGTATTAGGCCAATGTCGTTAGCTCTACGTCTTAAAGGAAATATGGATGCGGATCATCGCGTTCTTGCGATTTTTTCTGATCTCGTCCCCGTTGGTGTTCCCATTGTGTTTTTAGGCCTAGGCCTCTTGGTTTGTATTGTTCAGGCGTATGTATTTACTGTTCTATCAATGGTTTATATAAGTTTAGCGACGGCTCATCACGATCATGATGACCATCACTAATCAAATTAATAGGAGGATTTTATGAAAAGGGTTCTACTTGTTGCTCTTGCACTTTTAAGTAATGCTGCATTGGCTGAAGAGGCCGTTGGTGCTTCTGGTTCTGGAAATGTAAATCTTATGAAGGCCGCATTCTATTTCTTGGCCGTAGGGCTTGCTGCTTTTGGCGGCACGACTGCACAGTCTCGCGCTGCTGTAGCTGCGCTTGAAGGTATTGCTCGTAACCCAGGCGCTACAGATAAGATTATGACACCAATGATTCTCAGCCTTGCTCTGATGGAATCTTTGGTGATTTTTACTTTGATTTCAGTGTTCTTGATTTGATGTATTTGTATTAAGCAAATTGGTTATGGGGAGGCTTGATAGTCCTCCCCTTTTTTTTATGTGTATTGATTCAGACCAACAGTATTTAAAGCAGTGTTTCTCATTGGCCATTCAGGCGAAGGGATTTACTTCTCCAAATCCACTTGTAGGTGCTGTTCTTGTTAAGAATAATAAAATAATAGGTAGAGGATTTCATCAAGGACCCGGACTACCTCATGCCGAAGTAAATGCGATTAACTCGGCTTTGGGCACAGAAATTAGGGATTCAACATTATATTGCAATTTAGAACCATGTTGTCATTCCAATAAGCGAACCCCACCCTGTGTGAATTTAATAATAGAATCTGGCATTAAACGAGTAGTTGTTTCAAATATTGACCCGAATCCCTTTGTTCAAGAAAAGGGGATCAAAAAATTAAGAGAGAAAGGCATTGAAGTTGATGTTGGTCAGTTTGCAATTGAAGGAGAACATTTAAATCGTATTTTTTTTAAAAATATGCGCTCCCATCTGCCATATATAACGATTAAAATAGCTTCTTCTCTTGATGGAAGAATTTGCTTAGAAAATGGATCATCAAAGTGGATAACGTCTCCGCTAAGTCGTCAATATGCCCATCAAATTCGTTTAGAGCATGATGCCATAATGGTTGGCATAAACACCTTTCTCGCAGATATGCCGGCCTTAAACACCAGAGATAATTCCAATAAGGTAATTAAGGAGAATAAGAAAATAATTCTTGGAGATATGAACAAGCTAAAACCACAACATTGGCAACATTCTAACATTAGTCAAGCACTATTAATTCATACGGGAAATGAGGAGTATGTTTGTTCATCTGCAATTAAAACATACCACTATAAAAGCTTTGGAAGTTCATTGAAAAATTTGATGACTGCCCTTTATTTGGATGGAATTACGTCAATCCTTGTCGAAGGTGGTCAAAAAGTTTTCTCAAGTTTTGTTGATGAAAAACTTTATGATGATGCTTTTATCTTCTATGCACCAATATTTTTAGGTAACGGTAAGAGTAATTATTTAAACGTGGATATTTCTGCGATTAACTTAGGCCACAGAATGAAAATTATTGAAACAAGATCAATAGAGAATAATTTTCTTGTTCATTTAAGACAGGAGTGAAACCGGTATGTTTACAGGATTAATCAAAGATGTAGGAAAAATTTTATCTTTGAATAGAATTAATGAAGGACTTGAACTCGAAATTGGATCGCGTTTGATTGAAGAGATGCTGGTTGATGATTCTGTTTCAATTAATGGCGTTTGCCAAACAGTGATTAGAAAATCATCAAAATCTTTTTTTGTTCAGGCTGTGCAAACAACTCTTGAAAAAACTACAGTTGGACTGTTTCGAATAAACGACAGGGTTAATTTAGAGTTGGCCCTAAAAATGAATGATCGCTTAGGTGGGCATTTTGTCCAAGGACACGTTAATGGGATGGCCCAAGTTACCTCTATTGAGCGAATAGGTGAATCGCGCAAAGTTTGGCTGAATCTTCCGGCAGAGTTTTTTCGCTATATGATGAAGGAAGGATCGGTTGCGCTAGATGGAGTTTCTTTAACATTGGCAGACATCGACTCAAGTAACAGTACTATTGCGGTGTCAATAATACCCCATACGATGGACAGAACCATAGCTAAGTATTGGAAAGTAGGTTCTAAAGTCAATATTGAGAATGATATGCTCGTTAAATTCGTGGAAAATTTGCTTTTATATTCTCCGCATCGTACAAATGAACCGCTTTCTGAGGATAAAATTAAAAAGTTTCTAACTGATTGATATGGTTATGTTTTCAACAATTAATTCTATTTTGGATGAATTTAAACGTGGTCGGCCTGTTATTGTCGTTGATGATGAAGATCGCGAAAATGAAGGTGATTTTGTTTGTGCAGCAGAAAAAATTACTCCTGAGCTCGTGAACTTTTTTTGTACCGAAGGACGAGGATTAATTTGTACGCCGCTTTCAGAACGGAGAGCTTCTGAACTTGAGTTGCCGTTAATGGTTGCGGAAAACACATCCGTTCATACCACGGCATTCACCGTTTCTATCGATAGCAAGCTTTGCCACACTGGAATTTCTGCATATGATCGCTACTTAACGATAAACGCACTTGTCAAAGATGATACAAATTCTTCTGATTTTACGAGACCTGGACATATATTCCCTTTAATTGCACGACAAGGTGGAGTACTAGAAAGGCCAGGGCATACTGAAGCGGCCGTCGAACTTTGCAAACTTGCAGGTCTTCGAGAAGTGGGTGTCATTTGTGAAATAATGAATGATGATGGCACTATGGCCCGCCTTCCAGAATTAATTAAGATCGCTGAAAAATTTGATTTGAAAATTGTTTCGATTAAATCACTGATAACTTATCTGGCAAATAAACAGGATGTAGAGCTATTGTCATCTTCTAGTTTGCCGACGAGCTTTGGTGATTTTCAAATTTCTGTTTTTGCCGCCTCCTCAAAGAGTGAAGTTATTGTGATGCACATGCGCAAGTCTGATGGGCCCGAAGTACCAATGATTAGAATTCATTCAGAATGTTTAACAGGAGATGTTTTTGGGTCTTTGAGATGTGATTGTGGTGATCAGCTGAATAAATCACTTGAAAAAATCGCTCATTATGGGCATGGAATGGTTATATATTTAAGGCAAGAAGGACGTGGAATTGGGTTGGCCAACAAGGTCAAAGCTTACAAACTTCAAGAAGAAGGTTTTGATACCATCGACGCTAATGTTCACCTTGGTTTTTTACCCGATGAACGCGATTATAATGATGCAGCAATGATTATTAAAAGATTCGGGTATCAAAAAATTAAAATAATTACTAATAATCCAAGAAAGATTGAAGGACTAGGTAATGTTGGCGTTGAAATCGTCGAGAGAATAGAACTTCATATACATCCCAATGAGCATAATTTTGAATATTTAAAAACTAAAAAAGAAAGATTTGGTCATTATCTTTTAATGCAATAAAAAGGGGCTTGAGGTGAATGTAATAGAAGGTAAATTTTCTGGACAGAATTTTAAGATCGCAATTGTTGCAAGTCGATTTAATGAGCTAATAACAAATAAGCTCATTGAGGGTGCAAAAGATTGTCTTCAGCGACACGAGATGGACCTCCGAGAGATGACTCTGGCTTGGGTACCTGGTGCTTTTGAAATTCCTTTTGCCGCTCAGGAGCTTGCTGTTAGCAAAAAATTTGATGCAATTATTTGTCTCGGAGCAGTGATTCGAGGATCTACCCCACATTTTGATTATGTCGCCAGTGAAGCAACCAAAGGTATCGCCTCTATTTCTTTGAATACGAGAGTTCCCATAATTTTTGGTTTGCTGACAACTGACTCCATTGAACAGGCAATTGAACGTGCCGGTACCAAGATGGGAAATAAAGGTTGGGAAGCAGCGCTTTCGGCATTGGAAATGATGAATTTGAATCGATTATTAAGAAAAGAAATTCTTTAAATATTTTCCAGTGAATGATTTTGGATTATTTGCCACTTCTTCTGGTGTCCCCGAGGCAATGAGTTGACCACCGAGATCTCCCCCTTCTGGTCCAAGATCAATAATATAGTCAGCATGTCTGATTACGTGCAGATTATGTTCGATTACAAAGACAGTATGTCCTAAAGCGACTAAATCTAAGAGTGCGGAAAGTAATATTTTTACATCGCTAGTATGTAGCCCGGTAGTTGGTTCATCTAAAATATAGAGGCACTGGCCATTCACTCTACGCGATAACTCTCGGGAAAGCTTTAATCGTTGTGCTTCACCACCAGAAAGCGTCGTAGCAGGCTGACCAAGTTTAAGATATCCAAGTCCGATATCGAGAAGCACCTTTAAGGTGCGACTAATTTTGGGATGGTTCTTAAAAAAATCATAACTCTCTTCAACGGTTGATTCTAAAATATCTGCTATGTTTTTCCCGCGATATAATATAGATAAAGTCTCACGATTATATCGTAAGCCATTGCATTCTGTGCAAGTCACATAGACATCGGGTAAAAAATGCATCTCGATTTGCTTTATGCCATCACCCTCGCAATCC
This sequence comes from Bdellovibrio sp., assembly GCA_016187935.1. Classification (GTDB taxonomy): domain Bacteria; phylum Bdellovibrionota; class Bacteriovoracia; order Bacteriovoracales; family Bacteriovoracaceae; genus GWA2-49-15. Next base: position 194,027 of record JACPIU010000026.1, read on the forward strand.
TCACAACGGCCACCTTTAACATTAAAACTGAATCGACCTGGATTATAACCTTTAACTTTAGATTCGGGAGTCTGTGCAAACACTTCACGGATGTGATCGAAAATTCCAGTGTACGTCGCGAGATTAGAATGAGGCGTACGTCCAATGGGACCTTGATCCAGTAATATGTAACTATTTAGATGATTCAGGCCGATAATGGAATTGTAATGGGCACGAGTCGCAACTTTAGTAAAAAATTGAGAAAGAGCAGGAACAAGAATGTCTTCAAGTAGTGTGCTTTTTCCACTACCACTCACACCTGTTAAGCACACGAGACCATGCAGAGGAATTGCAACGTCGAGATTGCGAATGTTATGGCAATTGGCACCCTTGATCTCGATAGAAGTCTTGGGAGAAAAATGATAATTCTTCCTGACAGAAAAGAGAGCTGGATCACTCAAATATTGCCCAGTTATTGAGCGCGGGTTGCTTTTAATTTCTTCAGGAGAACCAACGGCAATTATTTCACCACCGTGAATTCCCGAACCAGGGCCAAGATCAATAATAAAATCGGCGTGCTCAATAGTCTCCTCGTCATGCTCAACAACGATAATGGTATTGTCGAGAGATTTGAGGTGTTTAAGCGAAGTAATAAGTCGATGAGTATCGCGCGCGTGCAGACCGATTGATGGTTCATCCAGAACATAAATAATACCGGTCAGGGCCGAACCAATTTGTGTCGCTAAACGGATGCGCTGAGATTCTCCTCCAGATATTGTTTGCGCGCTTCGATTAAGGGTTAAATATCCAAGACCGACTTCACTCAGAAAGGACAATCTATTGCGGATTTCCTTAAGCAAATTAATACTTATCTGCTCCTTTTCTTTACTCATCCTGAGAGAGTTAAAAAATTTAAGACATTCAGTGATAGGAAGATCTGCTACCTCGATTATGTCTAAGTCAGCAAGTTTAACTTGCAATGAAAGGTTACTGAGTCGTTTTCCTTGGCAAGAGTTACAAATGTCCTCCTCCATATACTCTTCGAGATTTTTCCGTACTCTGTCAGATTCTGTTTCAAGATATTTTTTTTCTAGCCAAGGTATGACACCCTGAAATTGCTTCTTAAATTCAAATTTAGAATTTTCACTTGTAAAACTAAACTTATATATTTTTTTTGATCCCAATAGAATAGATTTTTTGAATTCGCGCGAGAGATCCTTGTAAGGGATATCAAGATTGATTTTCTCAGCAGAAGCGACATCAAGAATCATTTTATATATAAAATTACTCTTTTTGCTGATGAGAGGTATCGCACCCTCCAATAGGGGTAAAGATTTATCAAAAATAATTGCATGATCAGTAAATCCCTTGCTAATGCCGAGACCCTTGCACTTTTGGCAAGCCCCTAATGGTGAGTTGAATGAGAAATGCCTTGGCTCAAAATCTGGGAAAGTTATGTCAGCATCCTTAGAATAGAGGATTTCAGAAAAATCAAACCTTTTATCGTTTACGTAAATATGACAATGACCATGTCCGTATTTAAAGGACTGCTCAATAGAAGAAACCACCCTTTCTCGCATATTTTCCTTAACAATGAGCCGATCCAATACAATCGAAACCTCACAAGGATAAGAAAAGGATTTCTCTGTTAAATCATCAAGAAGTAATTCAAGATCATTATATTTCAATCGACGAAATCCACTCTGTTCAAGAAACTGTTTCAGATGATTCAATGCGCCTTTATTTTCTAATTTGCGGGAAAAACAAATAAATACCTTTGATGATTCTTGATTTTTGAGAATCTCGTTAGCAACTTGAGAGGGAGTATATTTCGAAATAATGCGTCCAGAAACTGGGCAATGGACATCACCAATTCGTGAATATAGAACCCGCAAGTAATCGAAAATTTCAGTGATAGTTCCAACTGTTGAACGAGGATTTTTATTACTTCCTTTTTGATCAATGGCGATAGCAGGTGAAAGTCCCTCAATTCTGTCGACATGGGCAGGACTAATGGCACCAAGGAATTGGCGCGCGTAACTGGATAATGACTCAATGTAACGTCGCTGCCCCTCTGCATATAAGGTATCGAAGGCAAGAGATGATTTGCCTGATCCACTTGGGCCAGTTATAACAACCAACTTATTTTTGGGGATTTTTATACTGACATTTTTTAAATTATGCTCACGCGCCCGCTCTATTGAGATGTAATCCATATTTACTCGTAAAAATAGTATCTAACCCGTACAGTAGGCTTGACGGATCTGCTGAATTTTTACCATAAATATCTTCACCAGTCCCATGAACAACGCTCATTCTCAAAAAAGGTAAGCCAAAAGTAATTTGTGCAGAATGAAACATGGCCAGAGCTTTGAAAAGGGGAAGAATCTGATCGTGATAAGGAGAAACCAAAAGAGTCTTCTTTTTATACTTGAGGCCTGAAAGAAACACAGAGTCAGCAGCAAAAGGTCCCTTAAATGAAATAGTCGAAAATTTATCTCGTAAGGGCCTTAAAAAGGCCTCAAATGACATTTCTTCTGTACCAATACGACCACCTTCTCCCGCATGTGGATTCAAGCCTAAAATCACGACTTCGTCATAAGAAGTGAAATATTTCCTGCTACCGAGAAGCGATATCTCAATTTTGTGAAAAATGTCGGCATTAATTTGATTGACCACTTCACTCAGGGGAATATGATCAGTAAGTAAAAGCAGATCAAAGTTTGGTCCCTTGAATGTCATTGAGATATCACTAATGTGGAAATAGTCTCGAAAAAAATCAGTATAGCCACGGTGATGAGTGTTTTGAAAATAAAATTGATCCTTAGAACTAGGTAAAGTGAATAAAATATCATTCTCTTGTATCAAAGGTAGCGCGGTAAGAAGTGAATTTAAGGTTTCTGAATGTTCGAAAAATCTTGGGGATAAAATGGGGATATTTCCGTTATGTAATTCCAGTCTTCCGGATGTGAGTTTATAGGGTATACATAACATTTCAAGTTCGCGGGCGAGATCATCATTATGAATCACCAAGCAAATATTTTCTAGGCAAGTTGGAGAAAGAACAAGAATGGCTTTGATTAATGCCTCAATGCCAATAGAGCCGTGCTTCCCTTGCGTGAAATAGATCATCTTAGAAAAACTTAATAAAATGTTTTGATGATTCTCGCTGAAACCACATTTCAGTCATCTGTTTCTCACTTTCAGCATAAATTTTCTGTCTCAATATCTCCTTTTGCTTAAGAAATTTATCCGAATCGACAAGTTCCTTATGCTTAACAAAGAAGACATGAATTTTATTTCCAATAGTAATCGGTGAAGAAAAATCGCCGGTATTTAATTTCTCAAGTTGACCCTTTATTTCTTTCGATAGGCCGTCCTCATTAATATTATTTATGTTAGTTGCATCGAATTTTCCGAAATTGCCTCTTAGAGACTCACCCTTCTGAAGACCTTTTAGTACTCTTGGGAGTTGGGACATTTCAGATGGTTTAAGAATTCCTTTGGGTATGTAAAAATCCACAAGATCAAAGCGATGACCTAGCGTGCTGTTAGTAGGGTTAGTTTTATAAAATTCATTTTTAATTTCTTGTTCTGTTACTGAAATCATGGGAGAAATTACACGAGAGAGAAAAATATTGTATTCGATAGATTCTCTCGTTACTTCAAAATATTCCTCAAATTCAAGACCATTGGTTCTTAAAAAATTCAACAGCGCATCACGATTAAGGCCCAAACGATCCTCTGTTGATTTAATCTGTGATTCTACCTGATCATCGGCAATGACATATCCCAAGGCGTTCAACTTCTCACGGATGAGTTTCTTGTTAATAAGAATATTCATAATCTCTTTATCAGTAAGAGAAGTTTTTGGAAAAATTTGGGGTGAAATCTCGTTTCTGGCCCTGAGAGTATCTTTTATGCGCATTACGTCGAGCATGGAAATTGTCTGGTCATCAACAACTGCCATGATCTTATCTAATATTTTGGCATGAACAAGAGTACAGAGAATGATTAAAAGGAATCCAAATAAGATTTTCATTAGGTAAAACTAGAATACTTTATGCAATTATTAAAGGTACTTTTTATCGATTTTGATATTTGCACCCTTGCGAAGTGTTGCAAAATAATCGTTCAGGATTTCATCACGCTTCACATCGTATACGATCTTTTTATATAAGGGGATGTTAATCTCCTTATAATCGCGAACTGATAGCACTTTTATGATGTGGTATCCAAACTGGCTGCGTACGGGAGAAGTTATATGATCTTGGGGTTTACCATTGATCGCTGTGAAGTATTCTGGAGCGAGTCTTACGGCCGGTTGATACCCGATATCTCCACCATTCGGTGCGGCAGATGTCTGGCTAAATTTATTCGCAAGCTCCGAAAACTTATGTGGCTCAGCTTTTAACTGTTCGTAGACTTTGGTGGCAACTTCAAGTGCACCTTTAATTTCATTATCAGAAGGATTAGCGGTCATCCTAAAAAGAATGTGAGCTGTACGATATTCGGGATGTTTTACGTAATAATTTTTGACATCATCATCTGTTACAACAATTTTCTTTAAAAGCGGTTCTAAATCCTTACTGACTTGAGCGTGATATAAAACATCTTCCATTTTTTGCCGAACAACCGCATCATCTTGCAGCCTCGATTTCTTGGCCCTATCGATACCGAGTTCTCGGTTAACTAGGTCATTGATTACTTTTTCTTTTGTTACAATTTTGTCTGCAATGAATAAAAGATTTTGCTGGTAAGTTGTTTCAAAATCCTTAAGTAAAATCGGACGACCGTTGACTTCGGCCACAACAAGTTTGTCTTTTTCATTTGCAAAAAGATTTCCAGAAATCAAAAGACATAAAACAGTAAATGACAGTCGAATCATAAGGTGTCCAAGTTATTAATACTTAATGTTAAAATTAACATGATTTAATTTGCTGTGCAATAATTTTTGCGAAATTGAACACTTCTGTCGCATTGATACCGGTCTTCGGATAATAGCTAAAACTATAATCCTGATTAATTCGATAAGTCTTTGGTTCTCGCAGTAGAAAATTAATAAGGCGTACCCTCCATTCTTGATGCTTCTCGAAAACCTCAGGAGAGAATTTAATAGTGATTGTCTTATCATTAGCAGCAATCGCTATGACGCCAATCTGACCTAAGATAATTTTTGATTTGAGTACATAAAAAAGATTGGCGGCCTCAGGAGGTATTTTTTCATAATAATTCTCAAGTTCCTGATAAGCTTCGTCGAGTTGCTCTAAGTTTTTCAAACGAGAAAGCAATTTGTATTGTCTTAGTCGTTCTGAAGGATCGCAAATAAAATCATCGGGAATGAAACATGGAAAACTAATGTTAATTTCTAATTCAAGTGAGCGGTCTGTCTCCTGACCTTTAAGCTCATTAATTGCTTCCTGTAATAACTCCAGATAGAGTTCGAGGCCTACGATTTCAATATGGCCACTCTGCTCTACTCCTAAAATATCACCCGCACCTCGTATTTCCATATCGGCAGACGCAAGATTGAAACCACTACCAAGCTCTGCATATTGTTGAAGCGCCTTAATACGTCGTTCTGCTTCAACTCCTATGGTTCGCTCAGGTATAATAAAATAAGCATATGCTTTACGATCACTTCTGCCGATGCGCCCTCTTAACTGGTGAAGTTGTGCTAAGCCAAATGTATCAGCACGATCAATAATCATTGTATTGGCATTAGGGATATCAATGCCTGATTCGATGATTGTAGTGCAAACCAAAACTTGAAATTTTCCCAAATAAAACTCACTGATGATTCTCTCAAGCTGAGTCTCATTCATTTGACCATGAGCAAAGGAGATGGAAACATCGGGAACAAGACTACGAATTTTCGCCACATAGGATTCCATGTCCTGAACTTTGTTGTGTACAATGAAAACTTGTCCGCCTCGTGAGGTTTCATTAGTGATTGCTGTTCGCAAAATTTCAAGATCATCATGAACGATATAGGTTTTGATAGATTGTCGATTCGGTGGAGGAGTTTTAATTAAAGCTATATCACGCAAACCCAGAAAAGAAAGTTGCAAAGTTCTTGGTATTGGCGTCGCTGTAAGAGTAAGGAAATCAACAGCGTTTTTCAAAAGTTTTAATTTTTCCTTGTGCCCGACACCAAAACGGTGTTCCTCATCGACAATAACCAAACCTAAATCTTTAAAAGCGATATCATTTGAAAGTAACTTATGTGTTCCGATCACAATATCAATATTCCCTTGCTTTAATTGGCCAATAATCTCTTTACATTCTTTTGCAGATTTGAATCGTGATAGAAAATCGATTTTAATGGGAAACTGTTTAAATCGCTCTTGAAAAGTATGAAAGTGTTGCAAAGTTAAAATGGTTGTGGGTGCCAATACTGCAACTTGCTTTTTATCTAAAACCGCCTTAAAGGCGGCACGCATTGCAACTTCTGTTTTTCCAAAACCAACATCACCACAAACCAAAAAATCCATTGGTTTTGAATCTTGCATTTTATCTAAGACTGCCTGGATGGCAGAAAGTTGATCAGGAGTTTCATCATAGGGAAAAGCCAACTCAAATTCATTGAACAGATGATCTGGCGGAGAAAAAGCAAATCCTTTTGAAAGAGCTCTCGATGCATTTAATTGTAAAAGATCGAAGGCCAATTTCTTGGCGGATTCCTTTGCCCGCTTTTTTGCCTGTGAAAACTTGGAATTTCGAAGAGTGTCAAGTTTAAAAGATGCAGTTGAATCGGCATGCTTTTGAATTTGATCAATTTTAAAAACAGGGACATAAACCTTGTCCTTCTCAGCATATTCAATAACAAAATAGTCCGATCTGCTTCCGCCCGTGAAAAGTGATTCAACCCCTAAGTATTTACCAACACCAAATTGGGTGTGAATCACAAAATCGCCAACTGTCAGACTTGCCATCTTCTCGGCAAATAGATCGACATTTCTTGCCTTTGGACGTGGGGGGAGCTTTTTTTTAACACCGAAAATATCGGGTTCAGATAGTAATAAGAGATTTTCATCCTTTAGGAACAACCCTTCACTCGCATCTAATCCAATAAAATTGATAGATTCAGACAATGTTTCGAGATGCTTCTGCGCCAGAAAAAGAAATTCCTGCCTCGCCTTTTCAGTGGTGGACAAAAAAGAAACAAGTCCTCCTTGATGCATAAAGCTCTCTAAGATAGTAAATTTTTTCGTTATCAAATCATGTTGGGTATTACATTCGTATAACTTACTTCCCCAAAAAGCATGGGGGGGTTGCACGTTTATATTTACGAAAAATTGAAAATCGTGACTAGTTTCAATTTGAATGTTTTCAACATGAAGTGCGAAGGAAGGATTTAATACTGATGCGAAATCATAGAGCCTATTTTGTGATGGTAGAATATTGTCGCTCTGATTTGAGTGTTCAGCGTCACGGTAGTGAGACTCTAGGTTTTCACGAAGGTGGTCTAATGTAAAAGATAATGCCCGCTCATCGAATAAAATCGGAATATAGTTTTTGCTCAATAAATATTCAAAAATAGAGGGGACATCTCCAGAAAAGAAAAGTGGAAAAAAATTTGGGAACTTTTCAAAATTTTTGCCTTCATTAGCACAAGCCAAGGCGTGGTTCCGAGGTCCAATCTTGCTTTTCTGATTTGGTGAAGGCATCGGAAGATTTGCTCTGAGATTGAGGCGAAGCTCTGGATCATGGAGAACACAAAAAGGAGTTGGGCCGATGCTGATGGTAGTGAATTTGGTTCCTTTGTCAATCTTTTGATGTTCCTCATCGAAGGGGTGCATTGACTCAATCATTTCATCAAAAAAATAAATCCTTATAGGTCGCTGCCCGAAAATATAAATATCAAATATTTCTCCTCGCCTTGAAAATGTACCAGGCCCATCAATTGTCAAAGCGTTGCGGTATCCTCTTTTAACAAGTAAGTGTCCCAATTCATCATGGGGAATGATGTCACTCTCTTTGAGGATTAGAAAACTATTTCTAACCCATTCAAGGGGGCATAGGCGCCTCACAACATCAAAAACTGTGGCGCCGACAATTTGAGGAGCAGTTCCTGTCTCCAATTGATTAAAAAGCAAAAACTTTTCAAGAAATTCCTGCTCAGAAGGTATATACGGAGAATATGGATCGGAAAAAGTGGTAGGAAAAAAAGAACAGGAAAAACGATCCGTTTGCAAAGACAACATAAGAGATTCTAGGGCACTATCATCATGAGTGATTAGTAGAAATTTATATTTACTCCATTCGCGACCATCACAAATATGGTGCCAAAGGAGGCCGAATTGCGCAGATGAAGGTCCGTTGATAATGAATTTTCTACTACCAGTCTTTATCCATTCAAGAAGTTTAAGTTGCAGCGCATGAAGCATAATTTAAGAGTTATCTTTACCTGGGTTTCCTGATAAATATAATGACGACACGTGTTGCCACATGTATTTAAATACATACCATTCCCAACTGTTAATTAATAGGATATTCTTTTTCTGCATTCTAATAATAAAGAACCTAACTAGAGAGGAAATGTGGCGACATTCAACATGGACGTCTATCTTCCAATTTTTTTATTAATTTTCATTGCCCTACTTATTATTTTTGGCGCCCTTATTCTGAGTTATTTGATTCGCCCATCGAACCCTTCATTAATCAAACAAACAGCTTATGAGTGCGGTGAGCTTCCTGTTGGAACAGCATGGGCCAATTTTAATGTGCGCTTCTATGTTGTTGCGCTGGTGTTTATTATTTTTGACGTCGAAAGTGCGCTGATGTTCCCTGTGGTTGCTGTTTATAAAAGATTTTTACAGTTGGGTTCTGGCGGTGCAGTTCTTTTGTCTCTGTTGGTCTTTATAGGGGTGCTTATACAGGGCGTGATTTATTGTTGGCGTAAGGGTGATTTGGATTGGATTAAAAGTTATCGAACATCTTCAGATGTGCGCGCAAAGGGTCTTAAATAATGAATGAGACTATTGTTTCTTATTTGGGCGAGACATTGGGTTATTCTTTTAATTGGGCAGGAACTTTGGCCATATTTTTCATTGCATCACTAGTTCTTGCTAGCATTATGGCATTGATCGGTGGGCTTGGTACGTATGCTGAAAGAAAAATTTCTGCTGACATCCAAATGCGATATGGTCCCAACAGGGTTGGTCCATATGGAATTCTGCAATTCTTAGCAGATGGTGTAAAAATGCTATTAAAGGAAGATTGTATTCCGAGGGATTCCGATAGATTCATCTTCAAATTATCACCCATGCTCTGTTTGGTGGGTGTCTTAGCATCTCTTGCTGTTTTACCAACGAGTAGTGGGTTTATTTTGGCGAATCTCAATGTCGGGATCTTTTATTTGTTAGGTGCCACTTCTGTCGTTGGGGTTGGCATTTTTTTGGGTGGATATTCTTCCAATTCTAAATGGGCCATGTTGGGTGGGATGCGAGGAGCAGCGCAAATTATTAGTTATGAGGTTCCGGTAACATTGACTATCTTATCGATTGTGTTGATTGCGGGTGGGCTTTCGATGAACACACTTGTGGGTGGGCAAGGCGCTTTTCCTAACGATTGGTATATCTTTCATAATCCATTTTCTTTTATTGGTTTCTTTGTCTACTTCATAGGGTCTTTAGCTGAAACCAATCGTGCACCATTTGATATACCAGAGGCAGAATCTGAGTTGGTTAGTGGTTATCACACTGAGTTCTCAGGGATGAGGTTTGCTTTCTTTGCACTCTCGGAATACATCGAGGTATTTGTATTGTGTGCAATTGCAGCGGCATTATTCCTGGGTGGATATAATATCCCCTTTGGCTTACAAGAGCATGGACTCCTTGGCCAGTTGTTACAGCTTGCTGTTTTTTTCACGAAGTCATTTTTCTTATATTATGTTGTTATTTGGATTCGTTGGACACTTCCACGCATGCGTGTTGATCATCTTATGATTCTCTGTTGGAAATACCTAACTCCGATCGCGCTCCTTAATTTGGTGGGCACGGCAGTTTGGATGTATTGTTTTGATGGAAAATCATTCTATATGATATTGAAGCAGTTGTTTGTAGCTTCAGGTCAATAACTAACAAGATGGTATGAATATGTTCTTAATGATTATTTTCACCCTCTCGGCATTTTTAGCGGTTGGCGGTGCGCTGTCGGTGGCCTTTGCGAAAAACCTAATTCATGCCTGCGTTTATCTATTATTTTCTTTAATCGGTGTCGCAGGTCTCTATTTAACTTTGGGCGCTGAATTCGTGGCTGCAACTCAGCTAGTGGTTTATGTTGGCGGCGTTGTTGTTCTCTTGCTTTTTGCGATTATGTTAACTGGAGGGTCCAATCTTCATCATGTGACAAGTCGTTTTGGACTTGAATCCACACCCCTTATGGGGAACTTGCGAACCTATATTATGGGTATTGTGACGGCCCTATTGTTAATAGCTGTCCTGTGCAATGTCTTGCAGGGTTCAATTTCAGCATCTGCTGTTGTTGAGAGTAAATTTTCTTCGACGGTTGAACAGATAGGAGTCAAGCTTGTAACAGATCATATTCTTGCTTTTGAAATTTCCTCAGTTCTACTTTTGGGTGCTCTCGTTGGTGCAGCTATAATTGCACGGCCCTATAGATCTTCTGAAACGGAGAATTGACATGGGTATTATTCCCTACATTGTTGTTTCAAGTATTTTGTTCATTTGTGGAATCATCGTGATGATTGCCAGGAAAAACATTATAGCAATCTTACTTGGCATTGAACTTGTTTTGAATGCAGCGGCATTGAATTTTGTGGCCTTCACTAAGTTTAACAATATGAATATCGACGGGCATGTTTTTGCACTGTTTATTATATTGGTTGCTGCAGCGGAAGCTGCGGTTGGATTGGCAATTGTGATTAGATTTTTCCAAGTGAGAGAAAGTATTCACATTGATAGTGCCACACAGCTACAAAGTTAAGAAAGGTAGATAAACATGGAATACTCTATTTCAACGATTCTTCCAATAATGTTGTTGCCGTTTTTTGCTTTTGTGCTTAATGCATTTATCGTAAAGAAATTTACAAAAACTGCTGTTGCAATTAGTTGCGTTGCGATTTTTATCCCATTTATTATGGCGATGAGGATTTTCATCGACTTCGTCTTTAATAAATATTCTTCCGATTACTATATTCATAAAACTTTCACTTGGTTTGATTTGTCCGCTGGTGCTCAAATTTTTAAAGTCCAGATGGGTATCTATCTCGACAATATGTCTGCAGTCATGCTGCTAATGGTAACTGGAGTGGCTTTTTTGATACACCTTTTTAGCACCTACTATATGCATGATGATCCACGCTATGGGAGATTTTTTGTTTATCTTTCACTTTTTACGTCCGCGATGCTCGGTTTGGTACTTTCAGACAACCTCTTTTCCGTATTTATCTTTTGGGAACTCATGGGCTTTTGCTCATATAGCCTGATTGGTTTTTATTACGAGAAAGAAGGTGCTGGTAATGCCTCACTAAAAGCATTCATGACAACTCGGGTGGGAGATGTATTTTTCTTGCTTGGCATAGTTGCTCTTTGGACCACAATTGGTAGTGTTTCGTATGTCGAAATTTACAAGGCCATCGCTGAGAGTTCATTGAGTAGTCCCGTTATCCTTTTTGGTCTTGGTATTCCCTTGGCCACTTTTGCTGGGTTCTGTATTTTTATGGGAACAATTGGCAAGTCAGCTCAATTTCCGCTACAGGTTTGGTTGCCAGATGCCATGTTCGGCCCGACTCCGTGCTCGGCACTAATTCATGCTGCTACGATGGTTGCCGCTGGCGTTTATCTTTCTCTGCGAATGTATCCCTTGATGGATGCAGGAGGCTTGCTTGAATTCATAGCTTATATAGGTGGGATTACCGCCCTGGGTGCGGCCACAATTGCTTTAGTTCAAACTGATATAAAAGCTGTGTTGGCCTATTCGACAATTTCACAATTAGGCTACATGGTGCTTGGCATCGGTGTTGGTGCTTATAGCGCATCACTTATGCACTTAATAACTCATGCCGTCTTTAAGGCTTGTCTGTTCCTATCCGCCGGTTCAGTGATTCATGCGCTCCATGATCATCATACTCATGCTCCAGTACAAGAAATGCCTCGAATGGGTGGATTAAGAAAAAAACTTCCATATACTTTTATAGCAATGCTCTTTTGCACGCTTGCCATTTCAGGTATTCCTCTCTTCTCAGCTTTTGTTAGTAAGGACCGTATTCTCGGTGATGCTCTGGTTATGGCCGCTCACTCACCAATATATATTGTCCCTGCGATTTTAGGATTTTGTGGAGCTTTTTTAACTCCATTTTATATGTTTCGAATGATCTTCTTAACTTTTTACGGTGAGCCTCGCGATCAAGAGCTTTATAAGCATGCCCATGATGAACATTTTTCCTATAACCGCAACTTGCCTTTGTTAATTTTGGCGGTATTTACCCTTGGATTCTGGTATTCAGGATCTCTTACAGGTCAGGGAATAGTGAAGGTATTTCCTGAATCGAAATATGAATGGTTCCAGGTTTTAGTTGAAAAGCCGGTTCTAAATAAGTTTTTAGGAAGAACAGCTACGCCACTTGAAGTTTCAGAGAGTAAAGAATTTATTGAGCACTCACATTATGATCCCAACCATGGAATCGCCTCTGAAGAAGAAGCTCATCATGTGCATCTGATTCATCGCTTTGGAGCAGCCGCTTCGTTTTTGATCGCACTTTGTGGGATTTTGCTTGCATACTCCATGTACATCACAAGGAAATTTTCGCCAGAATGGTGGACTACGACATTTGCGCAATGGACGAAAGCTCTTAAGAATCGCTATTACTTTGATCACCTCTACATCGATATTTTAATTCAGAAATTACTTCATCCCTTTAATAATTTACTCGCATGGATAGATATGGGATTTTATGATCGCTATGCAGTGGACGGTTGGGAAAGAGTGCTGGCACTTTCTTATAGCGTGGCACGTTGGTTTGATAATATCGTCATAGATTCAGTTCTTGTGGATGGTTCAGGGATATCGGTAAGATTTTTTAATATAGTATTAAGAACGATTCAAAATGGGAAAATTCAATTTTATTTTCTCGTATTGCTGTTTGTGTTGGCAAGCTATGTACTTGCCTTCAAACCAGTGATTTAGTTTTTTGAATAAGGAGAACTAGTCGTGCAGCACCTCTTGAATTGGATTTTGTGGACCCCAGCACTTGGTATTATTGGGACATTGCTTATTCCGGGTAAGGCCCATAACACAATTCGTATTTGGAGTCTTTTAGTCACTGCGATTACTTTCGCTATGACCATCTTGCTTTACTGTCAATTCGATCAAGCAGCGCCAGGAATGCAAGAATACTTCAATATTAAATTTCCTTGGATAGAACAATTTCATATTTATTACTCATTAGGAGTTGATGGCATTTCTCTTCCGATGGTTCTTCTAACTGGGCTTTTATTTTTTCTATGTATTCTCAGTTCCTGGACAATTGAGAAATCAGTAAAAAGTTATTTTGCCTTGTTTCTTATGCTTGAAGCCAGTGTTTTTGGTGTTTTCTTGGCACTGGATTTTTTCCTATTTTATGTCTTCTGGGAAGTTATGTTGATTCCGATGTTTTTTCTGATAGGAATTTGGGGTGGCGAGAATCGTGAATATGCCGCTGTTAAATTTTTCCTTTATACATTTGCAGGCTCTGTTCTCATGTTGGTGGGTTTGATTGCCTTATACTTTCAATCCGGTGCGAATAGTGAATCGTTTAATATTCTTGCACTTCAAGGTGGAAAGTTTGGTGACGAAGTCGTGACCCTTTTTGGTACTGATTGGAATTTTGGAATACTTGTTTTCATCGGAATGTTTATCGCCTTTGCGATCAAGGTTCCCATTTTTCCATTCCACACCTGGTTGCCACATGCCCATGTGCAGGCACCAACTGCTGTTTCTGTCATTCTGGCCGGGGTTTTACTGAAGATGGGAACGTATGGCTTTTTGAGAATTGCATTTCCGATTCTCCCCGAAGCCGCGGTATATTTTCGGGATTGGATTGCATGGCTCGGCCTCATCAATGTGATCTATGGTGCACTCTGTGCTATGGCACAAAGTGATATGAAAAAGTTGATAGCATATTCTTCTGTCTCACATATGGGGTTTGTTATGTTGGGACTTGCCGCTATGACTACTCAAGGTACTAACGGTGCTGTACTGCAGATGTTTAATCATGGAACCTCGACCTCTATGATGTTTTTGATGGTAGGCGTATTATATGAGCGATCACATCATCGTTGGATTGTTCGTCCTGATGGTACTAAGGGGTTTGGTGGCCTTTATACAAAGCTTCCGATTTATTCCATAGTCTTTATCATTTCTATGTTTGCCTCGATGGGATTGCCAGGTTTGTCAGGGTTTATTTCAGAGGCCCTTATCTTTTTGGGAATCTATAAAGAATTCACAACTATTACGGTGCTAGCTTTGATTGGACTATTAGTCGGTGCTGCCTATTTATTATGGATGTTTAAGCGAATGTTTTTTGGTGAAGTTATTCCATCAGTAGCTGGATACCATGATATGAATGCCCGTGAAATTCTTTATATGGCCCCATTGTGTATCACTGTTATTCTGCTTGGCGTTTACCCTGCGCCTATATTGAATATTATGAAGGAATCCGTGGGATCATTGGTGCAATTGTTGGCAAAATTTCAATAGCATTTAAAGAGTGGATATATGGAACTTAGTCTGAATTATCTTTATAGCATTACGTTTTACATTCCTGAATGTATCGCAGTTCTCGTGATGGCAGGGATTTTGTTCCTTGAGATAGCGTATAAGAAACATGATTCGAAACGCATACTGTTGAAGGTATTTACGATCGTAGGTTTAATTGTAACGTTTGGCGCTTTAGTATTTAATCTGGATTTGCCTTCAAAGAACATTTTTTATGATGCGATTGTTATAGATCGCTTTAGTGTGCTAGTGAAAATTATCGCTGTAATTGCAGCATTAATTTCATATTGGTATGGATTAAGCTCGCGAGATATTTATGATTCTTTAAAATCTGAATTCGGGATACTGATTGTTGGGGGATTAATTGGCACCATGCTTTTAGCTAGTGCAAATAATATGCTCACTCTTTACCTTGGAATTGAGATGTTATCGATACTTTCCTACCCTCTTGCCGCTATGAAGCGTTTAGATGAAAAGTCTGTTGAAGCAGGACTTAAATATGCACTCTATGGTGGTCTTTCTGCGGGAATTATGTTGTTCGGCATGAGTTTGATATTTGGGATACTTGGGACAATTCAGTTTGGAGAAATTGCTGGGAGAATTACGACCCTTGACGTAACTCAAAAAGCAATTCTTGTCCCTGCATTTCTTTTTTTCTTTGTCGGGCTCGGTTACAAAATTTCATGCGTTCCTTTTCACATGTGGACCCCAGACGTATATGAGGGTTCACCAATTCCTGTTACCGCGTTTTTCTCAGTTGTTCCAAAAATTGGTGGTATTGCGGCATTGGTTCGAGTTACATCTGCCTTTTTTGTTAACGAAAATCTAATTCAATATTCGTGGGTTGCTGTTTTGACGTTAGTGGCAGCCCTTACAATGACAGTTGGCAATGTCTCGGCGCTAGGGCAACGTTCGGTGAAAAGGATGCTGGCATATTCTTCTATCGCGCAGATCGGAAATATATTGCTAGGAGTTCTTGTTCTTGATTCGATCGGACAGCAAGCGATTATTTTTTATTTCTTTGGATATATGATCATGACACTTTTGGCATTTGGTATTACTGCAGTTTTGTCTGATCAGTATGGAAATGATTATTTTGATCGGTTTAACGGGCTTATCTACCGAAACCCATTTATGGCGATTTGCCTTATCATCGCAATGCTATCTTTGGCCGGTATGCCACCACTAATTGGATTTGTTGCTAAATTTAACATTATTGCTGCTATCGTCAAAAAAGGCCTATTTGGTCTTGCTATCATTGCTGTACTAAATTCCGTGATATCTTTGTATTACTATATGCGCCTGGCGCGGTTGGTTGTGTTTAAAATGCCTGATTCCACTGAAAAATTATTTCGTCTTAGCATTGGACGACAAGCACTTTTTGTTTCGATGGCACTTTTCATTTTAATCGTCGGTATTTTTTGGGAAGATTTATACAAATTTTCAGATGTTACAAACCAAATAAAACTGGCCCACTGAATTGGCAATTAATTCACCGATTTTTTTATTTGTACTTGTTGCCGGGTTGTTTGCAATCCCCATAATGTCATCTCTTAAGAGAACTTCAAGAAGTTATCGTGAGGCAAATGATGCAGATAGAGTTAACAGCAATCTATATTTTGCGTATCTAAGATATTTTTCGTGGTTGTTGTTTCTATTTTCGATCTATTTTCTAGCTACACCAATCAACGTAATGGATAAAGGCAGCCGACAGATACTCTTTGGTTTTACAGTTATAATATTATTATTATTAGGTAAGAAGTAATGTTAGGAAATTTGCTTTTGTTCACACTCCTGTTTTGCGCTTTGCTATATGTCTGGTATTTCCTTTCATTGATCAGATCTAATGGTGCATTTAAAATGTATCGACATGTTTCTTTTTTTGCCATCATCAGCAAAGAGTATGAAGCAAACTTAATTAGCGCGAGTGCCAAAATATTTTTCTTTGCTCTTAAGCTTATTTTACTTTTTGTAATAATCGGAAGTTTAGATTTTTTCTCATTCTCGGAAAATCGAGTTTTTTTCACCGGATACAGTGGAGCACAAGTTAAATATGAGAGTCTATTCTATGGTCTTTTTGTCTGGGAAATTTTGCGCTTACTAGAAAATTTTTTTGAAAATGCCGGAAAAATTGAAACTATCTTTCAAAAATCAACGCGATCGATTTTTTTTCTGCTCTTCTTTTTTTCATTTTCAAATTATTATCAAACACCGTTTAGCGACTATCTTGTCTTGCGTCAGCAAGAGACGATTTTTTGGGGGATTAAAAATCTGGGATGTATAAGTCACATTTTCTTTTTCCTACTTTTTTTATTTTATATTGCACATGATTTAAGTCGATTAGGAAGTAATGTCATCCAAAGTAAAATTGGCCTTTTAAGTGGAGTGTTTAGGTTTGTGGAAATATTTCTTCTACAGTTGTTTCTAATCTATGCTTTTTTAGGTTGGACTTCCCAAATACCATTTACTGAAATCCTTACGGATAAATTTCCTGATAGTAGAGGAGTTTTTGAAGTTTTATCTCTGTTTGTGAAACTGATTTGTGTCCATTTCTGTGGAGTAATTGTCGGCAAGTATTTTGGCAATGTCGAATCAATATACATACGCGGTATTGAAAAATATTTGCATATATTGTCAGGACTAAACGTAATATTTTTGATTGGTTTGCAATTATGGTCATAAATATTGTTGAGGTTATTTTGTTATTGATTGTATTGGCGATGCTTTTGCCATTGAAGCTATCTCTAATGAAAATATTTGTTGAACTTTTTCTAATCATCCTGACGTTTGCTTTCGTTAGTCAGAACTTTGAAATAGGTACAGTTTTCTTGTGCCTGATAATGTTAGGAAATCTCTTTTTTGTTAAAAGTCTTGCGTCGAAAGAAAATGAGGAGTTGCTAGTTCATTCCGAAGATATTGTGGTGAAGTTCTCATACGTTCTTATATTAATAGCATTTATAGTGACATTCTCTTTTTATTGGTTCAAAGAAGATCTATTTCCAATTAGAGATCGACAGAATCCGCTGGCCATCAATTCGATAGGGTTATTTGTCATTATTTTTATCTTAATGAACGTGAGCCAAAAAGAGACGAATAAATGAAGGTCGTATTGATTCCTTTTTTGATTTTTATCATCTCACTCAGTGGGCTGGTGCTCAATCCAAGAAACAATCCGCTATTGCGCATATTGGTAATATGCTCGAGTATAATTTTTCTTATAATGCGTTTTGGTGATAGCGGAATTAATGGGATGCTTTTGCTAATATTTCTAACTATCAGTGCATTTATTGGAACATATTATTATGTATTGATTGAGAAGAAGAGGTCGTAGTGTTGTTGTTGCTTGAATTATTTATTCCTATAGTGCTTCTTTGCATCGCATACTTTCGTAATAGAATTATGATGAATCCTTCTGGGGATAGATATCTTCTAGCTTTGGTTTATTGTGTACAAATTGTTGCATTGTTTTTTACACTTCGAGTTGAGTATGACGTCGTAAGCGCAATGAATCAAAGTAGTTTTGCTTTTTTCTATCGGCATCATATTACGATTCTTATCTGTTTTTTTCATATTTTCTTTGCTTTAGATTTTGCTAAAAAAATTATATCAATGAAGACCCTGTACGCACTTTCAATGATGCTTTCATTTTTTGCACCGTCAGATATTCTGATACTAGGAAGCGTTTTTATTTTTAGTATCCTTTTTATTTTAGTAATGTCTAAAGGAACATCAGCACAACCTAAAATAGGTTTTCTTCTTACCATTTTTGCATGTCTTTTATTGCAAACTCAATTAAAGTATAAGGTTCTAGCTGATCTCGTGGGTGTTGAAGTATTTATTGCACTTCTCTTTCTGTTATTTTCGATATTTACCAATAAGAATGAGGAGAATACTCTCTTGTGGGCCTTATTTTTAATTATAATTTGCAGGTTCATGATGCCAGTAAATTCCTATTTGGGGGCAGCAATTTGCATTCCATTTGTTATTTATTATCTTGTTAAAATTTTTGCCAATGGTCTCCTAGATGAAAGGAAATCTACAGCGGATTTATTTTTTGTGCTGGTTCCATTTGACTTATTGCTTGGTCATACATTGTATTTTGTACAAACGTTGTTCGTTTTAGTTATCTATAAATCATTCCAAATGTTTAAGTTTGATTCGCGCTTCAATGCGATTAAATCATCCCTGTTCTGCGCACTTGCCTGTGTTGTTTTAGCGATTGGAGAGGAACTTATTGATGTCAAAATTCTTTCAATTCTTGTTTTCTTGTTAAAAATGTCTATCATCTTATATTTTTTGCTATCAGAACGTCGTCAATCGAAAATTGAGCACGCAGGAGTAGATCAACAATTCGTTTTTATACTTGTAATACCATCATTGTTTTTTTTATTCCAATATGGAATTATTTCGTTTAATCCCATTTTTGCAAGTCTCGTGATCGTCGCTTTCTTAACTAAGATTATTTTGCTTTATTATCCGGAATTATGGGAAAAACTTAATTTGACTCACATTAAAAGGTTTAAATTGTATATGAAATTAAGGCTTGAGGGTAAATGAGCAATCGAGAATCACCAAAATTGTTCTCTTTATTGAGTGGAGAGATACAGAATAGTATTCTCTTGAATTTTAGAAAATATTTTATTTTATTTTTTTCAATTGCTCTAATGGCTTTGTTTCATTTCGGTGCCAATCACTTTAGAGCACCCTTTTATGTTTCAGTGAACCCAGAGTTAATCTGTACTTTCTTATCCCTGGTCATTTGTTCATCATTTGCTCTGGTGACTCAAAATAAATATTTTTATGAAAAGGCCATTTTGCTCTCTTTTGCATTCCTGGCAGTATTTATCGACCCCAAATTTGCACCATTTGCATTGGAATGCTTATACACGCTCTGGCTAATATCGAATTTTGCAAACAGTAGCATCTATTTAAGATTGTTTAATTTTATAATCTCAATTTTGTTAATGACAAGCGTATTACTCAATAGCACTTTCCATTTTTATGATTCCTTTTTGCAAAAGATGATTATCATCTGTTCTTTCTTGAGATATGCATTTGTAAATTATAAGTATTTCAACGACTCAAGTTCCATTGGATTTGAGGATGTTGTGTTTTCAGCCTTATCCCTCCTTCTTATTTCAAAAACTACAGTAATCACGTCTAGCGTGATTACTGTAGTTTTTATACCGATATTACTTATCGCTTATATCACCAAGCGCCCACAGCAAAAATTTGGTGCCGCACTGGTATGGCAATATTTTATTCTTACAACCTCAGGAATAATTCAAGCAATTGCGATACCAATGTATTTAGTTGGTTTAAGGCAAATTATAGGGACATCACAGAAGCACTATCCAAGTCATACGGCAATAATGGCCTATGCTTTTGTTCTTATGCTTTTTTTGATAAAGGGTTTTACTCAACAGACGTTTCCATTCGAAATTATAGATTTTTTTGCTTTGCATTGGATTTTCTGGAATGCTTTTTTTGTAAGGATTTTATATAGGGAATTTTTACATATAACACTAATAATTTTTATTATTTATTTGTTTTATTAGAGAAACTAGATGCAAGTTTTAGCTGCCAAATATGGTTTATTTTTTCCACTGATTTTGCTGGTGATTTCTAAACAAATTACTTTTTCAAAATCAGTGATGATAGCACTTAATTCTTTTGTATTAATAATTTTTATCGCGATTTTTGTCTTCGCGAAGCAAAAGTTTTTTTACACTTTAGGAATTGAACAAAATATTTTTTTTATTTACATGATTATATTGGCCAGCTTTGTTGCGATTTCTGTTTCCCAGGAAAAACACGAATTATTAGGTTTTTACTCTTGCACCTTTTTGATTGCGGCCTTTTTTGTGAATGATGTAACTATCGTCTTTCCATTGGTTAGGATGTTTATCGATTATATTCTTTTTCAACATGAAAAAATTGATATCAGAAGAGCAAATATGTTCCTATATCGATTCATGGCGAGCATATGTGAAATTGCGCTGCTATATCTCGTAACCAATTTTGAATTTGCTCCGAAGGCAGCTCAAATTCTTTCCTTGGCAATCTTTTTCATGTTTGTTTTTCAAATGATGCTGGCATATTTTTTCGAAAAATGTTTTCATGAAACTTTTACTCCAATAAGGATAGCTGGAAATTTTGTGAATTATTTCTTGTATCCAGGCTGGGCATTAATGATTATGAGGCAAGTGAAGTGTGCCGAAACATTGACGTCGCTTTCCGTTCTTGTTCTTATTCTGGCGGTGTTTGTGATCGTGCTCGATGTATATTTTGGCAAAAAAACATTATATGCTCTATTAGTAGTAAACATTCTGATATTCTTTTGCCCGATAAGGGGCAACGAATATATCTTTTATAAGCTTTCATCCTATTCATTCATGATCGGGCTATTTTTGATTTGGACTGAAGGAGCTCTTTCGATGTCCACTCCTGTTTCGCGGACTGCAAGTTTTCTAAGATATATTTTTGCTTTATTAATAGCATTGCCAATTTTGGGGAACGGAAATTTGACAAAGTTTATTATATTGCTCAAGTTACATAGCGAGCACCTAGTAATTTACTTGGTTATTCTCGCGTGTTTCATGGCCCTCCAGGCCTTTTATCGTTCAGATACTTTGAAACCGCGTGCAAAAGGATTAATCAAAAATTTCCAGCCGTTTTGGATTATAATTGTTACTAATATACTAGTAATAATTGCGCTGAATTTGTCGTTACTCGTTAATGCAAAAATTTAGAGTCAAAGTAAATAATTCACGTGTTGTAGGTCCGTTCTCAAAAGAGCAGATCGCAGAACTATTTTTAAAAAAGCACATTAAATCAGAAGATCTATGTCAGATCTTTCCAACAGGGGAATGGCTCCCACTTCGAGCGCATCGTGATCTTTGTGATTTCATAGAATCAGCAAAGAAAAATCCATTATTGATCAAACATGAGGGCGATTCAAAAACCGTAGTTAATTTAGCGGCCAGAAAAGTCTCGCGCCCGCCCGAAGCAAAGCAAGAAAAAACGCAAGATGAGATAGTGATAGAAAAGACTCCAAATAAAGCAATCAGTGTAGAGGATCTGGAAGTACTTGATCCTGACGTCAAGAATGAAGGATTTGAAGAATTTAAATTTGAAAAGAAAACACAAAAATTTTCTATTTCGGAGGCAATGAAAAAAGAAGAAGCAACTGAGCAAGCAATAAATCCTGGAGTAGGATTAGATAAAACAATTATAGCAAAAGGTCAAAAAAAAGAAGCTAATCTAGATAAAACCATAGTACGTCCAGAAAACTTGGCAAGAAAATTACAAGAGCAGGCAGCTCAAAAAGAGGCCGCAACAAAGACTGAGCAGGAAAATCCTGAAAAGGCAGAGTCAACCAATTTGCCAACAATTGCCACCGAAAAGGAAATAGATATTTATGCCGAGGCAACATCAGTTTCAAACGTTTCAGATTATCTTGAAGAGCTAAAGAAAAATATAGTGCAGACAGAACAAGATTTTGCGCAGGAGCAACAACGGCTTATTGATGAGGTGAACAAGGACACCAGCGAAGAGAAACTTGAAACTGAATCTGAAAACAAAGAGCTGCCCAAGCAGAAGAAGGCCATGAAGCCTGTAATCGCTCTAGTATTTATCGTACTCATCTATTTCCTTTTTTTTGAAGAAGAAGAACAGAGCAAAAGCTATGAACCGCTCGCAATTAAGATTACATTTCCGGTAGTCTTGGAAGTTGAAAATGACCTTGTATCGACTGAAGAAATGGAAAAAGGGAAAGCTTTTGCGACACAAAATAGCTACATGGCAAAAATAAATGCTATCAACCACCTTCAGTTATCACTCGCCAATAAATTCAAGGATAATCCATCTTTTGGATTATTATTGCTCTTGTATGCAGAGTTGCTGCCCAATGCTGGGAATCAGCAGGAAGCCTTAAAGACAATATATAGAATGTTAAAAATTGTAAGCGCTCGCACACTCGCGGATGTGAATATGGCGCTAGGTGCCGCCCTGTATTATTATCATCAGGGACGGTACAAAACTGCAAAAAATACCATAGAAAATTTTCGTCGAGTGACCAAAGGACTTACGCCTAAATTTCTGGCGATATGGATGGAAATATGCATTAAGGCAGGGGATTTTGTTACTGCAAAAGAACTTCTTGATAAGCTCAGTTCTGTAAAGCCAAAAACGCTTGATATATACCTTGCTTTGTCTCACTTCTATCAACAGGATTCTCAGCCAGAAAAGGCCTTAGAAATTTTACAGGAAGGCAGCAAAGTTCATAAAGGTTCTGTTGCACTTTTATTAGAGTATGCGAAATTAAAACTGGAGGCCGGCGATTTTAAACAGTTTTCCGCTGCCCTTAGAACGATTAATGATTTAAAAGCAGAGTACAGTCCCGTCTATTTTTCAAAATATATGGAGTATATGGGAATTCTGAATGCCAAACAAGGTAAAATGGAGGAAGCAACTAAATACTTTAAATTGGCCCTGAAAGTAATGGACACTGAAGAATTAAGATCCAAACTTGCCTCGTTAGAGGTTGGTGGTACCAGTTCTGTGCAGAGTTTAATTTTAGAAAGCAAAATTTTGTTTCTTATGAACAAGGCCAAATTTGAGATAGAGAAAAAAAATTGGGATCAGGCAATGGCCTACGCAATTTCTGCATCTGATCTATCCGAGACATACCTACCATCGAAACTCTTATTAGCAGAAATTCAAATTCAGAGAGGATATTTCGATTTTGCTTTAAAAAAATTGCTTGATCTCCAAAAGATCGCGCCGATGAATACGAAAGTAAACCATCTGCTTCTCTATGCATATATCGAGTCATTTAAAATTGATGATGCGCAAAAGGAAATCCAGCAAATGCTACGGACTCCGTTTTCCAAAACGTACGAATATGCATCGCTGTTAGGACTTTTCTATAAGAAACAGAACAACACGCCACTCGCAATTAGATGGTATCAAGAAAGCATTAATAGAAATCCCTTAAACGACAAAGACTATTTTCATCTTGCAGAAATTTTGGTTTATATGAAAAAGTTTAAGGATGGTTCACGGATGCTGGCAGAGTCATTAGCTTTGGATCCTGATAATGTCGATTATGTGGCTTTGAATGCTGAAATTCTATATGAAGAAAAGGGAGCAGATACAGCAATAGGATATCTTCGTGAGCAATTAGAGAAGCATCTGGAAGATCCCAAACTAATTGGAGAAATCGCAAAGTATTATTATAGATCAGGGCAGACAAAATTTTTTGATCAATACAAAGAGAAAATGGAATCGCTTGTAAATAAAGATGCAGGATTCTATTTGTTTTTAATTGATGCTTCTCGTAAGGAAGATAAATTTGAGGAAGTTGTTGCCTATAGTAAGGAACTTCTTAAAATTGATCCAGGAAATTTAGCAACACGCATGCAGCTATCTGAATTTTTCCTGGATAATGGTAAGACAGAAGATGCGCTGAGAGAATTTGAACAAGTCAATGCGCGTCTTCCTTCTTATCCAAAAGTGCACTACTACTTGGCAAAAGTATATATTCTTATGAAAAATTTGGAAAAAGCACAACAAAATGCCGAGGAGGAAATCAAAAACAATCCAAACTTAGAATTTGGGTATTCTATTTTGGGACAAATTTATAGAGAGAAAAATGATTGGCCTAATGCTATAAAAAATTATGAAGCTGCTGTAACTAAAAATGGTAAATCAGTAGAGGCAATGGCAGGAATGGCCTGGATAAAAGACAAACAAAACAACCACTCTGTTGCAAGAGAGCTATATATGCGTGCCATTAAAGAAGAGCCGGGGAATGCAAAACTTCACAAGGAATTAGCATTTGTATATAAGAATATGGGCCAAAGTGGATTGGCCGTTGAATCATTTCAGGTGTACTTAAGCTTAGTACCAAATGCTACCGATAGATCAAACATTGAAGCCGAGATAAAAAATTTACAGTAGGTATATATATGCACGATATTAATTATTTTCATGAAAACACTATTGCCGTAAAACAAAATCTTGGGAAAAGAAAAATTAGTGCATCTATTGTTGATGAATGTCTCGTTGTTAATTCAAAACGAAAAGAACTCACGCTTTTCGTTGAAACTACCCGGGCTGAGATTAATCATTTAAGTAAGCAGGTCGGAGAATTAAAGAAAAACAAGCAGGATGCAGATGTTCAAATTCAAAAAGTTGGACAACTCAAGTCCCTTATTGCGGAAAAGGAAAAAGAACTGGAAGCTACCCAAAGTGACCTAAATTTGCGTTTGGCCGCAATTCCTAATCTTCTCGATGATGTTGTACCTGCAGGTGAAAGCGAGAAAGATAATATAGAGATTTTTCAAAAAGGAAGTCCAAAGCAATTTTCTTTCAAAGTTAAAGACCATGTCGCCCTCGGCGAATCTCTTGGTATGCTGGATTTTGAAGCAGCTTCAAAAATGTCAGGTTCACGTTTCGTGGTTTATAAAAGTCAATTTGCTCAATTGGAGCGAGCACTCATTAATTTGATGATTGAGGAACATACTAAGGCCGGATATGAAGAAATAATTCCACCATACATTGTTAACAGCAATTCCTTATTTGGGACAGGGCAGTTGCCTAAATTTAAGGAAGATTTGTTTCGATTAGATCTTCCCGATCGCGATTGGTTTCTGATTCCGACGGCCGAAGTACCTGTCACCAATCTCAAGCGGGAGCAATTGTTTAATGGCAGTGAATTACCATTAAAATATGTGTCTTATACTCCGTGCTTTAGAAGTGAAGCTGGTTCCTATGGTAAAGACACGCGTGGTCTTATCCGGTTGCATCAGTTTAATAAGGTTGAACTAGTAAACATTGTTGCTTGCGATAAGTCTGAAGAGGCACACCAAGAAATGATCAAACGCGCCTGCTCCATTCTCGATCTGTTGGAGCTTCCCTATAGGGCCATTCTTCTTTGTGGTGCTGACATCGGTTTTTCTGCGCGTAAGTGTGTCGATCTGGAAGTATGGTTACCATCGCAAAATGTTTACCGCGAAATCTCATCTATTTCCAATTGCTGGGATTTTCAGGCGAGGCGTGCCAGCATAAGATATCGCGACGCGCAAGGCAAACCTGTCTTTGCCCATACTTTGAATGGATCCGGTTTGGCCGTAGGCAGGGCCTTGGTGGCCGTAGTTGAGAATAACCAAAATGAAGATGGGTCCATTACAATTCCGAAAATATTACGTCCTCTAATGGGGGGGCGGGAACGGATCGCCAAAATTTAATCTTGTCACTTTTGTTTCAACGACTTATTATCGCGTCAAAGATTTTGGAGGATTGGCTGAGTGGTCGATAGCGGCGGTTTTGAAAACCGTTGGCCCGTAAGGGCCCGCAGGTTCGAATCCTGTGTCCTCCGCCATCTTTTACGGAGACGTGCCCGAGTGGTCGAAGGGAGCGCCTTGCTAAGGCGTCGTACGGGTAACACCGTACCGTGAGTTCAAATCTCACCGTCTCCGCCATTTTTTTCTGCCTGTACTTTCCTTTTAGAAACAATGAGTTCTTGGTTCGAAAATAGTGTCGCCTTCGAGGGACTTTCGAACCAAGATGGGTTACAGACTTCATACCGAAAGAATATTGAAAGAATAGCGAAAGAATGATATTATGAGTCATGCTGGAATTTAAGCCTCATATTTATAACTTGGACTCAACCGTTGTTAATCTTATTGCGGAAATTTCTTCCCTGCAGGGAGAACTTAATACGTCTCTGCGGGCCCTGAGAGATGACTATCAAATCTATGCACTCGCCAACATAGATGCAGTCCACTATTCAACGAAAATTGAAGGAAACAAACTTACCAGAGATCAGGTAACGCAGATTCTTGAAAGCAAAAAAAAATCTTCTTCTGCAAATCACGACATTCAAGAAGTTGTGAATTATTCAAAGGCAAGACAATTTGTTCTTGAGCAGGCCAAGAACAAAATAGATATCGATTTTATTCTTTCAGTTCATGCTCAGTTATTAAACAAAATAGTAAAAGGAAAGCTTAAAGGGCATTTTAGGGAGGCGCAAAATGTCATAAAAGATTCTCGTTCAGGCGAAATTGTCTATTTACCTCCCGAGGCAAAAGATGTCATGCCACTTATGAAAGGTCTTTTGAACTACATTCATCGGAATCAAATAGAAAAAATGAGTCCGCTAATTTTGGCCCCGATTTTCCATTATGAATTTGTTACGATTCACCCTTTTATGGATGGTAATGGCAGGATTGCCCGTCTCATTAGCAATGCCCTTCTTTCTCATGGCGGATATGAAGTTGAAAAGTATGCAGCCCTTGAAAAACAGCATGAGAAAGAAAGAGCGCTTTATTACAAGTCTCTGCGTTCTCTCCAAGTACAAAATTATTACGACATTCATCCCTTGCAAAATATCACTTCATGGATTATTTATTGGCTAACATGTCTCAGAGAAACATATAAAGAGGCCATGGACAGAGTGTCTCCTCTAGTTCATGCCGTTGTTTCAGAAGAGATCATCCATAGTGATCGACTGACAAAGGCCATATCTCTTTTCAAACGCCATATAACCATTAAGGCCGCTGACTACGCTGTCATGATGGGACTTGAAAGAACACAGGCCGTTTCTGATTTAAATATTCTTCTTGAAAAAAAGTTGATCAAACGAATTGGCGGGGGAAGATCGACTGTTTATCGGATCAATAAATGAAGATCAGAATTGTTGGCGGTTCTGGGAGTAGCAAAACGTATATAGGCAAAGAACTTTCGTTAAAACATGGGATTCCCCATTTCGATCTGGATGATATTTTATGGGATAATTTGGCTGATACATACGGGGTTAAAGCTTCCAAAGAATTAAGAGATACAAAGCTAAATGAAATTTTACAAAAGGATAACTGGATTATTGAGGGGGTGTATTTTGGTGATTGGACGAAAGAATCTTTCTTGAACGCCGACCAGGTAATTTTACCAATGCCTTCTGTCTATCTCCAGCATTGGCGAATAGTTGTGCGTTGGTTAAAGCGTAGGATTGGTCTTGTTCATTCCAAGAAGCAGGAAACACTTATTTTTGTGCGACTCCTTAAGAGCCTATTCGAACTGATTATTTGGAATCATCGTTACAATCGTGAAGATCTTCAAAAAGTAGAACGACTCTATCCCTTCGCTGTAAAACAGAGTTAACAAAAGCTGGCAACAAAAGTGTTCAGTGATTATTTTGTTGCCAAAGATGACTGTAACGCTATAGTTTTAAGGTGTTAGGTTGAAATGTGTTTGGCAACACGCAGTTAGAAAGTTGTCACACCGTCTCCGCCATTTTTTTTCTAACCGGAGAGATGCCAGAGTGGTCGAATGGGCCGGTTTCGAAAGCCGGTGTGGGGTTTACTCTACCTAGGGTTCGAATCCCTATCTCTCCGCCATTTCATTTCTATCTTCCTGAAACTGCAAAATTTACTTCCTGAAAATTCTGATTTGCTCGCAGTTGCTCGCACGCCTGAGATTTTTTCATGTATGCCTCCACTTGTATCACCGCATTTTTCTGGGCCCCTTCTGGAACGCTCGCATAGTGCTGAACGAGCTTTGAATCTTTGTGGCCAGTAACAGCTTGAGTGGCATCTAGGCTACCAGTTACAAGTCGAGTAATGGTGGCCATGGAGTGTCGCATGATGTGGGTACTGGAATACTTGTCAGACAAACCACACTTCTTTAGCGCCCTATTATAGGCGTTTTGAATTGATCTATATGACAGTGCCCCACCATCGTCATGAAAAACGTAATCTGAACCGACTGCTTTGGCCGTTAAACGTCGCCTGAGTATTGTCTCAAGGGTTTCATTCATGTGGCAGTAACGAACGGCCTTATTTTTTGTGTAAGGCCTGAGCTGCATGAATCGTTTACAGTGATCCCAAACAACAACGTGCATCACAAGAATTGAGCTATTACTAAAATCAATGCTTGAGAATTGAAGCCCGGCCACTTCTGATACCCGACTAGCTAGATAGAATTGAACCATAGCAAAATCTCGGTAGAAATCAGGAAGTGCAGAGAAGAAAAGATTTACCTCATCTGGCATCATCTTTTTATTTCGCTCGACTGGTTTTTTAATCATCCCCATCGAGTAATGACGTTTGAGCACTGGATTTCTAAAACTGAAATCGTAATTTTCCTGATACCAATTAAAAAATGCTCTGAGCTGGGTGAGAGGGTGGTCAAAATTCATTCGCCTGCTATTCGTCAAAATAGCTTTTTGTTTTTTGCTATTCACAAGCTCGTCAATAATCTCTGGAAAAATGTGGGCCATGTTCATTGGGCCAAGCGTGATAAAAAACTCAGTGTACTTTTTTATGAAATCAATAGTGGACTGCTCAAGAGTCGCAACTTTGATTTGTAGATACAAAACCCAAGCTTGCTCAAAATTCATACCACGATCACGGCCATTTAATTCAATCGGGTCACTGTGAAAACTCTGAGCTGATTTCAACGCTGGTACATTTGGGTTAAAATTATTTTTCCATTCAATCGCATCACGAAGGCCATCAAAGGCTTCATAGTATCGTTTTCCTCTAAAGCTCTTTGTGACAACGTATGTATTGCTTGCAGTATCCTTTCGGATACCTGGGTGGTGTTTAAGCGTAAGATAACGCTTTGATTTCTCTTTCATTCTTTCTCTCCTTCATCAATCCATTTCAGGATTTCAGAGGGAAAAAAGAACAACTTGCCACCTTTTTTTCTAAACGGGATTTCTCGTCTTGAAGCCAAGTTATACACGTGCCCTACGGAGACACGCAGAAACTCAGCAACTTCATTTATGCGCCATATCTGATTGATGTAAAAGAGCTGTGACTGTCTATCACGACTATTTTGATGGCTCAAGTTATTGTCGGGGAAGGGTACTTTTTCCATGGGTCAAACACCTAAATCCATGGGGTCAGTTGGGGATGTTATAGAACCCCCAACTGAGCTTCCCGACAAATACCCATCAAGCATATCTAAGTTCTCAGCTATGCCATTATTATGAGGACTTGTGACCCGACTTCGTATCCCTTCAAGAACACGTTGAGTTTTTTCATAGTCAGCCCGTTTCTTATTGGCCTTTTGCATAAGGGGGGCCATTTGAAAGGTGGCCAAAGTTTCTAAAAATAAGTTTGGCGCAATTTCACGATGCGCACAAAGATCGGCAATCATGTCCATGATCTGTTTCGCTGTTTTTTCAGGTGCAGTCAGACGGCGCTCGCGTAACTTAATTAACTCAAAAGGGGCAGGTTCCTCAATATAAAAAAGCCTCAACCAGTTTTTATGTATGGGCCACCGATCATATTTTTTCGTAACGGAACCGTTAGAA
This sequence comes from Bdellovibrio sp., assembly GCA_016187935.1. Classification (GTDB taxonomy): domain Bacteria; phylum Bdellovibrionota; class Bacteriovoracia; order Bacteriovoracales; family Bacteriovoracaceae; genus GWA2-49-15. The sequence continues at coordinate 224,049 of JACPIU010000026.1, forward strand.
CGAGTTCTCAGATTATGCCTTTTTGCAAATGTTTTGAGAACGAGCTTGCAAAAAGAAATCTCAGAGATACTTTTGTCAAAAATTATCTCAAGGAATGGTTCACAGTTTTCCTGCTTTAGTCGTAATTCGCATCGAGTAAGCGGAGTCTCTCCTCCAATCGCTTCAAGATATTTGTCATAATATTCTTTTTTTCTCTGGCTTCTACAGTGCTGCAACTCCTCCTTTTTATCATAAACAACGAGTTCAAACCGAGAGGTCTTAATTCCAAAACCAGTATAGATCATGGAGGCATTATCGCATTTATGGTATTCTGCATACGTGTGCTTAAAGTGATAGATATACCCATCCTGAATAGTTTGCATATTACTCGCAGGTAATATCTCGAAAGGATTGAGCATGATGTCCTGACAGACATCTATTCTTGTAACACGAAAAGGTATATCAAACTTCTTAATCAGTCCGAGAGCTATGTCTTGCATCGACTTGAAAGCATCATCGTCTGCAAAAAAAACACCTTTAAACTGAACAGTAAGTTTGAGTTCATTTCCCGCCATGTAGACGCTGGCAAAAATGCCGATTGTGGTTAGTTCACCTACTTCATATCTACGTCGAACTTTCTCTGGCTTACCAATGCCAGAAAATAAAATATTATCCAATTCATTGGCATAATATTGCATCGTACTTTCAGAAATATCGGTCAAGTCTTTGTCGTCGCGAATTTTCTTTGAGGCAGTAAAAAAAACTGTATCAAGGGCCATTCTACAAATTTTTTTGTCAAGACTCTTAAGCTCAGTCTTCATTTTTTTGTCCTCCTGACCTGGCTTTTTTTATAAATCAAGGCTCCCCTCGCTTACGCGAGGCGCTTCGCGGCCTTGATTTATAAAAAAAGCCAGGTCTTAAAAAAGCGAGGAAACCGCTTCGCGGTTCCCCCGCAACAACTAATTATGCGAAGACGGGTGCAAAAGCACCCTCCGGGGGCGGGGCCGGGGAAGGGGCTTTCGCTTCGTGAAAGCAGGCAGCAACGCACTGCTGTTCCAAGTGGGAGGAAAAACTGGTAAAGTAACCTCGTCCCACTAAACTATTAAGGCCAAGCTCTTCGCTAAAAGTTCGCTTGGCCTTAATTTTTAATAACCAAAAGCACCAGCACTTTTTGATTCCCTTTCCAGTATTGCAAAAAGGAATCCACGGGCATTCTTGAATAATCTTGAGTCAGGTCGTCTGGTTCCAGATAGAGCAACTCGTCATTCTCAACGCCGTACACGCACACACAATGATTTGGTGGAAAAATGATCACCGGCCTTTTTGCTTGCAATTCCCGCAATAGAAATCGGTATGCAAATTTTTCCCGTTCATAGATTACATAATGTTCGTAGCAAAATCCGAGGCGTGCAATCACACGAACCATCTGTGAAATAGAAAGTCCAAATCTCGTAACTTGTGCTAATGAATGATCATAGCAAGCCGCCCACATGAGATCATCCAATGCCAACTCAACCCCGTAAGCCTTTAGTGCTCCGTCGATAGAGATGAGAGGGCACGCCCAGTCAAGGGCGCGCACACTCGAAAAATCATTCTGCTTCAACGGTCGAGTTGGCAATGAGTAGGGGTCAATTCCTGTGATCATGCGACATCCTCCGACTCATCATCTTCAGATTCGTCACTCTCATCTGAATCAGTGCAGCTATCATCGTTAAAATTTTCGTCATCATCATCCGATGATTCATCAAGCATTGCGTCTGTATCAGCAATTGCTTGATTTAAGACGGCGAAATCGACAGATTTTAGCTGTTCAATCAGTTCGTCGATAGTTCCTCTCTTGGTTAGCTCTATTTCATTGAGCGGCTCCGATTGAAGAATCGTGATCAAGCACTTCGCAAAGTCACAACCACTTTCTCTGACTGAAATTAAAGCTTCACGCTTTGTTCTAAATCCCATACGAGTACTCCTTTCTGCGGAAACATAATTGCTCCATAGAAAGAAAGTAATACAAGGAGAAAGGCATTTCCACACGAGGTGCCCGCCGGATGTTTTTTTAATCAGCGGGATGAAAAATCTGCTATTTTTCTTGTAAAGTTCTGTCAGGTTGTAAATACCATGCATCTCTCACGCCAGGATATGGGCATAAGATATTATTTCTTCTTAGTAGATGTTTTGGTGGCCAGAGGTTTTGGAATCTTCTCTTCTGATACGGATAATTACTGGAATATATTTTCGGATTACATTGGAGAATATCGCGGTGGTAAAAATAAGATCGCTTCTCCTTGATATGGTGCTTTTCCACCGTCTTGAGATATTCCATACGCTCATCTGTAAGGGTGCAAAGTTTTTCCTTCCCCACACGAATCACTCTATAGTCAGGACTAATTTCCATGTAGTTTTTCAAAGATGGTTCAGTCTTGTCACTTTTGTCATGTGACACGTGGTCTATTATCCCTGTGCCTTCTACGGTGGCGAAACCTTTTGTGTCTATAAACAAATCATCTTCAGAAAACACTTGCGATGTACCAAACTGAATAACACCCGCTTTAAACGGAAGGGAAAGAAACTTTTGTTCTCTAAAAGATGGCATTTGCTTCTTTAAAATAAATGCAAATGAAGAATTTGCTATTTTGCAACGCTGCCTTTTTATATGGTAGGTGAAGATAAGATCATTATTGTCTTCCGCATACTTCTCTTTATTAGTTGTAACCGACCTACATACACACCTCAACTCGCTCTCTAACTCAGTGGAAATGTCATCCCAATATTTAGAAATGACGACAAGTTCATCGCGAACCATGGCGTAAGCATCGAATTTATAGTTTTCAATATTCTCTATCAGCTCGCGTCTCTTGTATTGGCCATCGTTCAGATATTCGGCAAATGTTGGTAATTTGTCCAAGGCGGCAGAATCCATAACTTCTCCTTTTACTGAGACAGATGCCTGCCAGAACGTACTTCGCTCTTAATGATTCGTCGAATATTTTGTTTATAAACTGTCAGAAGCTAGGCAATATATTGTAAGATTTCAAAGTCGATTTCTCTCTGAGTTTTTGAGCAGTTTTTTTTCATTTTTAGTGAGTTTTTACTGAGTTTTCAGTCAGTTTTTTCCTACTCTCATATATCATTTTCGCCATAGTAAACCCAGACAGCTTGACGACATTTTGCTTGAAATAAGGTTAGAATGCAGGCGTTTATGTCAAAATAGGGTGTATTAATCTGCCGATTTTGTTATTTGACTCGATTCCAGTTTCTTATAAACTGTCCCATCGTACAAGAGATAGACGTTATTCCCTTTGCTTGCAAAGTAATTTCCGTTGTCCTTAAAAAGAGTGTACCCTTTTTTTTTAAAACGAAGGCCGACTTTTTTTAGCCACACTTTATCTTCAGAACTTGAAAGGCTGGCCGGCGCACGCCCCCCTTTGCCGTCCTCTGACTGTGCCTTTACGGATGAATTGACCAAACTTGGGTGATGGAATTCCTTATTAAAATGGGAACACCCAACGGTAGTAACAAGCAGTGCCCCTATAAGAATCAGACATTTCATTGTATCAGTATCGGTATTTCGTTTAGGTACTTTAGAGTTATATGTAGATTAAAGTGGCTTAAAACAGCCAAATTACTTACCTATGTCCTCAAAGAATTCAGCAAGATTTCTGTATCCAAGGTTTTTGACAAGTCTATAAAGCGTGACTATTCTCAGGTCACTTTCACCACTTACTATCTTTCTAATGGCACTCCTAGCAATTCCAGTCTCGAATGAAATTGGCTCAATTTTACCCTCAAGTATCCGTTGCTTTATCTTTTTGCCTATTTTTTCAAGAAGTGCTTTCTCGACTTCGTCGATTACGCGTTCCCGCTTGTGTTTTTCTTGCCCCATGAACTCAATCATAGGATTACACACATTTACAGACTGGCTTAGTTAAGCCAAACTCATAGCCATTTCCGCAAGGTATAAAAGTAAACCGCACAGCGGCTCTATATGAATTTCGATAAGTTGGAGTGCTCTATGTTAGACTTGGTATCGGTTCTGCTTCTTTTATCCGCTTTTTTTGGTTACTTTTTCAGCGCATGCTGTAAGTCATTGTTTTTTAGCTGTTGTATTTTGCTGTGCCCTTTCTGCATCGTGTCCTTGAAAGCAGAAGTATTGATTGCAAATTACAGTCTTCTTTCTCTTGGGGAGCGAGGTGGAGTGCAAGGTGGAGCCATGACTGCAAGAGCAGACGATGCCTCGGCAGCCTGGTATAATCCCGCTGGCCTTTCTAAACCCTATTCCAATTCTGTAAGTGCCAACGCATCTCTTTATGGCTTCTCGTCAACTCAAATAGGTGCCGCTCCAAAATCCTCGGGCATGATAGTTTCACCTTCATTCGCCGGGAATATCGGTCATATCTCTCCTAACTTAGCATGGAGTTTTTCTGTAGTTACACCTATTCACTCCAAGACCGGGAAAAAAACCCAAGAGATAAAGCAATTTCCGGTCGAAGGATATAAGGACGTAAGTGTGAACACTAAAGAATCAGCCGAGTATTTAGTGTCCGCACCAGGCATCTCTTTGGCAACAACACTGACAGATCATATCCGCTTAGGTTTCGGCGTTCGTTATTATAAGTTTGAAATAAATACATCATCTAATTCGACAGTGTTAAGCAAGGACACTGGTGCTGATGCTACATTCATTGACGATTCCTACAGAGACACCTATTCGATTGAGCAAGGATCACTACGTGGTGACTTAGGGATTCAGGTAGATATCAGTGATCATATCACGATGGGTCTAGTAATTAAGAGCCCCACGTATCGAATTTCATCCTTGAGTAAGATTGATCAATCAGGAAATAGCACAGACGCAAATTTTGAAACTCAGAGCTATACTGCGGTCAACGATAAAGGAAATTCCAATTTAAAATTGCCACCTGAAATCCATTTTGGCGTTGCCGGTACATATAACACCTGGGATTTTGAGTTTAGTCCAAAATACTATCATCGAATTAGTAAAACTTATGCTTCAGCTTTCCCTTCAATTGAAGTCAAGGGATATACACGAGAAGATGGCTTCCAGCCAAATTTTGATAATTTCGAAACCGAACCCTATATACAGGAATACGAGTTCAAATCAACGTTAAATATTGCCATTGGTGTCAGTAAATTAATTTCCAATAAGTATCTACTCCAATGGGGGGCATTTACTGACAATTCTCCTGTTACAAACCAGAAGCAGGCAGATTTCTTTGAAAAAGTAGATTTCTTTGGAACCACCCTTGGCATCTCGATTTTTGCAAAGAATACATCAACAACAATTGGAGCATTTTATCTAAAAGGGAGTGGCACATCTACAACCATCGAGGAGGTATCAGAAAAAGAACTTCTTACGCCTATTAGTATTCAAATTATCGGTGTCCAGATGGCGGGTTCATTCTATTTTTAGTCACAAGAAAACCTTTGAATATTTTGGCCGCAGAGCAACGCGGTGCATACGTGCTGCATCCATATCGTTTCGAGTAAGAAGGTTTCTTGCTCGCAAATTGCTCGCACAGAAATATGAAATAGAATGAAAAACGATGAAACCCCGTGAAGATCGAAAAGTACGCAAGTTGCTAATTTCCCTGTAACATCCTAAAATCGTTTTGTTATTCTTTGCGGAGCTGGGTTTCCCTATCTCTCCGCCATTTTCTAAGTTAAATCGTTGGTTAAAATATAAAAGCGACATACTACAGTATCATTTGTCGAGTTGCATTTTTCGGCACTAATTGAATTTTTTTTTGGAGCGTTTAAGATTACCTACATGAAAAATACAAATTTGATGTTTAGAAAGTGGAACCAAGATTACTCATTCCTGGTGATTAGTCTTGCGCTGGGAATACTTGTGAGTTGTTCGAGTGGTTCTGTGAATCATAAACTTGGCAGCGAACAAGCTAAGGCCGGAAATTATGAAGAAGCGATAAAGTCTTTTGAGACCTCACGCTCTGAAGGAAATGATAAAGACGAGCTACGCTTACACCTTGCGGAAGCCAAATATCAACATGCCAATAATTTATATACGAAAATTGAATCAGTACATGATGTTAAGGATCTACCCAATATCATTTCAGATTTATCAAAAGCAAAGCAATATACTGAAGAAGCAATCAATGAAGTAAATGCTATTAAAGATGAAGATATTAAAGAAAGTGACAAGAAGCTAAGTGAAAAAAATGATCTTTTGAAGCAAATTGTAGAATCTCTTGCAAAAAAAAATTCAGAGCATGATAGCTTAATTACCAAGGCGAATGAACTTAAGGTCAATGCTAATAATAAAAGTGAAAATGCCTTTTTAGAATTTGTTCCTTTGTTACCATTTAAAAGTTACATCCAAGAGGTTAATGAAGCCTATGGTGAAATTTGTAACTTGTTGATCAATGAATTAAATACTAAAGGTTTGGCTGCACTTGATATTTCTAAAACAAAAGTAGCAAAAGAGTTTTTCGAAAAATTACAGAAATACTTCCCTGACGTAACTAAGGGGCAAGAGGGTTTATTGGCAGTGAATGCTGCTGATTTTTATAAAGCAAAGAAATATAGTGATGCCTATGCAGCTGTGAGAGAATTAAAAAAGATTAACCCAGAAAATGAATATCTTAAAAAATATGGTGTCGTGATTCGCGATGCTGTGCTTGCTAACGAGACTAAGGCACTAGCAGGTTCCATCAAAGCGAAAACCAATACTGCCTACATGAAGGCCATTGATGGATATCGTTTGCTACTGCAAGTTGAAGACCTTTCGAAAGAGCAAGCAGATGGCTTTAATGGCGAAATAAAAAAGCTTCGCGCAGGAATTGCCGAAAATTTAATTAAAAAGGCTAAACAACTTGCGAAAGTTAAAAATTCTTTGCCTCTTGCATGGATGATTTTGAAGAACGCATGGCGATTTGATCCGGAGCAAACGCAAGCTCAAAATGAACTTGTAAAAGAAGCTTTTGAGTATATTCAGAAGAAGAGCTTGCTTAAAAGTATGCTTGTAATTAGAAGTAATGCGGACCCAGCACAGACAGTGGCCGCAAACTCCCCTATTGAGCTAGAAACGCATTTGAAACAGCAACTCGTTCCAACATCAACCTCACTATCTACATGGCCAATGGGGGTTTCGATCGTTCTCGCTAATGAACTGCTGCCGGTAGATTATGTGTATTCATTAAAAAAACCCCAAGATCTCTCTAAAAAACCTAACTCTGATGCCGAGAAGATGAACGATATTGATGTTGTTTTATGGGCAAATGTTTTAGAGAACAAATCCGAGGAGTATGGGAACACACAGGTTATTTATAAAGTGTCACGATTTGTTTCGAGTACCAGAATGGTAGATAATCCTGAGTGGTTTACGGCTCAACAAGAATTGACACAAGCGGAGCAGAGTTACAATAGTAGCTATCAACAAATGCAAAATCTTAGTAATCAATGTGATAGTATGGGAAACCCATTCGCCATTGGTATCTGTAAAGGAGCTATACAGGGAATTAGTACTTCAGCTGTGGACTCGGCAAGGGAAAAATTTAATGCCACACCAAGATATTTGCAAGAAGATGTCCATTCTGATTATACCTACCGCTATTACCGTATAGGTCTCAATTTATCCATGAAAATAGATTTTCAATACATTGATCTTGTAAACAAAATCAATACGCCTTCTAAAATTCTTGAATATGTGGTGAAAAATAAGGAAGGTGACCTGTATGAGGGAATTATGCCCAGCGATTTGAATGGATTAAAAAATGGACCTGTGAATGTTCCAGAATTAATGGCAGAAAAAAGACAAGGACAAAAAACCATCTTGGAGCAGATTCAGAAGGAGTTCGTAGATAAGTTTACAAGGGAGAAAGGTCTTCGTTATTGTCACAAAGGAGAGAAGATGCTGCGTACCTCAAAGCCGGAAACTAATTATCTCCCAGAGTTTCAGCTTTGCACCCTTTTGACTAAAAATCAGCAGGACATTAAGGAAGGTCAAGATGCTGCTGAGCTAGATGTCGCCAGAAAAGTTCTTGCGAAGTATTATCAAATCACAGATGAAGAAATGCAGAAATATGCTCTGAGCGAAAGCGAACTTCCTGCACCTGTTACAGAGAATCTATTTACGGCTTCTTTCTTGTAAGATAACTCTATTGTATGAAAATTACTCATTCGTTACTTCGAATACCCTACGAAGTCACAAAATGCTTATTAATGCGTCCTACTCCGTTCCTTTTGAAGGAAAATCAAAAATCATGGGCCAGTAGAGCAAAATCTTTCTATCTTGAAGTAAAAGAAATTAAAAAGCGTATTTGTGTCTATGAATATGGGGATGGGCCGACAATTCTTTTGATTCATGGGTGGGGAGGACGTGGTTTACAACTCTGTCCTCTTATTCAACCCCTCATGAACCTGGGTTATCAGGTGGTGCTTTTCGATGCTCCCGGACATGGTGAGTCTGACGGAGTTGGTTCGACTTATTTAGAATTCGTTAAGTCATTATCTCATCTGGCGAATCATTATTCCGACATTAGAGGAGTTGTCGCCCATTCTATGGGATGTGGAGCTGCTGTTGTACTGGCCAATCAGATTGCGCGATCGAATTTTAAGACAGTTCTCATTGCGCCTCATTATGATATGCAAGCAGAGTTCAAAGATTGGGCCAAATCTACCAAAGGATTAGGCCATGTTTTAAATCTCTACATTCAACTTTCAGAAATACTTTTTTCCTACAATTTGAGCGAGATTAATCCTAAGAATCTTCTTAAAACGCAAAAAGGCCCATTTCTACTCATCCATGATATTGATGATCCAGCATCTAAATTTAACAATTCCGAACTTTTGCATCAGTACCTTCCCAATTCCAAATTACTGAAGACTGTTGGAAAAGGACACAATCGCATTTTGCATGAACCGGAAGTTTTAAAAAATATCTGTTCTTTTTTTGCGTGGCCATCATGAGCTAGATCACTATGACCTGTTACAATTCCTTCCAGAGTAAAATGGTAAGAAATTTATGGCGATTTTTGAATTTATGTCCAAGGTTAGACCATGCAGAAATCGTATAAAGCATGTTAGAATTCGGCAGTTCGCAGTTTAAAAATGTTTTGAGGTAACAATGCAAGGGTCCTATCTTGCCATTCAGTCGAATTTTGAGAGTGAGGAGCTGCTCAAAAAGGAAATCGCCATACGTTTTCCTGAACTGCGACCGAGTTTTTCAGCACCCGGTTTTTTGACCTATAAATGCGGCCAAAGCGCCATGAGTGAAAAAGACCTTACGAAGTTTTTGCCTGCGTATGCATTAAAAGTCTCTTTATTCTATGCCAAAGTTGGTCGCAAGCAACTTGCCGACAAACTTAAGCAATTAGAAAAGGAGCTACTGGCTCCCGTTTTTATAGACCCAACCTCTTCACAGTGTCTTGAAATTGACCAGTTGGTTGCAAATCAGAAAAATGTAATTCCCAAAGTTAATGATTGGATTGTTTGGATATATCTTTTTGAGCAGAAAGAATGTTGGATAAATATTTATCCATACTGGCCTCCGATTACGAGTTTTGGGAAATTTACTTCAACAATCCCGAAGGAGGCACCTTCCCGAGCCTATTTGAAGATGGCCCAGACTTTTGATCGACTCCGATTGAAAAAAATTCAGGATCCGCAGACTTTTCTAGAAATTGGGTGTGCTCCAGGCGGTGTCGCTTATTTTCTCTTACAAGAAGGACATTTTGTTTTGGGGATTGATTCTGGAGAAATGGAGCAAAAGCTCCTTAATTCACCTATGGCCGATCGTTTAAAAATGATTCGGCGACCTGTGCAAGAAGTTCGTAAAAACGACATTGAAAAATCTTTGCAACGTCTTAGTGTCCCGAATTTCGAATGGCTTGCTAATGACCTCAATTTACCAATTCCGATGGCGTTTAATGAGGCAATGCGAATTTCTCAATATTCCCAGGACCTCTGGGGTTTATTGGTAACTTTAAAAACACCTTCCATTGAAAGTTTGCCTCAGCTTATGACAGCAATCAAGAAGATGTCTGAATCAGAGAGAGATTTCTATTATGTCCAGGCATTACACTTGCCTGCTCACAAGAAAGAATGTCTTTTGATCGCACTCAAAGAGAAAGCATGTAAAATTCTAGAGATTGCGCCGCTGAAACCGTATTTTGGTGACGACGAGGATTGCTCCAAGAATAATCAATAATGCACCCACGAAGCTCTGCCATCCGAGAACTTCATAAGGGATAAAGTCAAATTGATAAATTTTTAGAATTTGCATTAAAAAAATAGTGAGGAGAGGGTTCAAAGCAATAATGACACTGACCTGATTTGCAGGTATCCGTTGGAGAGCTTCAGACATACACCCATAAGCAACAACAGTATTAACTCCCAAAAAAATCAATATGGCATGATTATTAAAATCAAGTGAAGCAAGTGATGAAAAATCAACAAAAGGTAAAAAGGCAAGCGCACAAAATCCGTCAATCATTATATTAAGAGATTGTGGATGTGAATACTTTAGAATTCTCTTCTGAACAATCGCGTAAAAAGACCAAAATATTGCAGCTATGACGATCCACAAAATACCTTTTGTGTACTGATTACGTGGAATCACTGCAAGTGAGTACTGATTCATGTAAAAAAGAAAAAAGCCTGCAAAAAATGATGTAATGCCCAACCACTTAATAAATGAAAGACTCTCTCCAAAATATAATACTCCTGAAAGGGCCAAAATCATTGGGCCAAGTTGAATTACAATTTGTGCATTACTCGGAGAGGTATAATCTACACCAACCAAATAGGCCCAATAATTAAACGCTAGACACAAAATTGCCAAGATTGGAATGGGCCTTATGAGTGGTTTTATATGAAGTGCCAGTGGCTGAAACTTAAGTAGATAGAAAAACAATAAGAAAAATGCAACAACAAAACGAAACCAGACAATCGTCATAGTTGAACATGCTTTAAGTGAAAACTTGAGAAATATTGCCAGCACTGCCCACATTAGTGCTGTCAAGCATGCAAATATCAATCCCTTTGCCCGGTCAGAAATAATTTATCCATTGTTAAAGAAATTTTCTTGGATGTTTTAAAACCTTAGTGGTAAAGATTTTAAAAAATATCCTATATAAGGTTAGTTGTACAATATGACAATGCAAAAACTTTCACGCGTAGGCCTTGGCGGATACAGAATGAGTATCAAATCACAGGAGCATGAGGAAGCCTTACGTCTTGCACTCGACCTTGGTTGCAATTTAATTGATACTTCGACTAACTATACGTATGGAGATTCAGAATTATTAATTGGGAAAGTGTTGGCAGATTATAAAGGTCCAAGACCTACTATTATCAGTAAGGCCGGTTATATTCAGGGGCCTAACCTCAAACAATATGAGGAGTTACGATCGAATGGAAAAGCAAAGGAAGATTTAGTTGATTTAGGGCAAGATTTTAAGCATTCGATTCATCCGGAATTCTTGGAAAACCAAATTACTTTATCTCTTGCTCGACTTGGAGCACAGGATATCGACTTTTTTTTACTCCACAATCCTGAGAACTACTTTAAAACGAAAGGGCCATCTGAGGAAATCTATTTGCAGAGATTGAAAAAAGCTTTTATGCATCTTGAAGAAGAGGTTTTTCGAGGGCGAATAAAATATTATGGGATTAGTTCAAATACTTTTCCCAGTAACCCTACCGATTCCAACTACTCTAATTTAGAAAAAATTTTGAGTGTAGCAAAATCAGTTGCCAGGAATCACCACTTTAAAATGATTCAATTTCCAATGAATCTGATAGAACGTGGGGCTTTAGGACAACGCTTTGGTGAGAAAAATTTAATCCAATTTGCAAAGATTAATAATCTCGTAACAATGGCCAATAGACCCTTGAATGCATTTGCTCCAGATGGTTTTTTAAGACTCGCTCAATATGTTTCCATGATTCCCACACTCCACGAGTGTGGTGAAATGCTATCGGAAAGGTTAGAGATGCTTCAGCGAATAGTTGACCAGCGACATGTTGAAGAGCATATCAATATTCATGAGTTGCCATTTATCAAACAGTTCAAGGAAATATGGGCCACATTGCCAACACCGGATGTTGTTGAACAAGTATTCATATGCAATTTCTTTCCACTAATTGCACAGCTATATGGAAGTGCACTCTCATTGGAAGAATCTAAACCCTATTACATGCTTTACGACATTGCATTATCTCGGTCACGTCAATTAATGACAGAAAGAGCTTCGAAATATAGGGTGAAACTCGAAGATGAAGGCATTATTGTTCCCCATGCAAATCAACCTCTTCCTGTTCTTGCAATCCAAAAATATTTGGAATGGGGTGTGGATCATGTTTTGGTGGGCATGAAGCGCCCACAATATGTGCGAGAGCTTCAAGCCTTTTTTCCCGCGAACTAAGCAGCAGCTTTTACAGCACGATTGGTAGCTGTTTTTTCAGGATCTACAGCATGGGCAGCCATTTCAGGAGATTCACCACCCATTATTTTATCGGCCCACTGTGTGATCATATTGTCATAATCGGAAGCGTTTAATTTATCGTTTCGAATTATTTTTCGAGTATAATCGACAAATTCCTTCCAAACAGTATCTGGCGTTTCACGAATCTTACGCTGAATAACCAAATCGTTTTCGACTTTTTCCAATTCTAGGGTGAGCATATCGCTGGCCTTAGAACCCTTGGGAGCAAAAAGATTGACAAATTTTTCTCGTAAATCATCCTTAAGGGTTGAGACGAGTTCAATTTTCTGTGCCATAGGATACTGTTGCAAGGCCGATTTTAGAATCTTGTCGGGTAAAACAGGGACAAGCACTGCTGGGAAATTACTAAGGGCAATCTTTTTTAAAGTATCGACATCCTCACCACTTTGGGCCAAGGCCTTAAATAGTGAGTTTTCACGTGCAGGCATGGAAATCGGAATGAGATCGATAATTTTTTCCAAGAAGGGTATTCTTGTTTTTTGTTCCTTGTATTTTGCAAGTTTTGATTTGAATTCACTTAACATTTGACCAACATCTTCACGCCTATATTCCATACCACGCGCAATCGCTAATTCGACATATTCCTCGTCCAGATTTTCGAGAATTTTAGCGATAAATTTAGAGGACATAACGTTCATAAGGATTTTCCCCAAATCGGGATTTTCTTTAACAAATTGAGCAGCTCTTTCAGGATTGATTCGCATAAGCGTATCACAAGCCTCCGCATCGACAATGGCCGAAGGAACAAGAATATCTTCTACGATCTGATTGGAAATGTAAGCATTGGTCTCTACAAGATCTGTTCCAATGACTTGCTTGTCTAAGAATGACTTCCAAAGGTCACGTTCCTCTTGAGTTAGTTTAGCAAAAATTTTAAGAAGAGTGTCATTTTTGAGTTGCTGAACCAAAGCGCGCAAAGCGTTTTTCTCCTTATTTTCACCACTAGCAATCCATTTTTTAACAAGCATAACAGCTTCCACCGGGGAATGGTCCAAGAAGGTTTGATACCGCTCTACCCCGGCAACGGCTGATGTATTCTCTTGATCAAAAGGTCCGGCAGGACCGCCAGTTGCAGCTTTCTCATCATCTTCTTCATCTTCATCTTTCTGAGTTTGTGCAGCCAAAGCCTGCGCTTGTGCATCATTCTTATCTTTATCTAATTTTGCCCATTTATTGAATAGAGTAAAGGCAATGAGACCAATTACAATAGCGGCCAAGATCAAGCCGAGCATGTTTGAAAATCGTGACATGAGCGCCAAGATTTCGCCAACAGAAGTTGGCAGGTCGAGTCCTGACTTCTTTTCCTCCATATTGATGTAAGTAATCTCAAGTTCTGGAGTGATATCGTTAAGATTGAACTTGAGAGTATTCAACATCTTTTTAATATTTTCACGAGTCGTGGGATGCAATTTTTCACTGAGTTGAATATAGATTTTAACACTTTCTAAGTTGTTAAAAATATCCAAACTTTTATTGTATTTCCATAACTGTTCAAAGGGAGGAAGTGGTTCTTTCTTTTTATCTCCTCCTGTCTTTCCCTTTTCATCTTTGAAATCATTGAAATCTTCAATGAGAGGAGCTTCTAAGCCAAGTTTTGAAAAAACGATATAATCTTTAGGTAGTTGGTCAGGAAGTATATCCTTTATTTTTACTTTGCCTTTCTCATCCTCGCCTGCTCCATCGCCAGCACCGTCCTCACCATCCTGAGGCGTAAATTTGGGTTTGGTAGCTTGATTTACATTAATTTCCACATCAACAAGATATTCATTTGATTTGATGATTCGAGAAAGGGCAGTTCTCACCTTCTCACCAACCGCCTTTTCCAGGCCGACTTTCTGCCAGTCAAGCGAAGGTAAAAAAGAGCCACTGGTAGGAATCTCAGTGGCGTTTGCACTGAGCAAGAAAACATTGAGAAATACTGCAATAGATTTACGAACAGAAACTCCAATGTTCATAGATTTCTTCCCCGGCCTTAAAATATTAAAAAGAGGATGATTTTTCATCTCTCACCCGCCTGTTGCTTGCTGTAATTTAAATTTTTCTTCGAGATAGTTTTTCATAATAAAGGCGTCACGGTTGTCTGCGTTCATGCTGAAGGCCTTGCGGTAATAACTTAAGGCCTTGGAAAAATCCTTGCTTAGATAATAGGTACTCGCTTTAAGTTCATAAACTACAGAATAATGCGGAAAATCTTTCTCAAGCTGGTCCAATCTCTTGAGCGCGTCGACATAATCCTTAATACGAATTTGACGTTGAACCTCAAAAAGTTGAGTTACCAAATAATCAACATCTTTTACAAGCTTTAGGTTTTTTGATACTTCCAAGTTGACGGAAAGTTCAATGTCGTTGCTACCTGTGCGTGTGAGCAGTAATCGATAAGAATCAAAACCTTCCTTGCTAATTTCCAAGATAAACACATTGCTCTTGGCAAAATTATTTACAACTTCATTCATAGGAATTTTTAAAGGTGTCCTACCAATTTTGACACCGGGATCATTACTAGTTGATTTGATAAAGATATCCGCTTGCTCAGGGTTACTGGTGATAGTCAGATCCTCAGCAAAACCAGAATGAGAAAAGAGACCGAAAACTGAAGTCAAAATCAAGATGAGTAAGATATATTTTGTTGCCATAGGAATATACTCCTTCGTTTATTCATTCGGAACAAACGTGGAAGTGTATTAAGATTTGACAGTACATTTTAGGAGAAGGAAGAGTTTGCCGATTTATTCCAGGTAATAACTTAAACCAACGAAAACCTTGAAACCGATAGTTGACGAGGATACTCCGGTTCCTCGACTGATTCCAGCTTCGCCTCGTAATCCATAGTCACGCTTGAAATTTAGAACCCCGCCACCGTGCAGTTCAATATCGAAAATCAAATCTGATTTCTTTGCAGTCGTTGTATTGTAGACCACAAAACCGATCCCGGCAGATGGACCCCAATAGAAGCGCATGGTGGGATTCATGGTCAAAGAAGTTCCTGAATCACTAAAAGTGAACATGGAACTTAGTGAGTTCATGTAAAAATTCATTCCCAATCCACCCAAGAAGAAACCCGCCCCATCAGAGGATAAAAGTGGCGCCACCGCCCTTATAAAGTAGGATTTTGTGGCATAATTGAGAAATTCGTAAGTTACATCGCCCGAAATAACTGCTGCGGTGGCAGACTGTGCCTCCGAGGCGGTATTCGACTCTGTTTCCGTACTTCCAGCTGCAGCGGAAAGTGTAGACGCGTTCTCAGTGATGTTCACTGACACGAATCCTAAGCTTGTTGTCATGACTTGATGGTAATTGCTTGTGGCCATTGCCGTTTGGGCCATAAAAGCAAAGATAATGACAAGAATTCTCATTACACCATTATAGCAAATGGTGGTGTCATTGAAAGTCTTTCGGGCGAAGAGTTGAATTTTGTTTGCTCTTTTTTTCTTTTGTTGCCGTCGTAGCTTGAGAGTCTTTTACTTTTTCAGCTGTTTTGACGACTCGATGAACCCGGCGTCTCTTTTCTAGCGTTTGCAGGTTAAAAAGAGCGTCGTCTGATTCAGTTAGCTCCCACTCGATTACAGCGTCATCCAGCCCATCTTTTTGTACATTTTTGAGAGTGATGCGGCCATTATATTTTTGGAAGGAATTTTCGATTTGTTCCAAATAGGCCGATAAAGATGGATAGGTTTTATCCCGAAAGACTAATGGAGCGGTTACTTCTCTAAATTTGTGACCTGGAATAGCAAAAGTCATACTAAAAACATCACCCACTTTTTGATAGGTTGCGGTTAATCGACGGGAATTAATTTGAGCGAGATAAATCACTAGTCCTGTCAAAAATGTTTTGAGGTTTTTACGCATGAGCACTTTGTCAAAAGCAATATAAACAGGTCGATCATCCTCGACTTTAAAGAGTGTATCAGTAGTTTGGAAAAGATAAGAGATTTCGCTAGAGACTTCAGAAATTGTCTCTCCCGCTTCATAAATATCAACACCGGGAATATCTGTGAATGGGGACAATCGAGATATGGTTTTCTGCATTTCAGCTTGGTAATTATAAATTGGCACAAATTCCAAAACACGCTTTTCTGCTGCTTCAGATGAGGTCTTGGGTGTTTTACTTGCCAATTTAAGCTCTTTACCTGGTCGTCCTAATATGGATACAGCTCCCTCGATTCCAAGCGCACTATTGGATCGTACGATGTGACTTTCGAGAAGTTGATTCCAATTATAGTCTCTCGATGGATCTAATCCTAATGTCTGATAGAAACTATGACTGGCCCAAGTGATATTTTCCGCAGCATCTGTAACCGCAGTGGCGGTGGTCATGTTTTCCGCAAGAAAACGGCTTAATGATGAACCTCGAATTTGATTCGCATCAGGATGTATGCTGGATGTGACTTCAGGTGCCATAACGGAAACAGTTACAGAATTCTGGGCCTTAGGTCTGGAAAAAATTCTCGCGATGGCCAAAAAGGACATTCCAAATAAAATTAGGACAATCATCATGGCAACCTGAGTGATGTGCTCATGACCCAATCTAAGGTAGGCACTTTGCACTCCAACCTTATCCGCAAGTCGTTCCTGAATGGTTGCAATATGATTACCAAGAGAAAGAACAGAGGGCATTTGGGACGCTACGAAGGAGTTCTTATTTTGAAGAGTAATTAGCTTATCAATCAACAATTCGGTTGGAGTAACTAATTGCACTCTATAATCCCGCACTGCTTTTTCTAGAATTCTACCCTTATCCTGAGTAAGTACTTTGTAAGTTTCTTTGGCGGAGGTGATTGTTTCACTAAGAAGAATATATTGGTCATGACCAATAGCTACATCCTTGAATTTTTCAAGTGATTTCTGCATGTTTTCAAATGTTCTTTTTATACCATGAAAAGCGATGACAGTTTCGGGCCCTTTTAATGACGGTGAGATCACCTTCATTCTTTCGTTGATGCTCGCTACTTCGGCATTAATATCATTCAAAAGTGTACCAAAAGTGCTTATATCACCGCGACTAATCAGAAATTCATTGTAAGTATTTAATGCTGTCTGAATATTATTTGAATAGTTAATAGCTTTAATCGTGCTATCCCTCATGGTCTGCTCTAGATTTTTAATATGGCCTGCTGGTAACGTGATCAGAGTTTGCGGTTTGGCGAAAACGGCCAGCTTATTTTGCAGTTTCTCAAGGTGAAGCTGCTCTCTCCTGAGTATGCTCATTTCTTTTTCTGTACTCAGAATATGCAAGGTTAAAAAAATGCTGATTACGATAAGTGTCGTGCCGACTATGCGACCAACTCCAAGTTTTGCCATAGCTAAGGTGGTTATTCCATCATGAAACACTTTCATAATTTACATCTCCAATGGCAAGTTTGATTTTCTCTTCATTTTCGACTGGGGGGCTTTACTAGACTCTACGACCTTTTCAACTACAGGCGAGTACACAAATACAATAACTATAAATTCTGATGCTTCAAGTGTGCTTTTGTTATGTTGTAACTGGATTTTGATTTCATCGGATTCCTCTCGACATTTGATTTGGTAGAGGAATCGTAAAGTTTTAAGCTTACTATCTTGATTGTGTCGCATTTCCTCGATAGTTTGATTGGTCTTAAGCGCTTCTACGTCAAGGCCCAATAAAACTGAACAGCGCCCATTCTCATTCATCGATTCAGAACTACCACGAAATTTCTGTGTGACACTTAAGTTAAAAAAATCCGGATATTTTTTTAGGATGCGACATATCTGCTGAAAAAGCTTTCCCATGCCATCGGTATTTTTAGGAATGTTGCTAAAAACTAGGTCGATATTTGAGGGCGCCATAAAGCGAATATTATGAGTGAATTGTTCCCACTCACTTTCCACTTTTGGAGTGGTTCCGCTCATTGCCTTTTCATCATTGTTCGTACGAAAGCTATGCGATTGTTTTTTCCAAAGCACAATTTCTTCTTCAACTCGGGCATTGGCCAAAACCGCCGGAGGTTCGTTGGCACTGCTTGCGATGTTTTGGAGAAGGTCTGATTGTGCGATTGTTTCAGCCAGACTTTCAACTTCATGGAATTTCATCTGAAGTTTGTTTATCTTTTCGGAACGTGGCAATTTACTATTTTGCTCGGACATGAGACACCTCACCATAACCATTATTTCATAGGGAGATTTTTAATGCAGGCAGGCCATTTTTGCCCAGACAATGGCCGACCACAATCAGAGCGGCATAACAACAGACGCGTAAGATGTTGTTTGTTCGTTGACGAGCTTGCTTAATCCTTGCGATTGCATTCGGGCCTGCTGGGTTATCAATTCAAGAAAAGCACCACGCCACAGTTCAATGCCAATACCACCTTCAACACGGCTACCGTCGATGTTGACAGTTTTACCATTCCCTCCATAATCGGTACTGCCAGCAAAAGTTCTCGCCATGCCGCCCTTAAGAGAAAAAATTCGCCAACCAATGTGAAAGCGAAGTTCTCCGATACCCTTGTACCAAAGCAATTTATTTTCATTAACTTCCAATCCTGCACCTTGAGTGTTGAGGTTAACGAATGATTGTGTTTCATATTCAAATCCCCCGTAGGGGTAAAAATTCAAAACAGGAATACCTAACATATAACCAAGCCCAAACTGCTTCATTCCCGGCACACTATATTCACCGCTTTCGACTACTTGGGTAAGACGCAAATTAATTTTCAAAGCATTGGAAGATTTCGGGTCAAAGCGGAGGGCCGCTGTACCATTAAATCCTATATGGGTGAAAGTATTATTTACTGTAATAAGATCGGTGCTTGTCACCTGTTGAACGAGCACATCAAAGCCCATGGTATATGTTTTATCTATTTTTGAAGTCGTTCGATTTGGGTTTCCACTGGGGGTTGGCGCTTGTGCCGTTAATTGAAAAGGAATATCATCAGCGTCCATGTTGTCTTTATCACGTTTAACAACTTCTGCCTTTTTCTCTTCTTCGTTTATTTCGTCTTCCAAAGTTTTCTTTTTCTTCTTTAGAAGCCGTATATGGGCTTCAAGTTCCTTTTGAATCGACTCTGCTAAATCATCATTAGGTTCAGGTTTCTCACTCTCATGACCGAGTTTAGGCTCTTCATCCTGTGGTGGAGGGGCAGATTTTTCAGCTCCTTTGGGCGGTTTGAGATCAGGTTTTGAATTTCTTTCAGGCTTTTTTGCTCCATCCTTACCGCCATCCTCACCTTCCTCTTTATTAGGAGGGTTTTCGGGAGGTGTCTTTTTTACCGGGATTTCTATTTCTGGTGGCTTCTTCGGAATCGGGGAGGAACTTGGAACTTTTGGGGTCTTGATCTTTTTTTCAAGCTCGTCCTCAGATTTTTTACTTGGGTCTGTCTCTGGTGGTTTTTCGCGGGTCTTTTTCTGTGTATTCGCTTGATCCTTGCCTTCGTCTTTTTCGCTTCCTGATTCAGTGTTTGGTTGCTTCTCCCTTTCTGAGGCCTTTTTTTGCGCCAGCTCCTTACCGTAAAAAACTTCATAGAGCATTACACGAGTAGTATATTGGAGATGTCGATCAAAAACTCGTTCGCGGTGTGATTCAGTAACAAGTTTTCCGGATTTACCATTAAATAGAAAATAATCGAGATCAAAACCTTTTTGGCCATCACCCCAATGAACTTCTTTACCACGAAGATGAAGTTCGAAGAAGATATAGTTTGCATCACGAAATGCTTGGGTGGAGCTAAACACCAATTCAAATTTTTGAGTTCGGATGATTTCATCCATGGCGACCTTTATAATTTCTGATCGTGGATAACTTTGTTTAGTTTCAAATTCCGGACCTTTTACAGCGATATAGGCACGTTGAATATCTGAGGGAGGGACATCTTTACTACTAGAGCTTGTGGGGGACTGGCCGTTCGATGCAGACTCGGCTTTGGTGTTATCATCCATTGCCGTTGCGGCAGTATCACCTCTTTCACTCGGACCACCGAAGGCATAGCTAAGTGGCGCAAAAAAAGTGATTGCGCAAAAAACCAAGCAAAAAAATATGATATTTTTCTTCCAACAATGCAGCATCATCTTTATTTTAAACAGTTTGTGCACTAAAGCGTCACACTGGCAAAATTTGCAGACTCATTCTTGAGTGTTTTTCTTGAATTTATATGAAATTAAATGATGTCAAAAAGTTACCGATAAAGAGTTTGCACAATTTTATTAAGGAACCTAGTTATGAGTATTACCTCTTTCGTCGGATTATTTCTTAGTTCGTTTGTCTTTATCTATAGTTTGAAGCTGGCAACTCCTAATAATCCCATGTCGATATTTCTAGACTATCCATCACTTTTCATTGTTCTCGGTGGAACTTTTACCTCAGCGGCGATTAGCTACAAAATAAGTCACATGTTCATGTTGTTTAAAATTTTTATTAAGCATGTAGCGGGAGCTTATAAGGTCAATTACGCAGAGGTTATTGCAGAGATTATGAAAATTGGTGATGCCTATCGCCGAGGTGAATCACTTGAAGCCCACATCAATAAGACTAGTGATTTTTTTTTGAAAGAAGCGCTTGAACTCATTAACGATGGGATTCTTGAGGGAGAGCATGTCGTGCGTATTCTCACCGATCGGGCCAATAACATGAATTATATGCACTTGGAAGATGCCGGTAAAATTAAGTATCTTGGCCAATATCCGCCTGCCATGGGAGCGTTAGGGACGACTATCGGGATGATCGTTCTTCTTGCTAACCTTGGTGGCGAAGATGCTATGAAGATGATCGGTCCGGCCATGGGATTTTGTCTAATCACGACGCTGTACGGGAGTGCAATTGCAAATTTATTTGTAATTCCCGTATCTGAAAATTTAATTGAAGCCAGTAAAATCGGCCATGTTAAGAATCTGATTATTATTGAAGGGATTAAACATCTTCTCAATAAAGCAAACCCTGTTGTGGTGGCGGAAGAATTGAATTCCTACCTCCCACCACGGGATAGGCTTGATTGGAAAGAAATTATCGGAAAATAAAGTAGGAGCAGAGAAAACATGGGAGATCTGTCAGCTAACAAACCATCTGGTGTAGATACAAGCATGCTATGGCTGGTTACCTATGCAGATATGATGACGCTGATCTGCTGTTTCTTCATTCTGATGATGGTTTTTGCTAACTATGATCCTCCTGGTGCTTCGAAGAAAATGGAAGAAGTTTCCAAGGCCTTTAATAAAGATAAATACAAAAGTTCCAATACTAAATTTACTCAGTTGCAGGAAGAAATTGCCAAGCATCCTGAGCTTAAGGATTTGATCAAAACTTCTATTGTTGATAACTCTCTTGTTGTTACATTTAGTGGCAGCATCCTATTTGACAAAGAGTCTTATGATTTGACAGATGAGAGTCGTTTTTTGCTTGATTCACTTATTGATTTAATTAAAGTTAAAGACGCCAATTATCGCATCTTAGTAGAAGGTCATGACGATAATCAGGCCTTGGGCAAGGAGAGCAAATTCACAACGCATTGGGGTTTGAGTGCGGCACGGGCCTCGTCTGTTGTTGGTCGCTTTGAATATTTTGGGTTTGATCCTCAAAACCTTGTTGCTATAGGTCTTGCTGATACCAAACCCATTGTTCCAAATGAGGACGACAAAGGTGATCCATTGCCCGAAAATATGCGGTTAAATCGCCGAATTGTAATCAAAGTTTTAGAGCCTCAAAATAAAAGCAAAATGGTTCGTCTAGGTCTCGGCGTCTATTTTACTAACGATAATAAGGGAGAATAGTTTTTCTAAATCTTGTCTTTTACGGTTGGTTATCTTTTTACTATTCATTGCATTATTAGCTGACATAAATCTTCCATATCTCAACGCAGAGAGTAGGGAAATTACACCCGCGCCAAGTTAGAATGCACACCACTAAAACAATCATTTTGAACGAAGGATTTTCACATGGAAAAGCAGCAGGAAATTGATCAAAAATACAAAGCCGCACTTGACTACCACTCTCAAGGACGACCCGGGAAAATTGAGGTTCGCTCAACTAAACCTTTCGCCACCTCGAGCGACTTATCATTGGCCTATACACCAGGAGTAGCTGCTCCTTGCTTAGAGATCGCTAAAAACTCTGAAGATGCCTATAAATATACTGCCAAAGGAAACTTAGTCGCTGTTGTTTCCAATGGTACCGCAGTTCTCGGTCTCGGTGATATTGGTGCCTTGGCAGGAAAACCTGTTATGGAAGGGAAAGGAATACTTTTTAAGCGATTTGCAGATATTGACGTTTTTGACATTGAAATCAATGCTCCCACCATTGAAGAAATGGTGAACACCGTCAAAGCATTGGAACCAACTTTCGGGGGAATCAATCTTGAGGATATAAAGGCTCCTGAATGTTTTGAAGTAGAACGGATTTTGATTGAGAAAATGAATATACCGGTTTTTCACGATGACCAACATGGCACTGCCATTATAGCTTCTGCCGGATTTTTAAATGCGCTAGAGATTACAAAGAGAAAAATTAGTGAAGTGAAATGTGTGTTTTCCGGGGCCGGTGCTGCTGCTATTGCATGTGCCAAACTATTTATCCACCTTGGTGTTCGAAGAGAAAACCTAATTATGTGTGATTCTCAGGGCGCGATTTATCAAGGGCGTACCAAGGGAATGAATAAATATAAGGATGAGTTCGCGGTTAATACATATGCTCGCACATTAGCGGATGCTTTTAAGGGCGCTGATGTCTTTATCGGTTGCTCGGCAAAGGGGCTTGTTTCCCAGGATATGATTAAATCTATGGCCAAAGATCCAATTGTATTTGCGATGGCAAACCCAGACCCAGAAATCTATCCTGATGAAGTCTTGGCGGTGAGAAAAGATGCTATCGTGGCCACCGGTCGCTCGGATTTTCCGAATCAAGTAAATAACGTTCTTGGATTTCCATTTATTTTTCGTGGCGCTCTTGATGTGCGTGCGACTCAAATAAATATGGAAATGAAATTAGCCGCAGTTAGAGCTTTGGCAGCTTTGGCCAAGGAAGATGTGCCAGACGAAGTCAAGATTGCCTATGGTGGTGAAAACTTTACTTTTGGACGCAATTATCTCATCCCTAAGCCATTCGACCGTAGAGTCCTTACACGGGTAGCTCCTGCTGTGGCCCGCGCAGCCATGGAAAGTGGAGTGGCAAAAAATCCAATCAAGGATTTTACTGAATATGCCCTTCACTTAGAGTCACGCTTAAGTTCAGGTGGAGAATTTTTACGCTACTTACGCGATAATCTCAGGACATTAAATAAACAACTTGGACGCAAGATTACCTTGGCCTTTGCTGAGGGTGAAGATAAGAAAGTGCTTCAAGCCGTCAAAATGTTAAATGATGAGGGAGATATCGAGCCTATTCTGCTCGGCCGCAAAGACCGAATTTCTGATGTGATGAAGTCAATCGGTCTTGAGGAACTTCTTGGGCTCAAGGTAATAGAACCTGTAGACGATTCAAACTATGAAAAATATAGCGAAGATTATTGCATTATGAAGCAACGTGAAGGGGTCAGTCGTGCTCATGCCTACGAGTTTATGAGTTTACCTAACTATTTTGGGGCAATGATGGCAATGAAAGGGCATGTTGACGCTTTCATGAATGGTCCAAGCTTAAGTTATCCTGAGTGCTTCAGTCCCTTGATGAAAGTCGTTGGCACACAAAGGGGTAGTCGATCAAATGGTATCTACATTATGGCATTTAAACAGCGCGTGTTATTCTTTGCTGACTGTACAGCGCAAATCAATCCTAAAGCAGATGATCTTTCTGAAATTGCGGCTTCAACCGCGCAAGTATTTCGTGACATCATGAAGAGGGAGCCACGAGTTGCATTTTTAAGCTTCAGTAATTTTGGAAGTAACGAACATTCTGAGGCTAGAAAAGTAAAGGAAGCTGTTCGACTGACCAAGCAAAAATATCCGGATCTCATTTGTGACGGTGAAATGCAGGCAGATGTTGCGACGAATCCGCAAATTATGAAAAATTTATTCAGTTTCTGCACTCTTGATAAGCCAGCAGATATTTTAATTTTTCCTGATCTTAACTCTGCCAATATCAGCTACAAACTGTTAACTCAATTAAGTGAAGCTCATGCCATTGGCCCCTTGCTGGTTCCGATGGCCAAAACTGTTAACATTATCGCCCGTACAGCTTCAGCAAGCGAAATTGTTAACATGAGTATTTTGACTGCTATCATGGCACATAAGAGGATAAACAATGAAAAAAGCAATCGTACAAACTGACCTAGCACCAAAGGCCATAGGCCCTTATTCACAAGGTGTGCGAGTGGGAGATTTTTTCTTCTTCTCGGGCCAGATTGGAATCGATCCAGCGACGGGAGAGCTTAATAAGAGTTTCGATGAGCAACTTGACCAAGTTTTGAGCAATATCGATAGCTTGTTAAAGTCGGAAAAACTAACGCATGATAACGTGATTAAAACAACTATTTTTATGACGGATTTAGGGCAATTTTCCAGGGTAAATGCTGCGTATGAAACGTTTTTTCATTCTCCTTATCCATCACGATCCACTGTTCAAGTCGCCGCTCTTCCCAAGGGCGCACTTATTGAGATTGAGGTGATTGCGGTAAATTCATAATATGTTTGCAAAGAAATATACGTTTGAGACAAAAGAAACTCGGGCCTGGAGAAAAATAAAAAACTTTTTCTTTTTCTCCGGGCTTATTGTTTTTGCTTATTTTGTTTTTTGTACTTACTTGGTTTTACAAGGTGATGAAGAGACAAAGCGATCTGAGTCTTCTCTTTTTAACCGACCTCCTGACCTTATTGTGGTTTTTACGGGAGATAAGGGAAGAATTTCATTTGCCTTAGAAAAGGCCAGGGAATATCGGCAATCACATATTTTTGTAAGTGGTGTCTATGAAAAAAACACCGTTCATACTCTTTTTCCCACGAGCGATGATCTTCGTAATTTGGATTCAAATCTTTTTGACCTAGATTATGCTTCTCGCAATACTTTTGAAAATGTATTAAATACTGTGCACTATATAAACAGAACAAAGGGAATCAATAGAATTCTGGTGATTTCTCATGATTATCATATTCCTCGCATTAAATTAGTTATGGAAAAACTTATGGATTCTACCCGAGAGAATGCACCGGCCTTTTTTTATTGGGGATTAAAGTCTGATACTTCAGAATGGCGAAATGCTAAAATCATCGTGAAAGAATCTTTTAAAATCTTTCGAACAATTGCCATTCTTCTATTTTGGGAAGGCGCAAGTGACGTTCGCCTTTAAACTCTTCCAACAGAGATGACTTCTTCTAATTGCTCAATGCATCCGATGGCCTTTAAAAGCTCGGCATAATCTTTTACTTCAATTTCGAAGATAAAACTTCCCTTGCGATCGGGAAGGGATTTAGCAAGAGCACTCCTAATATTTAGGCCAATATTCGAGATGCTTTTAGAAATGGTTGATAAGATACCGGGACGATCGTGAGTGATTACACGAATATTAACTGGATGTTTAAAACTGAAATCTGGATTCCATTCGACCTTGATGCTACGAGCAGGATCAGAATCGACACGCGAACAACCCATGGTATGCACCGTAATTCCACGGCCTCGAGTTACGTGTCCAAGAATTGGGTCTCCAGGAATTGGATTACAGCATCGTGCCATACGTACCATTAAGTCGTCCATACCATCAACAATAACGGCATTATCCTTGCTCACACGCCGCTTAGCTTCGCCAGAAACTTGTTTGGAGTAGTCATCTACTTCTTTGATTTTATCATTCAGATTTTCAGTTATCTCCATGGTCTCAACGATCTTTTTTAGAGATGGGATACCATCGACTACTTGATGTGGGCGAAATTTTCCAATTCCGACTTGGATGAAGAGTTCATCCTCGTTTATTACATTTAACAAGCGTATAACTTGTTCAAGCTCACCCGATTTTTTTAAATTTTTAAGTGTGACGTTAAAAACTTTAAAGGCCTTTTCAAGGATTTCCATGCCGAGAATACGCTGATTGTCTCTCTCCACTTTCAGAAGCCACTGCTTAATTTTTGATTTGGCCCGACTGGTTCGAACAATCGTTATCCAGTCTTTACTTGGGGACTGTGTTTTACTGGTTAGGATTTCAACCGTGTCTCCTGATTTAAGAGAATAACGAAGAGGTACAATTTTTCCATTTACTTTAGCTCCGACACAGTGGTGACCAACTTCAGTGTGCACGGCATAGGCGAAATCAAGCGGAGTAGCATCATACTTTAGCTCTCGAACATCACCTTGAGGTGTAAAAACAAAAATTCCTCCAAGATCCAGGTCATTTTTGACAACTTCCATAATTTCGTTGTCGCCTAAGTTTTGGTTGTACTCTAGAAGTTCCTGAATCCAATCCAATTTTGTCTTTCCTCCAGTTAGGCCCTCCTTATATTTCCAATGGGCCGCAACCCCAGTTTCGGCGACTTCATCCATCTCATGGGTACGAATTTGGATTTCAATTCTTTCTGCACGGGGGCCGATAACAGTTGTGTGGAGAGATTGGTAGTTATTTACCTTTGGTATCGCAATGTAGTCTTTAAAACGACCGGGAATTGGGGTCCAGCTTGAATGTATAATTCCAAGAACTTTGTAGCATTCAGTTATGTTATTGATCATGACACGAAAAGCAAGAATATCTTGAATTTGCTCAAAATCGACACCACGAGAAGTCATTTTTTTGTAAATAGAATAAAAATGTTTTGGTCGACCCTTCACGTCTGCATTTACATCATATTCTTTAAATTTATCCTGCAAAATCTCAACGACGTCCCCAATATATTTTTCACGCTCTGATTTTTTCATGGCAACTTTCTCGGCCAAGCGATAATAGATTTCAGGATGAATGAAACGCAGACACAAATCTTCCAATTCCGCCTTAACAGAGTTGATACCTAACCTATTGGCCAGGGGAACATAGATATCGAGAGTTTCTTGAGCAATCTCTTTTTGTTTGGCATCAGAGATATATTGAAGAGTTCGCATATTATGCATTCGATCTGCCAATTTAACGATAATAACTCTGATATCTTTCGCCATGGCGATGACCATTTTACGAAAATTTTCGGCCTGAGATTCTTGCTTCGTCTTAAATTTGATTTTTGAAATTTTAGTTAAACCGACAACAATTTGTGCAATGGTATTTCCAAAATCATTTTCAATTTGCTCGGGGGTTACATTGCAATCTTCAATCACGTCGTGAAGTAGACCTGCAACTATACTATCCATATCCATACGTAGCTTCACCAAAGTTGAAGCTACATTTAGTGGATGGATAATATAATCTTCCCCTGAACTACGTTTCTGGCCCGCATGGGCCTTCTCTGCAAGAAGAAATGCCTTCTCTAAAAGCTCAAAATCAGCATCTTGAAAGTATGCTTCAACTTTACGCTTTAATTCGGCAAAATTTAGGTCCCGTTCGTGGGAAAAATCTAATTGATGATACAATCATCTCTCCAAGATATCTGAGATTATACGCACCAACTCATCATACGCCTTATCTATATCATCGTTAAGTATGTTGTAATCATAGTCATTCATCCGACCGAGTTCCTCTCTTGCGTTTCTTAAACGTAGTTGAATAGATTCCTCTGATTCTGTTTTGCGATTTCTCAAGCGCTTTTCCAGTTCGGTCAATGAAGGAGGAGAAATAAATATTACTTTCGCCAGTTTAGGAAATGCTTGCTTAAAAAAATCGGCCCCCTGTACATCAAGATCAAAAATTAATGGAGTACCGAGATCAAGCTGCTCTTGGACAAACTTTTTTGAAGTGCCCTTATAGTCACCATGCACCAAGGCCCATTCTAAAAACTCACCACTATTACGCATTTTTAAAAACTCTTTCTGATTGATAAAAAAATAGTGCTTGCCATGCTCCTCGCCTGGGCGCTTAGAGCGCGTTGTGTATGAAACGGATTCACATAATTCTGGGAATTTGTTCTTAATCTTAGTCAGCAAAGTGGATTTGCCCGAGCCAGATGGAGCTACAATTACAATGATTTTACCCATCTTTTTTTGATGGACCTTAACGTTTTTACTCAATGTTTAATCCCTGTTCTCGCATCTTTTCAAGCTGTCCCTTCATTCCGATGATGTGATCCGAAATAAGAATTTCTCCGGATTTAGAACCTATGGTATTTGTTTCGCGATTCAGCTCTTGCACCAAGAAATCAATCTGCCGACCGGCTTCATCTCCCTTATCAAGTAAAGTATACATTTTCTTTAAATGAGAATGTATCCGGTTTATCTCTTCGGAAATATCAAGCTTTTCCAAATAATAGACAACTTCCTGTAAAAAACGTGGTGTATCAATGCTAGCGAGTTCCTTTGAAAATTCTTTAAAGCGGTTGCGTAAGCGCTCTTCAATTTTCGGTTTATATGAATCGGCCTGCTGTTCAACAGTTTGAAATTCCTTTGTGAACTCTTTTAGATGGTTTTGCATGATCACTTTGAGCTTTTCACCTTCTTTATTTCTACCTTCCTCTAAAACTTGCACTGCCTTTTTAAAAGAATCGCGCAATAAATTAGCTTCAGTTAAAAGGAGTTCGGTAGAAGTTTCTTGATAGAACTCTGAACGCAAAAAATCACTAGGACGAATTTCAAGTGATAGTTTTTGGTTTTGAGCAATCTGCTTGATCATATTAAGAAAATTGTCGATTTTTTTGTGATCGAGGGGAAATGCCGCTGTCGAATCTGCAGAAATTTTTATACTTCCCCAAATGTCAAAGCTGCCGCGTTTGAACTTGTCAAAAAGCTGTTCACGCAATTCCATTTCAATTCCACTGTGATGCCCTGGAAGACGAAAACGCGCTTCTTTGTAGCGATGGTTTACACTTTTTATTTCAACAACGGCGATCATGCCTGGACATGTTGCTTCGCCTCTGCCAAATCCTGTCATGGATTGGATTGCCATTCTTACCTTCCCTCTCTATTTTTTTATGGATACGGACAGGGTGTTGTTACCCATTGAACGAAATTTTCGATAGCGGTCGTCGATTAACTTACGAGGTTCTATATTTTGCAAATCCTTTAAGTTTGCTCTCAATGCCATTGCCAGTAATTGTGCCGCTTCGTCAGGGCGCCGATGAGCACCTCCGAATGGTTCCGATATGATCTGATCGATCACTCCAAGCTCGAGAGCTTTTGCCGGGGTGAGATGAAGAGCCTTGGCCGCTACATCGGCCATTTTTGGGTCGGACCATAAAATCGAAGCGCAACTTTCTGGAGAGATGACCGAGTAAATAGAATATTCCATCATCATAACTCTGTCGGCTATAGCGATGGCCAAGGCACCACCTGAGCCTCCTTCTCCAATAATAATAGAAATTATTGGCACGGGAATTCTAAACATTTTTTCCAAATTTTCTGCGATCGCGGTGGCCTGTCCACGCTCCTCCGCTTCCACTCCAGGAAAGGCCCCTGGAGTGTCAACAAGAGTGAGAATAGGAATGCCAAAACGTCCAGCCAGCTCCATCACTCGGATGGCCTTTCGATATCCCTCAGGTCGAGGCATTCCAAAATTATGATGAATTTTTTCTTTGGTTTTCTGGCCTTTTTCAATGCCAATGATCGCAATTTTTTCTCCCTGAAAATATCCAAGACCTGCGACAATACTAGGATCATCCGCAAAATGTCTGTCGCCAGATAATGGGTGAAATTCAGTAATTAATTGTTGAATGTAATCAATAGTATGCGGTCTGTTGAAATGACGGGAAAGGAGTACGCGTTCCCATGTTCCCAATTTTCCATACACCTCTTTGAGAACTTCAGAGACTTTGGCCTCAAGAGATCTGATTTCATTTTCCAAATTGCTGCCGGGACGAGAAGAAGCTTTGCGCATTTCGCGAATCTGATTTTCAAGCTCAACAATAGGTTTCTCAAATTCAAGCGTACTTAAAAGTTCTGCTACCATAACTCCGCCCAAGATAGGGAAATTCAATAAGTGAAAACCCGTAAGTCAAAATAACTATCGCATCAAGATCGTTTTCTAATAATTATGATTTATAATGCCACAAAAAGATGCTGATAAGGGCCAATATCTACTCCAAAATCTTGCTTTTGGAATGGCGCGGCGCGGTTTTTAAGAAGCCTATTGCCCCCAACCCTGAACACGACCACCTTCAAAAAAGACATGCTTACTTCTGCCATTATCGTAAAAAGTCCATCGCTCATTACCTTCACGAGGATGGCCAGCAATTTCGACTTGATCAGGACGCCCCCAACGATCTACAACTTGATCCCTATCCATTCCCAGATAAATCTCACGTGAAGTGCGCTGGTAAGAACGAATGTATGTTAATGCACTATAAGAGGGTCGATCAGGAGTGGCGTTAACTGATTGAATTCCCAGTGTTTGAAGATAGTGATGGCGCTCTGAAGGAGATAATCGAAGAAAATATATCCGCTCTGAATCCCCAACAAATTGCCCTTTTAATCTCTCGTAACGCTCGAATTCCTCAGGGGAAAGATTGCTCTCCATTTCGGCCAGTTCTTCCCGAAGTGATTGGTGTTCAACACGTTCAGCTTGCTCATAACGGCCAGCAGGTGTTCGCGATCTTAATTCGTCCCTTGATAAATATTGCTTTCCTGTATCACCACTTGCTACGGGAAAGTCTTTACCCGGTGTTAAAAAATTATCATCGGATTGCTCCATTTGCTCAGAATAGGTGCGTGACTGTAAGAGGGCAGCGCAGCCTCCAAAAAGACTCAACATGGATAAAATTCCGACAAAATTAATCACCTTCATGACATCCTCCATCTGTCCCAATCGTACATAGAACGTTTCGTCAGAGGAGATATGAATTCAAAAAACTTTTGCTCTGAAGAGTGCGTGGGCAAATGTTGCCTATACTCAAGTTAGTTTGTCGGATAGGTGCTGCTTAATTAAGGTGGGCCAAAAATCATCCCGATAAGCAAGTTGGTGCGGATTAAAGCATCCCAACAACAAAGTGGTGAATTCGTTGAGGTTGATAAGTAGGCTTGAAGAATGGATTAACAAATACCTATTGAAGTTAGGTCAGATACCATTTCGCCTGTATGATAAATTTGTTCCTGCGAAAATTAAGAATAAAATTTCGGATACAATTTACGGTATTCGGACGCGACCAAAAGATTACGTCAGAAATATTTTTTCAACGCTAAAGAATCTCCCGTCAATCATCAAACAAAATCAAGGAGCCTTAATTCATATTTGCCATGTTTGCATTGACATGGCAAAGCAAGCCGTGAATTCCCTTCAACGCTTTGATATTGATCAGATTAAGAATGGAAAGTGGCGGACCCATGTAAGTGAATTTTGCAATAAAATTTTCATAAAAATCCAACAAACTTATAATAACACCAGTCCCAAGACTTTGTTCCTCTTAGCTTTTGTGATTACAACAGGTTCTCTTGCCATTTTCCAAATTTTTAGAACATCGGTTCTTGTCTATA
This sequence comes from Bdellovibrio sp., assembly GCA_016187935.1. Taxonomy (GTDB): domain Bacteria; phylum Bdellovibrionota; class Bacteriovoracia; order Bacteriovoracales; family Bacteriovoracaceae; genus GWA2-49-15. Next base: position 255,909 of record JACPIU010000026.1, read on the forward strand.
AGAGAAATTTTGAGAGTGCAAGTATAAAACAAGAATCAGCGATGCTAATTTCCCGCAGACCGGCTTATCATGATCGAATCAAGAAATCTTTTTACGTAACAAATATTTCAATTCCATTTAGTTTTGAAGGACCAGTCGTTGACAAGGAAGCAGAAGGTATACGAAGTTTGATTATTGATATCGAAGTGGAGACATCAAACCGGTATCTGAGTATCTATCTATCGACACAAGAACATCTTATAAAAGATTACCTCAATAAAAAACTCGAACCTGTTCTACCAACGTTTCCGCTAACACCAGAGGGAAAACGTGTTATACGCACCAAAATAATTGAAGAACTTAACCGATTAATACTTGAAACCGGTGCCAAAGGAACGGTGAAAAACGTTTTTATTATCAATATCACAGTTAGCTAACGTTTTTTTCCTCCTTCTCGGAGCCGATCATGGCCCTGAGTGTGCGCGACGATATTTGTAAAGTGGTGGCCGTCATTTCCAAATTTTTATTGAAGAAATTGTATGTTCGCAACGCATAAGCTTGTTTAAACTCTTTCAGCGTTGGCCAGCCATCCGCACTTTGAACCATCATCTGATATGAATGAAGACCTAAATCCTCGTGATCAAGGGTTAAATATTTATTCTCACGGCTTAGACATTTTTTTTCCAAGTGGCCCTTTAGTTGCCGGAAATTCCCGGGCCAGGCATAATTCTTGTAAAATTCAAGAAGAGAGGGATCGATGGAGATTCCTTTTTGTTGCAAATAAGTCAAAATGAAAGAAGCCAGATATTCAGGTTTTTCGCGTAAAGCCTTTAAGGCAATCTGCACAGAACTGCCTATGCGAAAATAGAAATCCTTGCGCATCAATCCCTGCTCCGTCAACTGCAATAAATTTTTTCCGGATGCGAATATCAATCGCGTGGACACTTTTCGTATTGAGTTTCCACCGACAGGTCGAATTTCAAATGAGTCAAAAAAGAGCAATAGTTTTGTTTGCAGAGAAAGGGGGATGGAATCGATTTCGTCCAAAAAGAGTGTTCCGTTATGGGATTCTAGTATGGCCCCGGATTTGTCATTGATAGCACCAGTGAAGGCCCCCCGAACGTGTCCGAACAATTCTGATTCCAGTATTCCTTCAGAAAAGGATGAGAGATTGAGATGGGTGAAGCGACCTGTGCGCCCGCTTGCATCATGGATTTTACGGGCAAGTGAGCTTTTACCTGTCCCCGTTTCGCCAGTTATCAGGATAGTGATGTCCGATTTTAAGAGTGCATGATTGTGCAGAATAGGATCAACAAAATTACTTAAAGAGGAATGTGAGAGATTTGCTGGCTGCGCTTTCAATATGTTTGGACCAAGGTGAATGACATCAAAACGTTCGACTAATGTCTTAAATGTATAGATTCCATTATGCTTAAAGGGAATTCCACCCAATGCTTCGCAAATAAAATGACCTTCCATAGATCGTTGAGGATTAGAATATAGGGGAATCCATTTTAATTGGAATTGTCCTTCAGGTGTTCCTAATGCAGGAAGAATGGTATGGGTAAAATCTTCCAAAACAATCTTATCACCAGCAACGGTGAAATGATAAAGTGTGCGCCTTAGATCAATAACCTTTTTTTTACCAGAAGCAGGCCATATTTCGAATTTGTCTTCCATGCGAAGACCGCGCTCTTTTAAACGGTGGCCAGAACTATTAATAAATGCGCTTAAATTGGTCATTTTGAATATCCTCCAATATCTTGTATTACATACCTCCTCATAGCTCAGAGGAAGGAATATGCAAGTTTTCTGGAAGCAAGATGAAATCTATTGCCAAAATGAAACACATCGGTGAAAACGAATTATGCAAATTGATCCAAATTCAGTGAAATTTCTCCGCGCCATAGTTCAACCTGCCGATTTACGAGGATTATTTGTTATCTCTTCTCCCCCGGTAGGTATCTTGATGGCCGGGAGATCAAATGTTGGAAAATCATCGCTTATCAATGCTATTTTAGGTCGAGACATTGCTCGTGTTAGTAAAACTCCCGGACGCACGCGAGACATAAATCTCTTTGAATTTGAATTACGTGTAGAAAAAACAGCATTAAATCAGAAAAGTATTCCTGCCCCTTTCAAATATCTTTTAGTGGATCTTCCCGGTTATGGCCATGCAAAAGTCTCCAAAGCGGAAGGCGCTCGATGGAGTGAACTGCTAACTCAACTTTTTGATGTTCTTCCCCCTACGATACTTGTGCTCAATATTCAGGACTCCCGCCATCCTATGCAGGATAGTGACCGAGTTTTTTTAAAATTCTTCAAGCATCGCCCTTTGATGACATCGTTGATTTTTAATAAGTACGACAAGTTGAAAACCCAAAGTGAACGAACTCGACTCAATAATTTTCTTCCCAAAATTCTAAATGAAACAAAAATTTTCAAGCAGATGTACTTGGTTTCAGCTGAGTCGGGATTCGGTATGCATGAACTCCATGAGGGGGTAATAAATTTTCTTCTCGATCGCACTGTTTCTGAAAGCAAAGAATCCTGATTATATTGCAATTTTTAATTTTGCTTCATCTTTAACGAGATATTGCTTGAATTCATCGATCGCCGTAGCAGCATCCTTTACACTGAAAAAACCAGAGCTACCATCTTTAAAACGCAGATAAAGGCCAGGTCTTAAAAAGAGCGGATCATAATATGAAAAACGCTGGCCAAAACCCAGTCCGCTTAGACGATGCATGGAAAATACGACTTCCCAGAGGTGTAGTAATTCAATCGATTTAATCTCGGTTAATGGGATTCGCTTGGCAAAATAAGTAATGCTTTTGATGTACAGATAATCGCCGCAGATAATGAGTTTTCGGACAGTCAGTTTGAGAACAATAATGCAACTTACAATTATAAAAGCCATTTCGATCAGGATGTATAAGTAATCCGAGAGCAAGACCGAAGATTGAATAAAATTGCTTTTAAAGAAACCCCAGCGTATTCCAAAAGATAAATATTGCGCTAACACAGAACCTAAAGAAAGTGAGATAATCTCAATCAAATGAAGAGGTGGGCAAGCCAGCTTGCGCACTAAACGAACCTTACTATGCTCGAAAGGAACTGTAAGTTTCATTTTAGCAAAAAAGAGCATTGTAATTGTGAAGATTACAATAATAATTGCCAATTCATAACGCCATACTAGTGGAGGTCTGAGTAGCACTGAATATCTTTGGTTCGAGTTAAAAAGTTTTGTAAGTCGCGCTGTGAAATCTTGAAATGTCAGAGACTTAAAGATTAGAAACTCCGATCCGCTTCTTCCAAATACCTTATTATTTCGTTCTGCATTCTCAGCTAAGCGCAGAGCGGTTGAACTATCACGGTCTGTAAGATTGTAATGAGTGGAATAAAGCTTCATTGCTTCTGCAAATTGCTCTTCAGTTAAATTACCGGTTTCTGCCTCTTCATGAATGACGTTTCTAATATAACGAAGATTATTAGAATATTGTGCAGCGGGTGTCTCAAGAGTGACGACAGCTTGACCAAAATTCTTTACATTATTGACAATCCCTCGTGCGGTATATGTTTCGCCTTTTCTGTTTCGAAATTCTTTCATAAGTCTATGTGCCAAATATTCAACATAGATATCAATAACGATTAGATCCTCAAGTGTTGCGTCCCAAAATTTTGTTCCTACGGCAATTCTTGGTGTCCCGCTAGTGCTTGTCGTCCTAAGAAAGGGTGACTTCCTGATGGTTGTCGCTCTTTGTTCGACAGTTTTTCCTTTGCGAGCTGGCGTGGAAGCAAACCATTTTTGGGCGATGGACTTCATGGTTTCGCTGTTGAATTTTCCAGCAAAATAAACCGTGATATTGCTTGGATGGTAATATTCGTCATAAAAAGTTTTTAAATCATGGGCACTGATGCTGAGTGTATTACTCTGCTCTGCTGCCAGACTGGTTGATTTTATAGGCTCAAGACCAAATTCGGATTGCCAGAAATCAGGCAGCTTTAAAAAATCTGGATAAACGATTTTTAAGAAACCGGTACGCCATAAATAGGCCATCAAACCAGGCTCCCCGATTTCGAGCAGCACTGGTTTTCTTGTTTGATCAACCCGGTCTTGCTCAAAGGTTCGATTAAATAACATTTTCCCGAACATTTTCGCAATCAATTCTGCCTTGCCTGAAGGAACTTTTGCATAATAAACAGTCTCAAGAGATGATGTGGCGCCATTACCCGTTCCACCAAGTTCTTTTATGAGATCAAGATAGCTTGAATTATTTTTAAGACGGGAGTCTGTAAACAGATAATGCTCTAAAAAGTGAGCAACACCGGCGTTCTTCTCAGTTTCGGCAAGTGTACCTGCTCTTACTCTTATTTTTATGGAAAATGTTTTTGCACTAGGTGCTGGTGCATAAACGAAATTAATTCCATTTGGGGCGGTAGTTTGTTCGATATCAACATAAGGATCTTCAATGTCAGCAATATCTGCAAATCCATCAGGTATAGAGAAAAATAAACAAATTAATACCAAAACCAATAGGTTCATCCAATGTTCCATTGAACCCTCAATTACTACTTACTTATCGGCAAGAACTGATTAGAAGTTGAGCCATTTGCATGGCCATTAGTATTACTGGCCCTTATTGTCTGGAGGGTTTTTAATTCCTGCCACTTCTGGGCCAGCAGCAAACTTAATGCGTTGAACTTCTTGCTCAATACTATCCAGGTCTTCCTGACAACTTCGGATGGTTTTTATTAAATCCTGAGATTTCGAGTTTTGCCACTCAATCTCTCCATTCTCAATCGCCTTATAAAATAACTTTCCAAGCTCCTCATAGGCCTCATGTAAGCAAGTATTAGTCTTCGAAGCTGTTAACATCTTTTTGCCAATGGCAGTCGTTTTCCGAATTTCCTCATGGCATACGTTTAGCAGTTCTTGCACCCTAGTTTTCCATTCGCCACGTTCCATAAAATTCCTCATAATTAGAATGCGGTCTTATATATAATATACCTATTTGTCACTCTTGTTAGGCCTGTACAATTGGGTATGATGGAGTATTCTGATTCCACAAACTTAAGGCATTATATGGAGCTTAGAAAACTGTCCAAACTGATCAACATTCGTCTACCAAAAACCCTTGATGGAGATGAGTTGAATCGCATTTTTGCAGTTTTAGAGCGTCGTCATCCAACCGGTGAAGACCCATGGGGTCTCAATTTAAAAAAGTCTCGAGAATCAGTAAAAATTGGTTACCCAATCTATAAGCATTACTTTAAAACCAGAGTCATTGGGGCACATAAGGTACAGGATCGCCCATATATGGTCGTGAGCAATCATTCTGGCCAAATTGCTATTGATGGAATGCTCATTACTGCTGCCTTTATTCTTGATATCTGGCCTCCACGCATTTTACGTTCCATGGTGGAGAGATTTGTCATGACCTTACCTTTTTTTGGTTCTTTTGTTGCAGCAAATGGTGCTGTTCTCGGTGATCGTTCAAACTGTGAACACTTGCTTAACAGGGAAGAATCAATTTTGGTTTTCCCAGAGGGTGTGCGTGGTGTTTCAAAAAGCACTAATGAATTTTATAAATTGCAAAATTTTACTCAAGGTTTTTTTCGTCTTTGTTTGAAAACCAAAACGGATATTCTTCCTATTGCAACGGTGGGAGCTGAAGAATTTTATCCTTTCGTTTATCAAGCACGTGGCTTGGCCCGCAAGTTAGGATTACCTGCCTTACCGTTAACACCATTTTTCCCAACTCTTGGTGTATTGGGGATTGTACCTTTACCCTCTCCTGTTGATATTATTATTGGCGATCCTTACCCGATCCCGCAGGATTTATCGCCTGATGCACCTGATAAATTAATTAATGAACATGTCTATCGAATTGAGTCGATTATCCGAGACCTTATTACGCAAGGTCGGGCCCATCGTAGAAAATTTTGGGGAACGTATCTCTTGCCATCAGTAAAAGGACCCTATGGCCCTCACTAATGTGAATTCTATTCTTATTATTGGCATGGCCGGTGGCTTGGCAAAAATCACCGCAGGCCTGCTTCTTAAGACATATCCTGAAGCTACTATTGTAGGTATTGATTCGCGTGAGAGCGATCAGTTTTTAAAAGATGGTCGCATCAAGTATCAACGCATGAAGTATACTCGAAGCAATTTTGAGAAACTTTTTCGAAATAATAAGTTTGATGCTGTTTTACATTTGGGGCGTATAAGTCACACGCAGGCCAACCCACGCGCTCATTTGGCTGAACGATTGGACCTTAATGTGATGGGCACAAATCGTATTTTGGAGCTTTCGCTTCATTTTGAGGTGAAGAAAGTTATTATCCTCAGCACTTATCACGTTTATGGTGCTTATGCAGATAATCCCATATTTTTGAAAGAGGACTCTATTCTTCGTGCCTCGCTCAATCATCCAGAGTTACGAGATGTTGTGGAGATGGATCAGTTAGCAAGTAACTGGATGTGGAAGTATCAGCACCAAATTGAAACGTTAATACTGCGTCCTTGTAGTATTGTGGGACCACAAATTCGCAATGCTATGGCCCAATATCTCGTTACTAAATATGTCCCTGTTCCCATGGACTATAACCCAATGCTGCAATTAATACATGAATATGATATGGCCAGTGTACTCGTGCATGCTCTTAAGTATATCCCAACAGGGATTTACAATGTTGCTACAGATGAATCGATGTCTGTGCACGAAATAAAAAATTATATGAATATTCCTTATATACCAGTGCCAGTTTTTCTACTCGAACAGCTTGCTAAAGTCATTAACAGAACGTTCTGGTCAGTGCCCGATTATCTCATCGACTACCTGAAATATCCTTGTATTTTGAGTAATACCGAGTTGAAAAAGCATCTTCCCCCCAACTTTTTTAAGTTCAGCACTCGTGAGATTTTAAATCTTATCAAGCAAGACTAAATCAATTGCAGCGCGTAAACATTTGACGGAAAGAGTCTTGGCCCGTAATATCTGCAGACTTTGTGCCTCGGTGGCGGAATGGTAGACGCAGTGGATTCAAAATCCACCGATAGCAATATCGTGGGAGTTCAAGTCTCTTCCGAGGCACCAATCATCCTAAATGAAGCGGGCCAAGTGTTCCATACCACTAAATCGAAAGTTTATTTTTAGGACGCTTATAACCTAACCCAATGACATAATATTCTTTGCTGACAGCTCTTGTTCCCTGTGGGCGCAAAAAGTGAAATTGATCGAAGAGCGGTTTTTGTTTGCGTAAAAAATCCTGGGCCATTTGACTCTCAAACAACTTAATGACAAGCTTGCCTTGTGGTTTCAAAAAAGTTGGCAATAACTCAAAAATACCTTCAACCAAATTCAAACTTCTAACTTGATCAACGGATTTAACTCCGGTTGTATTTGGGGCCATATCAGACAAGAGAACATCAACTCTTCGATCGAGACCGATTGCATTCAATTCCTTAAGTTCGAAGAAATCGGCCTTAAAAAGGGTCACATTTCTCAAATTGGATAATTTAGCATTGATGTCCTGTAGATCGATGCCAATGATACGGCCCTCATCACCAATCTGCGCGCTGGTATACTGAATCCAAGAACCTGGGTAGTAGCCAAGATCCAGAACCAGTGCACCTTTTTTTAGGATTTTATATCTGGCATCGATCTCCTCTAATTTATAGATTGAACGAGCAAGATAATTTTCTTTCTTCGCTTTCTTGTAATAATAATCTTTTACTTTGAAAGTCATAGTTTAAAAAAATCCGTGAGTGTGGAGAAGAACTCTGCACGACACCATGTCAAGGGAGCGGTATGTCGAATTGTATTAAATGATTCCATCTCTTCTGTCTTGTTAAATAATTTGATATTTTGCTGTTGACACTCAATTGTCCCTCCAGCGATATCCCAAAGATTTTTACCCTTTAAGGTGATTACAAAATCGCAATAATTGTTTGCTAAGAGAAATAACTTAAAAGCAATGCTGCCAACGGGATAGAGTAAAATATCATTGCTTTTGAACTCAATATAGAGCCCAGCATCCCACTCGCTTCTTGAAACAAACCCAAGTAATTTTCCAGGCCTGCGCGACGGCATTTTGAATTTGTTGAAAACAGGATTAAATATCCATCCCCAATTTGTTGGAGAATTCAATAGGGGGGATTGCATGAATGCCAATGAAAGTGCGTACTCGGGGATACCGCGTACAAATTCTTTGGTTCCATCAATCGGGTCTAAAATGAACATAGGGAATTGAAGCTGCTTGTCTTCCTCTTCCTCGCTCAACAAATGAATGTGATGAGTCTCCGAAAATTTTTTAATTTCTTTAGAAAGAATTAAATCTAGATCGGTGACCAGTTCTTGCCCGGTTTTCTCATGCACCTTAGGATTTGTATGCAAGGCAAATAAACTCTCAACATCTTTGAGTAATGGTGCAAAAGCTGGAGGTAATGTCATTCATTACCCATGGCATGATATTCTAAGGGACCATCATTACTGACGGAAAGGACTCCGGTTTTCTGATTTTCCTTAAGACCATAATAATTAGAAATGTATCTCAGCGATGAGTTGTCAGTATCTACTAGTACGAAAAAATCAATTTCATTATCATCTAGATAGAAAAATTTGTTCATAGAAAAATTGCGCAAGGATCTTTCTGTTAGCGTAGATTTAAATTGAGATTTTCTACTCACTATTATATTTAACGCTATATTTGCCTAACTATCAATAAATTTAATGAAAATCTTTAGTCTTCCTTCAAAGTGAGAATCAAGGAGGCAAATTAATATATACAAAAGATAGATAATATTTCGTTGCGAGCGTACTTTGGCCATTGTTTGAAAAACCAATTCAAGTGGAATTAACGAAAAAACAGTTACGGCTGCCATAAGGGCCAAGGTTCCGCCAATAGATGGCCCAAGAAACTTAGTTGCAGCAATTAAAATGAGAATACACAATAAAAATTGAACAATTTTTTCACGCGGAATGTGAAAGGATTTAAAAATTATCTTTTGGTCAGCGAGTATTTTTGCAATCGCCAGAGGTAAACCAATCCAACTTAGAGTAAAAAAAGCTTTGCGTTGCAAAATACTTAGAACCTCTGAGAAAAAGTCAAAATTTTTATATGTTGCCACATTTGCGAAATCTTTGAACACAAGAACTAGTATGATCAAAACAACGCCGAATAAATTATATTTTAAAAACTGTTTTCTAAACCAAAATGTTTTCTCATTTAAAAATTGCATAATTAAAATGCCCAAACCGATGCCATAGACGGAAAGATTTTTTGCGTCAAAGATAGTTAACAGAAAACCGATCATTCCGAAAAAAAGCCCTGAACGGTAAGAGGCACTTTTAATTGCCCACATCATTGACCAAATAAAGAAAATGCCGATACTGGCTTGAATACAAGCAGGGTAATTGTTAAAAAGAAATTTTGAAAACGACCAAGATGACAATAGGGCGAAGACTCCCAACAGACCGAGTCTTCTACATAAGAAATATCTCAACAGCCCATAAAACGTTAATAAAAACAGCCCGAATACCACGAAATAAAAATGCATTCCCATCGCTACTCTAAAGAGTTCAGGATATTTTTTAAATGGTAAGTAGTTCATGCTTAGAAAAGACCAAAAGAAATTAGAAATTCTTTCATCCGGATCGAAATACAGTTTCAGAGCATCATAGTTGTCGAGTTTAGGGATTCCAGGAAACGAGATGATAAAAATTAAGATGACTAAAAATAGGACGGTTTTTTCAAATGAATCGAGGTGCTTGTATTCGGAAAAATTTGTAGAGACAGTTTCCTGAATGATTTTTCCTCTGCTCGGCCAGGAGTAAAAAAGCCCAAGGACGGCCCAAGTACACCAAAATGAGTTATAGCTCCACTTGTATGGCAGCAATGCCAGCAGGTTGAAGTAAAAAATAGCAAAAGACATTCCTAAAATGAGTCTGTAAATGATTCTGTCGATGGAAGAATTGACCCGGAAATAAATTTTGAGACGATGGTCGATTTCTTTCCCTAGCAAAAACCATTGCGCTCCCATAAAAGCGATATAAAAAAGCATAAGAAGCATTAAATATATTTTATTTAAGTCTGTTGTCTTTTGAATCCAAATAGGAAATAAAAGAAAAGAAAAGTACGTAACTAGCCGATATAAAAAGAATTTTGATTTTAAATACAAAATACCCGATTTATTTTCTAAAGTTTCTTCCATGGATACCCGACAATATTAGTACCAAACCAAGAAGTGCAATCCTAATCTCGAGGGCCGGTCAAGTATCTTGACCGGCCCCTTTATTTTAAAGCATTTATTATCAATTATGCCCGAGTTTTTAATAATTTTTACAAATTTTAATGCCTATCATGAGAGTTTTTCACTTGGACTTAAGGAAGTGCTTTTTGCCTAGAACAAGAATAAATTAGCGCTTTGTGCTACTTTATAGCTAATGAGATCACAGGATGTGATCTTTTACATGAACAAGGAAGTTCTGACCTTTGGCCATATCATTTGGTTCCATTAACACAGGTCTTCCGAAAGACATTGTAAATCAGCTGATTGAAGCTGAGCGAATTCCTATTCAGCAAATGGAAGTGAGAAAAGGCAAGATTGTTGATAAGCGGAAAATCTTGGGAGATTTAATTGGTTTAGTTCAGAAAGTTAGAGACGAAGTTCAGAAAACCCAAGGTGCAAAAAATCTTAGAGAACTCAAAGTTGAAACTAACAATACTTACATCGGAATTGACCTGGATAAAAATATTGCCAAACCGGGGAGCAATCAAATTGAAGTAATAGAATTGGCGCAGAAATCTACCGCTCTTAGCTCAGGATTTCCGGATAGAAATGAGTCCTATGTTGGCGTTGGCTATATTGAATATGAAACACCAAGTGGCGAAAGTCGTGAGGTCTATATTGACCCAGAAAATTCTACACTTGATGGTATCGCCCGAGTTATTAATAGCGATGAATCCAGTGGGCTATCCGCTACAGTCATCAATGATGGTTCCGGCTCAGACAAACCGTTTCGATTGGCATTGAGTGTCAATGGCACTGGTGCTGGGAATAAAGCAAAATTTCCATATTTCTATTTTATTGATGGTGATTATGATCTCTATCTTGAACACGAACGTCCGGCGGCGAATGCGAAAATTAAATTCAACGGTTTCGAAATTGAATACCCCACCAATAAGATTGACGATCTTATTCCGGGAGTCGTGATTGATCTCAAGAAGGCCAAACCAGGTGAGGAATTTGGGATTAATATCACTGAAGATGTTCAAGCTGTTGCCTTAAAAATTAGTAATTTTATCGAGAGTCTCAATGCCGTTTTAAGTTTCATTAAACAACAAAATGCATTGGACCAAACATCGGATACATCGCGAACACTTGGTGGAGACAGTGTTTTGCAATCTCTTGAGAGTAGAATTCGATCATTATTGTTTGAGGATGTCGTTACCTCGCAAGGATATCGCCGAGTGGGCGATTTGGGAGTTACCTTTCAGCGCACCGGTCTGCTCAAGGTGGATAATAAAAAATTCGAAAATTTTCTAGCAAAAGATTATGCCCTTGTTACAGAAATTTTGGTTGGTTACTTTGATGCTGAGACAAAAACCAAAAATCCTGGTTTTATAGATAATGCCCAGAAAGTAGTGGACTCAGTTTTACGCACCCCTGATGGGCTACTTCAATCTCGCAGTAAAACGTTCCAAAGCAATATTGATCAGATTGACCGGCGTATTGCGCAGAAAAATCGATTTATTGAACAGAAAGAAAAAAATCTCAAAGAAAAATTTTCCAGATTGGAAACAACAATTTCTAAAATAAAAAATCAAGGAGCTGGATTGGCGGCGATGAATAATCAAATCAACCCAGTAACACAGCTCGGATAAAATTAGGAGGTCACAATGTCATATGGTTTTAATGCTTACAAAAAAACAAGTGTGCATACCGCGAGTAAAGAGCAAGTTTTGCTAATGCTCTATCAAGCAGCGATTAAGAATTGTAAGAAGGCAATGGAAGCGATTGAAAGTAAGGATCTGGCCAAGAAAGGCGAATATATTGGTAAACTGCAAGATATCGTTATCGAGTTAAATAATAGTTTGGATTTTGAGGTCGGAGGCAAAGTTGCCCAAGAACTTGCTGCACTCTATGATTATCTTTTATATGCCAGCACCCAGGCCAATATCAAAATCGAACTTGCTCCACTGACTGGATGCTTAAATGTCTTGAATACCTTATATGACGGATGGGTTGAGGCCATAAAATCGCTAAAGACAGCGCCAGCAGCGACGAAGGTCCCATCCCCTGAAGCAAAAGAGTGATATGTCGTTGGAATTGGGAGTTCTGATCAATAAGGCAATCAGCAAAGCTGAAAAGATCCTGTCTGTGACCGAGGAAACAGCAAATTTAGATGATTCCCTTTGTGAACTCGATAATTTCATTCGGCTAGTTAACGTAATTGCAAAACAGGCCAGCTTGAATCACGTGAACCTGGAGCTATTTCGGATGCATTATAATGAAATTTATGCATTATATGACAAAATTACTCTATATCTGTTAGAGCAGCGACAGCAGCTTAGCAAGGAGCTGAAAGTACATCACAAGAAACAGGAGGCCATAAAAAGTTACATGGGGGAAATATAGATTCTGGTGGTCTTATTTGACTGTACCAGTTTCTCTAGTAGAATTTATGTGTGGTCAATGAATGGCCATTTTTCGCCATGGAAGGGTGTGTGATGTATCAGCAGTTTCAAAATCAAAATAGTTCTCTTCAAATAGCATATTCAAGAAGCAATCTTCCGGTACCAATCTGGCGAGGAGTTCAACTGCATTCCATCTATGATCCAATTAAAGAGGCGGAAAATTTTATTACATCCGCTTTTGCGCCTTTAAGAGAAAAAAAGAATTTACTCATATTTGGACTTGGTTTTGGTTATCACATCGCTTCTCTTCTGAAAAAGCTCAATGAAGAGGGATTGCAAACCACTGTGATGGTGATTGAGCCTGAAGAGGAAATATATCGAAAATTCTTGGAAATAATTGGACCTGGGAGTTTCAAGATAATTGCTGGCAAGTCTGTCAGAGACTTGTATAGAGATCAAAATTTTATTGATTTTTTATGCAAGAAACCCGGAATTATTAGACATCCAGCTTCATTTAACTTGCATGTTGAATATTTTAAAGAGCTACTTTCTTATCGCGCCACTAATACAGTGGCTGAGCTGAGAGAAATATGCGAGTTGCCGAAAAATAGTGAATTGGATTGCTTATTGGGAAATTTTGCTCCTGATACACATCTCTTCGAAATCGCAAAATATGAAGTCATGGAGCAGGACTTCTTCCTTATGGAAATGTTAAATGCAATTAGTGCAACAGTTAAAGAGGGCCGAGCATGAAACGAATATTGATTATCAATCTTCGACGTTTTGGTGACATATTTTATAGTGCCCAAATGATAGGAGGATTGTTAGATAAATACCCCACCGCAGAGATTTATTACCTGACATATCAAGAGTCAGTACGTGCAGCTCACGTATTTTCTCAGCTTCAAGGACTATACACAATAGATCGTGAAAAACTGGGAATCTTACTTAAGGGTGGGCCTTTTTCGATGGCACACGCATTCAAAGAGCTTAGAAATTGTTTACAAAATGTCGGATTTGAGTGGGATCTTATTGTCAATATATCGAACTGTTCTGTTTCGGCGTTTCTGACATCATATCTATCTCATGCAAAAGAGAACTATAAGGGAATTCGTTATAGCACCAATGGAACCTTAGAATTTTCAGACGATTGGATAGCGTGGGCCAATGAAATTATGGTGGATTTGGCCATAACTCCCTTCAGTTATATGGAAATATTTCAGAAGTCTTTAGAGTTTAATTCAAATCTTCAAACACGAGTTGAGCTAGTGCACAGTAAAGAACATGATATTAGTACTCATAATGTATTTTCTAAATTACATGATTTTCGTGCCTCGGAAAAAGTTTATGTTGTAGCTTTGCAACTTTCGGCTTCGACATCTGACAAGTCCGCGTCATATGAAGAGGCAGTACAACTGATTCAGAATATTTTTGATCATCAAAACTTGTATCCATTACTTCTTGTCGGTCCGTCGGAAAATGAACGAGTGTTTGCAAGAAAACTTAATGCGGATTTGGAAAATACGCTCTTTGTGGTTGAATCAGATTTTATCGGCCTTAATAGTGTTCTCAGGACTGTAGATCTATTGCTTACAGTGGACACATCAATAAAACATCTTGCTGCTATTCAAAATACAAAATTGCTAGAACTCCAGTTTAATACCAATTTACTATTTAAAATGCCGGCGAATTCAGGTTCTCCGGTAGTGCTGCTTAATCGGGAAAAAATTGATCATTTTCAGCCATGTGCGCAGTTCATTGCGGACTGTTGTTCTCACATTGTGCAAAATAAATCGCTCTCTTTAGAAGCACCTGCCGGAGCTTCTCTATTTGAGTATTCACTTGAGCACGGCTTCTCGTTGATAAAAACAGGATCACAGGAAATTCGTGAAATGCATGCCTATTATAGCTATCAAAGGGCCTGTGTCACATTTGCTTTGGAATTAAAACTTGAATCGATGCTATGTAATGTTTCTAAAGAACTTTTGGCAGAATATCGTGAAATTTTATCGAATATCCTCGCCGCATATCGAGAGATAAGCCAAGATGGGGAAGCATCAGCAAGCAAGATTTTTAATGCAATTAATAAATTGGAGCCAGCGAATTATAACATGTCTCCATTTAAAACACTTCTTGCCGTTCGAAAGGGGCAGGTGCAGTCGAGATTCTCGAATGATGTCGAAAGCAATAGAAAGATATTTAAGGAATTTTTGCTCAATGCTAAAGATGAATTTGCGGATTTAAAACAATTAATAATTAATAAGCAAGGGAGCGTTTCTAGAAGAGTTCGAATCCCAACGCAAGAGCGAGAGGAATATGAAATTTGATGAATTTCAAGAAACAATAACGGGAATATTGCAAAAAGTTAGAGCACAAGATGACCTCACTAGTGAAGAGATGGTGGCCTTGCTGCTGCAACAACTTTTGGAAGAGGAAAATGTCCCAAAATCACAACATTAATAATTTGCCCTCAGAAAAGAAAACAAAAGTGCTCATAATTCAACTTGCTCGGTTTGGCGATATTTTGCAAACTTGTACGGCAGTTGAAAGGGCCCAAGCGAAAAATCCAAATAGCGAATTTTATTTTTTAGGGAGGCGTAAATTCACAAATGGACTTAAATTTCTTCTTAAGAAATTATTCACTGAAGTTTTTGAATTGCCAGATTCCAAAGAATTTATCTCACTTGAAGGTGTTGATTTGGAAAATTTCAAATCATTTTTTGATCACGTAAATTCCTTTGAATTCGATGAAGCAGTTAACCTGACCTTCTCAAGTCCGGCAAGCGTACTTACAGCGGTAATAAACGCCAAAATCAAAAGAGGAATCTATCGTGATCGAAAGGGAGTTCAAGTATTCAGTGATTCCTGGACCTGTTATTTGCACTCTTCAGTCCTGACAGGTGCCTATAATCTTCTCAACCTGGTAGATCTTTTTGTCGGAATTATTACGGGCTCAATAGCAGCTAAATCTAGTGACGCCAGTGCTTATATTTCATCAAAAGCGAAATTAGTTTTTGTGCATCCTTTTGCTAGTCATAGCAAGAAATTCTGGTCGCCAGATCGGTGGTCTGAATTTTTTTTCAAACTATTGCGAGATGTTCCCGATGTGATAATTCATCTTCTTGGTGGTCCATCAGACAAAGATAGTTCAGTGAAAATTTTGAACCATCCTTTGCTGAAAAGTTTTTCCAATCGCATAATATCGCATGTAGGAAGTATTGAGATTTCAGAAATACCCGATTTGTGTAAGCAAGCATCATTGTTTATTGGACACGATAGCATGCTAGGTCATCTGATTAGTCGGTCAAATATTCCATCAATAACACTTGCTCTTGGACCTGTAAGGGCTGAGGAAACAGTTCCTTATTCACCTTATTGTTTGACCATCTATCCGCGAACAAAATGCCATCCATGCACGATTGATCATCCTTGTGACTTTTATCAATGTCATTATGATGTAATGGTTAATTCACTTTCCGGATTGATCAGAGATTTCTTTTATGTGCCAGAGATGTTTTCGATTAAAGATGGATGGTGTTTTAGCTCTGCTTTGAGCGATTGCAATGTCAATATTGCAGCTTCTAATTTTAGTGGTGGCTGGGCCTTTACCTCTCTAAAAAACAAGAACCCATTATCCTTTAATGAAGTATTAAAAATATTCTATCGAATGAGTTTCTTAAAGGTCATAGACGACATCGATGTTGTGGATAAATTTCCCACTATAGTTCCAGAAGAGATACAACAATATCAAGATTATAAAGTTACATTGCAGAAGGCTTTAGAGCTTATAACATTTGGTGAATTATTTTCGAATCAAATTCTTACTGAATTATGCAGTCCTGTTCCATCGGCGAAGATATTGCAGCCCTTGGCCCAAAAGATTAATGAAATAGAGGGCCTTCTTTTAATGTTTACAAACTCTCGCCCAGGACTTATGCCACTCACTCATTACATCACTTCCTCATATTCCTCACGTCCGGATGATAATATTCTAATGCAAGCTAATACTACGATGAAGGCCTTTATAGAAGGCAAATTGCTTTGTCGCGTGCTCCTCGAATTAACAGAGGCGATTATTGATCGTCATGCAAAACCACAACCGATAATGGAGAAATAATATGGCCAATATTCTAATTAATGATCAAATTGCACCTGAACTTTCTAAATTTACCGATTTGGAAACCCTTATCAACCAGATTTCTCTATCTGGCCAAACGGACGACAAGTATATTGCGGAAGTAAAGGTCAATGGTGGAGCAGTGGACCTGCTTGTAGAACATATTTCTGAGCGGCTTAATGAGACGGATACGGTTTCATTTAAACTTCTAACTTCAATTGAACTTGCTTTTGAGGTCATAGAATCAACGCATAAATATATTGAGTGCATTATTAAAAAAATCGATGAAGTGGTGATAAGCTGCTCGAAGGGCGATATTAATGAACTCAATACCTGCTTTACTGAAGTCATTGAATTGGTTGATATTTTTACTCAATTAATTACAAAAACCATTTCTACTTTTAGGCAATCGGACTTAATAGAGAGAGAAACCCAAGTTGAAATTCATGAGATTGAATCGCAATTGTTGATGATTTTAAAAGGATTGCTTAATGCTAAGGAACTAAATAATGTTTCCATGTTGTGCGACTTGTTACAATATGAACTTATTGATAACTTAACAAGGTGGAAAATTCAAATTTTTTCAAAAATAAAGAACAAGCATGGGCAGCATATCTAGTACATTCTTTCACTGAGACGACTCGTTCTACACCAACTACTTCTCCAAAGTTTAGGCTAAATCAGGCGGCCCAAAATTTTTTTTATTCAATAAAGTCGTCTCGGAAGGAGTCGTTTACCCTTTCTGTATTACTTAATGATTTTTTGAAAAATTCTGTCTTGACCCATCCTGGTATCGAAAGGGCCGATATCTCTCAATTTGAAAAAGTAGATCGCGTTGATCGTTTTCTGAAATTCTTCACCACTATCCAAATAATAATTCACCAAAAAGGAAGATCGCTGGCTTCCAGCCATCTCTTTTCCCATGAAAGAAGCTATATTGAAAAAATAAATGCAGAAATTTTTAACAAAATATTTCGACAGATCAAAAAGAGCAAGCAGCGAATTTTTAAATCGGAACAATTTTCTTTTGCAACAACAGAAACCATTGCAACGCTTGGTTATTTTATTGCAAAAGAATATGAATTCAAAAATTATGATGTCCTCTTCCTTGCATCGTGGGACAGTTTTCTAAGGCCCACAAATGATGATATTAATCTTTTCAACACTATGGCTCCGGCTTTTATCATTTACTTTGCGTTCTCATATTTAAGTTCGGAAAATTATGAAATTTCAGAGTTAAATTCCGAGGCATTTAAGAAAATTCCGTTTGGGCTAGTTCTCTATAATCGTTATCTGGGAACTATAAAGAATAATTTTGAATCATCAAAAAAAAGCTTACAGGAAGCAAAATTTCCACTTTTCTCACATCCTCTCTTCCCATGCTATTTTGACGTAAATACGGATAATCAAGTCGTCGCTCAAATTTTCCATTTTCAGAGGATATCTCTCTTGGGAGAATTAATTAATACCCTGAAACATGAGTTAAGTAATCCCATTTTTGCAATGAAACTTAGCTCATCACTATATGAAAATGAAGCGACAAAAGTAGGAACGGAAAATGCTGAAGTATTTAGAGAAATTGGAAAATCAGCCGACCGATGTTTGAAAACGCTGGAGAATTTTTCAACAATCTACCTGGATACAAATACGGGTAGTGTGCTGACGGTGGCTGAACTTCTTGACGAGGTACTAGTGCTAACAAAAAGCGCCACCAGAAGCATTAAAAAAAGCGTCATAATTCCAGGCGAAATTCAAAATTTCAATATTTGTGCCAACCATTGGGCAATTTCCCAAGTGATTTTTAATCTTGTCATAAATGCATCACAGGCCCTATCTTCTATTTCAGCGATACAACCTGAGATTAAAATATTTGTGAAGAAAGAAAAATCCAACATTTCCTTCGATATTATTGATAACGGACCAGGTATTGATAGCGAAATAGCGAAGAGAATTTTCGAGCCTTTTTTCACTACAAAAGAGGATGGTACCGGATTAGGGCTGGCCATCTGTAAGGGGTTGGCAAATAAGTTGAATGGCTCTCTGAGTTTAGTGAATCCAGGTCATGCTGGTGCTCATTTCGCACTTGTCATACCAGTGGGGGGATAAGCTTGAAATTCCTTATTGTTGAAGATGAGATTTTGATTCAGAAATCTATCAAGAAAATGCTTGAACTTCATGGGCATGAAGTTGATGCCACGGTTAGTGGCGCACAGGCGCTCGATTTGCTAAGAATGCAAAAATATGATCGCGTTATTTGTGACTTGATGCTTAAAGATATTACTGGCTTTGAGATTCTGGAAGAGTGTAAAGCTCTATTTTCACCCGAGATTATTCGAGAAATGTTTATAATTATTACAGCATATAGCTCAGATCAGATTTTAAATTTAGCAACACAATATGGATGCAACCTGATCAAGAAACCTTTTGTAGATTTTAAAAGCACTATTGATTTTTTTATCTATAATAGAGCTGAGTAAGGAATCATATGCAAAAAAAAGCTTCCCATGTTGGGATTATACTACGCCCTAGGAATTCACATGATCTAAGCATCACACTTCAGGCACTTTTTCCTTGGCTTCAGCGTCGTTTGGTTAAAATCTTGATTTCAGAGCAAGAGAAATTGCGAGTTGAACAACTTATCCCAGGACTAAGTGGAGTGGATTTTGTTACAGAAGATAAACTTTTCGCAGATGCTGATCTTATTATTGGGCTGGGTGGAGATGGAACATTATTAGGGATTGCAAGGCGGGCCTCCGAGACATGTGCTCCAATTTTCGGAGTGAATGTTGGGCATATGGGATTTATTGCAGAGTTCTCAAAAAACGAATTCTATGATCAATTGCAAAATACTTTGGATGGCAATTTTAGATTAATTCAATTTCCTACCTTTCAAGCAGAGCTTTCCAAAAAAGATGTTCCTTGGTTTAAGGAAACATTTTTAAATGATGCGGTAATTAGTAAAAATGCTATTTCAAGGCCTATTGCCTTTTCAACATATTTAAAAAGCGAACACATTTTTGATATGTCGGGGGATGGATTGATTGTTAGCTCACCTCTTGGTTCAACAGCTTACTCTCTTGCCGCTGGAGGGCCAATTATTCCGCCGGATGTTGAGGCATTAGTTCTGACGCCAATTTGTCCGCATGGTTTGACTCATCGTCCTCTGGTCGTTTCGAATAAAGAGGAAATTATTGTAAAACTGTCTCAAATTAGTGAGCCTGTGACATTAACACTCGACGGCCAAAAGGCCATTACCATGGACCGTTGGGACACAGTCACTATCAAAAAATGCAGTAATAAAACGATTTCATTTGTGAAAAATGAAAAGAAATCATACTTCAATACATTGAAAGATAAATTTTATCACGGCATAAAGGCCAAATAAGAGGATTAAACATGATTAAAGGGTTATTTTTAAAAACATTGACTCTTAAAAATTTCGCGACCTTTGAAGACTGCAACATTAATTTTGCAGATGGTCTTAACTGCATCATTGGTGAGACTGGTTCAGGAAAAAGTTTGATCCTTGATGCCCTCCAAATTATTTTTGGCCACCGTGCAGATAAAAAAATTATTAGAAAAGGTACCGATGGTGCCTTGATTGAAGCAATTTTTGTTGGGAATAATAACCCACAAGTCAAAGAATTTTTTGATCACCTGGGTTTTCCGTTTCAGGATGGTGAAGTTGTTATAAAACGATTGATCAGTATAGCTGGTCCTAACAAATGTTTCCTCAATTTCCAGGCCTGCCAAACATCCCATCTGACAGATGTAGCAAATTTTTTCATAGATTTTGTCGGGCAATTTGAAAACCAAAAACTTCTATCGGAAGAATATCACTTACAGCTCATCGATCATTACATAAAAGATATCAATCTTGCGGAATATCGTAAGACATTTTCGATATTACAAAATAAAAGAGAAGAGCTAAGAAATTTACAGGTCAAGGCCTCTGAGAGAATTCAGAAAAAAGATTTTCTAACCTTTCAAATAGAAGAGCTTCGTGCTTTTAATCCAAGTGCCGATGATGAGTTCCAAATTCTTGTCCTCAAAGAAAAAATTATAAATAAAGAACAAATACTAGGGGCCTGCTCGCAGATTAATGCCATTCTTGTCGATGAAGACTTATCTATCGCATCAGGCTTGATAAAGATAATGAAAGCGATTGAAAAATCGAAGCTAGCATTGTCGGAAAATTTAGCAGGTAAACTTCATGAATTTAGAAATTTTATCGATGAGTTTACTTTTGAATTGAGTAAAATTGCGGATATTTATAGTGACGAGAATCTTGATATCAATTTTGTGTTGGAGCGTTTGGATCGCTATCAAAAATTGAAGCGTAAATATAATTGCGATGCAAATGGGTTACAATTGATTCTTGAACGCTTTGAGCAAGAACTTGCATCCATTGAGATTGAAAGCTATCACGTAAACGAGTTAGAGATCGAAATTAATAAATATGAGCAAAAGGCCAATAACCTTGCATGCGTGATCTCTGAAAAGCGTCGAAATGCCGCTTGCGAAATCTCGAAACATATCACCTTGGGAATTCAACAGTTAAATATGGTTGGTGCGAAACTTAATATTTCGCTTGAATCTAATGAGCATTTAAGCATAACAGGTCGTGATCAGATCCACTTTATGGTTGAAACGAACCCTGGTGAAGGTATGCATCGGATAAAAGAGATCGCTTCTGGAGGAGAACTCAGTCGCATTCTGCTCTCTATCCGGCGCGTTTTTTCAGTAAAAGATTCAATAAGTATTTTTCTCTTTGATGAAATCGAGAGCGGAATTGGAGGGGAAACAGCACTGAAAATTGGAGCAGCATTGAAGGATGTGGCAAAACATAGTCAAGTCATTGTCATTACCCATCTTCCACAGATTGCAGTCAATTCCGATAAAATCACAGAGATTGTGAAACAGACCCGCTCATCTCAGAAAGATGATTGTAGAACTATTTCTATAGCAAAAGATTTTACTTATAAAAATCAAAAGGAGCTTTACGCCGTGATGGCGCCTATGCAAATGCAATAAGTGCTGCTCTTTGTGCATCGACATAAGCACAAAGCCTCGTGTTTGCTGGGTTACCGTTATTAAGTACAATTGCTCCTTGGCTTAATGCGAAGGAATCCTGCAGATGTGAATGTCCGATAATGAGAACATCAAACTTTTTTTTCGTCCAAAATTGTTGGGTGGCATCCCGGAATTTTTGTCGAATTACATCATCATTCAGATGCTTCTGTTTCTTGTTCATTCGGGAATGATTTGACCAGAAATGCCCAATACCGGTAACTAATCTATAAGGAGCAATTTTGGCGAGAAGACTGACAAAGCGTCCGCGCAGAATGAATCTCGAATAAATATTGTATCCCAGAGAACTGTTGCCCAGATCATCCCCATGGGAAATATAAAGTATTTTATGTCCAAATTGGATACTGGTAGCTCCCTTTGAATATGTAAAGTTGGGAAATTTCGTAAATCCGATTAGGCGGAAGAAACCCTCTAAATGAAAATCATGATTACCTTCAAGATAATAAATTTTTATACCTTTTCTTAATCCCTCCCTGATCAACTCGAATGCAGGCTTGAAGTCATGGTAAAATTCTAAATGCGGCCCAATCATTAAATCAAAAATATCACCAAGAAGACCAATGTGAGTAATTTCCTGCTCTAGGCAGTAATTGAGAAAAAGGTTAAACATTTCGTATGATGGGTCGTTAGCAGACTTTATGTGAAGGTCGGATATCGAAGCAAATTTCATCTGAGGTTTATATCATAAATGAAATGTCCCCCCAATGAGATTATTCTCACTGGGGGGTGGGTTTAAGAAGCAGGTAGGCGAAACCATGTAAGTTACAGCATACCTATCTTAGATAAGCTTTAATGCTGAGTTAGGAATCATATTTGCCTGTGCCAAGGCGGCAATACCAGCACTCTTTACAATGGTGCTTGCGGCAAGTTGTGCGGCTGAATTCGCAACATCTGTATCTTCTATTACAGATCGTGCATGCTCCTGGTTCACGCTCTGAACATCAAGAGTTGAAGCTGAATGCTGTAGTCTGTTTTGAATGGCACCTAAACTTGCTCTCTGTCCACTCACGGCACTAATGGCTTGGTCTATTGAAGCGACTGAAGTTAATGCTTCACCTTTCGAGGACACAGACGTGCCACTAATCCCAATTGAGCTGGAGGATGCGTTTGTCTGCCCGGAATCGTATTTTATAATATTTTGATCGCCACCTTTTGACCCGACGTGAAAGTCCAGTACACCCTTTCCTTCACCGTCAAGCAGGTGGACGCCGTTAAATTCTGTTGAAGCCGAGATTCGATCAACCTCTTTGGATAGTTCTTGATATTCTAGGTTGAGCATGGCCCTTTCAGATTCCCCAACGGTATCTGAAGCTGATTGGATTGATAGCTCACGCAATCGCACCAAAATGTTTGAGATTTCGTTCAAACTTCCTTCTGCCGTTTGAACCATGGAAACCCCATCATTGGCATTTCTACTGGCCTGATTTAAGCTGCGAGTTTGCGCCTCTAAGTTCTTGGCGATCGCCAAACCAGCGGCATCATCCCCGGCCTTGGTAATTCTCTTTCCTGAGGAAAGTCTTTCGAGTTCCCTGTCCGAATCTGCTGACACATCTCTGATGTGCTTCTGCACCGCTATGGATGCAATGTTGGTAGCAATTCTTAAACCCATTTTCAGTCTCCTGTTATGTCCGACCCTTTCTATCGGACAAATACCCTATCGGAGTTCCCAAAAATTACTTTAGTATTTTTATCGGTTACCAAAAAAATGTCTCGTTGGAGTAATAAAAAAGGGGGAGATTTGCTCCTCTCCCCCCTGGTTGGTATTGTGTACAAATCACTGCACATTCAGTAACTTAGCCGATCAATTTGAGGGCTCCTTGGCCTACTTGATTGGCTTGAGCTAAAACTGAAGTACTGGCAGCGCTGAGAATGTTTGCACGAGCAAATTGGGCACTCTCATTGGCCACATCGGCATCACGAATTCGCGAATTCGCAGCAGATAAGTTCTCTGTCTTTACATCAAGGTTGCTGATGGTCGACTGCAGTCTATTTTGGAGAGCACCGAGATTTGCTCGATTGCCGTTTACAGCATCGAGGGCCATATCGATAGCGCTCAAATTAGTTTGCGCCTTCCCTTTTTCATCTACAGCTGTGCCTTTCAACCCCAATGCATCAGAGGTGACGTTAGCTGCTCCAGAATCGTAAGCGATTCGATCGTTTATTTCGTGGTTTTCGGTTCCCACTTGAAATTCAAGTTTATCTCCTTCCCCTTTTAAGAGAGATCGACCGTTAAAAGTCGTTGAATTTGCAATACGATCGATTTCACTGCTCAGTTGTTGATATTCCAAATTGGTAAACCTGCGTTCGTTATCACCCAAGGTGTCGTTGGCGGCTTGCACAGACAGTTCGCGCAACCTAATGAGGATGCTCGAGACTTCTTCCAATCCACCTTCAGCAACTTGAATCATACTAATACCATCCTGAGCGTTTCTCGATGCCTGTTGCGTGCCTCTAATTGTGGCCTTCATTTTTTCACTGATGGCCAAACCAGCAGCATCATCACTGGCACGATTTATGCGCATACCGGAAGATAGTTTTTCTAAACTTCCGTCCTGCTCATGCTTAATTTTCGATAAACTCCTCTGTGCACCAATTGACTGTACGTTTGTTGCAATTCTCAAACCCATAACCTAATCTCCTCTAAACATAAAAACCTCCTTGTGCATTAAAAAATTAGACTCCTTGTCTAATTTCATGTTTCAAACCAAACCAAGCATTGCAAAATGCTTACGAAACCAATCGGAAAATTCTGCCACATGGTTGAGTTAAAAATGTCAATGTAAGTCGGAAAATGAGAGGCAATAGTTTATAAAAATGATCAGATGTTATTGAAGATTTAAGGAATTGCAGATTTCCGATATAAATGATCCAGTATCTAAAGCAAAAAGATCACATTTATTTTTATAACGAGTGGGGATAAAAATGAATTCCTTTTGTATAGAAATCCTTTGGGAAGGATTGAAGTCAAGAGTAGAAGATATATTTCTCGTAAGAAACAATCCATCACAAACACCAAGCGAACTACATAAGCATTTGTCAAACTCGGCCTTCGATTTGAGGTTCAGCGTGCAAAAATGTGAATAATCGTTTTCATCGTTTGGAGTATAGACCTGATTTGTGACTAAGAACCAATGGTAACTTTTATTAACATTGTATTTATAGTGTTTTGGCAATGAGAAAAAAAGATAGAGCATCTCTCAATCTACTTTAATACGACTGATAATGTTTGTTGTGGAAAAGCCATTTACGAACTTAAGTGATTTAACGTCACCACCGCTCGCAAGGACAAAATCTGAACCAACAATTTTATCAACACTCCAGTCGCCTCCCTTCACGAGCACATTAGGACGAATATATTTGATCAGTTCCAGGGGCGTGTCTTCATGGAAAATCTGAACAAAATCAACTGAACGGAGATTTTCCAAAACAATTTTTCTATCTTGCTCGGAGTTTATTGGTCGCTCCGGGCCCTTGAGTTTTTTAACACTGGCATCACTGTTAAGGCCGACAACGAGAATTGTACCGAGTGATTTTGCATCCTTCAAATATTCCACATGACCACGATGGAGGATATCAAAACATCCATTGGTAAAAACAATTTTTGTATGTCTGTTTTTAGCAAGAAATTTATCTAAATCTGATCCAAACATTATTTTTTCAATGCTGTTTTAGAAAGTTTACCTTGAAAATCCAGGGCAGCAGGGATACCAAATCCCATTAACGAGATTAAGGTAATCAGTGCTCTAATAAAAGTATCCTTCATCTCAATTTGATCTTTGTCTGTAGAAATTACTTTTATAGACATTAAAGATTTTCCAATTGAGGAATTTAAATCAAGCAAAGTGAAATAAAATAAATAGAATAAACAAAACAATGTCGTAAATAAGAAGTAAAAATCTTTGGATACGGATGAATAAAATGGACCGGTAAAATTACCAAAAGTGATAAAACTAGAACACAAAATAATAAACATTGTTCCAAGTCCAATAATTAGTAGATCGATCATCCATGCCAAAAATTGTGGAAGTAAAGCAACATCACTTAAATTAGGTTTTGCATTTGCGGGGTTAAGAGTGCCGGCCCGTCCTGTGTTCGAAGAAGCTGCTGCAAGGGTAGATCCGTAGATTTTATGTAGAGCAGGCGCGTCGTGCATTTCCTTCGCTGGTTCCAATTTCGTCTGCACTGATGCAGGAGGATTTATTCGGCTTTTCTGCAGATTTGAAGTCTGTTGAATTTTCGGTTTTGGAAGATTTTGCTTCTCATGATGAAATCCTAGACCTTGAGTCAGTGGGCGAAAATTAAATTCATGCAATTGCGAATTATCGTTATTGCTTTCTGGGGTAGTTGAATCACTTGGTGTCATACAAACCTCACTACTTAACGCGTGTTTCTTTTATTTTAATCAATCACTCACTGGTTTTAAAAGGAGAATATAGCCCGATTACATGTCCTAGGGCAACAGACATGGCATGCGGCGCACGTAAAATAGGCATGGACAATCGAAAACATAGTGAATTCGGAAGTGCCAATACCCTTTCTTCCTCTTCTAGCGACAACCCACCTTCTGGCCCAATGAGTGTAATGATATTGCTAAAATTCGAACCAGCATTCGGCAGAATTTTATTCATTGAGCGATTGTCTCGTAAGCTATAATAAAAAAGGGCGCAATTTGGATCGAGCGTCTTCAAATAAAGATCAAAATCAAGTGGCCCTTCAATAGTTGGAAAAAAGAGGTTGTTACTTTGTAAGAGGGCACCTTCCATTATTCTAAAATAACGATCACTGAAGGCAGAAAAAGAAAGTCCTCTTTGCGAGTATTTGGTATTAAGAAAAGTAATTTTTTCTATGCCCATTTCAACTGCCAATTTCAATACCTCTTCCATACCATCTTTCTTAAGTACACCGATGGCGATTTTAGGGCCTTCAATCCAAGGATGGACGGTACATTTCTTGATGATTAGAGGAAGGGATTTTCTGTTTTGAGTCTCAGGCCTGTATTGCAAAACTAATTCAAGACCTTTGCCATTGAGACCCAAAATATTTTCACCTTCCTCAATCCGCACTACATTTTTCAAATGATGAAATTGCTGGTCAGTAAGATCCAAGATATCGCCGACGATAATGCTTTCTGGCTTAATATCTCTAAGAAAAACAGCACGCATTCACAACCGCCTTAAAACTAATGTGATCCATTTTTCGCGTCCTAACCGCATTTCTTCTTTAAATGAAAATAGCTTTTGATAATGCTCAAGTAACTCCTCAACCTGATCATCAAGAATACCACTCAAAAATAATAACCCTCCAATTGTGAGGCATGATTGAATAGTAGCACTTTCTTCTAATAATACATTCAGAAGAATATTAGCGAAGATAATATTATACGGTCTTGGTGCAAAGTTTTGCCTTTTTGTTAAGGAGTAATTTAGGGGATCGAGATTGTTTAGCTTGATATTTTCGAGGCAATTGTCTAACGCGTTTTGATCAATATCGCAAAAATCCACATTACCATTCATCAATTTTAAAAAGGAAATTCCAAGGATGCCTGAACCGCAGCCGAAATCTAGAACGCTATTTGATTGAGATCGTAGTAATTCCTGATAATGGAGTAATGCTTCAAGACATCCGCAGGTCGTAGGATGAGAGCCTGTACCAAAGCCTTGCCCAGGGTTAATCATGATATGATGATTTCCTTCTGGTGCCTTTTGCCAAGAAGGCACAATCCAAAAATTCTGCCCTAATAAAATTGGTTGGTAATGTTTTTTCCATTCTTGGTTCCAGTCTCTATACTCTTCTTCATCGATTGTGCATTTGAGAAGAAAGGTTTCTCTTGCCCAATTTGAAAATTTAACGGCATCAGATTGACTTTCAAAATAATAGATAGGGTTTGAAATTGATAAACTTTCTAATTTTTTTAACACATGGTCTGGGACATCTCCTCCGCAGTATGACTCTTCCGCCAAAATATTATCTACCTCCACTTCCTCTAATTGGTTCTCTAGAATGCCATGGCAATGAAACTTGGAAACGGCCACATTATTTAGTCTTTCAAGTAAAGTGTTCTCAGGATTGAATATTAAGACGTTGAACATAAGTCCTATCTAGTTGAAATTACGTTTGGCTCAAAGCCAGTAAATTATTATTTGTGGCCTGTGCCACAAGGCCTTTTATGCTAAAACCCAAACCAAGTCCAGGTATAATTTTATGGCATATTTAATTGGTGTTGCAGGTGGTTCTGGCTCGGGCAAAACGACTTTTGCCAAAAAAGTGCTTAAGGAGTTTGGTCCCGAAGTTTCCATTTTACATATGGATTCATATTATCTTCCTCGACCATCAGCAGAACTCAAAACACTTGCAGGTAGACCAAATTTTGATCATCCCAACGCATTTGATTGGCCATTGATTCGAGAGCATCTAGAGCTTTTGAAGCAAGGACAGGAAGTCAATGTACCGGTTTATGATTTTAAAACGAGTTCGCGCACTTCCCAATTTCACCCCATTGGCCCGTCAGAAGTGATCATTTGTGAGGGGATTTTTACTCTTTTCGATCAAGAAATACGTGATCTTTTTGATATAAGGTGTTTTCTCTATGTAGATTCAGATATCAGATTTATTCGACGTTTGCATCGAGATGTTCAAGAACGTGGACGCTCGCTCGAATCTGTAATTGGTCAATACTATGATTCCGTAAGGCCCATGTATCAAAAATATCTTGATCCTCAACGGCAATATGCTGACTTTATTGTTGGGGAAGAAACAGATACTGCGGCATCCATTTTAACTGCAAAAGTTAAGGAATTTTTGCAAAGCTCACAGCAATCAAAAGCATGGCAGAACACTGAAATTAAAGCGCACGAACATGTTTAGTGTCCATCCTTATGGCGGGGTTGGGCAAATCGGCGCAAATTCCACCCTCTTCACTCTTGCCAATAAAAAAATCCTGATCGATGCTGGCGCTTTATTTCCGCTTGAAGAAGGATTGGGTGTAAACATCTTAGTTCCCAAATATGAGGATCTGAAGCAATTAGACGGTATTGTCATTACACATGGACACGAAGATCACATTGGTGGTTTAGAAGTATTACTTCGTAAATTCCCTGCTGTATCTATTTACACCTCAAATTTTACGGCAAAGATGCTGCGAAAAAAAAACATTGAGAAACACAATATTACTGTCGTTAATGAGAGTTCGATTGTTTCATTCGGTCACTGGAAGTTTTCACCCTTTTATGTTGATCATTCGATTCCCGAAACATTTGCTGCAGTGTTAAGTAATGAGCATGAAAATTGCTGTATCTTCTTTGTTCCCGATTTTAAAATTAATGTAGCGAAAGGAAGTAACAGCGCTTTTTCATTTGAGAGAATAAGAATACTTGCTGCCAAATTTAAAAACAAAATTCTTTTTGCAGATTCAACAAATATTTTATCATTGCAACTTAAGACGCCAAGTGAATACGAGTTAATTGCGCCTCTAAGAAAGCTTTTTTCTCAAAGTGAGGGAAGAATTATTGCTACATTTTTCCCATCGAACGTAGAGCGTTTGAAAACATTTTTAGATTTGGCAATTGAAAACAAACTTCCAGTTTCTTTGCTGGGACGCTCAATGAAATTTTTCGCAGATTTGGCCCTTGAGACAGGTCATATCAGGAATATTCCAAAAATAGCAGATATCATCTTGCCACATCAGCGCAGCTTGATTCTCGCATCGGGATGTCAGGGAGATTTTAAAGGGACATTGCGCGGAATAATCTTAGATGACAGCACAAAATTAAAGCTCGATTCAAAAGATATTTTCATATACAGCGCCAAAGTGATACCTGGAAACGATAAAAAGGTTGGATTAATCTTTAACAAAATAATTCATTCTCAAGCATCTCTTTATCATTCTGATAATTATACAACTCATGTGAGTGGTCATGCAGGCCGAGAGGATCTTAATCTGTTGATCAGTAATTTCTGTCCACAAAAGATCATACCAATTCATACTGAGTCGCATTTTTTACCCGCCTTTCGAGAATGGCAAAAAAAGGAATTCCCCCAAGTACAGCATATTGAGTTCTCAAATGGAGACACTTTGGTCATTGACGGAGATAAATATGAATTGAAAGATTCTCATGAAAATTGGCAGTTTAATATCATCCATGATAATGGAAATTTGATGGATAAGCATGAGTTGAGAGAGAGACGGAAATTAGCGGAAAACGGCGTTGTATCCTTGGCCTTTCTTCAAAAAAAAGGAAAACCAACATATCAATTTACTTTTTTAGGCTTGCCTTTTGCGATTGAAGATCGCGCTGACTTCGATGCCTACATTTATTCTGTTCTTTCAAACACAAAATCGCCAAAAGACCAGAAGTTTATTGAAAAAAAGGTGAAGGAATATTTTATGGAAAAATATTCCTTCAGGCCCAATGTTGCTGTGATGATTCTTTAGTGTTCGATCGGTTTTGCACTTTCGTTCTTAGAAACGTCATCCTTTCTTAGAAAACTTGGACGATCCAGTTCTTCTTCATCAAAATTAATAAAGCCCAATTTTTCTGCAATTGTTTTGGCCCTACTCAAACCATGTAAATCTCGTTTCTCATTGGCCATGGTAGTTCTTGGTCTTGGCTCCTCAACATTAGTCAGATTTTTTGCTGTTTCATAGCGAGAAGCAGCCTCTTTAATATTTTGGACAAGTTTTGAAGGTGTTACTTCCGTTAACGTTGCAGTGGTAACTGAAGCAGCAATCGGTGTGGAGGGGGCTTGAATAGCTTCCTCTGTCGCAACTTCTGCTTTTGCCTCAGTGCCAACAGTTTTTTCTCGATCAGGCATATCTGTGTTCTGCGGTTTCAAAATGAGTTTATCAGCACCTTGGAGGCCAGTGGCAATAACGGTAACCTTAACTTCGTCTTGCATATTCGGATCAATGACAGTGCCAAAAATAATCTCAGCCTCTTCATCAGCAGCTTCCATGACTAGAGTGACCGCCTCGTTAGTCTCATGCATGGTAAGTGAGTCATTACCGGTAATATTGATAATAATACCAGTAGCACCATCAATGGTGATATCTTCCAAGAGCGGGGAACTAATAGCTTCAGTTGCGGCCTTGATGGCCCTGCCTGCACCAGTAGCGATGCCGGTGCCCATCAGGGCGAGGCCCTTATTAGACATAACAGTACAAACATCTGCAAAATCAGCGTTGATATGACCGGTATTATTGATGAGATCCGAAATGCCGCGAACAGCGTTTAGTAAAACTTCATCGGCCTTTTTGAACGTATCAATCAATGATAGGTTTTCCCCTGCCAGATAGAGCAACCGTTGATTAGGAATTGTGATAAGTGAATCAACCATCTCTGCCAAAGCTTGGATACCGGTTTCAGCTTGACGGAATCGTTTCTTTCCCTCAAAGAGAAAGGGTTTTGTAATAACACCAACTGTAAGTGCACCAAGTTCTTTTGCAAGTTTGGCAATTACGGGAGCAGCACCAGTACCAGTTCCTCCTCCCATGCCAGCTGTTATAAACACCATGTCTGCACCACTCAGCACTTCACTCAGTTTTTCATATTCTTCCAATGCTGCTCTTCTTCCCACCTCAGGGTTGGCACCGGCACCAAGACCCTTGGTTATCGTTGCGCCAAGTTGAACTTTCGTCGGCGCTAGATTGGCATTCAAGGCCTGCGCATCCGTATTAGCGACAATATATTCAACACCCGACAGACCGGCCTTGATCATTGTATTAATGGCGTTGCAGCCACCGCCACCAATACCAACAACCTTGATCTTGGCCCCGCCTTCGATTTTGCCTTCTTTTGTCGAGTTAAATTCAAACATAGAAAAACTCCTGATTAAAAAATCTCTTTAAATACGGATTTTAAAGACTCACTTAACTTGCTAATAATATCTATGCCTTCTAATTTTTTTGCATTTGGAACGTTTTCATCTTTGCGCTTCTTGAAGCTTTCCATCAAAAGCCCTAAAACTGTGCTGTACTTCGGATGCTGCATTATATTGGTCATGCCGCCAAAAGCATGGGGATAACCAATTTTTGTAGGTCGTTGGGTAATGTATTCTGATAATTCAGCCATTCCCTTGATAAGTGCACCACCACCAGTGAGAACGATCGGGCCATTGACCTGATATTCGACTAACTTTTCATCGAGGATAGCTTTGATGATTTCATAGAGTTCTGTTGCCCTTGCGTTTAATACTTCTGCCACAAAGCTGAGTGCAATTTCTCCTGGGCGCGCGTTATTTACTCCCTGAACAGTTATATGGGCGGATTGATTTATTTTTTCGATTAAGACACTACTATGATGTATTTTTATTCTTTCGGCTTCCGTATTTGAAATTTTAAGCGCTACCGCCAAATCATTTGTGAAATGATTTCCACCAACAGGAATAATTTGTGAGTGAATCAACGCGCCATCTTTCCAAATAGCAAGATCAGTTGTACCGCCTCCGATATCAATCAGAATGACACCCATTTCCTTTTCTTCGTTAGTAAGTACAGCTTCGGAACTTGCTATTGGCTGAAGTGTGATTTGTTCTACTTGAAGACCCGTTTGCTCAACACATTTTACTAAATTTTGAATCAAGCTTACGGCACCTGTAACAATATGCACATGGGCCTCAAGTCTAATTCCGCACATGCCAACAGGGTCTTTAATACCACTCGTGTTGTCGACACGAAACTCCTGTGGAATGACATGAAGAATTTCTCTATCAGATGGAATAACGACGGCTTTTGCAGCATCTAATACCCGTCCCACATCATCTTCAGTGATGACCTTCCCCTTTATTGGGACAGCGCCGATACTATTAAAGCTATATATATGATTGCCAGCAATTCCGATTGTCGCACTTTTGATATCAACACCTGACATAAGCTTGGCTTCTTCAAGAGAAGCTTGAATGGAACGGACTGTCTTCTCAATATTGACTACAGAGCCTTTTTTTAAACCAAAACTTGGGTGTGTACCAATTCCAACGATTTCAAGTTCACCGTTTAAATTATGAACTCCTACAATGGTACAAACTTTGGTGGTCCCTACATCAAGGCCGACAAGAATATTCCGATTGCTCATGAGAGTCCTTTCTCATTAATTAGGTATTGCGGAATCATTCCGCACCTCCGGCAGATTTTACCGGCACATACTTTAATGCTAAGTTTACTCGGAGAACTTTACAACTACTTTTTTAGCGTTAGTCATATTTACGATAGAGGGAATACGCTGTTGATTTTGCGTATAAGTAACTAAACGGCTGAGCTTTTGAATCTTGTCATCCC
Organism: Bdellovibrio sp.; assembly: GCA_016187935.1. Classification (GTDB taxonomy): domain Bacteria; phylum Bdellovibrionota; class Bacteriovoracia; order Bacteriovoracales; family Bacteriovoracaceae; genus GWA2-49-15. The sequence goes on from JACPIU010000026.1 coordinate 289,007, forward strand.
ATTCGCTCTTTCCAAAAAAAACACTTACAGGATGGGAATTTACAGAAAGAATCATCGTCAGACTTCCATCCTTATTCACGATCATTTCAGTAAGATTTTTTTCAAGCTCCAGAGTATAGATACTTGTGGATATGCGCTTTAATCCGTCCCATAGTTCACGTCCATAGCGACTTTCAGGCATAGCTAATACTGGTAGTTTTTTTGTCAACTTTCCCTCTTCCGTAAGAAAGTCAGCAAAAATTTTATTATAAAAATTGCCGTCAGAAGCAAGGATTAAATCATCATAAGATTTAGGTCGTGTTCCCTTTGTCGAGTAAAAAGTCACACGGTAAATCGGACCTGGGCATTCTAATTTTATTGTAATGTGTTCACGAAGAGGGTCAAAATCAACTTTGTAATTTGAAACGAAATATCTTTCGGAGTGGTGGCCATTTTCAAGATATCTCTTTACGTCTCCCAATGATTTTTTTTCTTCAAAACGTTTGGCAATCAGCAAAGCAAATTCACTAGACGGTCTTGCTGGGCAATTTCCGATAAAACTTTTATAAGAGTAGCTATTGGCCTGCAGTAATTGTGTATAAAAGATCAAACATAAAATAGCAGCAGAAGCCCACCAATTACCAAACTTCGACTTCCATATCAAATTTGAAACCATACTTTGATTGTACTTCATCATTAACAATTTGAACTAGCGTTAAAAAATCCTCTTTTGTAGCTCTTCCTAAGTTTTCGAAAAAATTTGCGTGAACGTGACTGATTTGAAGTTGGTTTACAGATCGGCCTTTTAATCCTACCAAATCAATCAACTGACCAGCCCTAATAATCTTTTCCTCTCCTTGTTCAACAACTTTGCGATTTTTAAATACACAGCCACAAGTAGGAATATTAAGTGGTTGAGTTTTTTTTCGCAGGGCCTGGTAATCCCTGATTTTTTTTGGGATTTCGGAGTCAATTCCAAAATGCTTAATTCTCACCGAGTGAATGATATCACCATTGTGCAAGAAATTATTCCTACGATAACTAAATGAAGCTGGAGTCTTTGTATGAGAATACATCTCTCCATCTGACTTGAGCACCTGAATATCAATAATAATATTACCTATCTCGCCTAAATTAGTTCCTGCATTCATTGCAACAGCTCCACCAAGCGATGCCGGTATGCCGGTAAAAACTTCCCAACCACTTAGACCGAATTTAAGAGCATGCTGAGTAAGCAGGCTAAGTTGAACAGAGGCGGGAAGATTATACTCAATCTGGGGTTCATTCAAAATGTTGGACGCCAATGGCAACTCCAATTTTAAATAAACCCAATTGGAAGTTTCTGGTAACACTAAATTTGATCCTTGACCAATTACTCGATAAGAGATTCTTTCAGATTTAAAAAAATGAACTACATCACGCAATGCTTTAAGTGATTTGACAGAAATTAAATCGCCAGATGATTTAAGTCGAAAAGAATTATATCGTGCAAGATCTTGATCGATGGAAACCGTGATCTCGTGATTCTGACTCAATTTTGATAATTGCAAATCTGATAATATCATTGAGATAAAGCTTTGATGGCTTCACGCGCCTTTTTGCCAATGCTACCTGCACCCATGACAACAATGATAGGTGTATCTTTTGCAGATATAGACCTGGTGAAGACCTCAGAAAAATGATCGACAAATTGACTAAATGGGCCGTGAATGCGATTTATGTCAACGCATAATCCTTCAGCGCTAATTCCGGCGATAGGCTGTTCAGAGGCCGGGTAGATTGGTAGAAGCCAGAGTTCATCTACCCCATTAAAACAGTGGAGATATTGATTCCAGCAATCGCGAGTACGTGTATAACGATGTGGTTCAAAAAAGAGTTTAATTTTTTTTGTTGGATACATAGCTCTCAATGCCTCGATTGAAGCATTGATTTCTGTTGGATGATGAGCATAGTCGTCAAAAATAGTGATAACATTATCGGTATAGATCGGTTCAAGCCGTCGGCCGACACCAGAGAATTTTTTGATCATTTTGATTGCTTCAAAAATTGGAATTCCGAGTTTGCAACATAATGCCAAAGCTGCCAGAGAATTCTGCACATTATGTTTACCATTTACAGCTAAGGAAACACGATATGAAGTTTGTTGATCCACCACAAGAGTATATGAAGAACCATCTGGTCCATGCTTGATCTCGTGAGCAAAATAGTTGTATTGTGCTCGTTGTTCAGGATTCAAACCATAATAAACATATGGTTTTTTCATTTTATCCTTAAATGCTAGCAATTTCTGATCATCACCATTTAAAATACACAGCCCATAAAATGGAACCATGTTAGCAAATTTGAAAAAAGCTTCATCCAAAGCGGTCTGAGTTCCATAATATTCGAGGTGATCATTATCTATATTTGTTATAACGGATAAGAGGGGCGAGATTTCTAAAAAAGTGCCATCAGATTCATCTGCTTCAACAACCAGGTAATCACCTTTCCCCACTTTGGCATGGCCATGAAGGTTTTTGACAATTCCACCAATAATATAACTAGGATCTAATCCGCTTTCAACAAGAATGGTGGCAATCATTGATGTAGTTGTAGTTTTCCCATGAGCACCAGCGATGGCCAATCCCTTTTTAAGCATCATGATATCTGAAAGAATTTCGGCACGGTTTAATACTGGAATATTCATGAGGCGAGCATTCTGTAATTCAACATTATTTTTATCAACCGCTGAACTGTGAACAACAAGATTTGCTCCTCGAATATTTTCAGCATCATGACCAATGAAAATTGTTACACCTCTATCTCTCAGCTTATCAACGTTGGAACTCGATGCAATATCACTCCCACTGACTTTGAAACCAAAATCGAGAAGAATTTCGGCTATTGCACTGATGCCAATACCACCGATACCAACAAAGTGAACGGTTAAATTTTTATTAAGAATCATGACGGACTCCAGAGGTGGCATTACGTTCAAAAGTTGCCTTATGTGCACTCATAAAAATACCAAGGGCCCACATGTTGGAAATGAGCGATGAGCCTCCAAAGCTGAGGAATGGAAGGTTTAAGCCTTTGGTAGGTAGTAAACCAAGAACGACACTCATATTCATGACTGCTTGAATTCCGAGCATGAAAATAATTCCGGATGAAACGAGAAAGGATAAACGACTCCGGAAACACAATGCAAGCTTAAAACCACAATATGTCAATGTGGCAAAAGCCAGGACAATAGCGATAACTCCAACAAGACCAAGTTCCTCTCCAATAACGCTAAAAATAAAATCATTATGTGCTTCAGGAAGATAAAATAATTTTTGGTTGCCATTACCTAAACCCTGACCAAGAAAACTTCCATTTGCAAAGGCCAGAAATGACTGAATCACTTGAAATCCGGAAGCTCGGGAGTTTTTCCAAGGATCAAGAAATGAGATTAGCCGCTTTATTCGATAAGGTTCCAAAAGCAAAATAAAAAGGGAGAGGGCGCTACTACATAATAATGTGAAATAGAATTTTTTACGTGAAAGATGTGAGAGAAAGGCGATAAAGATAATTCCCATAGTGCAGATAGAAAATGCTCCAAAGTCTGGCTGTCGAGTAAGTATTAAAAGTGGGATACAAATAACTGCCACATGAATAATTTTATTTTTAAGATCAAAATGAGAAAAATTTTCGAAAAAATTTGGAACAAATAAAATGAGAGAAAATTTAAGGAATTCAGCAGGTTGAATTCGTATACCCGCCAATCCCACCCATCGTGAAGCGCCTTTTACAGCGATTCCAAGACCGGGGATAAGAGTTAAAATTAAAAAACCAATGATCGCCAAATTAATATAGAGAGCATTTTTAATAAGAAATTCAAAGCGCAAACGACTGGTTATGAAAAAAACACAAGCACCCGCTGCTAAATATAAGAGTTGTCGCTTGAGAAAAAAATTAGAGTCTGCAAAATGTTCTCGCGCCAAGATGTAGCTGGATGAATAGATCATGAGTACGCCAAACAAAGACAGCGCAATTACCAGAAGTATTATCAACCGCTTGTACAAATCAATCTTGTCTCTGGTCATTTCCATCTATGGTAATTTCCATCAAGTGAGTATAGCGCGTACTACAATTGATAAATTAATTTTTTAAAATAATTTCCTCTTTCTTCAAAGTCTCTAAAAAAATCAGTCGCTGAGTTCCCTGGACTTAACAAAATGATATCACCTGTTCGCGATTTTTGATAAGCAAACAAGACAGACTCTTCAAAAGAACCGACAATATAAGCTTGTGAATGATCACCAAGAGAACGGTTAAGTCGCTCTTTAGATTCACCCACTAAAACAATTACTCGCGTAAGGGCGATCAGATCTTTAGTATATTTTTCGAAATCGACATCCTCGTTATCTTTTCCACCTGCAATTAAAATGACTGGCTGTTTAAAAGCGGTAAGACTTTTTATCATTTCATCCATTGTTTCGGATTTTGAATCATTATAAAAAGAAACCCCATTTTTCTCCATGAGGAACTCTAATCTATGAGGAATTCCAGGGAAAAGTTCGATAGTTTTTTGAATAGCTTGATCAGACACCTCTAGTGCTTTGCAGGCAGTGATTGCAGCCAGGAGATTTTCTCTGTTTTCCTGACCTACAATTCGCATTTTAGTAACCACAAATTCAGAGTGGTAATGAATGTTGGAATGTATTCTGCGATCATGGAAATGACTTCCCTGAATTTCATTCATAACGCCAAGAGTGACAAAAGATTTTCGTGAATACCAGTATGTCTGGCATTTGGCATTTCTGAAGAAGGTGTTATTAGCGAGAGAATCGAAGTTAACGATCAGGACATCATCTGGTGAAAGTGACTTAACGATTCTTAACTTGGTCTCAAGATAATCACCCATGGATCTAAATGAAACAGTGGGATAAGTATCGCTCAGATTTGTAAACACAATCATCTTGGGATGAAAGTTGTCCAAACTGCGCATTTGCACAGCAGATACTTCTACGATGACGTAATCAATTTCATCCTTGTTAGGAAGCATTGAAAATTGGATAAAGGGAGCATCACTGGTACCACCGACAAAAACATTTTTGCCATCCAGCTTTAAAGCATACCCAATCATATGCGCTACAGTTGTACGGCCAAAACTCCCACACACTGCAATGATGGGCCGACGGCAGAGTTTGTTGGCGAGGGCAAATTCACTATATACTTCTTTGCCAGATTTTCGCGCTAATTCTAATTGAGGCAGTTCTGGATTTACAGCAGAAGAATACACGATAACGTCAGCTTCTAAAAAATCATCGTCTTTATGTTCACCAAAGGTCATGGCCGGCGCAGGCTCAATACGCTTCAATTTTTTGACGGCCTTATTGAGGTCAAAAATTGGCTTAATATCGGTGACTCTAATTTCACATCCGAGTGAATTAAAAAAATTAATTAAAGCGAAGCCAGTTCTACCAATTCCAACAACTAATATTTTTCTTCCACGAAATCGTTCCATATTTCTCCCTCAAGCCAGTTCAAATATTGTCAGTGGTCATCTCAGTTTCAAGGTTGCAATCGCCAAAATGGCCAAGCAGATACTTGAAATCCAAAACCTTACTATGACCTTTGGCTCTGGCCACCCCAAAAGCTCAAAATGATGATGGATCGGGGCCATCTTAAATATACGTTTTTTCCTAATCTTGTAAGACCCAACCTGCAAAATTACAGAAACTGCTTCTATCACAAAAACACCACCGATCAGTGCAAATAAAAACTCATTTTTAGTAAAAACAGCTGTGGCACCTAAGACGCCACCCAGCGAAAGACTACCTGCGTCTCCCATAAAAATTTGTGCAGGGTATGTGTTGTACCAAAGAAAACCAACACCTGCCCCTATAATCGCAGCGCACAAAACAGTCAATTCCCCAGCGCCCTCGACATAAGGAATATAGAGGTATCCTGCAATTTCCTTGTGACCTGCAACATATGCCAAAAGTCCCAAGCTTGAAGCAGATGTTATAATTGGTCCAATGGCAAGCCCATCTAATCCGTCTGTAAGATTAACTGCATTGCTCGATCCAACAATGACAAAAGCACCAAAGGGAATGAAGAAAATGCCTAAATCCATAACCGAACCTTTGACGAAAGGAACATAAAGTTCTGTCGAAACGATCTTAGTTGAATAGGCAAAATAACAAACAAGTAGAGCAGTACCAAATTGCCAAGCTAATTTGGCCCGCGGCACGACACCTGTTGGGTCTTTGCGTAGAACCTTTAAATAATCATCTATACCGCCAAGGATAAAATATGAGACGCCTGTAAAAAGCACTGCCCAAAGTGGCTTTGAAAAATAATTGCCCACAAAAATTAAAGTCAAGAGTACTGAGCCAAAGATAAAGATCCCGCCCATAGTCGGCGTTCCTGCCTTTTTCAAATGCGATTGAGGCCCATCTGATCTCACAATTTGGCCAAACTGTTTTTGCTTCATAAACTGAATAAAGAAATGGCCCCATACCATGGCGATCAATGTTGATAGAAGAAAACCGATAAATGATCTAAAGGTGATGTAGCGAAAAACATTGAAAACTGAGAGTTCTTGAACAAATTGATAAACAAAATGATAAAGCATAAATATAACTAGGTTGTTGCGTTGGGCAATATTATGTCAAGAATGAGATCATTAGTAAAACAATTACTTTGAATTTGAAAATAACGTTTCAAGTTTGATAGAACGACTTCCCTTAACAAAAATGCAGGCCTTATTCTGCAAGAACGCTGCCATTTTATTTTTGCAATCATCAGCATTTCGGAACTGCCCAAGGCATTTTCCTCCAAGGCCTTTGAGGTAATAATCAGAATATTTTCCAATAAAAATGATATTAGCAATCCCATGCGACCTCAACAGCCTTCCAATTCGTTCATGACCTTCCCGTGCGTGTTCTCCCAATTCATTCATATCACCAATGATAAAAAGACAATCGCTTAGCTGATGCCCCTTCATCATGACGTATTCGACAAAGCTATTTAGAGACGTTTCCATGGAACTAGGATTGGCATTGTAAGCATCAAGAAAAATAAAATGACCATCTTCAATCCGTACCTCTGAACGGTTGTTATGTGGTCTGAAGGTCTTAATCGAATTAACCAGCAAGGTTTTTTTGTCAGGCCATAGTTTCAGTGCCAAGGTAAACGCCATTGCCAGATTGACGAAATTATGAATCCCAATAAGGTAATCATTTTCGAGGATATACTGCTCTCCCGAGTCGTTCAGCATAAGTTGATTGTAGAACGTGTGATTAATTTTGATATTGCCGTTGTTGATACCAACAAAATATGTAGACTTCGACAGCGGTAGCGTTGAGAGAAGTGAATCGTCACCATTTGTCACAAATAACGCCTGAGATGACTTCATAACGTATTCATGCAATAGACGTTTTTCCTTAAAAACACCTGCGCGATCGCCAAAAAATTCAAGATGAGAATCCCCGACGGAAGTAAGAATGCCAGCATCTGGCATGGCAATATTACATAGATAATCAATTTCTCCAGGGTGATTAGTTCCCATCTCAAGAATGACTATCTCATGATCTGGTCGACTGGATAGAATTGTAAGTGGCAGGCCAATATGGTTATTCAAATTACCTTGGGTTTTATGTACCTTTCCAGGCAAAGCAGCATTTAAAAGGTGGTAGAGCATATCTTTAGTGGTAGTTTTTCCATTTGAGCCAGTAATACCAATCACAACTATCTTCCGTGTTTTACGCAATCTTTGGAGATATTGTCTGGCAAGCTCACCTAAAAAAATATTTGTGTCAGTTACAAAAATAAATTGCAGATTGGCATCCTTGGCAAAAAGATTTTTTGCCAAGGATTCATTGCGTTTATTTCCATTTAAGACGAAGCTTCGAACTCCCCGGGCAAAACAGGCCTCAAGGTAATCTGCTCCATCAAATTTATCTCCCACCAAGGCCACGAAAACCTGGTGAGGTGAAATTAATCGAGAATCGGTTGAAATATCTGAGTTCAAACGGAAAAGTGTTGGACCAAAACTATGCAGAAAGGATGGAAGTTGCTTAATGATCTTCATCCCAGCGATAGATTCTAATAATTCACTATCATTAAAATGGTATCTTACGCCCTTAATTTCCTGATAACTCTCGTGACCCTTTCCTGCAATCACGATGATATCTGATAATTTCATGGAATCAACAATATCGCAGATTGCACGCTGTCTATCTAATATGATTGCAGGCTTGCAATTTTTGATTCCACTTACAATATCATTTGCAATAGAAATAGGTTCTTCAAAGCGCGGATTATCATTAGTAACAATAATTTCATCACAATAGGTATCAGCAATTTGCCCCATCAGAGGTCGTTTGGTTTTATCGCGATTTCCACCGCAACCAAAAATTATAGTGAGTTTTTTATTAGGATAAATTTTACGAGTTTCCGATAGAATTTTTTCCAATCCGTCAGGAGTATGGGCGTAATCAACGATGACATCACCAGCTCCCTCCATATGGTGGACCGAAAATCTTCCTGGTGGAGGTCGGAGATTATCAAGTTGCTCACTTTCAATATGAATCCCAAGTGTATCTAAGACAGAAATGGCGAGGGATAAATTGTGATAATTAAATTCTACTCTTAAAAAAGACGGAAGTTGTCGCTTCACGTTCAATACTTTGGCAAGTAAAACTCTATCTGCATCGGAGGGTACAGCATTTAATATTTGCTGGTATAATGAAGATGAGTCTGGACTGATAACTAACCTGCCATAGGCGGAAATACTTCTTAATATTTTTAATTTAGCGTTAAAATAGTTCGAAAAATTACCATGATAATCCAAATGATCATGGGTTAAATTGGTCCAACCTGCACTTTGAAATGTTAAATCTAGGAATCGCCCTTGTTCTAGAGCATGACTACTGGCCTCAAGAAATAAATATTCAATTCCTTGAACAGCAAGTCCATGCAAGGTTTCACGAAGTTCAAAATAATCAGGTGTTGTTAGAAGCGAGTCCCTTATTTTTGCCGTTCCAATATAAAGACCGATAGTTCCAAGCGATGCAGACTTTATACCGCTTAAATTTGCCAATTGGTTTAAAAAAAATACAGTCGAAGATTTTCCATTGGTTCCAGTGATCGCGACAATTTTAGGAATTCCTTCAGATCGTTTCCCAAAGATGAGATCACAAATTTCTTGATAATGTTTGCCCTCAAAAAAACTCTTTGAAACAATTTTATTTACCGGGCGAGGAAAATTGAAATCACAAGGCAAAATAAAATTATTGCATCGAGATTTCAAGAATCTTTCCAGAAATATGCTGCGGGCCTTTTCGTCATTCTCCTTAAGATTATAAACCACTAAATCCTGTGAACTGGCATTCTCAAGAGTGGAAGTTATCCGCGTGATCTCATCATTGCTAATAATGGTTGGCGTATCATTCAAGTCTAATTTAGGCACGATATCTGAAATATGTACTTTTCCCATAATCTATTCGATAGTTGGCGGTTCGTAATACAAATCAACTTCAGTGACACTATCCGTGAATAAAGTGCCGGCAGGTGGTCCTTGTTTTATAACTAATCCAACGCCATGGTGCCTGATCTTTAAAGGAAGTTTTGTGATCAATGTTTCTACGCTCTGCTTATCGAGACCGGTGAAATTTGGAAGTACACGTCCTGTATCGGATAGCGCGCTTTGATTCCTAACAACGAGATCTTGTGTCACACTTTTAGAATTTGATTTGGCATCTGCAACATTGATAAACATCTTATCTCGTATGAGAATATGTTCCATAACTTTCTTAAAAACAGGTGCAGCAACATCATTGCCATAGTATTTCTTACCTGTGGGATTATCGATATATACGTAAACGACATATTTTTTTGCTGTCTGTACAGGGAATCCAATAAAACCAGGAATATATCCATGATAACCGCCATTTTCGGATGGACGTTGGGTTGTACTTGTTTTTCCAGCAATCTTGAAAAGTGGGATTTTGGCATTTGCTCCAGTTCCTTTCTCGACGGCATCGGCTAGCATACGTGTTATCGATGTCACGGTTTCTTTGCTAAGAACGCGCATTCCGGGCGCTTGTGCATTCGCTTTTAATATGGTTGGGCGTACATAAGTTCCCCCATTGGCAATAATGGCATAGGCCGACAATATTTGAATTGGGGTGACTGCCATACCTTGGCCGAAGGAAATATTGCTCAAGCGTAAAGGTGTTACTTCGTTTATGGCAGGCATAATACCACGCGATTCGCCTGCATATTCGATTCCAGATTTCTTTCCCAGGCCAAATTTATCAAAGAAATACAAAAGTCGTGGAGAACCAAGCTCAAAGGCAATTTTTGTAGTTCCGATATTGGAGCTATGTTCTAATATTTCTGTGACAGTGAGCCATTCAAATTTTTTCTTACTTTCGGCTTCATTGATAATGTGATCACCGATTCTAAGCTGCCCACGTTCGCAAAAATATTTTTTTGTCGCTGTTGTGAGTCCTGACTCCATTGCCGCTGCGATGGTAAATGTCTTGGCAATTGAACCTGGTTCGATTGGATCTGTAATAAAGGCCAATCGCTGAAATTTTCGATTCAATTCATTTGGCCTATTTGGATCATAGGATGGATAGTTTGCCATGGCCAAAATCTCGCCTGTTTCAGCATCCATAACACCAATGCCTCCCATCTTTGCGCCATGTTCAATAACCGCCTCGCGAAGTTGCTTTTCGGAATTTGCTTGAACTTCAAGATCGAAGGATAATTGAAGGCCGGTTCCAGGATCGCCAGGGTCGATAGAAGTCGTTTTTAGGGGACGCCCTTTTGCATCTTTCACAAACCGAATAACATGAGGTTTTCCTTTTAGTTTAGTGTCAAAAAAATATTCTGAACCTGAAAGACCTTTGTTATCTTGTCCCACAAAACCTAGAATTTGTGACAAGATTTCATTGTTGGGATATAAGCGGACAGAATTTTCCTCGATGAAAACGCCCTTGAGTTTTCGTATTTCCTCAGCTTGAATTTCCGAAAGGCGATAGTGTCGGGCAATCCATGTATATTTTTTTTTTCTTTGCCAATTTTTTTGCTAAATGTTTTGCTTTGAAGTCTGGCACAATTCTTTCCAAGTCAGAATATACCTTTTTGTCTAAAACGAGTTTGGGGATAACAAACAAATTGTAAGCCTTCAAATTAATTGCAAGTGGAGATCCATTTCGATCTAAAATATTGCCTCTATCGGGATAAAAGGTCACCTCGCGAATGATTTGACTATTTGAGTATAGCAAGAGCTTTTCGCGATTTATTACTTGAAGATAAGTGGCCTTAATAACAACTAAAGTAAAAAGTAATATTACAAATGAAAATGCTATTGTAATTCTAAACTTGCGCTGGCCAATTTCATCGGCTGGATTCATGGCACCACTATTATTTTTTCTGCTTTAGGCTCTACGAATCCTAATTTCCAAGCTAACTTTTTTAGGTTTTCGCTTGAAAGCAAACGTGCCCTTCTTGCATGCAGGTCTCGGTTTTCTGTCTTAATTAAATCAATCTGCTTTGTTATTGCTGCTATTTCGTAATCCAATTCAACGTTCTTAAGTCGGAACATTAAAAATAACGAAGCCAAACCGATGGCAGCCATGAAGATGAGCAATATTTTACTACTGAAAATTTTTGAATCTTTAAAGAGTTTCTTTTTCTTTATGTTTTTGAACATATGCTTCTATGGTTGCCAACTCCAGTATTCTAAGTTTAGCACTTCTTGAGCGTGAGTTGCTTTTTATTTCTTCTTCCGTTGGAACAATGGGATTTTTTGTAATTACCCGATATTTTTTGTCACCTTTGCTGAGATCACGAAAAAAATGCTTAACCATTCTATCCTCGAGACTATGAAAAGTGATGATGCCGAGTCGGCATGTTTCTAACTCAATTTGCTTGAATCCCTGCAATAATGAAAAGAGAGAATCGAGTTCGGCATTCACGGCAATTCTTAGTGCTTGAAAGGTTTTTGTGGCCGGATGTAATCTGCCATGTCTTAATTTTTTCGGATAAGCGTGAAAGATAAGGCTTTCGAGTTCACTTGTCCTTCGAATAAGACCAACCTCCTTTCTATGATCAACGATTCTTTTTGCAAGACGACGAGCGAAAGTCTCCTCACCGAATTTATATAAAAGATCCGCTAATTTCTCCTCTGAAAAATTATTGATGATATCAGCTGCGCTCAATTCGAGAGCGGTGTTCATCCTCATATCGAGCGGCCCATCATGGCGAAAGCTGAATCCTCTTTCAGCCTTATCAAACTGGTGGGATGAGACTCCAAGATCTGCCAAAATAACTTTCATTTTGCTTGCCTTCCACCAAGGATGAGCGTCAAGGATTTGGGTGAACTGTGCAAAATTTTTTTGCTCAAGAGAGATTCGAGTATTAAGACCTAATGATTGTGAATACTCAAGTGCATGGTCTATAGCATCTTTATCCTGATCAAACCCAATGACATGTAAATGTTTAAATTTCTCTAAAGCTGCAAAACTATGTCCACCGCCACCAAAAGTCAGATCGGCCAGGACGCAATCATCATTCTCACTAATGTTTGCAAAGAGATTTTGAATGACTTCATTTAGAAGTACGGGAATATGATAATCTGAATCAAACATCTTAGTTGAGAAGGGTATGAATGATTTCTTTCTGGGAGCTGTCCAATGAATCTATTGGTGTAAATATGCCAATCTCATTTTCAGAGACATATTGAATGGGATTTTTTGATAATCTTGGAATAGCTAATTTGATTAATGCCTGGGCCATAATATTATTGGTCTTCATGACTTTCATAATTTCATCCATTGTACAATGAACTTCTTTCCAACAATCGTAATCAGTTATCATGGCAATTGTGGCATAGGCCATTCCGGCTTCCTTCGCAAGATAAGATTCTGGAACGTTAGTCATTCCGATCACAGTAGCACCAAAGGATCGATAAATATTTGATTCCGCTTTGCTTGAAAATTGCGGGCCTTCAATACAAATATAAGCGCCATCCTTACGTACGGGAATTTTTAGTTCAAGACAGCTTTGGTGAAGAAATTTCTGCAGCTCTAATTCGATTGGTGCAGCAACAGATACATGGCCCACAACGCCATTACCAAAAAAAGTTCGCTCACGTTTTCCCTTGGTCCAATCAATAAATTGATCAGGTAAGACAAAAGAACCGGGGGGGCATTCTTCTTTCAGTGATCCAACAGCAGAGATGCTTATTAAATACTTAACACCCAAAGATTTTAGTGCATAAATATTGGCCCTATAATTCACTTCACTTGGCAAGAATGAGTGTCTCTTTCCATGGCGTGGTAAAAAATAAAAAGCATATCCGTCAATTTCTGCTTCAATAATTTTGTCAGAAGGCCTTCCGAACGGAGTTGAAAGGTCGTGTTCTTTGATCAGTTTTATCGATTCAAGATCATAGACACCACTACCGCCGATAACACCGATTTTGCCTTTAAAAATTTTTGCCATAATATTTCCCGGCCTTGACTTAGAAGTTTTTTGATTAATATAATCGATTGTGAGCAAACTTGTAAGAAAAACTCCTCTTTATCATGCCAAATAATTTGATTAATTATCTATCTCGGGCCAAGAGAAGTTCAGATTTTGTAAAACATTCTGTTAAAACCTCTTTTACCGACATTTATTTCGACTCAAAGCAACTAATTATGTCTCCAGGTCCAACGCAGCTTTTTCAATTAGCTAAGGACGCGATTGGTTCAACGGGATGGATGGCCAATTCAGTGCTTAAGCATTTATTAACACTTTCTTGTCTTCGCAAGGCACCCGATGGAATAAAAGGCGATCTTGAGGCCCAATTTATTATAAAGAAAGTATCAAAAAATATTCCTTTGGATTCTAAGCGATATCCGCCTGCTAAAATTTTTTCTGCGCTTTATAGGGAATTGGAATTTTCCTATGTGCACCCCAATCATAAATCTCGCTTGCAATGTCCGAAAATTTTTCCAACCATTGTGTTGGTATCGGGAGTATTGAATGAAATTTACAAAACGGCATCTTTTGAGCGTGGAGTGCAAAATGTCGGGAAAAAAAATAATCTAAAGTACATTGTTGCCACAGTCTCGGGAGTCAAAGGGGCCGATTTTAATTCCGGCCAGTTAGCAGAGCAATTATTCGAATACCATAAATATAATCCAGATGAGAAATTTTGGTTTTTAACCTACTCTAAGGGAGGGATCGATGCCCTTTATTTTCTGCGTGATCACTCTGAATGGTCGCGTAAAAATGTGGTAGGAATTTCAACTTTGGCGACTCCGATATTGGGCTCAAGACATTTAAACAGAAGATATATCAAGCTAGCATCAAAATTTAAAAAAAGGGTATCAGAGTTTGGACGTAATTATTTTGGACATGAATTAGATTTTTTTTCTGAGTCCTTTCAACGCTCGATTTCAACTCATCAGCGAAGTTGGTTTTTCAGGAATTATCACAAACTTCCTAGAAATATATTTTATTCAGCCATGGCACTTAGTTGTAATTGGTATGAAGGACATATTTATATGATGCTGGCAAAACTTATGTTCCCTAGTGATAGTATTAATGACGGTGTCGTGGATGCTGATTGTGCATTCTTCCCAAAATATTTTAATGCAATAAATTTAGGCATTCACAAAGGGCATCATCTCATTGCTGCAAGGTCGAGTTCTTTTTCGCAAGAGGCGTTAATTGAGGCCCATCTCATTCTTCTCAAATATTTGTATTTAATTTAGACGTTTGAACGCAGATTCATCAGGACAGCTTTAGAAATTGCCTTAAGTGTTTCAAACACTCCGATTCCATCCTTTGCTACGGCTTCAAAACTTGGAAACTTCAGTTTGTTTAATTGCCTTTCCAATTCTTGCACAGGCATAACATTCGGCAAATCTCGCTTATTCCATTGGAAAACGAGTGGAATTTTTTTGATATCATATCCTTGTTCATCCAGATTCTTATATAACCCATTGAGACTTTCTTGATTTGCTTCAAGTTTCTCTACTTGTGAGTCGGCAACAAAGATCAGACCGTCGACGCCACGTAAAACCAGTTTTCGTGAAGCTTCGTAAAAAACCTGTCCAGGTACTGTATAGAGATGAAAGCGTGTTTTAAATCCACGAATCTCTCCAAGGTCCAGAGGTAAAAAATCAAAAAAAAGTGTTCTTTCATTTTCTGTGTTAAGAGAAATCATTTTGCTTTTATTTTCACCTGAGCTTTTTTGATAAATATATTGAATATTGGTTGTTTTTCCGCCAAGGCCTGGCCCATAGTAAACAATTTTGCAGTTTATTTCTTTAGATTGAAAATTAACAAACGACATATTTAAATTCCTATATTTGAAAAAAGTTTGTTTACTTCATCGTCGCTGATATTTTCAAAGAGAACTGATGAAGTCTTTTTTACAGCATTAATGTCGGTAAAATAATCCGAGCCGGCAATTTTATCTCTGAGAATTCGCGCTTGGTTCTTAACTAGACCGGGATTTAAAACCTTACTGTAAACGATCGCCATAAAATACAAACGAGCTTTTGTTTTAAGTGGTAAGATATGAATACCCGAATCAGAAGAATCAAAGGATAAACGGCTCGTCAGTGAGTCATGTAAATTGATTTGTTTGGCAAGTTCATTCGAGGCAAGCCAAACACCACTGACGAGTGCCCCGACTGCTAATGCCATCGGATGAGGTTTTTTGGGAAAAAACAAAGTTCCATCCTCATAAACGATGTAAAGGGTACAAGTATTTTCCAAACCCTGAAAGATGAGTTTGAATTCATTTGCTATAATATGGTTATCATTTTTCATCATTAATTTTAAAATTGTTTGCGGTTTTCCATCGCCTTGGTAATTGTTAAGGCATCCACATATTCAAGGCTTCCCCCCATGGGAAGTCCGAAACCAATTCTTTCAACTTTTACCGCTTGAGGGAGTTGGTCGCGAATATAAGAACATGTAGCGTCACCTTCTACGGTACTATTGATGGCCAAGATAACTTCTGAGTAGCTCTGATCGGAAATTCTTTTTATGAGAGCATGGATACCAAGTTCATTGGGACCAATCCCCATGAGTGGATTGAGAACGCCATGGATGATATGAAAATGACCACTATAGGTATGACTTTTTTGAATCGCCAAACAGTCGGTGATGGATTCAACAATGCAAATTTGATGGGTATATCGATGTTTTGATTCTTCACATAAGAGACACTCATTATCAGATGCCAAAAACCCACACTTTGGGCACTTAACAACTGATGAAATATTTTGAATTGCTTCCGCGAAATTAGCAATTCTAGATTTCTCCCAATTTAAAAGGGAAAGGGCAAAACGTGTGGCGGTCTTCTCGCCAATACCTTGGAATGAAGAAAAATGCTTAATGATCTCCTCAAGTTGTTCGGGCATTTTCATAGTGCGAACTACCTAAAATAATCCAGGAATTGACATGCCACCAGTCACTTTTGACATGGCCTGACTGACCATATCTTGCGAATCCTTAATGGCCTGATTTATGGATGTTTTTAGAAGGTCCTCAAGGGCATCCATATCATTTAAGTCAACACATTCTTTGTTTATTTTGAGACCTAAAATTTGCTGCTTGCCGTTGATTTTTATTTTAATCATTCCGCCACCAGAACTCACCTCAATTTCTCGGGTCTCAAGTTCCTTCTGCAAGATTGTCATTTTCTGCTGCATTTGCTGGGCCTGTTTCAATAGTTGGTTTAAATTTTTTGTCATTTCTTATCTCCATCAATTATCTGTACCTTTTCAATTTTTTTATTAAAGAGTTTCTCAAATTCCTTGACCATAGGATTTTGTAAAAACTCCTGCTTTTTGCTATTTTTCTCCGCTTGGGCCACGCTTTCCTTTTCCTGTGCAATTGATCGAAATTCGATATCATCACCGACCATAACGGCGCTTAGAGTAATGTTTTCTTTACTGATATTAAAAAATTCTGAAATTAAATCTTTAAATTTGGTCAATGTTTCAGGAGTGCTGAAATGCTCAAAAAAGACTTTTGATTCTTTTGCGAAACCATAACGAATATCGATACCATTTTCAGAAAGTATCATTGGCTTTGTGAGGTTTCCTTCCATTAGATTGGTGGCCAAAGTTCCCATTTTTGATTGAGCATATGATAAAAACTGCTCCCATGTTGGCTTGGGAGCCACTGATTGGGATATCGTCACATCAGGACCGGATTTTTGAGAAGTGGTAATAACTTGATCCTTGTTGAACAGGATTTCTCTTCTGCGCGTGACTTTTCTGAGAATGATTTCAATAGATTTTTCTGGCCCCGAAGACCGAATGGCCCAATCTGTATCTTTAACAATGACTTCGTATATCCAAGCTAATTCGGCAAAAGATAAATCATGAAGGTCAAAATGTTTCAGTTTTTCATTGGGAAAAAAGGATTGAAAGTCGTCCATTTTTTCGATAGCTGAGAAAATCAATGAAGAGAGCGAAGCCATGAAATTTTTAGGGTTAAAGTTTTCTAAAATAATTTTCCTGTAAAGTGCAACGACTTCAGTTGTTTTGCCGCTGAAAAGGTAAAGTAGCAATTCCTTCAAAATCGATCCGCGTGCAACACCTAAAGCATTTACTAAAATGTCTTCGGTAATCTGCCTATTGCCAGAAAGAGTGATAAGTTGCTCGAGGATTGAAAGAGTATCGCGATAACTTCCACGCCCTTGTTCTGCTAATTGCTCAATTACAAAATCATTTTCATAAGCAATGCTTTCTTGTTTTCCGACATTGACAAGAAACGTAATCAGTTCAGTTTTAGAAGCCGGTCTGAAATCAAATCGCTGACATCGAGACACTACGGTGCCAAGTAATTTATCAGGCTCAGTAGTAGCAAAAATAAACTTTACATGCTGAGGTGGCTCTTCCAGTGTTTTTAAAAGCGCATTAAAAGCGCTGGCGCTTAACATATGTACTTCATCAATGATGATGATTTTATACTCACCAAAGGTAGGTAAATAGTGAACATTGGTTACTAATTCCCGAATATTATCTACGCTATTGTTACTGGCACCATCAATTTCAGATACATCAATTGAAGAGCCGCTTTCAAAATCAAGGCAACCCTGACAAGCATGGCAAGGGTTTCCATCCTTCGTTAAGTTCGAGCAGCGTAAGGCCTTGGCCAATAATCGTGCCATAGTCGTCTTGCCTATGCCTCGCGTGCCGGTAAAAAGATAAGCATGTCCCACGACTTTGTTGATGAGAGAATTTTTAATGGCGTGAACAATCGGCGCATGGCCATAAATTTCTGCGAATGTTGTAGGCCGCAAGCGGCGCGCTAAAACTTGATAGCTCATTGTGCAATCCAAACATTAAGAAAGTGAAACTGTAACAAATAAAAGCATGAGATAAAAGAAGAAAGGCGGTAGCTGGTGCGAACACAAACAGGAATCAGATACCGTTGCTTCGTTCCCGACCTGGCGGAGTTCACCTATCCTCTCTTGTCCGACCAACTACCTAGTCGTAACTTGGCCGAAAAAAGGTCTAATGTCAAAACAGGCTTTTAAAATGCAAAGCATTAATAGAGATGATTAGTAGATTAATGGCGGAGAACAAGGGATTTTAGTCTGGTATTGCAAACGTCTTTATTAAATTGCATGTTAGGAATAGAATCAGCAGTTTGTGCTTTTTTTCCTTTCATCTTCTCTCATGGCTTTTCATTAAGAATCATGGAGTGACCAGACCAAAACCAGCATGAGAACCGTATTACCTATTAATATTGATATTACCTACTTACCTTTTTCCAACCGATGTCGAGTTTTAGGGTTATGCGGCCAACGCTCGGATCACGGCCGAAACCGTCGAGAGTTCAGGATTAAATTCCTTCTTTGGATCAATCAAATCGTAAAGCGTCCGACGCCCAATGCCTGCCTTTTTGGCCACGGCGACTTTGTTGACGGTCATAAGGTGGGACATGAGTACTTCGCGAAAAGCATCGAGGTCTCCGGTTCGAATGCACTCCAAGAGGGTTTCTGCGACAAGATGAGAGTCTTTCAGCTCCCTACTAGCGAACGGCTCGTGAGCCCTCAAGGATTTTGTCGCGAATTTTTTTTGCTTTCCTGATGTCGCGGTCTTGCGCATGTTTATTTCCTCCGTATAAGGCGACTACGATTGCGGAGCCCCATAGAAACGAATAGACACGGGTTCCATTGAGCCATCGTAGTTCGATTAGGCCCTCAAAACGCTTGTGGTTGCCGAAGTGGCCGATCGAAAGCAGGTCAAGTCGAGCCAAGATCTGGGTGCGAATCTTCGGTTGCTGATCATCTAGCCATTCCTCGAATTCGCTAGTTTTGAGGACTACATATTTCATCGCTTGTGCCCTGTGCCTCTTGATCAAGTGTACGGCATACCGCACACATTGTCAATGGTTGCGACTTAGGTAACTCGGTGAGAACGGACCCTGAGTGACCAGATTCAAAATCGAAAATTAATAGATTCAGATAGATAAGAAGTAAATGGCGGAGAACAAGGGTAACCTAACTCCGCAAATAATAATGAAACAATTTTAGGATGTTATAGGGAAATTAGCAACTTGCTCCCTTTTTAATCTTCACGGGGTTTCATCGTTTTTAATTCATTCTCATGTTTGTGTGCGAGCAAATTGCGAGCAATGTGTATTTAGAACAATAAAAAAATACACAGCATCTGACTTAATGAGTATGAAGCGAATTATTTCAGCACTCACGAAAAGCTATTGTTGTGGAAACTATGTGTTATTCTTATTCAGATAAGGATTTATTCAGTGATTAGCTATGCGGCGTATTGCTGCTGTATAATCACTCGAAATGAATTGTTTTTTTGAGGAAAAAATTATGCCCAATCCTAAAGAGGCACCAACTGCGCAAAATTTAGAATCGCTTCGGCTTGGTGTGAACCAAAAGCAGGACACTCTTGCGTGTAAGCAAGAAGCAGCTAATCAGTGCTGTCCGTCTTCCTTTGATTGGACAGGAACTATCGATTCCTTTTCTCATTTTGCATGGCCAATCGTTGTTTTAATTTTATTTGCCGCCTTACGAGGCAAGCTAGCAAAACTTATTGATCGAATACGATCGGTTAGTGCAGGTAAAGATGGAGTCCAGATTGGTCTCGTCGAGTTGGCGGCAGCGGTATCTGTTTTGCCACCTGAAGAGCCCATTGTTCGATCAGAAGACTCACCACCCAAAGAGAGTAAATTAGAAAAGAGGGCTGAGTTTCTACGCACTCTGAAGAAGGAGTCGGTTCGGGAT
This sequence comes from Bdellovibrio sp., assembly GCA_016187935.1. Lineage (GTDB taxonomy): Bacteria > Bdellovibrionota > Bacteriovoracia > Bacteriovoracales > Bacteriovoracaceae > GWA2-49-15. Next base: position 309,240 of record JACPIU010000026.1, read on the forward strand.
GTAAATACTGCAATAGCAAATGTCATTGAAGCCGCAAAAGGCTCGCCAAAGCTTGGCTTAATAACGTTAGCAATTGAGCTTGAACAAGAATTGAAAATCTTGATCGCATCCATGGGATTATTGTCTCAAGTTGGAGGTTTATCACTGAAAGTCATGCTGGAAAAGCTTGCTGAACGAGGTGCTCTCGCACCAAGTATCACGACATCTATCAAATATTTAGTGGATGCGAGGAATACAGCTGTGCATGGGGGTGAAATCGAGCCCGCTCAAATTAATTCGATCATCGACATGGGAATTACCATACTCAGGGCTGTGTATTCTATCCCATGTGAAAAGCACGAAGTATTTGAAACTAATATTGATCTCTTTTCGGACAAGGACCTCAAGAGTCCGGTTTCGCTTGGGAAAGGACTTATCCTAAAATCAACCACGGCAAGCGGTGTTGGCTTTCGGATCGCAATTTATCCAACCACACGAACTCATTTTGTAAAAGGAAGACAGGTGGCTTGGGAATGGAGTTTTGGAAACAAATGGGCGAAGACATGGTATTACGATAAGGAGTTAAAGGGCCCCAAAGTTGCTTGGGATAGCTCCGCAGAATTTATCGGTCGTCATATACAAGATTTATAATTTTAGGCTACTGCACCTGACTGATTCCAAACTCAGATAACATCATCAGTTTTTAATTTAAAACTGTAATTTGCTTTGATTTCAGTGGTGAATCTAACATCAATGCATTTTGCCATCTTATGATTGAACAAGGTGTAATTTAATCCACTGCCGCTAGAACTCTTGAATACGATGCCATCGTACCCCTTCTGTTTAATGTATTCTGATACAAACTGCGTTGGCAGATAGTCTAGGTATGAACTTTTTGGGTTGATAGGTTTTGAGATATCTTTACCGAATTCATTTAAAAAATTCTTATATCTATATATCATGGGAAAGCTTTTACCCCATTTAAATGGCGACCCAATATATTCAGATGTCAACTCGACAAACCTGCATTCGCGGACGATTTTAAATGTGCCTATGCTCACCTCACTCGTGGTGTCTGGTCTAATTTCAGAAACACATGTTTCAGGATTATCTGATAGATACAAATAAGCAATTCCCTGAGGATTTAGTCTGCCAAATACTGCATCTTTTGGTGGAGGTGGGCCCATTTTGTTAGTCGTGTAAGGTTTATTTTCTTGTTGAGTCCTCGCCCTGTATAATATCGTGCCGACTTCGACTGCAATCTGGTTGGCTTCGATTATTTTGTCTATTATTTCATTGGCAAAGGTTTTCGGGGCAAATCTGTTGACGTGCCTGATTTCATAACAAAAATCACTCCACAAATTTGCCTTCGTCGAAAATTCTTCATACCAATCATCTTCTATGTCAACTGCGTCATTCATGAAATCGTAGAAAGTTCCATCTCTGGGGTCGTCTTCATAGATAGAGGATAAAATGCTCTCTCCTACACTGGGATCATCAAAAATGCCCCAATCGTGGGTAAGCTTATCCCAGATCATGTTCTCGCTATTGTCTTGCTCCTTTAATATTTCCATCGGATAAAAATTTGTAATGGCAGTGTAGAGATTTATGACTGGTGTCACTAAGGATTTAAATTCCGTTAGCTCTATGGCCATAACATCTTCTGCGCCACAGAAAGAGCATTCATCAATTTGCTCACCCTTCGTTTTAATATGGTCTATCATCCATTCATCTTGAAAACAGTTTATACAACAGTGATTCATAATTATGCCTACGAATAACTCACAGAGATTGAGTTCGATATAATTAGAAAGGTCAATCCGAGTGACAAATTCACGCAGCTTGAGATTTGCTCGGAAAACTCTTGCTGCGGAAGTATTCTTTTATCATTGGTTCGAGATATTCCAAAATTTTTCTTCTTCTATCAAGACCAAATTCTTTTTTCCCGCTCTCGAAATTTGAAAGATCGCCCTGGTCTATTCGCGTGTGTTCGTATAGCTCACCCTGCGTGATGTCTAACTTGTCCCTACATGTTGCCAGCCAGCTTTTGAAGAGTGGGCTGCCAATTTCTGGAGGGATTAACGCTGAATCCTCAAGAAATTGCTCGATAATTGCTGGACTCAGGTAGGTCGCAAAGTATCTAAATATGGCTTTATCAACCATAATTGCATTTCTGGTCTTGCTTTCTAGTATGGTGGTTAACATATTGAATACGTTGTGCTCGTCCATTGGATTGCTCTTTTACGTTGTTTCTGGTTTCTTGCTTATCGGTAGAAAATATGGTCTATTTAGCCATGCTGGTGAGATTTATCCCCTATTGGGGCATCCCAGTTTGATATAAAATAGAATTGCTGGTACAAGACGCACATGAATACAGTGTCATATTCTTGTTCTGGCCAGCATAGACAGACTACCGGGAGGGGTATGACTACTCAAACTGGAATAGGACGGAAAAAATTAAATGAACTCCCCAGTGAAGTAGCGAGGCTTGTAAACAGCGGAGTGTATTCGCTTTATGGTTTAAAAGACCATGCTGAGGCGAGTTTTGTTTTGATAACTGATATGGGGAAAATATATCTTGTCAGTGCAACTGGATGCATATTTTCAGAAATTAAATCTCTTACTGGCCTTGAAATTACAACCCCGGTTTTCGTTGAAGAGCAGAAGGTTTCATCTATGTTAAAAGTTAACTATGCTTGACTGATACAGTCGTCTTGTTCATTCTAGCTTCATGCCACCAATTTATCCAACTTGCCAAGTAACTCCTGTAAACACCTGTTGGGTTTTTATTGATGGATCTGTTGAGCCCAGATTCCTCTATGATATAATTTTGGGTGTTGATTCATTAAGAAAGATTGGAGTGAGCGATAAAAACATTTATTGTTTTAACGATCAACCGCAGGCGGCACTTTATCTCGCCCCTGTAGGAATTACTCAAAATACATTTTCCACCGATCAATTATCTAATGAGCTTGCAAAAATCTCTGGTTTTGAACAGGTTTTTGTCATTGTTACAGGGCACGGCTCTATTTCGGGTATTGATACAAAACATGGTCACATTTCGCCCGACGCCTTGGGAAGGGCGGTCAGGGGTATTAATGGAATTAAGGGCGGATTTATTGCTTTCGGACAATGTTTTGCCGGCGTCTTTAATTTTATTGAAGCATCCAGTGCCCCTCCTTTGGTCTATATTGGTGCAACAAACTTAAACCCAAGCTTAAGTAGGACCATACAATTGAGTCAGCCTATAAATACTGTAGCGGGCGCTCCCTTTGTTGATTCATGGATGGCAAATGTTTTCTTGTTATATCTATTTGAGTGGATCAAATCACCGCTAGATGTCGATGGCGATGGTAGCTGTACTATTATGGATCTATTCAAGTATGCAGGAACTCGCTCAAATGACCTTTTAAGAAAAATAAAATCTGAATTGTTTTTTGAAATTGATGCACAAAAAGCGCAGCAACTCAGTTTTCTTGTAAAGACCCATGGTAACAGTGATCCCGCAATTCAGGTTCACATAGCTTCTCAACAGAGGGGCATTAATGATTTGTTAGAAAGTTTGCATCTTCACCAAGAACCATGGTTGTTAAATTCAAATTTTGCCAGACAAATAATTTTTTAAAGTTTTCAATCTTCAATTCGAATATAGAATTTTTCATCTCAATCATCTTTGGTAGGGCTGCGTTCAAAGCATCAATCAAAAAGTAAAGACAAAGCGAGGCCAAGATTAAGCTATAGTGGAAATAGTTTTAATGGTAAAATAGAAAGCATGAATAAGCTCGAAGAAGATTTTTACGATCACTATATTCAAAAACTTCACCACATGAAGCAAACGAAGGATATTAAGACCCTACTTGAGTTACTAATGGCCATTCGAGAAGCAATGCAAAGCACTTTTATCTTGGCAAAAAGTGAATTGAAAAAATAATTCTTGATTGGAAACCAATTAAGAATTACGTTTAGAAATGAAATATGCCTTATACGTTAGGGTTAGTACCGAGACGCAAAATCCAGAGATGCAAATCAATGAGCTTAAGGAGTACTGTGACTCCAGAGGCTGGAAAGTTTTTCAAATTTTCGTAGACAGATTGTCAGGGAAAAATACTAATCGCCCCGAATTCCAAGAAATGAATCGCCTGGCAAGATTAAGAAGATTTCAAGGAATTCTTGTTTATCGTCTTGATCGGGCCTTCAGGTCACTCGCAGATACAGTCAACCAGATTCAAGAATATAATAATCATGGGATTAAATTCACCTCTTTACATGATCATGGAATGGACACAACTACCCCCTCGGGAACTTTGATGTTGCATCTAGTTTCTAGCTTTGCTCAATTTGAAGCCTCAATTATCCAAATGCGCGTTAAGTCCGGGATTGCAAACGCAAGAAGCAAAGGCATTAAACTTGGACGGCCCAGAAAAATAGACTTGCAAAAAGTAATTCAACTTAAAGAACGTGGGCTACGTTTATCTGAAATCGCAAAAGAATTGGGCGTGAACAAAAGCACAATCTCACGAGTGTTGCAAAATCCCATCCTAAATTCGAAGAAAAATGAAAACGGAAATGCCTAATAACACTAATCTCTAAAAATCAAAACTGACTGATGCAAAAACAACTATTTTTGCAACACAAATACAACAGATCTGAATGTTTGTGCCTTCAACGTTTTGTGAAATCATTTCACATTGGAGTTTATTCGTCAGGATTGATATTTGTCTATGAAGATAGATGGCAATTGCCTTAGGTCTATTGATGTCACTAGCAAGTCAAATAACCAACATGAACACTGTGTCCATGCTCGTAGAATATGTTTTGTTATAAAGAATTTGCCCTAGATAATCACACCGTGAATAAGCAAATCAAATTTAACAAAGTTCTTCTCGAACTTATGGAGAAAGAAGGGATTACTTTGCGAAAACTCGCAAAAATGACAGCAATTCCTCTTTCAACTCTTGGTTCGTATACATCTGGAAAAAAATCAAGCTATTCCCCAGAGCATCTCGTAAAGCTTTCAGACGTCTTCGATGTCTCGGTTGACTATTTACTTTTAGGAACAGAACGAAAGTCAATAAACCTAAACAACCTAAAGCTTGAAGAACTTTTTGCTGGCTTTGTTAAATTGAAAATTGAAAGGGTTATACCTGAGGACAAAATCAAATCTAAGGACGACTGAATATGAAATCAATCTATTTTATTACACTGATGGCAATATTTTTAGTTGCTAATTCTTTATTGGCTTCCGAGGCCGGCAAAGATTTTTTTAGTGGGATAGACATTTTCAAGGGAGTCACCAAAGAGCAATCAATTGAGACCTACAGAGAAGTCGAGTGCTACCAAAGAGGTGCTTATAAAAGATGCCCGACAAAAATCTGTCAGAAGATCTGGTTGAATCAAGGTCTTAAGCTGATGAGTACTTATAAAAACAAGTATGGCCAAGAAGCGTTCATTGAAGCCACTGGTGGTAAAAGTGGTCAAAAGATTTCATGCAAGTAACCGTTCGTTCATTTCATTATCACAGAAGGTGGGTGTGTGAATCCAAGAATGATAAAAATACTAAAATGGAGCTTAGCTAGCTTAGGCATCCTACTCGGACTGAGTATACTATTTAAGGATCATGGGCCAAAATTATTAAATTTCGCGATACTTCTTTTTACCATCAATCTTGTTGCTTTCGTTGTTGGAATGATAAGGCCCACCACAATATTAAAAGATGAAAAAGCAAATCGTAAGAGCGTCCTTCTTAAAATTGGAATCCCCCTCATTGCATCCTTTATGTGGGCGAGAAGTATCGGTGATTCGCATAGAAACAATCAAACATTCTCAAAAGAAGCAGCACTTAGCGTCATTTCGAAGCAATGCTCTTTTGATCGAGGTGAGGCCGAGGTCGTAGGAGAGGTTCAAAATATTAGCTCCAAACCAATTGAACAACTTGCAGTAAGCGCCAACTTTCGCGATAGCAAGGGAGCCATCGTTGACAGCGCCATTGGTGGCGTCGATCTGCGACCACTCAATCCAGGAGAAAAGTCGGCATTTTCAGCACATTTATCGAAGGCCATTGGCGTTACGAACTGTGAAGTGGCATTTAAGATTTTCGGTGGAGATCGGGTTGCTCATGTTGACAACAGTCAATCAGCAACAGCAGTGCAAATAGCCCCAGATGCCGGTGCTCCGCCAGTAACTCCCTGGGACCTAGTTCAGCAATCCATTGAACAAGCCTATAAGGAAAAACTCTGTCTCCGTTGCGGTGGTTTTTCATTTACACTCTATAGCGAGGGGATCACCAACAAGAATTTGGCCAGAATTTATCTCGTAAATTACGTTGAAATTTATCCAGGAGATCATCGTACCAAACACAAGAAATGCTCATATGCACATGTCGCATACGATCAAGATTTCAAATCTACTGCAGATTTATTTGTATCCTTCTCTGACAAATCTGTTTGCAGCGGTTCGGATCAAATTTATGCTGGTGCAGGTGCAATGACATTCAAGCAGAGGGCCAACGAATTTAAGTATTCGGGGCTAATCCCAGATTAAAAATCCAGCATTATTTTCTATAACAGTTACAAGCAATACAAATCATTACTTGTTGGAGATTCATAACTGTTACAAGAAATAGCTAACGCAAAATCAATAGACTGGCATCTCACTTTAGACCAATTAACCTATCGAATAAAATAATAACCCCCATTACAGTAACCTTATTTCATATTCAGAATATTGCTATCTAATTGATAAAACAAGGATTAGCTTTGCAGTGCTATCAAAGCAAAATGAATTTTTCCACGAATTATAAATTTGATCCTTAGAATTAAATATTTTTACTTCCCGCCCCTCGTTCGCTCACCTTAATAAAACGAGAGGGGGGAAATTGGATATCGTGTCAGTTTTCCTGCCAATTTAGACTCAGCATCAGACATTATTTTGTTTTTAATGAAAAAAATCTCTTTACTGCGTTCTGATATGACCTCTTAGAATTTCCATAACAAAACCATATCAACATTACGGAGGTCACATGGAACAAGAAAAAAAGATTGAACCAAAAACGGTCAATCTCACCAAACTGAAATCGCTTAATAATCAACAATTAGAAGAGAGGATTAAGGAAATCCCAATCAAGATCAAAAACAAGCAAGATTACTACTCAAAAATGCACCAAACCAATCTGGAAAGACTGAAGATTTACGTGGCCTATAAACGTGAAGAGGAGGCCGCGTGCAAGAAGATGCTGGCGGACCGACAAAGGCCCACGACTGAAAAAAAAGTCAACTAGACCTATTTGATGGTGGTCATCCTAGGCGGCCACACTTAAAGGAAGAGAGAGAGATTCCCAGGTTAGTATTAGTTCAAGACGAAGACCTTTCAATAAAAGAGGTCGATCTCATATCTGCTAGATGTTCGTGCGCAAGTTTCTTACATAATGGCCCAAGTGAGCATCTTAAACTGGCTGGTGATATTTACATTAACAAGGGAAGGAAATACCGCTTCTTAATCTATAGTGCATTCCACAAAGAGGTGCGGCGGGGAAATCTCCTTTTGGGTACAAGCTGGGCGGAAATTATTCAAGTCATAAGTGGTGAATCTGGTCTGATTAAGTATTGCCACAAAATTGTTTTTGAAGAGACCAGGAACATTGAACTTTATTACGACCTTATCTCTACATCAAAATCAGCGTTACAACTGGCCCAAAGTTTAATTTTGAGCATTAAAAAGTGGGAATTAAAATGCCTCCCTAATCACACAAAAAACTGGATCGATGGCCACGAGAGTTATCTGGTAAAACCAGATTTAACAAATGAAGACTTTCTTAGCGCCTCCACACTAACAGAGGCCTATCGCTCTTGGTTTTTCTTTAAAAAACACAAAATCCGACGGGAAGAACTAAAGGAACTGTTTCAAAGAAAGCATAATCAAAATAACAAACTGACAACCTTTCTAAGGCATTCGGGAACATCTGGTTACGATTTTATGGTGGCTTTAGAGCTGTCACTCGATGTCCTCGATTGGAATGAAATTAATCGGCTGAAGGTTAGAAACGTTCCTACAGAGACAGGTTTTATACCAAGATTCGAAAGATATGTTTATGACTGCCATACATGGGCCGGGAAAGCACTGCTGAAAAAGCACTTTGATAAATTTATTCGCGATGACGACTTGGAAGGTGTCGGACTTGATTTGAGGTTTAGCGGGTTGATTACTGCCCTGTACAAGCGGGAGAAGGCTTTTGAAATCGGAGAGCAGGAGTGGATTTGGGATAAGGTAAAAATTGAGGCGACGAAATTAAAAGGAGTTATGAACCTAGAAAGACTGTTTTACTCATCGATTTTTTCACAATCTAGGAAAAATTGAGTTTTAAGATTCGGCTTAAAATTGTCCGATAAGCTTGCTATGAAAAGAAATTTTCAAGAGATGTTAAATAGAATTGAAGATGAAGAGGATAATAATTTTCTCGACCAGATATTTAAGTATCAAGAAGAATGTTTGGATGCAGCGAATATTCTTTCTGAAGATTATATTGAATGCAATGAAGGTAATTTATCTGATGTTGAAGAATTGATTCGTAAGATACCTCAAAAGGTATTTGTCGCTGACATGAATATTGTTTTTGATTTTATCTTTGTTTTCGCTAAATTTTATGTAGAAATTAAAAAAGATATACCTCGAAATGTAAGAAGTTCTGTTATCGACAATTTCTTGCAGCTAAACCCGAGTGATATTTTTGTTGTAATGAATGAATTGGCTTTTTTTAGCAAAATTACAGGTGCATTGGGAAATGAAGACCCATTTAGCGAAATTGATTTTTTCAAAGACGTACCGCTAGAATTGAGAAGCTCTTGGATAGTTGAAAAACAAATAGATAGTATGATTGAAAATGGTCTGATTTTAAAAACTCAAGAGTTGGAGGAAGAGATTGAACATTGTATTGATTTTTTAACTTATTGCTCAACTATGCATGGCGTATCCAAGAAAAATGTAGCCGAAATTAGAAAGAATTTCAATAATTACATTAGCTTTGGTAGTGATTCCAGCCGTGAGCTTACCTCCCAACTAAAAAGTAAGAAGATTAATTTTAAATGCAATAATGAAATGTTCTTTATTCTCTATTTTTCAAGTGTCTTTGAGTTAGTCTATGGAATGCGTCGAAACGAATCTTATGAATTGATGTCAGCCCTTTATGATTTAATTATTAATCCCAATGACCCACTTGTGGATTCCGAAAATAAAGAAGAATTAATTAAAAAAAGGATCAAGAGAACTTTTGGCCCAAAAGCGATGTCGGGAAATTCTGATGTAAAGAAGATAAGGGCTATCGCAAAGATTCGAGTGAGATCACTAAAGCTCATAAAATGAAATTAAGGGGACTGTGAAATCAATTTCACAAAGACTTTGTCCCCCAAATTAGCGGGACCGTTTTATCCAAAAATAAAAAACTTTGGACCTGTTGTTTATTCCTAGAAATCGCTATGAATAGAAAATTACTTTGGTAGTAATGCTCTATAAGAGCAAGCGTACTTTTGATAAGTGAATTGGACCCGTATTGGATACGAAATAGGAAGAACTGCATACAATGGAGGAAATATGATAGATACGATTGAGATAGAAGGGGTCGCGCCGAGAGCAGTCATTGATCAATTGCAGATGGCGATGCTTGAACACGATGGTGATGAGGGTGCCGTTGTCAAAATGAAACAATGGCGATTCCATGGAAACTGCAAAAAAGTGCAGACGATTAATCAAGAGGGCAAATTCCTAGAGATCAGGTTTAATAACGAAGGGGAAGTCCCTCCAGAATTTGAAAACTGTCTTATTATTCGCACCCACCTAAGTCAGTTTAAAACATTTAATAATTTTTTAAACTGGGCTGAACGGTTCCGACCACAAGAGAATTGGATATGGTTATTTAATAATTTCAAAATAAAAAGGATGGATTTGGCTATCGATATTCCTTTTAGATGCGAAACAGTTGCAAAATCATTGCATAGGCCAGGTGTAAGAATTGTTGAACGTTTTAAAGGAAAACAAAAAAGCAAAAAATTTAGCAAACGTAACAGAGACCATGAATATGCATTCCCTCCTGAAGATATTAGACCAGGATTTACTTACTACTGGGGCTGTCGCCCTGAGGTCATGCTGTGTTATGAAAGAGAACTTGAGATTCTAGATGTAGATGGACGTGTTAAAAGAATATTAGGCTGTAGAATTGAAATGAGATATACAAAACCGTCCAAGGTTCCAGTTAAGAACTTTTTCGATGTTGAAGCGTATCTGAACTTTAATCCGTATTCAAAAATTACAACCAATGAAATGAAGCTAACACAGCTGTATCCTGCAAAGCCGGCAATTCAGAGACTCATTAATGGATTCATCGCAAGAGTTGACGAGATAGGTTTTAGTCAGGCGAGAAAAGAATATAGCGTCGATAGCACATACATAAAAAAGATTGGTCCATACTTTGGAACTGTTGAATCGATTGATCTCAAGGGTATGTATGACCAAAGCATATTGAATTTTTTTGGAGATACACCCTTTATTCCTATTCATTGTGATTCAGTGCGAATCGAAAACCCGGATAAAGATGATTCAGCATGGAGACCTTTAATGATGGGAGCGGATGAGGGATATTCGTTTCCTGGGCAAAATTTATAGATGCTATAAGATTAATATTTTTGTTTAAAGTTTACCAACAAGCAAATTTCATACGAACCATCCTTCTTCGTCTTTAAAATGTTTTACGGCTGGTTTAAGAAATATCTACGTTTGGTTGTATTGGGAATTTAAATACTTTTTTGTTTTAGTCATAACCGATGACATTGGACGCTCTATGAAAAATATATCTTTCCTTAGCAATACCTTGAGCGGTTTGAATAATAGTGATAGACAGCTGAAGCTCTTTTATAGTCAACAAATATGGCGCATCGAAGAAGTCGCCGAGTTTCTGCGTGTTTCCGTTGGACATGTGTACAACTTGGCTTCAAGACGAGAAATCCCGTTTAGAAAGAAAGGTGGCAAGTTGTTCTTTTTTCCCTCTGAAATTCTGAAATGGATCGATGAAGGAGTTAAAGAATGAAAGAGAAATCACAGCGTTATCTTACGCTTAAGCACCACCCAGGTATCCGAAAGGATACAACAAGCAATTCATACGTTGTCACGAAAAGTTTTAAAGGTAAGCGTTACTATGAATCCTTTGATGGCCTTCGTGATGCGGCTGAATGGAAAAATAGTTTTAACCCAAATGTGCCAGCGTTTAAATTAACTCATGGCCTTAACACTAGAGTGATTGAATTGAATGGGCGAGATCGTGGTATGAATTTTGAGAAAGCTTGGCTTTTGTATCTACAAATCAAAGTCGCGACTCTTGAGCAATCTACTATCGATTTCATAAAAAAATATACTGAGTTTTTTTTCACGCTTGGCCCAATGAATATGGCTCACATTTTTCCAGAGATTATTGATGAGGTTGTGAATAGCAAAAAGCAAAAGGCGATTCTGACTAATAGTAGGCGGATGAACTTTGACCACCCTCTTACCCAGCTCAGAGCATTTTTTAATTGGTATCAGGAAAATTACGATTTCAGTTTTAGAAACCCAGTACTCAAACGTCATTTCTCCATGGGGATGATCAAGAAACCGGTCGAGCGAAATAAAAAGATGATGCCAGATGAGGTAAATCTTTTCTTCTCTGCACTTCCTGATTTCTACCGAGATTTTGCTATAGTTCAATTCTACTTAGCTAGTCGGGTATCAGAAGTGGCCGGGCTTCAATTCTCAAGCATTGATTTTAAAAATAGCTCAATTCTTGTGATGCATGTAGTTGTCTGGGATCACTGTAAACGATTCATGCAGCTCAGGCCTTACACAAAAAATAAGGCGGTTCGGTACTGCCACATGAATGAAACCCTTGAGACAATACTCAGGCGGCGTTTAACGGCCAAAGCAAGCGGTTCTGATTACGTTTTTCATGACGATGGTGGCGCACTGTCATATAGATCAATTCAGCACGCCTATAACAGGGCGCTAAAGAAATGCGGTTTGTCTGATAAGTATTCAAGCACCCACATCATGCGACACACAATGGCAACCATCACGCGACTTGTAACAGGTAGCTTAGATGCCACTCAAGCTGTCACTGGCCACAAGGATTCAAAACTTGTTCAGCACTATGCAAGCGTTCCAGAAGGGGCGCAGAAAAATGCGGTGATACAAGTGGAGGCATACATGAAAAAATCTCAGGCGTGCGAGCAACTGCGAGCAAATCAAAATTTTCAGGAAGGAAATTTTGTAGTTTCAGGAAGATAGAGATTAAATGGCGGAGAACAAGGGATTCGAACCCTCGAACGGTTGCCCGTTACATGCTTTCCAAGCATGCGCCTTCGACCACTCGGCCAATTCTCCGCATTTTAGAAACTTAAATAGCTCAACAAAGTATCATAGGAACAAATGTGAGTCTAGGTAACGTGAGTGATACTAACGATAAAAATTACGTTGTTCCCGAAAAAAACGGCTGAGAATTTTAGAGCAATCAAATTCCAATAGACCACCTTTCACAGCGAAGCGATGATTCAATCTTGTATCATTATGCACATGATACCCGAGTCCTAAGGCGCCGCCCTTCGGATCATAGGCGCCAAAGACAAGTTGTGCTATTCGGGCCTGTCCCATGGCTGCCAGACACATTGCGCAAGGCTCCAGTGTTACATAAACTGTAGAGCCCATAAGACGCCAAGCTTTTTCGCATTGGGCGGCTTCTCTGATGGCCAATATTTCAGCATGACCGCACGGGTCAAAATCCTGCTCTTTTGTATTGTAGCGTGAACTGAGAATTTTCCCTTCCGCTGAAACGACTAGAGCACCAACGGGAACTTCATTGAATCTGTAGGCGATCTCCGCTTGTTCTAGGGCGAGTTTCATAAACCAAATATCATCCATTCAAAACCTTCTTAAACTTATGTTCATTTTTCAATTGTGCTGTCTGTTTCCAGAATCGCCGGATTTCTTGATATATGGGAAACGCATTTTGTGGAAACTGAACTCCGTAGATGGATGGTCTTCCTGGAATGCCTTGGCGATTAGAAATAATTTTAACAGTACTTTTGACCGCCTTATCAGCAAGATCGATTTCGAGATTGAATTCAGAACCGGTCTGAAAATTTGCAAAACTATGGACGCAAGCAGCTTTTCTTCGAATGTCTGCAATTCGACACTCAATAAGAGTTCCGTCTTCGAGAATAATTTTACCCTTGAGATCAGTTCGATAGCGAAAATCATACTCCCACCAATTTACGCGAGGGTAATATATAGGCGAAGCTAAGAAATAATTAACAATTAAGAAAGCAATCAATAACAAGAGACCCATAATTCCAAGCCATGGTTTCATCCAGAAAGCTGTAAGAACATCAATCAAAATAAGTGCAAAAAAAATAAGTCCAAAAGTCCAGTAAGTGTAATAGAGCTTTTTAAGTGTCAGATGGCAGAAGATAGCGATTATTGACAGGAGATAGAATCTGAAAAATGGAAATCCGTTGGTGTGAACGATAATTCCTTTGATGAGCATAAAAATGAGCAGACCCAGCAGAAGGCCATTGATGAATCTTTTTAGATATACAATATTTTCGTCGCGCTTAATTTTTTGCAACATGGGACCTCTTTAATTTAAGTCTAAATGAAAATTGAATGTATTAAAAAGAATAAAAAGAAGTGGCGCAACCGACAGGAGTCGAACCTGTGACCTCTTGATTCGTAGTCAAGTGCTCTATCCAGCTGAGCTACGATTGCGTGTACTTAACCAATATGAACATATTATTAGATAAAAAGTTAAAGAAACACAAGAAGAGATCTTCCATGAGATGATTTGCGGCGCGTTATTGAGACTAAGTTGGGCGATACTCCCTCTGTATTTTCTCAGCGTATGGATAAAGAAAGAGACCCTTTTCGGTTATTAGTCCCGAAACGAGGTGATGAGGAGTGACATCAAATGCAGGATTGCGGACTTTCATTTTTTCAGGTGCCGTCCTTCGGTTCCCAAAGTGGCAGACTTCCTCTGGACCTCTTTCTTCAATTTTGATTTCCTTACCTGTCGGAGTAGTTAAGTCTATCGTTGAGAAAGGACATGCAACATAGAAAGGTATATTAAAATATTTGGCCAAAATCGCGACTCCAAGAGTTCCAATTTTATTTGCAACATCACCATTAGCAGCGACTCGGTCAGCGCCAACAATTGCCATGTCAATAAGGCCCTGACTCATGATATGTGCAGCCATATTGTCTGTAATAAGAGTCACATCCACTCCCGCCTGCATCAATTCCCATGAGGTTAAGCGTGATCCTTGCAATAGTGGTCTTGTTTCGTCGGAATACACCTGAAGCTTGATTCCTTGCTCGTGAGCGAGATAAATGGGTGCCAGAGCTGTGCCTAATTCACTAACAGCTAACGCGCCGGCATTACAGTGAGTTAAAATGCCCATTCCGCTTTTAATTAAAGAAAGACCATTTTCACCGATATTTCTACACAATTTTTTGTCTTCCTCGTGAATCAAAATCGCTTCCTTTTCCAATAAGCTACATAGAGTAGAAACATTTTTTTCAGTGCTTTTGATGGCAGCATCAAGCATGCGCTTAAGGGCCCATTTTAAGTTCACAGCAGTAGGTCGCGAGCTATCTAAATAGTCTGCCAATTTAGTGAGTTCAAGGATAAAATTTTCATGGGTGATCTTTGTCTTTCTATTTAAAATATTTCTTGCACCTACGAAAAGTCCATAGGCTCCTGCAACGCCTATGGCTGGAGCCCCACGTACTTTTAACATTTTTATAGAATGCCATACTTGCTCAACAGTCGTTTGCTCTTCAAATACGATTTCATTTGGCAATTGTGTTTGATCAAGAAAAATCAATCGGCCATTCTCATATGACACACTTCTGGGAATATTGCGATTCATAACTATCCTCTAGAAAAAATTTTCCAAATTTTCCTATAGCTCTGTATACTGGAGACCATTAGGATAGAAAAGCAATTTTGCGATAAAGCTATGAATATAAAATCCATTTTTTCTTCCCAAGGATTGGTGGGAGATGTTTTAGGCGGTCTTTCGTCCATGTTGGTTGCACTTCCGGCCGCTATAGCTTTCGGATTGGTCATCTATGCTCCTCTTGGATCTGCGTACACTTCTTTTGGTGCTTTGGCAGGTATATTGGGGACTATTGCTTTGGGGCTAATCACTTCCTTGATTGGGGGTACTGCTGGCCTTATTTCTGCTCCCTGCGCTCCAGCAGCGGCAGTTCTCGCCGCTTTCGTTGCCAACATTGTTAAAACCGAGGGTATTGCACCAGAATTAGTGTCTGCTTATCTTGCAATCGTTATTCTTTTCGCCGGATTATTGCAAACTCTGTTTTCTGTGTTAGGTGGAGGAAAGTTTATCAAATATATTCCCTACTCCGTTGTGACTGGATATTTAAGCGGTGTAGGAATACTTATTTTTTTAGGCCAACTGCCAAAATTATTGGGAGTTCCAAAGGAAAAAATCTTAAATGCCCTAATAAGCCCCACGATGTGGAATTATCCGGGACTGACAGTTGGCGCAGTCACAATGGCAACTATGTTTTTGGCCCCTCGATTTATCAAGAAAATCCCTGGAGCAATTTTGGCCTTGATAATGGGAATGCTGACCTATGGTATCTTGACCATATGGTTACCTTCTCTAAGGACTCTTGAAAATAACGGTTTAGTAGTTGGATTAATTCAAATAGGTGAAAGTGCTTCCATTTTTTCATTGGCCTTAAATAGCTTCAACAAACTTCAACTAATTCAATTGAATCATCTTCCGATACTCGCATCTACAGCATTAACCCTGGCCGTTTTGCTTTCAATTGATACCCTTAAAACTTGTGTGGTACTGGATGTTCTCACACGCTCGCGACATAACTCCAATCGTGAATTATTTGGTCAAGGAATAGGAAATCTCGCCGCTTCAATTTTGTTTGGGATGCCAGGTGCTGGCACATCAGGAGCAACACTTGTTAATATTAATAGCGGTGGAAAAGCTCCACGAGCTGGTTTTTTTCTTGGCATTTTTTCTCTGATCAGCTTTTATGCCTTTCTATCATACATTGCGTGGGTACCTGTCGCAGCTTTGGCCGGAATTCTTATTGTCATTGCCTTTAGAATGATAGATTTTAAAAGTTTTCATCTGGCCACACAGCGTTCAACTATATTTGATTTTAGCGTGATTTTGGCCGTAATTATCACGGCACTTGTCACCAATCTTATTGCTGCGGCAGGAGTTGGTGTTGCCTTGTCCATTCTTTTGTTTGTACGCGACCAAATACATGGCACGATTATTCGAAGAAAATCGTTCGGCAATGCTATGTTTTCGAAAAAACAACGTAGTTCGGACGAGTTCAAAATGCTGCATGAAAAAGGTGACTGCACAGCTATCTTCGAGTTGCAAGGCTCACTCTTCTTTGGAACTACAGATCAGTTTTACTCAGAGATAAGACCGATTATTCCAAAGGTGAAGTATGTAATTCTAGACTTTGATAGGGTTCGTTCGGTGGATTATACCGCCTGTAATATCTTAAAGCAGATAGCGACCCAGATTGAGGAAGGCGGAGGGATATTTATTCTTTCATCCATCCCCGAGAAAAAACCAGGAAGGCAAAACGTACAGCGTTATTTTAAGGAAGTTGGGCCATTCCATGATATTAAGAAAAAACTTGAATTTGCGACACTGGATGAAGCCTTAGAATCAGTAGAGGACCTGATTTTAAAAGAGGTAGGCCTGATCACACTGGAAACAGTCCTCGATTTGTCGGAAATCAAAGTTTTTAAAACTGCCGATGGTGCAATTGTCGATGCTTTAAAGAGTGTTATGCGCGAGGTCCATTACAATGATGGGGAGAAGATTTTCAATAGTGGTGACCAAAGCGATGAAATTTATTTTATTCGCCACGGGAATGTCCGTATTCAACTCCTTTTACCAGACGGAGGATTGCATTCTCTATCGACATTTAAGAAAGGTGATTTTTTTGGTGATATGTCATTTCTTGATCATGCGGTTCGTTCTGCCAATGCGGTAGCATCAGGAGATGTCTCCCTTTATGTGTTATCACGTGCAGAATTTGATAAATGTGTCGCTCAACGAAAAGATATTGCAGCGGTTTTGTTTGAAGGCTTATCCAAGGCGATTTCTCATCGCTTGCGACAAAACAATATCGAACTCCGCTCGTTACGTCTTTAAGAAGAAATTTATGGCGAAGATTGTCAAGAATCCATATGAATGATACTCTCACTACAGTTTTTGGATTATTTTAATGGATGCCTATGGAAACAAATGAACAACAGATTAAAGATAATTTACTCCCTCCAGCCAACGCCGACCAACCGCCGAAAATACCGCTGACTAGAAAACAAAAAATTGTCAAAGAAATAAAATCATTAACGATTTTGGTTGTAATTATTTTGATTTTCCGGTCCATTTTTTTTGAACCGTTTAGAATTCCTTCAGGCTCAATGATTCCCACGTTGATGATCGGTGATTTTATTCTCGTTAATAAAATGGCTTTCGGATTTAAACTACCTTTTTCTGATTTCTTTGGAGATCCCATCTATCTTTTTGGGAAAAGTAATCCAAAAAGGGGTGATGTCGTTGTTTTTAAATATCCCAAAGATCCAAGTGTAAATTACATAAAAAGAGTGATTGGTTTACCTGGTGATACGATAGAAATCAAAAATAAGATCATTTATATTAATGGAGCACCGATTGATGTGAAGGATATCACCAGCACAGAGCAAGGTAAGAAAATCCTTGATGATATGGATGATAAATTTAAAGGCCATAACTTAAAATTGCTGGAAACGAAAACCGGAGAACATTCTCATATTATTCAGCAGGATAATGATAACTTTTATAAAGTTGATTATGAAAAATTAACTGTTCCGGATGGTAAATTTTTTGCCATGGGTGATAATCGGGATTTTTCCTATGACTCTCGTTTTTGGGGATTTGTTCCACACGAATACATCAAGGGTAAGGCCTTATTTGTTTGGTTTAGCTTCATACTTCCATTTAGCGATAACGAGGTTAAGTTCCGTCCATGGCGTATTGGCACCGGGATTGATTAGAAATCACAAATTATGCTTTCTGATTCTCTCTCCAAAGATCTAATTGTTCTTAATCAAAATCTTGAAAATTGCCTCATTAAACAAGTCTTTTCCTATCCGCACTATCTGGTCCTGAGTTTATACGTGCGAGGAAGGAAGCAGTATTTGTATCTCTCGCGTGGAAAGCAAGCTCCAGCAATTTTGTTGGATATGGAAAGAATTGAGACGATAACCAAATTGGATGATAAATATGTTCATATTTTTCGGTCTTTTCTGAAGGGACAGTTCATAAAGAGAGTTTCAATTGATGAAAAGTTGGGAATGATTGTCATTGAGACCGAAAAGGGTTCATGTCGATCAGTGATAGACTTATTTTATAAGAATAGCGGCATGTATTTTCTGCTGAGCACTTCTTTGCCAAATTATTCAAAATATTTTGCTTCTTGGCAGGGAACCGTTAATGAATACTCATCTCAAAATGGGATAGATTCACCCATTCACACCGCTCTTCTTGAATTAGGAAAAATATCTGATAGAGGTTTAAAACTTTCAGTACAATTGTCAAATGCCTTATACCAGGATATGTGGCAAAAACTATTGAGCCGAGAAGCAAATCGAAAAGTGAAAAAACTGGAATTAAAGAAAGATAAAATCAAGGCCGATATACTTCATTTGCAACAAGCTATTACAAAAATGGAAACAGATTTAGCAAATTCAAAGGAGATAGAATTTGGTGAATTCTATGAATGCGCAGGGTACAGGGTGAAATTTCCCGCGCAGTTAAATTCGTGGAAAAAAAGGGAGATGCTATTCAATAAATTAAAGTCATTAAAAAAGGGATATAGTATACAAAAGCAACGTTTGGATGCGCTCAAATCTGGTCCTGGCCTTTCAAAGTTTGTGCCAGACATTCGACCATGGAACCCAACTTGGGGAAAACAGGCCGGCAAAAAAGAAACAACGGTGACAGAAAAATGCAGTAATAAGGATGTAATAGAATTTAATTCAGACAGTAATGCTCTAGTTAAAATTGGAAGAAATGAAAATGGCAATGACTATTTACTTACGACTTGGTCAAAGGCGAGTGACATTTGGGTTCATTTGCATGAACATCCTAGCGCACACGCGATAATTCGTTTCACAGACTCAAAGAGAGAGCAACTCTTTGAATTGCTTGACGATATTTCGTTACTTCTCAAAGATTTATCAGGAATGACAAAAGAAAGGGTTTCACTCATATATACAGAACGAAGATGGGTGAAGCCAATAAAGAATGATAAAGGGAAAGTTAAATTGTCGAAATTTCATATCTATCTTCCTCGTAAGTAGAAAATCGGTAATTTTTTCGCTGACATATTTATGTCGTAACTTGTTATAAAATTTCTGTATGTTGCGGGTGGTGTTTTCCTTCTTTTTGGCCGTTTATTTTATATCGATTGATGTAAAGGCCGAATATCTTGAATTGGCAGAAACAAGATTATTTTATCCTCAACGCGTAGGTTTAACTAATTTAAGTTTTAAGTTGAGGATAAACGGACTAGATGAGTATCTCAAAGCTTCAACATCACTTGAGAAAATCAATGACGTGCATTTTGATGTTTTTTGGCAAGCCCCAGGTAAAGTTACCATTAAAATTGTAGGCGTTAATGAAAAATATAAGCAACTCGTTGAGCATTTAATTATGCAGGCCCATCAACGATTATCACTCATTTTTCCTATTCCACTAAGTAGCATGTTGAGGTCATATAAAATTTCAGAGGCAAAAAGTGCTAATCGAATCAAGATTAAAGGTTTGGATGAAACCTATTCAAGAGATATCAATGCTATCGAAGTTGTTACAGATGAAAATGGCAAGCTTCTTGAATCAACCCTGAATTATCCATCTTCCCAAAAAAAATCTACCTTTAAAACATCGATGAAAGGATGGTCGCAAGGAAAATTTGTCATTGACGAAATATTAACACATACACGGACGTCAAATGCTGAGACATATGAAAAAGTAATGTTTGATTATATTGTGGTGGGAGGAATCGGTCTACCAGAGAAGATTGAAATTCAATATCAGCAAGGCTTGAATAGCGCAAAGGAAAGGAAGGAAGTTGTTGCGAAGGAAGAAATATATTTTTGGAATTACAAATTGAACACGAATATTAGACCATGAGATAAATTCATGAAGAAAAAAAGTATCAGTTTTTTGCTTATGGTGATGTGTCTGTTCTTGATAACGCAAAGTTGCCAAAAACAAAGTCCTCCCGGAATTACAGTCGAATATGGTCGAGATGATTTAGAGCGCGTAGAAGAATGTAAAAAAGTCTCATTAGTTAAGCACCTACTTTATCAAGAAAATACCTTAAGTTTATTTAAATGTTTAAGATGGGATGCAGAATTCCCTGAATTGTTCAAAGGAATTAGCAAGGTCAAACGAGAGAATTGGAATCACATAATGGCGCCCATTAGTGATGTAGTCCTTGATAATTTGGTGATTAGGGACAAATTGATTGCCCTCATTAAAAGATTAGACGAGCGTGGTGCACTTGATGATCTCAGTCAGGTCATAACAGCTTTAAATGATACCAATTTTTTTGATGGACTAAACGAGATGTTTATTTGTGCGCGTGAGAACAACATTGATTGTACGCGCAAGGACAGAGCACTTTCCAAAAAACAAATTAAAAATTTGCTAAAAGTTTTGACTGTTGAGACACCGACAGTGGATGCACTCCATGATCTTTTCGTGTTTGTGATAGATAACTTTTTAGACGGTGCGGACAGCTTTAAGAGCGAAGTCAGAAAGTTTTATAAAAATCCAATGTTTAAACAAGGCCGTGTTGATCTTGTTACGGTAGTCAGTGATATTTTGATTAAACATCCAGATTTTGCCCGGGATCAAGAATTTATTCGTGGTCTTCTAACCACTCGAGTGCAGGAATCAAATAAACTGAAAATTATTGAGACTCTCGATTCGGAAAATTTTGATCTGTCGGCGTATAAAAATCTTGTGCATTTTCCCTTGTCCGGAAACCTAGATCTCGATCGTAAGTTTAAAGTGCTCAAGCTGCTCAAGGACGAAACTATCGAATGTGACGAGTATGAGAATATGGCTGCGATTCAACCAGGACCTTGCCTTGAACAGACTTTGCAAAATCAAGTTCAACTTTCCAAGGAACAGTTTTTTCGTGCGCTCTTAGACGTTGGTATGGAAATGAAAACAGCAATATCCTTTTGCAAGAAGCTTGAAGTTCTGAAGAAAAAGATTACTTTTCGTGAAATTAAGCAAAATGAGGTAACTGAGAAAGATCATGATCAAGAACTTAAACTTATCGAGTTTTTAAAAGATTATGGACGTTATCTTGGTGACAATTCGACTTTTGATTTAATGAAGTTACTGATCCAAGTTGCATTGGAGAAACCAACGATTGGTTCTATGTATTTGATCGATGTTGCATCTAGCGACACAGTATCAGCTGGACTGCGACTGTCAAAAGTCATAAAAGAATCTCAAGCGGACATAGATACTCATATTTTTAAAATAATAAAAAATATAAAAGAACCGCAGATCTCAAGTTCCCTACTTTTATCAGATAAATTTTTTAATCAAAAAGACATTCTTGTGGATTTTGCACGCCTCTGGAAATTTTACAGTTTTGAAGAGAAAAATATTATTTTCCATTATCTTGATAAGCACTTTGAAGAAGACGTGAATTATGTTGAATTAATCAAGTTTTATCTTGATATATTTAGTGTTACCAAAAACCTTTACCCGACGATTTCTTCAGCTTGGTTGTCTAATGAAGAAAAGCATGAGGCAAGCTACATTGCGGTTGAAGATTTTGTAACCCATTTATCAGGTCATGATGCGCTCAGAGACTTTAAAAAATTTTTAAGCCCTGATTACATTATGAAAATCATTGAAATTTTATCCAAAGGAATTACGCAGAACGGTGACGCTTTGGCTGAACTCAATGCGACACCAAAGTCCCGACTCTATATTGCCCCTCCTCTCTTGATAGAGCGTACATTTTCACAGTCTTCAACTAACCCATATCTAAAATGCCTAGTTGATATTGAAGATAGCGGCTTGAGGATTTGGGAATATCTTCAAAATCCACCTGAAAGTTGCAAAATAATGATCTCTCCGCCTCCCATAGTCGCCACGATTAATCTCTTAGCGGAAATTGAGAAAGGTTATACTGCGGTGATGAATGGAATTCCGGCAATGGCATCCAGTGCGCATAATCTTCTTGATGAGGATGGACTATTCGCCAAATCCAATATTAATAGTGCCGTTGTCCTTATGGACCTTCTCGATGATACACTCCGGGATCAAAAAAAAGGAGTAAATGGTATAAGTGAATTGTTGAATATCTTGAAATATTACTATTACGATTTTGATTTTGCTAAAGGTCAAAGATTGGAGAGTGTTCTTAAAAAGGGCCTTTCCTACTTAGTAGAAATTTTTGATAAAGAGCCAGTTCTAGGCATTAAATCGAGAGAGAAAATTGTCGAATATATTGTCGGCCGACATAAGTCGCAGCAATTGTCACCTCTATTTTCCAATATTGGAAAGATCTTAAAAGATTATTCACAATTTAATGCAAGAGTTGCATCGACAAATCCAAAAGTGTTTAATTTTTTATGTCGAACTGAACTTAACCAATCATTGGGAGAAAATCCATGTCCCGCACCCAGTGTCATAAAAGCGGAATTAAATAAATCGCTTGGTCTACTGGTTCAAAAACAACATCCAGATATCCCAACAGCATTATCGCTGTTGCTGAAGGCCCTTATTCCACAGCAAGGCTTGGAGATACCATACGAAAAGACGAATCGCATATATAGGCTCACGCTTAAGGAAACAATGGAGATTATGTACGAAATGAGCGACAAATCATATGTAAAAACCATTAACGGTCACGTCGATCAAGTGAATAAGCGACCGATGATTTATTTAGAGCCAAACAAAACTAAGGAAGAGAACGAAATTGCCAAAATTGTCACCACTGCTGAGAGGATTGAAACAGTTATTCGCGATATAAGGTTTGATCATAATTATTTGGGTGCCCATTATAAAAATGCAGTTGCGAAGGCCGAAGATTACAATCAAACAGTTAGCATTAAATATGCATTGATGAAGTTTTGTGTTGGGCTTGGTTTTTGTGGGAAATTTTTCAGCAAAGATGAAAAGCGCATGGCCAAAAATAGTATAGCTTCCTACCCTAGCCTATTGGAATCAAACACAATCTTTGGGCGAGGAGATTGGATGCAGACCCTCTTGCAAATTTTTGTCGCTTCATCAGATCCTGCTGCTCAGAAGAGTGCCTTGGTTAGATTTGGCAGCTTCGAAGTTCCGATGCTTCAAAGTAAAGAGCAATTGCAAAAGCATAATGGTCAGGTCGTGACTTCTCTTTCTATGCTTGCTATTTTTAGCAATGGGGGAAGATATTTTCGAGATAGAATTGGAAAGTTTAAAAACTTGGCAGAAAATAAAAAAGAATTTTATAACTATATTAATGGGCGAGAAATGGGGGCGATTGATCGTGCTTTTTTTGATCATGTCGCATTTGATCAAGTTGCATCTTCAGCAGATAAAATGTTGAAGTCTTTTCTAAACAGGAGAATTCCTGATGGGCGTAATCTTATTGAGGTTGGAGTTGACTGGTTTGTTTCACTTAAGGATGATGATCTTATTCGGGCCGAAAAAGCGCTATCAAAATTGCTCTATTTGACAACATTCATTGGGACACCGGATGATATTAAAACGCGATTCAAATTACAAAAATTCAACTCCAGCAAGGCCAGTATTGATACGCTTAATGACCATTTTAAAAATAATAATCTCACAAGTCTATTTCATGTCTTAGGTGAGCTTGCAGAAAAATGGCCAGTGATTTATAAGGCCAGTGGAGATGCGAAATTTTTAGATCTTTTGATCGAGAATGATGATTTGCTTTCGTTGTTTATTGAGGGTCTTGAAAAAAATATCGATAATCTTTCAGAAAATTATTATTACACTACGCTTAATGAACTTTATGGAATGATAAATTATTTAAACTCTGGCGCAGGTGTGAATATTGCAAAAATAATTATTGCCAATTTAAGCGATCAATCCAAAGTTAATCAATATTTTACCAATTTGAGACATATCTACGCATTTGTGTCTGAGCTGCGCTCCGGCCCAGAGGGAAAAAAGAGAATGTTGAAATTGGGCGACACTGTTATGAAGATACTTAATGATCGGAAATATGATATCTCACCCTTTATTTCATATCTAGACTGGACAAAGCCGGAATCGATTGGAAGAGAGAGAAATTTCCATTATGATGAACCATTTAAATTTCTCAAGGTTCTAATAAAGGAAGAATATTTTTATTATGAAAAAATAATAACTCATGTTTTTAAAACATTTTTTGAGGACCTCAAGACGACGCTCAAGGAAATGTTTGCCAGCATCTTAGTTTTATCCAAAAGATAAAATGAAACTTATCAAACTTGTAAGCAAAATAAAGATTCTAGAACTTCCAATCGCGTTAAACCAAGCAGATATCCGAAATGATTTAAAGTCCTGTACTCCGGGAGAATGGGCAATTTTTCAATTGAATCAGGGAGTACAAAATTATATAGGGTTTGCAAATCCATTTGCGGAAAACAAGAAAATATTGAGACTAGTAAAAGAGGTGAAATCTGATGTTTCAGAAATGGAAGATGAGGATGTTATTAAAAATATTCTTGAAGAATATATGGCCGAGGCCTTCAAAAAGCGTGACTTTTATAAGGGTATTATAGGGGTATGTTGCCGTATGTTTTATGGCGATCAGGATGGACTTCCCGGTTTGATAATAGATAGATATTGCAATGCCATAGTGCTGCAAATAAACACCGCTGGAATTGATCGCTATGAAAAAATTGTTAGCAATTATCTGAAAAAATATTTTAATTTGCCAATTCTATATTTTGAGAATTCATTCTTGCGTAAAATTGAATCATTACCATCGTTTTTGCGATCATCAGAAAAATTGCAATTTCTTGAGGTTAATGACAATCAAGTCATAATTAGGATTCCAATCGTTGATTTACAGAAAGCAGGTTTTTACTTTGATCACTCTTACAATCGACTCAAGTTTTTGCATCTTTTGCGTGATTTGAAATTGGGAGATTTGCAAGTGCTTGATCTTTTCTGTTACGCTGGAGCATGGGGGATGGGACTATTAAAGCACGACTGTGCCAGATATGTGCATTTTGTGGATCAAGGTGACTTTGATAAGACATTGATCGATACTGCTAACCTCAACTCCATTTCAAAGGAAAAGTATGAGTTTAAGCGTATGGATGTATTTGAGTTTTTTGAAAACAACACTGACAAATATGATGTAGTAATTTGTGATCCACCTGCGTTTGCAAAAGATACAAATAAAATTCCTCAGGCGCTTGAAGGATATAGGAAGCTTTTTTTTCAATGTTTAGCGCATGTAAAAAAGAATGGTTTTATGGTTGCTGCGAGTTGCACGCATGGAGTTTCATTGGAAGAATTGTCCAAGCTGATTGGTTTTGAAGCAATAAGGGCAAACCGTACCCTCGCAATTCTTGACTTAGGAACTCAAAGAATAGACCATCCAATATCTTCTTTATCAGGTAGCGCATTTTACTTAAAATATATCTGCTATCATATAACTAACTAATGGACGAATTATGTCGAGTCAAAAAGCAAGAGAAAAAATAGCTCAGTGTATAGGCAGGGCCAAGACGGTTATTTTCGGCCAGGATGAACTGCTTGAAGCTATCATCATCGCGATGACATGCGAAGGTCATTTATTAATTGAGGGGATGCCGGGACTTGGAAAAACTTTGAGTGTGGCCACTATGGCAAGACTCTGCGATCTTTCATTTAAGAGGATTCAGTTTACTCCAGATTTACTCCCTTCAGATTTGATTGGAACAATTATCTATAATCAGCAAAAAAATGAATTTTATACTAAGTTCGGACCACTCTTTACACAACTCTTACTCGCTGATGAAATTAACCGCTCACCGGCCAAAGTTCAATCTGCTTTGTTAGAAGCAATGGCCGAAAAGCAAGTGACGATTGGTGATGACACACACAAGTTAACAGCGCCCTTTGTAGTTTTGGCTACACAAAACCCGATAGAGCAGGAAGGTACCTATCAGTTACCTGAAGCTCAATTAGATCGCTTCATGATGAAGGTAAATGTGAATTATCCAAATTTTGAGGAGGAGAAAAAAATTCTAACCCACTCGAAATCCCCTCTCGACAAACTCGTGCCGGTTCTATCCACCGACGACATTATCAATATCCAAGAGGAATTGGACAATATGTACGTGGATGAAAAGATTAAAAATCTCATATTGAAAATTGTAACTGCAACAAGACCAGGAGCTGATTTTTTTCCCAAAAAATATGCTGGTATCATTACAATAGGGGCATCGCCGAGAGCATGTATCTGGTTGCATAAAATTTCCAAATATTATGCCATGATGGCGGGAAGAGACTTTGTAACGCCAGAAGATGTATTGAGAGTTGTACCTCAAGTGATAGGACATAGAATTATTTTATCTTATGAGGCGACAGTTGATCAGATATCTTCGAACACGATAGCACTTGAAGTAGCTAAGTTGATGCTATGAATCTTGAGCAAGTTCACAAGGTTGTTGCAAGTATCAAAGCCAATCTTTTCAAGCGGTCCAATTCTTATTCAATAGGGAAGCTCAAATCTAATGTGCGTGGAACCGGGCTGCAGTTTAAAGACTATCAAGTTTATTGCCAGGGAGATGATATCCGTTTTATAGATTGGAAATTGCTGGCAAGAACCGGCCATGCATATGTAAAGCTATATGAGGAAGAACGCAACGTTGAGGTTGTTATTGTTATTGATTTTGTTCCATCCATGTTGATTGGAAGCAAGGGAATTCTAAAAATCCAAGCGATTCTTGAAATTTGTTTTTTATTATGCCTTCTTTTTAAAGAGACTGGTGATAAAGCTCGTCTTATTCTTCTTTGTAAAAACCCAGTGAATCTTTACCCTCTTCGTGGTGAAGAAGGGATATCAAAAATTATTTTGGAGTTAGAAAAGCGTGGCATTTTGACACAAGATGGGAAAATTAATCTTGATTATGAATTTTCAAGCATGCTTCTTCAACAAGACAAAATCAATTATTTCTATAAATATCTAAAAAAAAATAAAGAGATCATTCTTTTCTCGGAGTTCGATGATGAGGATAACTTCCATAAATTACATGAATTTTTAAAAAATAAAAGATCGCACCTTTTTAAATTATGGTCAAAAATTGACGAGGGAGAAAAAATACCATTCTCTATCTTTGGAAGAACACTTAGAGGGACAAAATTTAGAGACGGATATTTCTCAATAGGTCAGGCAGAAGTTGAAAAGAATTTAAAGTTAAAGAAAATAACCAAGATTGATATTGATGAAAAATACCTGGAAGTTTTTATAAAAAAATTCTTATGATGAGACTTTATATTTTAATCTTTTGTACCGTTCTTTTGTCCAGTGCTTCACGAGCTGAGGATTCATTTAACGGGCAAATTGAATTTAGCGAGACCTCGATAGCTGTTGGTGCGCCGATAGCTTTTAAGGCCGAGATTACGCTTAAGGGAGAGAATTATGAAAAAGAGATTCGTACAGTAAAAGAATTATTGAAGAAAAATGATGTCATAAACTTTAGAATATTTGGAATTGAAAAGATTGCACAAAATCCTAATAATGCGGATATCTTAGAAGTGGCCGGTGGGATCGTCTTTCTTGATACATCAAAAAATGAGAGTCAAGTTGTATCAATTGGTAATGGACAATCTCTAATGGCCCTTAAGCATGCATCACTACAGATAACAGAAACTAACACCATCGAAAGGCCGGAAGTTTTTCAGATCCTGCTAAAAAAGGATTATCTAGTGTATTTTATCGGCATTGGCTTCGTCTTGATTACACCCTGCTACTTTTTTTTAAAGAGGAGAAAGCAAAGCAAGAAAAATCCTTCAAAACAATTTGGTCCCAAGATACAAAGTAAAGCAGATGTTGAACTTCTATATTCTTATCTGGTTACAGAAGTGAGATCCCAAGAAATGCCCATGTCACAAAGAATGAAATATAATGAACTAATTAAAAATATAGATGAAGTTCAATATAAAAAAAACATTACAACTGAAGAATTCGGGAGTCTTGAAATCAGACTGTTAGAAATCCAGAAAGAAGAGAATGGAAATAGAATATAACGGCGCAAGCTGGTTTATTGTTGGGTTAATAGGCCTGTTGATATGGGTTTACTATTTTTTTCCAATTCTAAAAATTAAAGAGCTTTTTTTACCTTCAACTGCCAGGAAAGGATTTCGTGTCTATCTACGCTCAATTGCATGTCTGATAGGGATAGTTGGATGGAGCTACGTGAGTTATTCTCTTACACTGCCAAGGATACCCCTTGGAAAATCAGAATCAAGAATTGAAGTTAATGATATTTTTATGGTGATGGACTGCTCACGATCTATGCTGGCCGATGATTTTAGGCCGAACAGATTTGAAGTTGCAAAGAAGAAAATCATTGAGTTTGTTGAGATGCGACCCAAAGACAGAATTGGTATTATTACTTTTGCTGAAAAAATATTTACAGTTTTGCCACTTACGACAGATATTGAATTAGTCAAAAGAGTCGTTCCTGATATCAATATGGGAATACTGGGTAACGGAACCAACATTGGAGATGCTTTAGGACTGGCAGTGGCGAGACTCACCCTTTCCCCAACAAAAAATAAAATTGTGATTCTTCTTACAGATGGTGTGAGTAACGTTGGAAATCTTACGCCATTGCAGGCCGCAGAGGAAGCTAAGGCACAGAATATTAGGATCTATACGATAGGTATAGGGACAGACCAAAATGCACGTATTCCCTCATATCGACCTGGTCAATTCCAAAATATCCCCGGAGGTAGTATTGATATAGAAACGCTGACTGAAATTTCTAACATGACCGGCGCAAAATTTTATTATGCAAAAGATGATTCATCATTAGCAGAAGTCTTGGCAGATATTAACAATCTAGAGAGGACAGAAATCAGAAAATCCGGAATAGTTCTATATAAGGAGCTATATTATAAGTACCTCATGATTGGATTTATTTTATTATTGATTAGTGAAATATCGCGTAGGGCACTGATCAGGGATCCAGTATGAAACTAATGCACTCTGACATTGCTGTGATAATATTGATTGTCTTTGCGATTTATGCCGTCTTTTTTTTGATATTCAGAAAGAGTTACTTCAAATTTATTAACAATCATTGGCTTAGAAAAAATACATTCTTGGATAAGGCCCATTTGTTTTGTTACATGCTTTTCTGGGCAGCCATGATCAGTGCATTGGCCGATATTCGAGGGCCCGAACAAAAAGTTGATGTAGAAATCCCTGATCAGAAAACAATAATTTTGATAGACACTTCTCTTAGTATGTTAGTGGAAGATATTCGTCCTTCGAGATTTGAAAAATCACTTATGATAGCACGTCATTTCGTAAAAAATACGTTTAGTGGCCAGATAAGCATTGTTCTTTTTTCTGATATACAAAAAAAATATATTCCTTTTACTGATGACACTGATTTGCTTGAATCAAGGCTGTCTGTACTAAGCGATGGAAGACTGGTAGGTGGAGGCTCAAATATTAAACAGGCCATAATGGAATCGATAGGATATTTAAAGGAATTTAGCAATGGTCCCCCAATGGGGAATTTATTGGTATTAACCGATGGGGAAGATCATGAAGAATTTCCTCTTGATGAAGCTTACGATAATATTGCAGTGGCGGTTGTCGGAATTGGAACGCTTGTAGGTGATCCGATTCCTCTTAGGGATGAGAAGCAAAGATTCATCGAATATAAGGAGAGCCATGGCGAGAAAATAATCAGTAAACTTAACGAAAATTCTATTAAGGAATTAGGAAAAAACTTTAGATCGTTTCATTATTGGATTGCAACATCGTATTCTTTGCCAACAGATGAGATAAATGCATTCTTTAATAATCATCTTCAGCAACATCTCAAAGATGACTCCATAGCCATGAGACCAATTTATTCCCACTACATAGTCATTCTTGCTGTTTGTTTTCTATTTTTGTCGGTAGTATTTTTTAACGCAAGAACCTTTAAGGCCATTCTTGGCATTACAATTCTTCTTATTTCTTGCCACTCTGTAAGTGATGCGAATGATCAGCTGATTGATAAATTTAAAAAGAAAAATCTTTCCCGAGAAGAAAAAGTCGCATTGGCAAGTGATCTTTTGGAAAAGGATGATTTCAAAAATGCGCGAATTATTTATGATGAAATGGGAATAGACTTTGAGAAGGATTCATTTAAAAACATCTACAACTATGGCATAAGCCTGATGGGTAATAAGGAAACAGAGAGGGGGCTTGCTGTCTTAAGAGCGCTCGAGCAACAAGAAAGATCGAAGGGTAATACTGAATTAGTAGATAAAATAAATCGCAATGTTTTATTCTTCTTGGCCGAAGAACTTAAGCAGAAAGATAAGGAAAAGCAGGACGAAAGAGGGAAAGAAAATAGTAATAATGAACAATCCAGTGATGGCGAGAACCAAAAACAGTGTAAAGATGGGAATCAAAGTGAACAGGCCAAGAATGAAAAGCAAGGAACATCATTAAACGATGACAGAAAAGATGACGACAGACAAAGACAGGTTGATGATGGCAACGAGAAGAAGCAGCCCTCGTCTTCACCCGAGACATTGCAAGATAAACACACAAAAGAGCGTCAAAGGCGCACTCAAATAAAAATTCCTGGTCTTTTGAAACAATTATTGAGTGATGATAAGAATCTGCAAAAAAAAATGTTTAGCACGATTAGTTCCCAGAAAGGGAGCACTCAAGGGAGTAAAGACTGGTGAAATTTTTGATATATTTATGTTGGATATTGATCACCATGATCCAAGTTGTGAAAGCTGCCAACGTCGTGGTTAAAGTGCACCCAGAGAATCCTATTGCAGGAGAGGTTTTTGAATTGCGCTTTGAAATTGAGGGAACTTTTGATTCGGAGCCCTTTATTTCTTTTGATAAATCTTCAGCGGAAGTGCTTGGGAAAGAAGAGCATGAGCCTTCATTATCTACAACGATTATTAATGGCAGAATTTCAACAAAGAAAATTGCCAGATATTTTTATACGTTGAGGGTTGATCGTCCAGGAACTTTCAGGATTCATAATATAAAAACGATTGTAGACAATGAGGAAATTAAAAGCAGTGATATTTTAGTGAATGTTCTTCAAACAAAAAAGGAGCCAGATGATATTTTTCTGCGGGCCGAAGTTTCCAAAGATCAGGTCTTTGTGGGAGAAGCTGTTCGGGTGGATTATTATCTTTATTATCGGGTCTTTGTTCGCTCACCAGAGGTGCGAGAATTTCCCAAATTGAACGGATTTATCAAACGGTTTTATATGCCAAATGAAACACCTGTGCGAGTTGAGCACGATGGTGAAATATATCAAAAATCTGCAAAATATTCGGCCCTTTTATTTCCTGAAAAAGAGGGAGAACTCACGATAGATTCTTTGAAGTTAAATGTCGAGTATGAATATAAGAGAGGTAATGCACAGATTTTTGGACCATTCGGATTTGCCAACGGCTCGTTTCGACAAAAAATCATATCGAGTGAAAAAATTAAAATTAAAACAGTACCTCTGCCGATTGATAAGATGCCTAAGAATTTCACAGGTCTGGTCGGGGATCACAAATTTAATTTTAAAATGGAAAAGACAAAATTTCTTATCAATGAACCTATAGAATTTTCACTGGAGGTAGAAGGTAATGGCGCCTTAGAGAAAATGGATGAGCCAGTTTTCTACCACAATAATAGCTTAGAGAAATTTGATACTAAATCGGACTTGATCGAGATTACTCAGGGGATTTCGCGGAAAGTATTTGGTTATACATATTTGGGACGTGGGCCAATAAAAATTGAAGAGACAAGTATATCCCTAAGCTATTTTGATCCAAAGCAATTAGCGTATATTGACGTCACCTTAAAATTACCGGGGCTAGAGGTTGTGGGCACCAGTGCGCCTTTTGATGTTAATCATATTCCAGAAGAGGCGCAAAAGGAGATTGAGACGACCAAGCCGGAAACCTCGCATACGCCGAAACCTCCAAATGCTCCCCATGCAGTGATTTTAGCGCCTATTTTTTCAGAAACATTTTCTAATAAACTGCAGAATATCTCTTTTTTCAATAAAGGTTTGATTTTTCTGCATGCGATAGTAATTTTATTGATTATTTATTCGCACAGAGGAAAATTGATCGGCCGCTCGACAGAGTTTGACGTCTTGATTGGAAAATTGAAAAATGGAAAAATCACCTATAACCAGTTTATGATCTTTATGGATTTTTTCAGGTCTGAACCCAATGAGTCATTGGAGGAAATAATCAATAAAATGGAGATCACCCAGGAAGCCAGAAATTATATAAGAGGATATTTAAAAAAAGTGGAAAAGAATTTTTATGATCTTAATGCACCAAATAGTTCGGTGAAGTTTGAAAAAAAATATATTGGTGAAATAAAAAAAATAGGGCCAATGGATGGATATATTGCACGGTCTTGAATGCTTGCGAGGCCAAAGTATTGCTTTGACAATTGGAAATTTCGATGGTGTTCATTTGGGGCATCGAGAATTTATTCAAACAGCTCTCGATGAAAGCAATAAATCCCAATTGCCTCTTGTTGTTCTTACTTTTTCTCCACATCCTGTTTCAATTCTAAAGGGGAGAAATCATTTTCTGATCAACAGCTATGATGATAGACGGAAGCTTCTTGGAAATCTTGGCATTGAAAACCTTGTTGAACTAAAGTTTGATCGCGATTTGAGCACCCTTACTCCTGAGCAATTTCTCGATCAATATGTTCTTCAATTTTGCAATGTAGATAAATTGTTTGTTGGTCATGATTTTGCTTTTGGAGCTAATAAAGTAGGAACAGCACCTTATTTAAAAAAATTATGCAATAAGTTGAAAATTGATTTCACCCAGGGACTTCCTTTTAAGATCGGAGGGAAGGCCATTTCTTCGTCCCATATTAGGGAGTTGATTGCAACAGGGCAAATCTCGAATGCCAATCTGTGCCTTGGACGCGATTTTTTTCTGTCGGGCAGAGTAATAAAGGGAGATGGGAGAGGACGACAAATAGGCTTTCCTACTGCTAATTTATTAATCTCAGATGAGCGCATTTTGCCCTCTAGAGGGGTCTATGCCACCATCACGAAAAGTAAAGGAATGAAGTTCCAGTCTATTACTAATGTCGGAAATAACCCCACATTTCTCACCACCAATGAATTATTTGTTGAATCTCATATTTTTGACTTTTCAAATGAGATATATGGTGAGCAGTTGGAAATATTTTTTCTTGAGAAGATTCGAGATGAAAAAAAGTTTTCAAATGTGAATGAACTTGTAGCACAAATTAGAAAAGATATAGACAAATCTATGAATTTACGTGGAGTGAAATGCTAGCCCTTGGTCTTGCCGGGAGAAATATCTCCCACTCAAAATCGCAAATAGTTTACGAAAAACTTCTTGGTCGCAAGATTAACTACTATCTATTTGATTATCAAACGGATACGGAAATTCCCAATCTGCCAGATATTTTTAAGGTTGTCTCAGGATTAAGTATCACGAGCCCCTACAAGCGTCATTTTTTACCTCAGATCAGTGCAATTCTCGATGTCCCAATTAAAGATTCCATCAATTGCATCAAGTATGAGTCCGGAAAGTTTTATGGGACAAATACGGACTATTTGGCGATTCGTGAAATTATTCCAAGGCTGATCAAGGAATATAATCCTGCGAAAGTGATTGTTCTTGGATCAGGGCCTATGGCATATATTACAAAAGAGATTCTATCAACAATCACGAAGATTCCTTTTGCGCTTATTTCTCGGAAGACATCCAACACTTTCTATAGTTATGATTATTCACAAGATGCAACAATTAATTTCCAAATTCTCATTATTAATGCTTGTTCTCGCGATTTTATTTTTAATAATCCGATTAATGAACATTGTATTTTTTGGGATTTTAATTACGCCCACATCCACCACCAAGCAAAGTTGGCCAAGAATGTCGGAAAGTACATTGATGGGAGTGAGATGCTAGAGTTACAGGCGAGTTTTGCGGTCAAGTTTTGGAACATTGGCTAATTTAATGATTTTAGGTATGAATTCTTAAGGTCTTCATCACGATTTGCCGATAACTTACAAGTAAAATCAAAAAAAATTGCAGAGTTATGTTTAGAAAAGAATTTGTAGACGTTATTAGTCAAACCGGGATGGTTCCAGTAAAGGACCTGCGCCCCTTACTGAACAATAAAACTGAAGCGGAAATTACGGAACTCAAACTTCTTGAATTTGAATTTTTTGATGATGTGAGATTCGCAAAGGTAGTTGCGGAAAAATATAATCTTACATTCATCGATCTTGCAAATGCCAAAATGAGCGATAGTGTTCTATCTTTGATAAAGAAGAGTGATGCAATAAAATATCGAGCTATTCCTATACAAAAAACAGCAAAAGCCGTTACGGTTGCGGTTTATGATCCATCAATTGCAAAAATTAAAACGGAACTGCAAACACTTTTTCAGCATAATGTTGAATTGATTTTAACCAATATCGGAAGTTGGTCGAAAATATTTTCACGACTGACGGATTCGATAGACGATATCCTAGAGACTGTGCGCGAAATTCGTCCTGAATCTGAGGCCGATGAGAAACATGACACAAAAAGCGAAGAAATTGGTGAAGATATTATTAGACTCGTCAATCGAATTTTGGCAGAAGCCTTTATAAAAAAGGCCAGTGATATTCACATTGAACCTTATGAACATGTGTTTCGCATCAGATTTCGCGTTGATGGTTCATTACAAGAAGTTATGAAGCCAAATAAAAAGCTCATGCTTCCTATCGTTTCACGCCTAAAGATTTTGTCTTCAATGGATATTTCAGAAAAGAGAAAGCCTCAAGACGGGAGAATCAAATTGGAGGTGGGAGGCAAGGCCATTGACTATCGTGTTTCTTCACTTCCCTGTTTGTTCGGAGAAAAAGTTTGTTTGCGGCTGTTGGATAAATCAAATCTCCAGCTTGATATGATGAAGCTGGGTTTTGAAAAAAAGCAAATTGCGATTTTTCAGGAAGGAATTCATCAACCTTTTGGTATGTGCTTAGTGACCGGACCTACGGGCTCGGGAAAAACGACAACCCTTTATTCTGCTTTGGCCGAGCTAAATACCATAGATGTGAATGTTTCGACGGCTGAAGACCCGTGTGAATATAATTTAGAGGGGATTAATCAGGTAAATGTAAAAAAAGAAGTAGGACTTACTTTTGCGACGGCACTAAAGGCCTTTCTTCGCCAAGATCCTGATATAATCATGGTGGGGGAAATCCGTGATTTTGAAACAGGAGAAATTGCTGTCGAAGCTGCTCTAACAGGACATATGGTGTTGTCCACTTTGCACACTAATGATGCCCCTTCAACAATCGCACGACTTTTGAATATGGGAATTGAGCCATTTCTCGTAACAGGTGCTTTAAATGTTGTTGTTGCCCAGAGACTTTGCCGTAAAATCTGTGAAGGATGCAAGGAAGAGCACTCGGTACCTATTGAAGATCTCGTCGCATGCGGAATTGCCGAGAGTTCTGCCATGAAAATGAAAACGTATAAGGGCAAGGGTTGTGGAATCTGCAACGGAACAGGCTATAAGGGACGTGTTGCAATTTATGAAGTCTTAGCACTTTCTCCTATAATTAAAGAAATTATTCTCAAGCATGGAACAGCAGATGATATAAAGAAACAGGCCATAAAGGAAGGCATGAAAACTTTGCGTATGGCCGCTTTAACTAAGGTTGCTCAAGGATTCACGACACTTGATGAAGCCGTTTCAAATTCAGGCTCAGATAAGTTTTCATAGAGGTATGTATGAATGATGCAGTTAAAAGAAAAGATGGAAGTTTAACTCGAACTAAAGAAGCTGGAATTGGGGAATCCGTTAAGATTCAACAGCTCTTTAAGTTAATGGTGGACAATGGTGCATCAGACTTGCATATCACTTCAGGGTCTTCTCCAGGTATGCGCGTTCACGGTGAGATCGTAAGGGTTAAAACACCACCTTTGACTGCTCAAGATACCAAGAGACTTGTCTATCAGGTTCTAACTGAAGATCAAAAAAATGATTTTGAAAAAAATCTTGAAATCGACTTCTCTTTTGGAATTAAAGGTTTAGCGCGCTTTCGATCTAACGTCTTTTATTCAAAAGGAGCAGTTGCGGCAGTGTTTCGTCAAATTCCGACAATTATTCCGGACTTTAAGGCACTAAATTTACCTAATACATTATTGACCATTACCGATGTATCAAACGGATTAATTCTTGTTACTGGGCCGACAGGTTCTGGAAAATCAACAACCTTGGCATCGATGATTGATCGATTAAATGAAAATGAAGCTGGTCATATTATCACTCTTGAAGACCCGGTTGAATTTGTTCACAATCATAAAAATTGCGTTGTAAACCAGCGCGAAATTGGTACCGATAGCACCGACTTTCACCATGCTCTAAAGTCGCTTTTGCGGCAAGACCCGGATATCGTACTTGTGGGTGAATTACGGGACACGGAGACTATTGAAGCGGCCCTGACCATTGCTGAAACTGGACACTTAGTTTTTGGAACCCTTCACACCAATTCTTGCGTGCAAACGATCAATCGTATTGTGAACGTATTTCCGGCGCATCAACAAGATCAAATACGAACCTTGCTCTCCTTTGTTTTGCAAGGAGTTGTTGCTCAACAACTGTTACCGAAATCCTTTGAGCCAGGTCGATTCGCCGCTATTGAATTGCTCGTACCAACACCCGCTATTCGAAATCTTATCCGTGAAGACAAAGTACATCAAATCTATTCTCAAATGCAGATAGGTCAGGATAAAACAGGCATGGTTACCATGAACCAAAGTTTGCGGAATGCGGTTGAGAAAGGTCTTATCGATACGGATACGGCCATGAGTTATTCAACGGCACCAGAGGAATTGCAAAATATGCTGGGCCTGAAAGGTAAAGATGTTAAGTCGAAATAAGTAGCGTGAGGTCTATTTATGGCAAAGTGGAAATGGGAGGGCTTAGATAAGGCAGGAAAGCGCGCACGCGGTGCCATTGATGCTGCTACCCAACGCGAGGCCCGCAAACTTCTGCGCGCTCAAGGTCTTCGTCCAAAACGGATCATGGCCCCCTCCATTTTAGAATTTGATCTGGGTTCTTATATGGTTGAAAAGGGGTTTGCGAGTGCCTTTTCTCCCAAGGAACTCATGCAGTTCACCAAGCAACTGGCGATTATGATCAATGCGGGTGTTCCCATTATGCAAGCTCTTGAAGTGCAATATAAATCAGAGAAAAATGCGGCATTAAAACGAACCATCAAGAAAGTTGCAGCTGACGTTGGTGAAGGTAAAACAGTTGCAGAGGCCTTAGGAAAACATAAGGGGTTTGATAAACTTTATTGTAATCTAGTTAAAGCGGGAGAGGCCGGGGGTATTCTTGATACCATTTTAAACAAATTGGCCGGGCATCTTGAAAAACAAGAGAAAACCAAATCACAAATCAAATCTGCCATGACTTACCCTGGAATTGTGTGTCTTATTGGAGCGGGAGTAATTTGGGGGTTGATGGTTTTTATTGTTCCTAAGTTTCAGGAGATGTTGAAAGATACGGGACAACAAACTCCCTGGATTACTCAATTTGTGATTGATATTTCACAATTTTTACAGGATTACACTTTGATTTTACTTCCTATTTTTTTTGTGATTATCGCGATGTTGAATGCATGGAGAAAAACGGCTGTTGGGAAATTTGTTTTTGATCGTAGCATGATGAAAATGCCTATCTTTGGCGGCATTATTATTAAAGGAAATCTTTGCAATTTTACCCGTACTCTCGCCACTCTTTTAAGTTCTGGTGTGTCTTTGATTGATGCACTGGAAATATGCAATGATATTGTCGACAACGGCGTAATTCAGAAAGATCTTGTGGTCGTCCGCAAGGCGGTAATGGAAGGCAAGACCATTACCGAACCTTTGTCGAAAATAACTTACTTTCCAGATATGGTAAATTCTATGGTTAAAGTCGGAGAACAGACAGGAAATTTGGATGCTATGTTAGAAAAGATCTCCATTGTTTTTGAGGAAGAAGTGAACGAATTAGTGGGAAACATGACCAAATTGATCGAACCTCTTATTATTGTAGTCCTAGGTGGAGCAGTGGCAACAGTTCTGGTCGCAATGTATCTGCCAATTTTCATGTCTGCTGGCGGAGGAGAATAGTGCACATCTTCATTGTGATATCAAGAATGAACAGGGATTGGTCGAAGTTTCCGAATGACCAGAAGAAAGCCTTTTAAGATAGTCCGATTTTTGTATTGATTCGAACGGAAAGTCATTTAAATATTTAATTTTTTGAATTGAAGAATATTTTTTTGAGCAAAAAACTTTGAGAACATATTTTTGCGACACAGGGAAAAGATCTTTCAGGGGGTTCACAGTTTCGAACTTAGCAAAATCAAAAATAATCTTTCTGGTTAATTGTGCATCGAAATCCGAATCCCCTTCATTTAATAAAAACTTTACATATTGAAGTGCTGATTCGTGTGAGGGCTGATTTTTATAATCATTTTCCCAAATTGATTTGTTACTTAACCAAATTCGAGATTGCCGATAGGATAATAAGGAAAACACACATAGTACGATCACCATGATTGCCAATAATGTTTGGGAGTGTATTAGGTTGATGACGGATTTGTAAGACAAATAGAAAAAGACGATAAGAGGTAAGATTAAATACATATCGCTTACAAAAATTGGGGTAATATTAAAGGTCACAACAATCAAGGGAATAAAATAGAGCACAAGTGGAAGAACCAATGCCAAAATTGAAAGTCTTTTTTTTAAAAGCCACAACCACAGCATGAAGAGAATACTGCCAGCAAGATTTTGTACTGAATAAATCTTGTAATATAAAGCCAAATCAAAAGGAAAAATAATATTTATGAAATATCGGCCATACATTTGAGGGATAAGCTGAAGATTTTCTAGCATAGGATATATTTTTATGGCGTTGGCTTGGTGAAGATATTTTCCAGTGTAATATCGGTAGTTAAAATAAAAACAGAGAGAAGCTATCGGCAACAGCAGAACAAGGAGTTGGCGCAACTTCAGACGCATTTTTATTTGGAAGAAAGATTGAACTAGCGGCAACATTGGCCATAAAACCGTAATAGGCTGAGATAAAATGGACAAAAGATACATTAAAATGATTAAGATAACGGTTGTTTTTTTGGGTAACTGGCACCATGAGAGATAAAAAATAGTTGTCAAAAGAATAAACAAGACGGAAAGCAGATGTTTTCGTGATGCAATATCAGAAACTACATTTGCTCCAACTGGATGAGTCGAAATTAAGAAGACAATTGAGTAGGCATGTTTATGTTGAACCCCAATTTTTAACAATAAGAAATAAGCAAAACTAACAATCGCCAGCCATAGGATAAAATTTTGTAAATGAAATGAGGAATAACCCGTTATTCTCTCTTGATATATATCTAGCAAAAGAGACAAATCCCTTATAGGTTGTAGATCGAAGATTTGTGCTGAGCTAAAATATTTTTCGATACTGTCAACTGTTAGCAATGGGATGATATTGCTTTTGTAATCAAGATCAATATGAGGAGAATTCTTTAAGATGGAAAAATAGATAACCATCTGAACACTTAAGATAAGTAGTATGAGTATTGGGGTGTTCCCCCATCCCTTTAAAGATTTCGTGATATGCACTTTAAATCCTAGAAACATTTTAGCTTTTCATTATGGCAGATTTCTCTAGTAGGGTATTATTTCAGCAAAAAAACAAGACATTAAAATTCTGCTCGAGACATCCTATAATGACAACTTTTATGGTCACTTTGCGATCCTTTCTGGCCTCATTTGGAGGAAGTAATAAATATGCTAACTGCTTAAAATAGTATTGGTTGAGATTTTATTATTGTTTGGTGTTATACTAATATCAATGCATTCGTGCCTATGGTGCTTGGGGGTCTTAAATTCATCAAGCAGCTACGAGTACGAAATGCCTTATTAACTTAGGCCTCTCAAGGGCCGAAAATGAGGAGTGTCTATGAAAAGGTTAATTTCTAACCTGGCGGGTTTTACTCTCGTCGAGTTGATGGTGGTTGTTGCCATCATTGGTGTTCTGTCTGCAGTGGCAATTCCAAACTTTAAGTCGTATCAAGCCAAAGCAAAGACTTCCGAGGCAAAGCTGGCCCTCGCTTCGATCTATGCTGCCGAAACAACATTGATGTCTGACTACGATGCCTATGCTAGTTGCCTTGCTTTTGCAGGATATTCGCCTACGACAGTGCAAAATTACTATGCCACTGGTTTTGCGGCATCTGCCAATACGGGCCCTGTCCTCTCCAACGGCGGAGCAGGATGCACAGGAGCGGGAGATACATTTCAGTGGGGAGCATCTAAGCGGGTTAATAATGTGACGAGAGCAGCTACCGATGTTACTGCCGGAAATATTCCTGGTCTTTCAGCGCCTACCAGTACTACATTCACGGCAGGTGCAATTGGCGCTATTGATACTGGGTTCACTGCCGTGGGTGCATCAGATGCTTGGATTATTAATCAAGCGAAAACGTTGACGCCGGCCCGAAAAGGTTATTGAGTCGATGGCTTTCTTAGGTCCATGTATAGAGGGGGCTAAATGACCCCCTCTTTTTTTGTATCATTTTTGAAGGACAAAAATGATAAATATACCTATGGACTAGTATCTATTTTGCTTTTTCTTCTTTTCACGGCATATCTTAAACTTTTTGATCATGAAAACTTAGTTCGTTTCGATGAAGCGATTATTACTGAGCCTTTGAAAAAAATTATCTCCCTTCCTCAGTACCTCGGAAATATCTGGGGAGGACAGCTTGCCGATCTCCAGCCGATAAGAGATCTTTCATATTTTGCAAACTTTCCCTTCGAATCATACTTTCCTCAAATTTATCTTTTCAGCAATTTCATCGTTTTTGCATTTATTCTTTGGGTTGCTCAAAAGATTTTTTTTCGCCTCATTGGTGCTCATGGGCAAACCTTAATTTGGATGTGTGCTTTTGCTCTACATCCGATTTTTTCTCAAACAGTGCCTTGGATTGCCGCTAGAAAACATCTTCTTTCTGTTCTCTTTATTCTTTTGGCCCAAGAACAATTGCCTTTATTTGCAAATCACATGCGCCATATTTCGGGGTGGATAAAAATTACGCTCTACTATCTATTATCAACTCTAAGTAACCCGATTACTCTTTTGTGGCCAGGGAGTAACTTTATTCAATCTTTGATAAAAAAGGAAAAATTAAGAGGATGGATTCCTCTTCTGATAGTAATGTTTTTTATAGCAGGAATAAATTATTACTATTATAGCTACGTATTTATTAAACTTTCTCAAACTCAAAAAATTTTAGCTTTCAGTGGAGTGGCACCAATTCTCAACGCTCTTGGGCGAAATTTCTTTCAAATCGTTTTTCCCATCAAGATGGCCTTTAGTTATGATCCTGAAAGTCTCTGCAATCTGATAGGCATTTCTTTGCTTGTTTTTTGGCACTCTGTGATCATAAAAAGGTTGGACCAGCAGGAAGTGTGCTTTATATTGGGATTATTTTGGCCTACTCAATTGATTACAAACTTTATTCCGACTTTTATTTTTGTTTCTGATACATATCTTCTGCTCCCCTTATTTGCATTTTTCTGTTCCTGCATTTTGCTTACAAAGAAAATTCCTTCCCGCGCAATAATCATAGGTGTATCTTGTCTATCCTTGCTTCTTTTTTGCAAAACATATCCTTCGATCAATCGATGGTCTGATTCAAAAACATTCTGGGAAATGTCTTATCATGAAGAAGATTCTTGTATTAACCTGATTTGGCATACGAATGAGAAGTGGCGGGCATCTGAAATAACAGAAGCTCTTGCAAAAGGCCGCGAAATGTTGGCGAGACGGTGCTATCAGAGTGGAACCGAATACCATCGAACCGCCATGAATATTTATATTTTATGTATTCTCAATGAACCAGGACTAGGTCTTGCACAGAAGGAAAATCAACTAAGCAAGATACAGTTATCGGATCAGTGGAGAAAATTTTTCTCACAACTTCTTCGTATTGAAACACTGCGCGATGATAAGTTTCGAAGTTTGCTGCAAGAAGCAGCTAATCTTAAACTCGCGTATGAGGATCCACTACTTCATAAAGCAAGAGAAAGATGCGTTGGGCCGACCATAAATTTTTCTTGTCAGCAATTATTTTCAAGTCACTAGTGGTTGTTCAGAGGTATTTGCCCACCTCGTTTTTTGATAGCCTTCAGATAAGCATTTTTTAGAGGGTGTTTATCTGGTAGTTCGAGGTAGGCTTGGGTTAAAATTTTCAGAGCATTTTCATCGTCGCCAGAGGAATCGGCATCAATTCTTGCGAGTATTTTTGGCAATAACGGAAACTTTTTTTGAATATCCGGCACTGTTGAGAGCCTGGTATAAGCAATTTTTGCT
This sequence comes from Bdellovibrio sp., assembly GCA_016187935.1. Taxonomy (GTDB): domain Bacteria; phylum Bdellovibrionota; class Bacteriovoracia; order Bacteriovoracales; family Bacteriovoracaceae; genus GWA2-49-15. Next base: position 351,957 of record JACPIU010000026.1, read on the forward strand.
TGCGTTAAGTCTTTGGCTTCATAGAGAAAATGGAAGCCAGCGTGATAATTGATTGAGTAGTCATTGGGGTATTTTTCCATTGCTTTTCTGTAAAGATAACTGGCTCCGTCTAAATCATCCTTTATGATAGAGAGATATTGTCCACCAACAAGATAGGACATGTAAAACTCGGGCTCAAGAGCAATGATTGTTTTGAAACGTAAAAAAAGCCATGAATTTAAGTCTCGTGTTTTATAGTGATCAATATCGGCTCCCAAAAGTGTTTGGGACCAGAGGAGAGAAGAGAGTAAGCGTTTTTGACCGAATGAAAATATTTTTGCAAAGTCCGCACGCAGATTGGTGGCAGTTTCTTGTTTGGATACCTGTAGTGCCGGGAGGTGCAATTTATTATTGGCATTTACAGCGAAAATAAAAAAAAATATACTCAGAACTAAATAGTAAAATGTGGTCTTGCTCGTTAACGCCATAGGGCCAATTATAATCAAAATGTTTGACTTTATAAATATTTCCAAGCGTTTCAAGACAGATTTTTGGGTAAAACCGGTTATTGCCTTAGACAGTGTTTCCTTTAAACTTCAACCTGGCACTATCACCGGATTTTTGGGTGCCAATGGAGCAGGCAAGACTACCTGTTTGAAAATTTTATTAGGTTTTATTTCACAAGATAGTGGTCAAATTGAATTTTCTAACCGTTTAGGTTTAGGACTTAAAAAATTCGAGAAAATTGGTTTTTTCCCTGAGCGACCCTATTTCTATCCAGACTTAACAGGTCGGGAATTTTTAGAGTTTATGGGACAGATTACTAATGTTGAAAAAACTCGGCGAAATAAGAATATTGGAATGTGGTCCGCAAAATTAAAAATAGATCAGGCCTTAAATAGAAAAATACGCGCATATTCAAAGGGCATGCTCCAGCGATTGGGTTTGATAGCTGCAATCATTCATGATCCAGAGTTAATTATTCTAGATGAACCTATGGCCGGTCTTGATCCAATTGGAAGAAAGGAGTTTAAAGATATTTTTGTACAATTATGGAAAGAAGGGCGAACAGTTTTTTTTAGTAGTCATATTGTGTCTGATATTGAAGAAATTTGCTCAAAGGTCATTGTGCTAGAAAAAGGTAAAGCTTTATATCAAGGAGATATTGATAGACTGCTGCTAAGTGGCCAATCAAATGAAGAAAAATGGGAGTTGAAAACAAATAATTACATCAATTCAATTGGTATTCATAAGCCGATCCAAATTTTGGAAAATAAAGCAACGTTTCAATTTAATAAACAAGAGGTAAAAGAAGTTTTAAAATATATCTCTGAAAATAATGTAGAAATTCAATCATTATCGTGCTTACGCCCATCACTTGAAGAAATAATATATAAAATAAAATCATGAATGCTCTTACAAATATCTTCATCGTTTCCAAGTATACTTTTCTTGATCTTCTCAAGAGTAAAATTTTAATTCTTATTGTCCTCTTGGGGATTGCTTTAATTACAATTGCCTACATCGCAAGTGAGTTGACGTATGGAGTTCCTCAAAAGGTCGCTCTTGATTTTGGTCTTGGTACTTTAACCCTTGCCTTGACTGGAATAGCCATTTTTATGGGTGCTACTCTTATCACTAAGGAAGTTGAAAATCGAACACTGTACATGGTTCTATCTCGACCGGTAAGTCGTGAGATTTTTCTTTTTGGCAAAATGGTTGGATTGCTGGAGCTTCTGAGCTTGGGCACACTTATTTTAGGACTACTTTCAGTCTTGATGTATTGGCTTCTCGGTGGTGAAATCAAAGTAACGATCTTTCAGTGTGTTTTTCTAATCTTCGCCGAAGCAACATTAGTTATGGTGCTTTCAATTTTTTTCTCACTTGTCACAAATAGTGTGGCATCAGTTGTGTATACATTAGCACTTTATTTAGCAGGCCACGCGATAGGTGAAGTCCAAACATTTAGTTATGTAGTAGCACGTCCTGGATTGGCCAAATTTATTAACTTTTATAGCTTAGTTTTTCCTAATTTCTCGAAAATTAATTTGAAGGATTATGTTCTGTACGAAGCCACTTTACCTCAGGATTACATTCAAAATGCTTGTTTCTACAGCATTACTTACTCACTTTCCTTACTATTTATTATTATTGTCCTTTTTAGAAAAAAGGAACTAGATTGAGTATCCTCTTTGGTATTTTTGGGCTTCTGATTGGTAGCTTTATCAATGTTCTTATTTATCGTCTTCCGCTAAATAAGAATATTGTTTTTCCTCGTTCAGCATGTCCCCATTGTCATGCAATTATTCCCTGGTATTTTAATATACCCGTATTAAGCTTTCTCTTTTTGAGGGGAAAGTGTGCTTACTGTCGTTCTCGAATTTCACTTCAGTATCCACTCGTTGAACTTATAAATGGCATTGTGTACTACCTTTTGGCAAAAAATGTAACAATGCTTTCGTTTGAATTACTGCCAATCATATTGAAGGCTTTGGTTTTTTCCCTTCTCGTGGCCCATGTTGTAGTTGATCTTCGTCATCAACTGTTACCTGACGGGATCAATATCTTTCTGGCAATCTTTTTATTCACTTTGAGTCTATTGAATGGAGAATGGTTGCGTGGACTTTACGGCATGATCTTGGGATTGATTCTTCCACTCATTGTGACGTATCTCTTTTACCTAGTTAAAGGAGTCGTTGGGTTAGGGGGGGGGGATATAAAGCTTTTTGGCGCTCTTGGTCTTTTTCTTGGCCCATTGGGGGTGATTCAAAATATTTTTGTGAGTTGCTTGTTGGGTTCTGTTGTAGGAATTGTTCTTATTCTGACCAAAACTTTAAAGCGAGATAAACCCATCCCATTCGGACCATTTATTATCTTAGTTGCAATAACTCAAATCTATTTTCCCTCACACTTTCAAAGGGCGATGGCGGCGATCTTCTAAGCATTGTTTTCTTGAATTTACCAGTGCTTATCTCTATACTGATAGTTAGGAGCATAGCATCGACGAACCTATGGCAGAAAATCTAAAAGAGCAGATTAACAATTTAGTTAACAATCTAAAAGATGCATTAAATCTGGTTCCGAAAAATATCATCGGCATTGATATTGGATTAAGTTCTGTCAAAATGGCTGAGGTAAAAAAGTCTGGTAACGAATTTAAGTTGATCAATTTCGCCTCGGTTAATTTGGTTGAAGGGTGTTTGATTGAAGATGAAATTCAAAAAGAGGATGAAGTTGTCCGCGCGATAGAGAAAGGACTTTCTGAACTTCGTTCAAGCGCACAATTCGCATCTATTGGATTATATGGCCCAAATACAGTTGCTAGAAAACTCCAATTAGCGGGGGGGTCATATGAGGAGATCGAAGATCAGGTTTCCTGGGAAGCTGAACAATATCTTCCGTTTCCCATTGATAGTTCATCGCTTGCATTTCACGTTTTTGGCGAAAATGAAGGTGGTGGCATTGATGTACTTGTGGCAGCAGCAAAAAATACTGTAGTTGAAAGTTTTAAAAATGCTGTGGAAAAAACCAAGCTCAAAGTTAAAATTGTTGATCTACAAATTACTGCTATTACAAATGTTTTTGAATATACCATGGGCGATAAATTAAATGATCCGAATTCATCTTGGTTACTAATAGATATAGGGGCGCAAAAAACAGAATTCATAATTTATCGACAAGGTTCCATTGCTTTTGGAAAAGAAATGAGCATTGGTGGAGTCATGATTACCGAGGAAATTCAAAGACAGATGGGCGTCAATTATATGGAAGCTGAGGATTTGAAGATTACAGGTGATGAAAATGGTAATTTACCGGAAGAAATTATGGAAATTATCGACGACGTTTTGGAAGCTTTTTTTGCAGAGATAAAGAAAACTGTTGATTTTTATGTTACTTCTTCTTCCGATGATAATATCAAAGAATGCATTATTAGTGGTGGTGGCGCACTAATTCCCGGTCTTGTTGAAGGATTAGAGACCCTTTTGGGTATTAGTATCAGTATTCTAAATCCATTTGATAAATTCACCTATGACAAAAAAAAATTTGATGAAGATGCAATCCATAGTATTGCATTTCGTGGAGGCGTGGCCCTTGGCTTGGCCATGAGGCAGATTGGAAAATGATAGAAATTAACCTCCTTGAGCAGAAAAAACCCTTCAAACTTCCAGTGATCATGGGAGTTGATCTTGCCGCTATTAATTATAAGAGTATCCTGTTTGCCATTGTATTAAGCTATGTCCCTGATTGGTTTCTTTATCCAATTTGGGTAGAGGAATTAGAGAACGTCGGTAGAGAGAAAGAGGTTTTAAACCAGAAACTGCAAAAGCTTGAAGCCGATGTCAGGGGAAATGAGTCTGTTAAAAAACAATTGGACTTATTTAATAATCAGGTTACCAAGCTAAAAGAACGTTCCACTCAAGTTGAGCAAATTATCAAACAGAGAACTAATCCAAATAAAATTTTGGAACGAGTTGCAAGAAATATTCCTGAAGATATGTGGCTTACTGAATTGATTGTTGATGTGGATAGAAAGGTCAGCATTAGAGGGATGTCTACTTCCTATAAAAGCATAGGTAACTTTATTATTTTACTGAATGAATCTTTGTTTTTTGGTAAATCTCTGACATTAAGTGATTCTAAGACAGAAGAAGATAAAGAAGAAGGACAAGGCAAAAGAATTGAGGTTTTTACCATTCAGGGACGTGTTGAGTCCTATGATCCATTGCAGTAGTAGTTTAAATTATGACAGCGTTAATTGGAAAAATTTGGCTCTTTATCATGCTTTGGACAGGCTATTCTGTGTATACAAAGTATGAAGAACATTCCGAAGCACTTAGGATTGCACAGGATGAATTACCTACCATTCATGCACAAATAGTTAAAAAACAAAAAGAGAAAAAAGATCTTGAAAATTATTTTGCTGATATTGAGGAAGCAAAAGAAAAAATAGAAAAAGTAGCGAATGAAATAGAACGTCTTCAGCAACAATTTCCTGCGGAAATTTCGGATACTGACAATCTATCTATGATCTCTTCATTGGCAGAAATTTTGAACATTAAGCAAATATTTTTAAGCCCCGGAATGGAAGAAGATAAAGGATTTTATTTTACTAAACTTTATAATGTCAAAGCTGCTGGCACTTATCTTCAATTGTTGATTTTTTTAGAAAAAATAGGTGAAGCAAAAAGACTTTTAAATGTGCATGATATGAAACTCACAAAAATTGAGAAAAAACAAAAAGGAAGGTTTCAGTTAATTAATGTAGAAATGAATATAGGAGTTTATCGTTATAATCCTAATTATAAAGAATCTCGTGGTATCGACGAGATTGAGAAAGCAAGCAAGGAAAGTACAATCCCAAAAAGGCGTAACCGCAAGAAAGGTGGAAATGAAGATTAGCTTATTGGTGGTGATATTATTTTTTATGTTGTTTGCTGTGTCTGCGAGTTCAGAGGATTTGAGCCAAAAGCAGTATAATTTTTTTAAGGATCAAAAGACATTTATCAAGAACCCTTTTGAACTCAGGGATCCTTTTCGTCGGCTGATTGATTCCTCAAAAAATTCCAAGAGAAAGGGATTTAAAACGAACGGGGAAAACAATGTATTTACCAATATTTTGCCTCTTGAGGAAGTAGCTCTTGAGAAAATTAAAATTGTTGGAGTTTTATTGGGAAAAGATAGGCGGGCGATGGCCCAAGTTGAGGGTAGTAAAGAAACTTTTGTTTTAAAGGAAGGAATGAAATTGGGTGTAGATGGTGCTGAGATAAAGGCGATTCTACCTGGCGGAATTGTTTTAGTTGAAAAGATCGTCAATGTGTATGATCAGGAGGAATATCTCGAAACCATCATCCCGATGTCAGATAATTGATTTAATTGCTCCATTGTTCGAATTTGTAAACTAATAACCGTTTTTTTGCATACTCTGTTATAATAAATACGAAATGTACTGTTTCATTTTTACCTTAAGGATGAGGTATGGCGAAATTACAAATCTCTGTTTTCTTTCTGATGATATTTTGCATGAAATTTGCCTACGGCGTGGAGCTTAAGACGATCAAGTTTTTTCAGAAAGGTGAAATTTCAAATTTAGAAATGATGGTGGATAACGAAGATTTGAAAGTAAATAAGTTTCATGTTTCAGAGGATAAGCAAATTATTATCGATCTGAAGGATACCTCCGCGAATGAGAAAGTTATACGTGCCTTTGATACATCGGAATTTTCTGGTGCAGTTGTTTTTGTTTCTGCTTATAAGAAACCAAATTCACCAAATGATCTTAGAGTTGCTATACAACTTCGTGAAAATGTTCGTTCAAGGGTAACCAGGAAAGGTAACATGATCACACTTGAGATAGAAAATAGGTTTGGCGTTTTCAACCAGAGTGAGATTGAGGCCTCACAGTCGTTTGAGGAAAAAATTAATGATAAGGAGTTGGGGAAAATTCACGTACCAAAGTCTGAATCAGTTGAAGATATTCTCGAAAATTTGACATTCGCTGGGCGCAAAAAATACATAGGTAAGAAAATCACAATTAATGTTAAAGATTTGAGCGTTGAAGATCTTCTGAAAATTATTGCAGACGCATCAGGTTTTAATATTATTATCTCAGAAGAGGTGAAAAAACTTCCTCCCATGACTCTTTCGCTGACAAATATTGCTTGGGATCAGGCGCTTGATACCATTCTAGGTCTCAATAAATTAGTCGCTATGAAGAATGGCATTATTCTTATGGTCACCTCGCTTGAAAAGGCGACAGCAGAAAAAAAGCTTGAGATCGATGCGAAAAGAATCGTCGAAGCGGAAGAACCTTTAGTAACGAAAATTTTCGGAATTTCTTTTGCCTCCATAGATGATATGTCAAAGATTCTATCAGAGTATTTAACCAAAGAACGCGGTAAAATTAGTATGGATTCTCGTACCAACAGTCTAATTGTGAAGGATGTTCCCGATGTGGTTGAGAAGATGCGCAAAATTATTGAAGCATTGGATACGCAAACACCTCAAGTATTAATTGAATCAAAGATTGTCGAAGTTCGTGAAGCCTATGCAAAAAGTATCGGATTTCAAAACGGTCTATCTTTTGGGTATGACCCTATGGGGTCATTGCCTGTAGGTGGGGAAACAGCTATTGGCATTGGAGGCACATTAGCTTCTGGTACAATTGGACCAAACGCCGGACCAGGATTTACTTTTAGTTCTGCTCCAACTCAAACGACTCCATCGATATTTGGAATTAATATTTCGCGTTTTAACCGTGTTTTTGACCTAAGCTTCACTCTTGCAATGATGGAGCAAGAGTCAAAGGGCAAGGTTATTTCAAGCCCGAAAGTTATTACGCAAAATAAAAAGAAAGCGCAGATAAATGCCAAAGACACGACAAGTTTTGCTGTAGTAACTGGAGTGGGAGATGCAAGGACAACAACGTTTGAAGAAATTGACGCCAAATTAGTTCTGGAAGTCACCCCCCAGGTAACCAACGAAGGATCGATTTCGATGGAAATCTCTTTGAGTAAGGAAGAGTTCGGTGACCGGCCTTCTGAAGAGGCACCGCCGAACAAGGCCCAACGAGAAGTAAAAACCAATGTCCTCGTTGACAACGGTTCCACGATTGTGATTGGTGGGATATATAACTACTCGAAAACTGAGTCGCATTCGGGAATACCTTTTTTAAAGGATATTCCCCTTTTGGGATGGCTCTTTAGAACGCCTTATGCACCTATTACAACTAAAAATGAAATGATTATCTTTTTGACACCAAGAATTATCAACCAGGAAGAGGCCGGTCTGACTGCCGATCGAACTTAAAGATTGTGAAATCCAGGAATGTTAAGACAGAAAGTCGGCTACCACCCATTATACTTAAGTATGAAAATCAACTTGAGCGAGACCCCAATTCTTTAGTGTTTGCCGCCTTGGCAGAAGCCTATCGTAAAAGCGGAAACTTTGAGGGTGCTTTTCAGGTTTTACGCGATGGAATCAAGAATCATCCTTTGTATAAATTCGCTTATTTTACGCTGGCACATTGTTACTTTGACGTGAACCAATACCAACTTGCCTATACGACGTTGCGTCCCTTCGTTGCCAATGAACGGGAAAATTTTCGAGTACAGAATTTATTTGCCGAAATTTGTTTGAAGCTGGGACAAACAGAGGAGGCCCTAGAATCCCTCAAATATTGTTTGTTTCTTGCTCCAAAGAATCATGATGTGGCCAAAAAAATTAAAGAAATTGAGCAATCAATATCTCCTACGATAGACACGTTGAATGAAATTGCCACGAAGACAGAAATTCCAAATGGCAATGTCCAATTTGAGGTAAAAAATTTAAATCCGGCAGGCCCGAAAGATATCGATATTGATGAGTGGAAACAGGTTGATCTTTCCTTTAATCCTCATAAGCAACAATCCGGTGAGGAAGAGCAAGCAGGCCGAGATTGGCAAATAGGTCCAATATCAGATGTGGTGCCTAGTGAACGAGAAACGCCGGATGTGCTTCCTAAGGAAGTACATCCGGACATAGAAGATGAACAGGAATTAAACCCAAAGAACGACGCTCCAATCATTACTCATACATTGGTCGATCTTTACTGTGCTCAGGGACTTTATCAAAATGGAATTGAAATTTTGCAAAAGATTTTAGAACTCAATCCGCAAGATCAAAAAAGTCGTGCCAGGTTACAAGAATTGCGGCAATTGGTTGCAATGCATTCCTCTAAGTCCGATGAAAAACGGGAATTACATTCCAGGCTTGAATCTTTTCTAAAGGCCATAAAGGAACGGGCGCGTCAAATCGAAAGATCGCCTTGAGGTAACAAATAAAATTAAGAAGAACGATTAACAAGAAAAATTAATTGACATAAGGTTATCTGCGTAATTAATTTCAAACTTTTGAAAATAATATGAATAAAGTTTTGGTCATTAATGGGCCTAATTTGAACCTATTAGGTACTCGCGAGCCAGAGATATATGGTAAGCATACGCTTGCCAATATAGAGTCTATTACATTGAAATTACTAAAGAAAAATCAAATATTATGTACTGTTGAATGGTTCCAATCCAATTCTGAAAGTGAAATTGTTGATAAAATTCAAAGCTTGATGGGAGATAATGTCGATTTATTAGTCATAAACCCCGGAGCATATAGTCATACGAGTGTTGCTATATTAGATGCTCTGAAAAGTATCTCTATCGCAAAAATAGAAGTCCATCTCTCCCACACGCTCAAAAGAGAGGAATTTAGGCATAAGAAATTAACTGCGCTTGGTTGTGATGCAGTGATTGAAGGCTTAGGTCCAGTGGGGTATTTTACGGCAATTAGTTCACAGGAATATAAGAAAAAATTTACCAAATAAGGGGAATCTATGTTCGACACCACTGAATTAAAAAAGAACGTCAAAATTGAATTAGAGGGAAAAGTATACATAATTTTGAAAAGTGATTTTACCAATCCCGGTAAAGGTTCTGCCTTTGTAAGATGCCGCATAAAAAATTTAGAAACTTCTCAAGTAATCGAGCGCACCTTTAAGTCTGGTGTTTCAACAGGATGCACACGTCCTGATTTAGAGGAGCGTCTCGTTGAATATATGTATGCCGATACGGAAGGTTTTCATTTTATGGATCAGGGTAATTTTGAATCAATCTTCGTCACAAAAGAGCAAGTTGGGGATTCGAAATACTATTTACAAGAAGGGATAAAACTCAATGTACTATATTGGAATGGTAAAATTATTGCTATTGATTTACCTTATTTTGTGAACCTCAAAGTCACTCAAACTGATCCTGGCCTGAAAGGTGACACTGCTTCGGGAGGGATGAAAAAGGCCATTATGGAAACTGGATTACAACTTAATGTCCCTCTTTTCGTTAAAGAGGGCGAGATTTTAAAAATTGACACCCGAACAGGTGAATATGTTGAAAGGGCCAATAAATAACTGGATACTAGTATGGATTTTAAAAAGATCGAAGAATTTATTCAGCTTGCTAAAAAAAATGATGTAACTAAGTTAACTTATGAAAATGATGGTCTTAGATTGTCTGTTAGCTTCGAGCGAAAGATAATTTCTGAATCAGTTACAAATGTGGCACCAAGGGACCAGAATCCTGTTCCAACTCATGGTAAAGCTGCTGAGCCAAAGTTATTACGACCTGATTTAATAGAAATCAAGTCACCTTTTGTAGGGACTTTTTATCGCACTCCCTCACCTGGAAGTGACCCTTATGTCAAGGTTGGGGATACAATTCGTCCCGGGCAAGTTTTATGCATTGTCGAGGCAATGAAGATTATGAACGAAATTGAGTCAGAAGTTTCTGGAACTATTGAGGAGATTTGCACCGACAACGAGACCTATGTGGAATTTGGGCAAGTATTATACCGAGTGAAAATAAAATAGAAATCATGCTCGAAGAATGGCCCAGGAGCAACGGCTAAATGGAAGAAGAAACAATTCGTTTCAAAAAAATTCTTATAGCGAATAGAGGTGAGATCGCGATACGCATTCTGCGAACATGTAGAGAATTGGGTATTGCGACAGTGAGCGTTCATTCTACAGCTGATGAAAGTTCATTGCATGTTAAATTGGCCGATGAATCAGTATGCATTGGGCCTGAGAAATCAATACATTCCTATTTAAATATGAGTTCTATTCTATCGGCTGCTGAAATTACTGGTGCAGATGCGGTTCATCCAGGATTTGGTTTCCTGTCTGAAAATCTTCAATTTGCACGTCTATGTGGTGAATGGAACATCAATTTTATTGGCCCATCAGTAAGCGCAATAGAGCAAATGGGTGATAAAATTCGATCAAAGGAACTTGCTTCCGCTGCAGGTTTACCCATTCTTACACCCGTTCTTGTGAAAAATCGTACTAATGATGAAATTGTTTCTGCCGTAAAAGAAATGGGTTTTCCGGTTTTGATCAAATCTTCCGCAGGTGGTGGCGGGAAAGGTATGAAGCGGATTGATAATTTTGATGAACTCGGTCCATCACTTGAAAGACTAGCATCCGAAGCCAAAGCAAGTTTTGGCGATGACACTCTTTTTATTGAGAAATATATTGAACGTCCGAGACATATAGAAGTTCAAATTTTATCAGATAAATACGGGAACACCCTCCACTTGGGCGAGAGAGATTGCACCATACAACGTCGATTTCAAAAACTGATTGAGGAATCACCTTGTGCTGTCATAGATGAAAAAACAAGGCGAGCAATTTGCGATGCAGCAGTTAATCTTGCTAAGTTTGTTAAATATGATTCAGTGGGGACAGTTGAATTTTTATATGACCAAGATACTAAAAAATTCTATTTTATGGAGATGAACACCAGAATTCAGGTCGAGCACCCCGTGACGGAAATGAGAACTGGTCTTGATCTTATTGCTCAACAAATTAAAGTCGCTCAAGGAGAAAAGCTGGAGATATATCAGGATGATATTATTTTCAGCGGACATTCCATGGAATGCCGAATTAACGCAGAAGATTTTGAAACAGGCAGACCATCTCCTGGAAAAATAATCTACTATTACAGGCCCGCTGGAATAGGCGTTCGGGTCGACGACTTCATATACTCAGGCTATTCTGTTCCGCCCTTCTATGATTCTATGTGTGCTAAGATTATTACGCATGCTCAAACCCGTGAAGATTGCATATGCCGGATGAAGCGCGCCCTCAGCGAAATCGTCATCGACGGGATCAAAACAAATATCAATCTCCATAAGAAGATACTCCAGCATTCCGAGTTTATAGGAAATAATTACTCAACTAATTTTTTATCTAAAAATTCCCTATAATTTCAAGTAAATATACTTTTTCCTGGGAATTGGAAATGGACCAACTTCGGGCGATTCGTCTGCATGTTAATTTGCTTGAATTTGAAAGTGCCTTTGCTGGAATTTGTGAAATTCTTAAGGCCGAAAAAAATTTTACGAAATCAGAAATTTCCGAAATTGTCGAAGTTTATTTCAAAATTCCAAAAGACCTAAAAGTGACTCATCGTGAGCAAATAAAAAAAATATTGAAGATTTTCTTTAAATTCCAAGCCAGTACTTTAAATTTTGTAGATAAAAAAAGAATTTTGCATGAATTCAAAAGTCTGAATCGACACGATATTTGGTATGCGCAGGAGTATATCGAAGTATGTTTGGCACTCGGAGAAGTAGAAGTTGCACGAGAACAGTTCCATGAAATAGTTGATAGAGCATTTTCGTTCAAGAGGATTGGCCTAATTGAGAATTTGTGCAAGAAATTTCATGAGTTAATTGATGAGAGTGAGCAACATCGAATAATGCTGATGTGTGCTTGTATGCGGCATGACAAAACCCTGGTTGAACAAATGTACAAACAGACATTTACTAGCAATGAGAAAAGAATCATATTCAGAAAAGTCATTGAGGAAAGTAGTGAAGCTGCAATAATTACACCAGAAGGATTAGAAATTTCGAACTTAAAGCAGCAGATAAGTAAAAAGATCACATTAGATGCTAGAAAAAAAATCGTCAATAAATTGTATGAATTTCTGGCGATGGGGAATAGTAAGCATGAAATTCTTCTTCTATGTGCGGAATATTTTATTAAAGTGAAAAGAAAAAAAGTGGCACAACAGATAATTGATTTTGCGAATATCTGCTTATCGAATGATTCGAGCTTCGAACCTCGCATCAAAGAGATGCAAGAGAAAATAAAAAAAGAAAAGGAAGATAAGGAATTTCAACTTGAAAAAGATGAAATTTTTGACCTGGCAGAAGACTTATTTTCAGGAGATTTGGACGTTTTGTTTGAGGGTGAAAAGAAACACGCTTACACTTTGGATATGAGTCTGATGGAGCGTGATGCGTATCTAATCAGAAAGGGATTAGTTGCTATTGATGAAATCGCAAATAAAGAGCTAAAAAAATTTCCTGCAGAATCTGAAAATTCAAATCGAAAACTTGAAAAAAGCCTAGTGAATGCCTTTATGGATATTGATTTGCCAGTAAAGCTTGAACTCTATAGAGATCTGGTTAGTGCGCTCATAATGTTTGAAATGCTCGACCCTGCTCTTAAGCTATGTGAAGAACTCATGCCAGATTTGTCTGGGATAGAAAATAGAATCTCGATTACATATTTAATCGTGATGATTTATTTCAAAAAAGAAAATTACAATAGAGTCATAGAACTCTGCAATAGCACGATTGCTTCTTTGCCACTTTCGGCCTCAGACAAAATCGCTTTCTTAAGATTAATGGCAGCAAGTTTTCAAAAGAAAGGCGAAATTAAAAATTCTATTGGTGTGAATAAATTAATTGATCAGATTATCAGTGCATCGAACGAGGTACATGAGTGATTAAAGTTAACAAAATTTTAATCATATTTTTTAGTAGTATCTTTGTTATTATTTTCGCATTATTTCAGTTCATTGAAACCAAAACCTTTACTAATTATTTATTGAATCCGATTTTAAAGAAAATCACACGTCCGCTTGATATCCAAATTTCTGTGGCAAGCGTTGATTTGCAATTTTTTCCACCGGCGACATATTTTGAAAAAGTCGAAATTGAAAAAAAAGATATTTTTAAACTGACACTTGATCAGGCAGGTGCCGTCTTTAGCCTAAGTAATTTAATGAAGAATGATTTCAATTTGCATTCACTTAAACTTTACGGTGGTATATTGAAAGTCAAAGACGTGCAGCGCAAAAAAGCAGAATGGACGCTGGATGATATCCGATTCCTTGGAAAAGCGCATCATGATATTTTGAAATTTTGGAATCAGTTTAAGTTAGGAGAAATTGAAATATCTAAAATAATTGTGCGTACAAATTCCCAATCAGGGATGATTCATTCTGCAATATTGAGAATAGATGAGTCAAAAATCGGATTGATTTTTGAAGCAGTCGATTTAACCTTCAATGAACATCACTTGGACGGTGTTCGCGCCGATTTAGCGCTTTATGCTGAAAAACTGGAGATTGCATCATTGAAAATAGAAAATGATTTCAATTATTTTGCATATAATGGCAAAGTTGGCATTGAGAATACTTCTATCGAAGGGCATATTGATTTCTCAGGTGCCTTATCTCAGATTTCAGAGCAGTTGCCTGCAATCAAAGAAATGAACGAGATGCAAGGAAACCTCAAAACATCTTTTCTCTTTGAATTGTCGAAGGAGCAGAAAAAAATATCAAATGGGGAAATAGAATTAACAGATGTCAAATTCCGCTCGAAGGATTTTAAGCGAATAGCTTTTGGATTTGCCGTAATTGATCAGAATATTCATATTAAAAAACTGAATTTACAGGACCAAACAGGGGATATTAGCTTTGAGAAAGAAATTAAAGTTTTTAATGTTGAAAGAAAGAGAATTATTCCATTTGTAAGTGAACTAAGAATTCATAATTTTAATCTGAATTCTATCCTTCCCTTAATTCAGCCAAATCTGGACAGAATGTTTGCACGAATTGATATGACAGCTGTGGTTGGTATTGATAATCAAGAGCGGATATTTTTAAGAGCAAAACCTGGTGGAAAAGTCAGAGATTTTGTACTCAAGGGAACCAGTGGAAAGAAAATTCTTGCAATTCCCAATTTTGACTTTGGTGCTTTTTTGTTGTCAATTCATCAAGGCCCCTTGCTGCATTTCAATTACGATCTGGTCTTTAAGACAGGAAATATCAAAGGAAATGGATATATTGATGCAAAGTCCCTCAATTTCGATGCCAGTGTTTCAAATTTTGAATTACGTGAATTTGGTCCAATTTCAGATGTTGAGATTACTGGAAAAGCAAATTTAATTCTTAAGATCTCTGGCCTGATAGAAAAAGTTGCGATTAATTTTATTGGAAAAGCTGATGAATTTGGAGTTGTTGGGCTAAAGTTAGGCTTACTTGATTTGAACTTGAGACTTGATTTGGATAATCCGCGACTTCGCATTAATCAAGCTGTCGGTAAATATAAGGCAACCCTGTATAATGGAAGCGGTATGCTTGACTTCACCAAGAATGGAGGGCCGGCTTTAAAGATCAATCTTCTAGATGGCAGGATTGAGGATATTGTTGAAATGTGTTTTACAGACCTAGCCATTGCAAAAACACTACAAAGGAGTGCAAGAGGTAATCTAAAGGGGCATATTGAGATTGGGGGAACTTTCAGTGCAACAGGATTAAATGTCTCCGGAAACGTGAACATACCTCGCCTTTATATCTATGAGGAATGGTTTGAAAAAGGTGAAGCCAGTTTTAATTATTCAAACAAGACATTGCAAATAAAGAAAACAAAATTAAAAAAAGGTAACGGCATTTTAAGAATCTCATTCATGTATGATACTAATACGAGCTACATGGAGTATGATGCCACCGTTGAAGGTGTCATGTTAGATGATTTTTATTATTATCGATTATTAAATCTAGGTCTCCAAGGTGAACTTTCAGTAGATCTTTTTGGAAGTGGAATCCTTGAAGACTTATCAACTAAAAATATTATTAAAATAAGTAAATCAAAGATTAAAGACAAATATTTACGAGATTCCGTTTTGAAGATTTATAACAACGGAGTTGATGTCTTTGTAGATGCAGTTTTGGGAGGAGATCTTTTTACGTTTGCGAGCTATGTGAATTTAAAAGGGATGGTCAATAAAAATTCAAACTATGCTTTTAAAATCAAAACTGATGACATAAAAAATTTTCTTGGCCTGATCAGTGTTCATAATATCGATAGAAAGGATATCGATGGAAAAGTTGATATTGAAGGAAAAGGATCTTTCAATATTAATGATTGGCGAAACATGGATGCTGAGTTAGCTGTGAACGGTTTTATCTTACAGCAAGGTAAAATTTATTTGAAGGCCGCAGAAAATTCCCACATACAAATCATAAAGGGTTTAATTAGATCATGGAGCGTTGAGTTTACTGGTGCTCCATATTATTTGAAATCCCACGCATTGGGATCGTTGAAGTCGGGATTTAAAATTACGCAAGCATTTAATTTACCTTTTCAACTTATAGAATTGCTTACTCCAAAAGTTTCTTTTTCGAAGGGAAATATGAAAGGCTTGTCAGTTGCAAAGATCATTGACGACAAATTTTTATATTCTTTTGATTTAGATGGCACTGATATTGGTATTCGGACAGCTTTTACACCTCTGGCCGTCGATGATGGAAAATTTAGTGTCAACGTTTCGGGAAATGAAATTTTAATTGAAAAATTCGAGGGTTCGCTAGGCAAGGGTCGGCTACGCGGCAATGGGAAAATAAAGATTCATTTTCCCTTCCCTGAAGTTGAACTGTATTTGGATTTTAGCAAAACCTTGATACCTTTTTTCAAGCAATCGTCCTTAGTTTTTTCAGGAAATTCAAACATCCAAGGTGTAAAACCTCCGTACAGGATAAAAGCCAATGTGTACTTGGTGAGAGGAGAAATTAAGGATGATTTGAATTTTATCCGTGAAACCATTACACGTGGAGGCAGTAGCTATAAATTGACTGGCGCTGAGAGAATCGGACAACAATCACTGGTAGATTACAATGTTAACTTGAGCTTTCTTTCACCGCTCGTGTTGCGCAATCAATTAATGGAATTTTACGTAATGGGTAATTCAAATATTTGGGGGTCAGAATTTACAATAAATATGCAATCAAAAATCGACATCGTGCCAGGTCAAAGTAAGGTCTTTTTTAAAGGCCATGAGTTTGTCATTAGTAAGGGAACTATCGAATTTGATAAAGTTAACGGAGTAAAGAACCCATTAATTAATATTCGTGGGAGTACACGTATTTCTGGTTATAATATTATTTTCGATGGTAGCGGATTTTTGGATAATCTGACTGTGAATTTTCATTCAGAGCCTATGCTTGCACAGGAGGACATTCTATCACTTTTAACGATTGGGGTTACAAGCCAAGTATCTAAAAACCTACAGTCAAGTGACTTGGAAGCGGTGACATCTATGAGTTTGGGTAGTATTTTAATGGATCAGTTTGGGGTAAGTGAAAATCTAAATAAATCCGTAGGTGTGAAACTATCTGTCTTGCCCGAGCTTGGCCAAGACGACATTAATCCGATGCAGGGCCGTGCAGGTACTGCGGAGCCAGGAGCAAGTAAAATGAAAAGCGCCACAAAAATAAAAATACAAAAGAAAGTGAAGGAATTTGATTTGTCGTTTAGTTCGACTTTTGGCGGCTCACTTCAGCAAAAGCAGGAAATGAATATTAATTATAATTTAAGGCCGGATGTTTCTGTGCAAGGTGTTTATGAAATGTATTCCACGGATTCAACAAATAACAGAACCTCCCCAGACTCTGCAGGAGTGGATTTAATTTGGAAAAAAACCTTTAAATGAAATATTTACTTTCTATTCTTATATTTTGTTGCTTGATTTCTGACTTTGCATGGAGTTCGTTGGATAACATTATAAAAATTTCAAATGTAAAGATTGATTGCGAAGGGAATCATGAGCTTTGTAAACAGTTCCAGGAAAATTTCAAGATAAATCCTGATAAAATGTTTACTGAAACTGGACTTTATAATTTTTTAGGAATTTCCTTTCAAGAAGGATTCATTAAAAATGCAAAATTTCAAATTATTAAAGAGCAGGATATTTATCGCATCAGAATTATTCTTCAAACAAAAATTAAATTGAAGAACATAGAATACAAAATTTTACATAACTCAAAGCCAGTGGAATTCACACCTCAAGGGTTTTCACATATTGAATATTTTGAAGATTTAAACTTGGATGATTTGAGCCAGAGCATATTGGACGATCTTGAATCAAGGGGAATGATTGCTGATGAGGTTGAAGTTGATACAGATAATTTATTTAACGACGGCAATATTAAAATTTTTGTTAATGTTCGTGATATTCTTTATGTTAATGCTATGGAGTACATTGCGCCTGGAAGTTATCTTCCTTTTTTGCGCGAAAAGTTTCAGCGTTTTGTCGGTAAACAGTGGAATAAAGTAGATTTTGAAATTGCGCTTGATAATTTTTCGCGTGATTTGTTTTATGAGGGATATTTTTTTTCCGAGGTTAAATACACTGCTGATGTGACAGATAAAAAGTATTTAAAAATAAAACTGAATTTAATGCTTGGCGTGCGTTACAATATAGCTCCAAATGGAAATAAAATATTTTCTCGCAATGAGATTCTATCATTTATCCATAATTTTATTAGGAACAGGAGTGGATTATTTGATGCCGAGCAAATTAAAAATGAGCTTTTGCTCAAATATCAAGAGCGTGGTCTTTACGGAACCTCGATTGTTATTCGTACACAAAACGGCAAAGATCGCCTTGGTCAACAATTGCAGGTGTATTATTTTGACATCCATGAGGGGCATAAAGTTGAAGTTGTAAATTATGAATTTGCTGGAATCACTTTTTTCAGTAAGGAACGGATACTTTCTTGGTTAAAAAAATTAAATTCATCTCTTGTCGATAGAGGGTACCTTGATGAGACGGCTCATTATAAGTTTTCTCAGGTGATTAAAAATGAGTATTTAAAAAACGGGTTTTTTGATATTGAGATACATGGACCATTCTTTGAATTTGCACAAGCAAATACTGCCGGTATCGTTTATAAACTTCATGAGGGAAAGCAATATTATGTCAGAAGTATCAAGATACAGGGCCTTGATGCTAAGAATCAGCAAGAGATATTGGCACAAATGCATAATACTGTTGGTGGTGTCACTAATTTTCTTGAGTTGGATGCAGATGTCAGGCGTGTCGTTTCTTCATTGAACATTAACGGTTATATCTTTGCATTTCTTAAAAATCAAAACGATCCTGATTTATTGAGAATTGATGTAAATAATTCTTTTGTTGACTTCAATTTTGATTTTGAGTTGGGAAAAAAAGTTTTTTATGAAGATTACAAGATAATCGGTAATAACAAAACTAAACCTGAAGTCATTTCCCGCGAAATTGATCTCGCTCATAAACAGCTAATTACACCTGCCCTTCTCAAGGATTTGACTGATAAATTACTAGCACTTGGACTATTTAGCGCGGTCACAATTACTCCAATAATTACTACGGATTTAGGAGAAGATGCAGCTTCAGCTACTCTTTTGATTAGTGTTCAAGAAAAAGATTCTATTCAAGTTAAAATTGCGCCGGGATTCAGAACGGATTTAGGTCTTAAAACATCGGCAACTTTAAACTTTGATAACCTCTTTGGCAGTAATAAATCTTTGGGCATCAATGCCCAAGCTAATAGGCGTTTTGATTTGAGCGGGTTAGATTCACGTAGGCGAAGTGAGAGTAAGAATTTCATCGAATGGGCCACAAGTGTTGATTATGCTCATCCATATTTATTTAATACGAAATTTAAATTTGATGCTTCGTCTGCGGCATCTCGTAAGCGATTCTATGGCTTTGATGCCGAAATATTCGAGAACTCAGTACAGCTTTCTCGAGATATATATAGTTTTCTGAGTATTGGTGCGATGTACCAGCTTGAAGTAATTAATCAATATGATGCGAGTAAAGAAATTGACTCCGGATATTTCCGCATTGGGAGCTTGAGTCCCTCAATAACTTTCGATTTTAGAGATAACGCACTTATACCACATAAAGGTTTTTTAACTTCGTTCACTTATGAAGTGGCCAATCCAGCACTCAATTCATTAGATCGGGAAGATATTGAAATTAATTATTACAAACTGATCTGGCGTAACAAAGTTTACTTGCCAATAAATGATTCTGTCACTTTTGCTACGTCATTAGTGATGGGAATGGAAGAAAATTTAGCTAAAGAAATAAGGCACGACGCTTCTGGGAATGTGATCTTAAATGCAAATGGCATTCCACAGACCAAAGGCTATATCCCAAGCATCAAAGTCTTTCGTTTAGATGGATTTGATACCGTTCGTGGCTATTCGGATACGGAAATTAATCGTTTGCAAAGAGGGCCTGATATCAACGAAATGATTATTCAAGATCGGGCATATTTTTTAAATTTAAAATTGGAGCCACGCATATACATAGACGATAGTATGATGTTGGGAGTTTTTCTTGATGCAGGGCGCGTCTATGTGCAAGAAATGGAACCAGAGGAATTGCGGTTTGGAGCGGGTACAAGTCTCAAACTAGTAACCCCGGTTGGGACCCTGGATTTTAACTACGGCATTAAATTGAAAAGGGGGCGAGATGTGAACAATAATAAAGAATCCTTTGGCCGTTTTCATATCTCTATAGGCTATTTCTAGCCATGACGCTTTTTATAGAGGCAAGGCACTGAATATATTCTTGACTTCATGATGGGGGCCCCTATATAAGAAGAAGCATTTCTCTCAGCTCTACCAATATTTAATTTGGTTTTGTGTTAATTTTACGATTGATTTGAGGAATTTTTTTATGCGTAAGCAACAGAGATCGTTCATTCTTAAACCGGCCGATGCTGATAAAAAATGGTATGTAGTTGATGCTACTGACCAGGTTGTAGGGCGTTTTGCTTCAGAAATAGCTAAGGTTCTAAAAGGAAAAACAAATCCTAAGTACACACCCAATACAGATTCTGGTGATTACGTAATCATAATTAATGCCGAAAAAGTTAAATTCACTGGTAAAAAATGGGATAAGAAAAATTATTACTGGCATACAAACCACATCGGCGGAATCAAGCAAAGAACAGCTCGAGAACAATTAGAAAAGCATCCAGAATTGATTCTTTACAATGCAATTTTTGGAATGTTGCCAAAAACATCTTTGGGCAGAAAGCAATTAACCAAGTTAAAAGTATTTACTGGACCTTCACATAACTTAGAAGCGCAAAAACCGGCTGAACTTAAATTTTAATATTTCATAGGGAAAAAGTATGGCAACTAAAGGTAAAGTTTACGACACATACACAGTGGGAAGAAGAAAAACATCAGTGGCACGGGTTTATGCCACAGCTGGGACAGGTAAAGTCGTAATTAATAAGAGAGATTTGCGATCTTATTTCGGTAAAGAAACTGATCTCTATGTGGTGAATCAACCCTTGGAACTTCTCAAGCTTAAAGATCGCTACGATTGGGTTATCAATGTAAGAGGTGGTGGGACAACCGGTCAATCGGGTGCTATCCGTTTGGGAATTGCTAGGGCATTACTTAGGTTGAATCCAACTTTGCGTGGAGATCTAAAAAAGGCCGGATTCCTAACTCGTGATTCGCGAAAAGTAGAAAGACAAAAATCTGGTATGCGAGGAGCTCGAGCGCGTTATCAATTTTCAAAAAGATAATCTTAGTTCGTTTGTGGAATTTCAAATTGCATCGAATGCCCCTTTTGGGGCATTCGTTTTTCTGGGACACTTCTTCGCAATTGCCATGAAAGATGGGCACAGGCAGACCTGGAATTTTTAAAAACATTATTTATTGTATAGTCATTTTAATAAATCATCGTTGCAATAACGTAAAAACAGATAGTTACTGGAAAGCTCATCTAGAAAACTCTCCTTAAGAATTCAGAAATAATACCCGATCAATAACGTATAGTTAAAGTAGGGGGATGAGAGATGATGACCTTCCGAAAAATTCTTCATCACGGCATTGTTTTAGGGGTTCTTCTCTTTATTATTTCGCCTTCAAATGCGACCACCTTTTTACCAACTCCACTTGAGCAGCAGTTAGAAAGCGTCCATGCGGTTATCCGTGGGGAATACCTTGGTTCAATAAGCAAAAGATCACCGGGAGGGGATGTGGTGACAGAGCTTTCTTTCAAGCTGAAGTCCCAAGCGGGGCTTTTGCCGAGAGAAATATTGAATCCTAATAATTTTAAAGTTCTCGTTCCTGGTGGGACACTTGATGGCATCGTCTATTTTGTTCAGGGTGCACCGCAATTTAGCATGAACGAAGAAGCAATAATATTTTTAATGAAGGGGCCATATGGACTTCATATTTACAATCTTGGATTGGGAAAATACAGCATTGTAAAAGAAGCTGGAAATATGATGATTCGATCTGACATTTTCCCAACACACGGAGAACTTGGAAATATTTCATTCCAGCAATTAGATATACAGTTGAATAAACGCTTTGGACAATCACTTAAAAATGTTCAATTAAGCTATTCTGGAGAACCGACAGAGGTGGCTCCTGTGCAGCTAAAAAGGGCCCCTGCTTCACGTGGGAGCGATGGAAGAACAGTAGCATCAACGGAACCTGAGAGTGATGGTATCGGCCATGCTTGGATATTAATGCTCTTCTTAGGGATTCTAGGAATCATCTCGACGCATCTTACAAGGAGAAGAAATTAATTAAAGATTTGGTTTTTTTCATATTATTGGGGTTATTTATTGAGAACGTGCAAGCATTCGTTCCCTCGAAGGATATCTATGGTCGAAATTTATCATGGAGAACGAACATCTCCGCAATAAACATCTACCTGAATGCGCAAAATTCTTATGGCATTTCAAATAGTGATGTTAAAAATGCAGTGTTAGGTGCCAGCACCACATGGGGGCAATATCTCCCAATGAGTCTTCAGGTCTATGAGACGACGAGTGCACCTAGCACTGGTCGAAATGATATATATTTTTCTAATAATTCAATGTTTTTTTCAGATTCTTCTATCGTAGCAGTCACGCAAGTGTCTTACAAAGAAGGAACAGGGGAAATTTTAGAAGCAGATATTGTAATTAATAACAATGCCACAACTCCAAGTTTGGAAACAAGTGAATTATATTACCTCGGAAATACAGTTGTTCATGAGTTCGGACATTTTATTGGCCTAGGGCATTCTCAATTTCTTCATTCCACCATGTTTTACAAATTGAATTATGGCCAGTACCAGATGAGCGAAGAAGATATTAGTAGTGTTCGAAATATTTATTCATCAGGTGTATACCCAGGAATTCGAGGCACTGTTGTCGGGGGACGCAATTTAAGCGGAATTTTTGGAGCAAATATTCAAGCTATTTCCATGAAGTATGGTAAAGTGGTCGGTTCTGCTATCTCGGAAACTGATGGCACATTTGTGATAGACGGATTAGATTCAAGTGATAATTATTTTTTATACGTCAAGCCTTCTTATAAACCAGAATCATTACCTTACTATTACAGATCAATGAGATCTGATTTTTGTGAAGGGAGAACGAAATATCGAGGGAATCTTTATTCTACTTGTTTTGCCGATGAGCAAGGAATGGCTCAGATCGTCTCATTGAATGATAATAACAATCTTGATGTTGGAATGGTGAGTATCGGTTGTGGATTAGAAGTTTCACCAAACTACCTACAAGATAAAAATACCAGTGCAGGGTTTGAACCAGATTTGATAAGACCAGATGGTACGATCGGAATGGCCATGACCGGATATTTCTCTTTATTTGATATCACAAGTAACGTTCCCGATAAAATAACCTTTGATTTAACCAATTATTCATTACCATCAGGGCAAATCTATTTAGAGATTAAAGCGCTCTATCATTCAATTTATTCACCCCTAAAACTAGATTTTTCACTCTCACGAAATGGGGCCAGTACGGTTACTTTTCCATCTTTGGTTGGAGGAGTAGGTAAGGGTTCAGACAATTCGATCAATTTTGATGCTTCAGGTAGAATTCTTCTTGATTCGGGGAATTCAAGTAATAATAGCGTCACTCTTACGATTACACCGGATTCAATGAGTGATTATTTGCTGGCGAATCCCAGCATTTCATACTCATTAGAAGATATTTATCCATCATCCACACAATTTATGGATGACCATGGAGTATATATCTTAATTGCTAGTATATCTGAGTATTATGGTGGAAGTTTTAGGCCAATTAGAACAATCTCGAATACTAAGATTTATGACAATAAAAGATGTCCACAGGGGCCAAATGCTTTTGCCGTAATGGCCGCTAATTCGAACGCATTGAGTTCATCATCGAATAATAAAAAATTAAAGGATGATGAAGCGTCATTAATTGCTGCATGTGGTACGATTGGTCCTATAGGTCCCGATGCAGGAGCAAGTTCTGGGGTGGGCTTCTTCATGACATTTTTATTAGGCTTTTTATTTTTAAATTGGCTAAGATCTTCCCGCAGAATTATTTTCTAGTGTCTATCTCGCAAAGCGCTATGTTACAATTAGAGAGATTCTAAATGCGAGGATAGCGATGAAATTAATAGTGTCTTTTCTATTATTGACTGTGTCTGTGTCAATCTATGCACTTAACTTGAGCAGTGAGATTCACAAGATACCTGACCGAAAGAAAACAATTTATTTTAATCGTGGAATTTTTCATAATGGTAATAAAACACAAGAAACAGCATTGAAGGCAGTTCGTCATTCTTTTTACGAAAAACAAGGATATGAAAGATTAGTTTTTGATTTTGAAAGTGACAAAATTCCAAAAATTTATGGCGGATTGGTGGATGGAAAAAATCAACTTCATCTCGATTTGTTTAAGGTGAAGTTGCCAAGCAATATTAGCTCATTCGGTAACAGTGTTATAGTTGATGGAATAAATTTTTTTCCAATCCAAGGGGAATCACTTACCCTGGAAATTAATTTCAAATCTAAGGTAAAAATAGAATTGTTTACACTTGAAGGCCCGTCAAGATTAGTTGTGGATGTAATTAAAATTTAATACAAAATAGAGTAGCGCCAGGGTACTAGTTGAGGCAAAAATATGGCTAATAATGAGAATGATTTTCAAGTACAAATTAAACCAAGCGAAGTGGATATTAAGGGATTTCCAGATCGGGTCGTGATTATTCCCATCATAAATAGTCCTATTTTCCCTGGGATGATTGCTCCGATCATTTTGGGAGAAGACAAGTTTTCCCCTGAACTTGATGAGCAATTGCTTAAAGTTGGTCATGTTGCACTCAATCTTGTGAAATATCGCGAAGATTTAAAAGAGCAAAATGAGGAGGATCTGGAAGTTGGTCCGGGCGATATCTATAAAGTAGGGGTGCTGTGTAAGGTTGTTAAAAAGCTGAAACTGCCGGATGGCTCTGTAAATATTTTAGTTCATGGTATGAAAAGATATCGAGCTTCAGAAATTGTGAGTGAAAAAACACTCTTAAAATCAAAAGTGGAAGTATTTGATGATATTTTAGAAACTGATGAAGAATTAGATGCTTATACACGATCGGTTATCAATCAAGTAAAAAAACTCAGTGAGATTAATCCATACTTTAATGAAGAAATGAAACTTGCGATGTTAAATTCTCCATCCCCCGGAGCTCTGGCAGATTTAGTTGCTTTTGCTTTGAGTTTAGATATCCCGGAAGCGCAAGATTTCTTGGAAACATTGGTAGTAAAAAAGCGTTTTGCTAAATTACTCGTATATTTAAAACGTGAAAAAGATGTTGCCGATATACAAAAGAAAATTTCTGATGAAGTTAACGACAAAGTGAACAAATATCAACGCGAGTATTTCTTGCGAGAGCAGCTTAAAGTTATTCGGGCTGAACTTGGCATGGATGAAGACGATAAATCTCGTGATATAAAACGGATGAAGGATATCATTGAAAAAGTAGGTATGCCGCCTGACGCTCTCAAAGCAGCACAGGAAGAATTAGAACGGCTTGAGGTTATTCCCGATAGCAGTCCCGAATATAATGTCGCGCGAACATATTTAAATTGGATGATCGATCTCCCTTGGAGTAAATCCACCGATATCGTTATTAATATCAAATTAGCAAAAAAAATCTTGGCTCGAGATCATTATGGTTTGGAAAAAGCAAAAGAAAGGATTTTGGAATTTTTGGCAGTCAGAAAACTGCGACCAGAATATGATGGGACCATTTTATGCCTAGCTGGGCCGCCTGGCGTTGGTAAGACTTCCTTGGGTAAGAGCATTGCTAAATCTCTCGGGCGAAAATTTTATCGATTTAGCTTGGGTGGGATGAGAGACGAAGCTGAAATCAAAGGCCATCGGCGCACTTATGTCGGGGCCATGCCAGGGAAGATTATTCAGGCAATTAAACGAGTTGAAGTAAATAATCCTGTGATTATGCTTGATGAAATCGATAAAATGGGAAAGTCGTTTCAAGGCGATCCTGCTTCAGCTCTACTTGAAGTTTTAGATCCTGAACAAAATTCAGCATTTTTGGATAACTATCTTGATGTGACGTTTAATCTATCTAAAGTTTTGTTTATCGCAACTGCCAATAATATAAATGACATTCCTGAGCCGCTTCTGGACCGAATGGAAGTTATCGAATTGAGTGGTTATACAATAGAGGAGAAGTTAAATATTGCCACTAAGTGGGTTATTCCCAAGCAATTGGAGAAACATGGCTTAAGTAAAACTGAATTCCATCTGACTACTGAGGTGCTAAAAAAACTTGTTGCTGATTATGCTCGTGAACCAGGCGTTCGTATAATGGAGCAGGCAATAGCGAAGCTTTGTCGCCGTGCTGCTCTTGAAAAGGTAGCGATTGGAAAACGCAAGATTTTTGAACCAGAGATAAAAGAATTGGAGAAATATCTTGGAGTGGCCCGTTATCAGGTTGAGAAGGCCGAAAAAATTCTTCATCCTGGCGTCGTGACAGGTTTGGCATGGACTGCTTTCGGCGGAGAGATTCTATTCATTGAAACGTTACCTCTTAAGGGTAAGGGAGGATTCAAGTTGACTGGACAACTTGGAGAGGTGATGAATGAATCTGCTAATCTCGCTTATAGTTATGTAAAGAGATTATTGCAGGTTGATTTAGATAAAGTTGGTTTTAAAAAACCGGTAGCAAAAATTGTTCCATCAGGGAAAGTTCCTGTTGCCATTCCTGGGCAGATAACTCCTGCCTCAACCACTATGACCAGTGCGGAAACTATGGATCCACAGGATTTTCTTGCGACACATGAGATACATCTTCATTTACCAGCGGGAGCTACACCTAAAGATGGACCAAGTGCCGGCATTACTATGGCCACTGCCCTTTATGGACTGGCAACAAAACGTAAGGTCAAGGCCGATTTAGCTATGACCGGTGAACTAAGTTTAACTGGAAAAGTTCTTCCCGTCGGGGGGATTAAGGAAAAAGTTCTTGCTGCCAAGAGAGCAGGAATTAAGGAAATTATTTTACCCGAGCAAAATCTAAAGGACTTAAAAGAAGTACCTCCGATTCATCGTCGTGGTTTGAAATTTCATCCTGTTTCACACTTTGATCAAGTTTTGAAAATTGCCTTTAAAATGAAGCTTAAAACAACCACTTTATAACTCAGACCTTTGAGATAATAATTTGGAAAAAAAATCAGAGTATAGATTTAGCTGATGAACTGATTAAAATTCTTCTGAATCGTACTCTTTCTTCTGTTGATGTTTGATTATTCCGGCCGCAATTTCACGAAGGGCCGTAACAATATCCTTATTCTTGCTTTTGACGAGAGATTCGGCACCTTCTCTTAATTGCTTTACTCTTTTGGTGGCCAAATGGACCAATTCGTATCTGTTCTCAACTCTGGCCAGGCAATCTTCTACTGTAATTCGTGCCATAAATTAAAACCTTGAAAATTAAATGTTGAACATTGGAAACTAGTCGAGTCTCTATGGAAAGTCAAATTTTATGGCACAGGATATTATTGGGAAATTGTGCGAACGTCGGATAGATAGGGCCCAATTCTTTCCAGTATTGGCTGTCTAATGATGCGATATGTCGAGGTAAGCAGTTTGCTTTGTAAAGTAAATTCAAAGGGACATATTAAATAGAGCGTAATCTTTTCATTTTTTCCTAATTTTTGATTTGCATTCTTCAGATTGCGGATGATCTCATCTTGGGTGATAGGATGATTAACCATCATACTAAAATCATCCGGGCATTTTTCATGATGCCTGTCAAAAAGCATTGCAATACGAACGGGGTCTACTCCAATAATGGCCAGTATTTCATGCTGGTAGAGTGTGGCCAAAGCATGGGAAATATAGCGTTCTTCCTCAAGAACAGATTCTAATTTATGGGGAAAAATTTTTCGTTTTTCAGCAGTGTAAAAGAAATTCTGCTTTCGATCGATGAATTTTAGATAACCCTGAGGGGTGACTTCACCGAGATCGCCAGTTTTGAGATTGGGACCATCAAAAATATCATCATTATTGTACTTATAATACCCGCTATAAAAGGAATTGGACTGGATCAAGATTTCACCTTCATGTGAAAGGGTTATGAGATTGTTCTTGATTGGTAATCCGATGGTCCCCGCGATTTGTTTATAAGGGGGATTTATAATACAAAAACCTGTTGCCTCAGTTAAGCAATAACCTTCGAGAACAAGGATGTTACAATTACGCAGCAATTTGTATACTTCAGAAGATAGATTGCCACCCACTGAAATAATAATTTTTAAATTGCCACCCAAAAATTCAAGAATTTTCTTGAAGAAAATTTTCTGGGCGATATTTTGTTGAATAATTTCAAGAGACGAAGGAGCTAATTCATTATCAATCTTTGAAAAATATTTATCGGATGAAAAATTAGACCAGGTAAGAATATTTTTTGTAAAGATGCTTCTGTTTTTAAAAAAAACCTTACGTAGCGTGTAATAAAGCATTTTGATAATTTTCGGAAAACCAATAATTAAAGTTGGTGAGGCGGCTTTGAACTGGTCAGGGAGATTGTATAAATTGGAGGAATAAATTGTTTGATTATAAAACATGAGGTGCATAAGGGAGTTTATCCTCCCTGTAATGTGCGATAATGGTAAAATGATCAAGGTTCGATCTCTTTTACTTAAACTTGTCATGAAAGTATTTTCTAAATTGGCCAGAACATTGATTATTGCTCGGTGTGAGAGCATAGCAAATTTTACATCCTCTCGTGCACCAGATGTTGCCACAATCGTTGCAATATCCTCGGAAGCGATCTGTTTTCCGCGATTCTGCAATGTTTGTAAATCTGATTTGAGCAGGGCTTGGCCTAGCAGTATGAGATCATTGTATTTAATATGTTGAATTTGTAAGGGGATATTTTTAATATCCCCTTCATCGAGAGTTACGATGAATTTTAATTTACTTTTTTGAAATAGTTCATAGTGTTCAGCAAACAAATCAAGATTTTCAACAAAAACACCTTCGCAATCTGTATAGGTAAGCTGTTGGCAGAATTCTTGAATAGAAAGATTTCGATAAAACGGAACGCAAATTGCACCTGTTAACATAATACCCATGTCAATAAGATGCCATTGGATGCTATTGGGTAGATAAATCCCAAATTTGGTTTTTTTCTTTACACCAATATTGATAAGGGCAAGTGCCATTGATTCAACTTTTGATTTATAGTGAGAAGTCGAGAGCAAATTCACACTGCCCTGTTCAATGCTTCCTATTAGATTGAGACTTTCATTATTTGCAATGCATGAATTAAAGAGTTCAAATAGGTTACTAAATTTATCCATATAAAAAATTCAAGGCAGTTCGTTCACTAATTAAAAACCTTCATGTTTAATTAATCAATTTCTCCAAAGCAATTGTCAAAAATATCCAGTAGTTACAAGAGGGCTACGATGCCTTGTTTTGCATATCCATTCTACATGGAGTTATTCATTATTGGAAAATTTATTGGATGTGAAACGTATAATGCAAAAAAATATCTTACCTTTGTTATCAAAAATTGGTTACTGGAAATGTGGGTAGAAGAATTGAGAGTTAATATCGGCGAAGATAATGACTATATATTCGAGATTGGACGATTCTACCTGGTAAAGACAATTCCCTCGGCGTATCACCATAAATGTGTCTATGCCAAGTTGTGTAACATTCGTGGTCTGTATTAATTTTTTCCAATATCTACTTTAACATTGTCACCAATCATAAAATCATCTATCTCATAGATAGGATATTCATTACCCTTGAAAAATTCCTCTTTTTGCGCAATCGCAGCAGTGTCTTCTACATGAAGAACTTTGAGTTGACCGATTTTAACATTGAAATTAAAACGAGATTTCCCTTCGTATGGATCAAGGCGCGAGATAATACGATAAACATTTAAAACCGTTCCGGCACGCACACCTTGCTGGCCTCCAATATTAACGTAATAGTTTTTCTTTCCGGGTGTATGGCTGTCGTCTATTGTTATATCCTGAGCAATGCTAAAGATTATGTAATCTTTAGAGAACAGAATAGATGGCAAGAGCAGAACAACCAGTAAGAGTGTTAATTTCATGCAGGCCTCTCACAAAAGGTTTGAATTCCTATCGGAGACCTGACAACAGTTGATTAATTCAGCCGAGTTGAAATTTAAAATTATCGGCAATATTTTCTTATGAAATGTAAAAAAGTTGAGTTTACTGGTCGGATAGCCTCAAATATTTCATATAGTTGCTTACTAAGTCAGAGTAGCGATAATTTTTCAATCGACGATGATAGAGAATATAGTTACGAGCGTAATATTGCATAACCCAAGGAAGATCACGGTGAATAATATTTTCCATTCGAACCATGATCGCAAATTTTTCTGGGCCATCGCTCATACTTTTTACTTTCTCGAATAGGTCATCAAATTCTTTATTACTGTAATAAGTACTATTTGGGCCTGGGGGATGATTTTTTGAAATAAGAAGTTGAAGGGAATTTTCGGCATCAGGATAATCCATGGCCCATCCGTCTTGCCAGAATTGCAATTTCCCTGTTCTGGCCTTGTTTAAAAAACCGGGAAAAGTGTTGAGTACTACATCAACGTTAATACCTATTTTTTCCAACTCACCTTTAATAAATTCTGCTTGCTGGCGATTTGTCGCCGAATTATCCCGTACATCGTAGGTAATACTGGGTAATCCTTTACCGTCAGGATATCCGGACTGTTTTAAGAATTGCTTTGCTTTCTCGACATTATACTCATATGGCAATTGGGAAGAAGGATTGTAACCCGGGATGCCTGGTGGATAAATTGAATTTGCTCTTTGTCCGATGTTATTGGTAAAAACTTTAATATAGCGGTCAATGTCAATTGCATGAGCGATAGCTTTTCTAAGGTTTAAATTTTTTCCAAGAATTGGATCGTTATAATTGAAAGACAACCACCAGTATGTCTTTGTAGGAGCAATCTCAAGCTCAATTTTCTCATTTACTAATTCTCGATTAAGTTGTCCGCTTGGTTCAATGGCACTATCGTAATTATCCTTGGGAATAACTAGAAAATCGATTTTCTTTGCACGGAAATTAAGCCATCGCGTTTGCGATTCCTTCATAATATGAAAGTTGATGCCATCTAAGAAAGGCAATTTTTTGCCAGCATCTTGAAGTAATTTGTTTTCATTGGAATAACGATCGCCTTGACTTGGATATGCGCTGCCATGGTACGCGGAAAAACGCTGCATTTTTAAATTTCCAAGTTTGTTCCATTTCTCCATTTGGAAAGGTCCGGTGCCAATCATGACATCATCAAGAATATTATTGTAATATTCGACGGATTCCATGGGGATTGGCGACACGAAACTCATAGCAAGTACATACATGAGTTGTGGAAATGGTTCGCGTAATTCAATAATGAGAGTGTGGTCATCGGGGGTTTGCAGCCCTGGAATCGGCAGCGTCTTGAATTTGTTTAAATCATTGCCGGCATCTTTCACAAATGTATCAAGCCCTTTGATTTTATTTTCAAAGAGCCACCAGCCATTACTATGTGTGGGGATAAATGCCAGTCGCTTTATCTGAGTCACAAAATCTTGCGCTTTGACAAATCGGGGTGCACCTTTGAAAGATGGATCATCATGATATTGGACGTTTTTTTTGATTTTGATAGTGTAGCGAAGGCCGCTTTTGTCGATCTCAGGCATGCTTTCGGCCAGGAGTGGAATTAAAACATAAGGCCTTTTTAGATAGTGATATTCATAAAGTTGCTCATAGGCTTGATAGACAACAGAGCCTGAAATGGTATCGTAAGATCTTGCAGGATCAAGAGTCGAGATTTCTGATGAAAGAGGTACTTGTAAAATATTTCCATCGGAAATGGCTTGATCATTACGTCTACATCCTGAAGAGTAACTGAAGAAGAATGTAATGATGAATGCGAAATGAGCTAAGTGCTGCAACACGGATGACTCCCTTATTTTTTTACTAGGGTTTTTACTTCGGCCCCAATTTTCGAAAAAAACGCTCCTAGATTTTCAGGACGTCCAGAACCTTGTGCCATATCAGCTCTGCCCCCGCCCTTCCCACTAAGCATTGCGATATGCTCTTTTAATATATTTCCACAGTGCAAACTCTCAATGACCCTGGAAGTTCGCAAAAGAATGCTGACACCATTATTTTGCCTGGCAGCTAAAATAGCAATTCCGTTCGGATAATTTGAAACAAAATCATCAGAGAATTTACGCAAGTCAATCTCTGAAGGTATTTCTGCGATGAGAAGATCGCTCGTTCCTATTTTTTCCACTTTCTCATAAATGGATTTGCCTTTGATTGCGGTTAGCATATCATCCAGTCGCTGATTTTCCTTGCGCAATTCTTTATTGTCGGCCAAAAGTTGGGCGATTTTAGTGATAACTTTTTCCTCTACGTCGACAAGCAAAGTTTCTGTTTGAGCAAAAAGATCGGAACGTCGTGACAAGCGTTCAATGGCCCTTTCCGAGGTCAAAGCTTCAATCCTTCTGACTCCTGCACTTAAAGAACCTTCGGAAACGATATTAAAAAGACCGATCTCAGAGGTATTTGTGACGTGTGTTCCGCCACAAAGTTCGGTGGAAAATTTACCGATTTCCAGAACGCGTACCTGCGCCCCATATTTCTCACCAAATAAAGCTACTG
This sequence comes from Bdellovibrio sp., assembly GCA_016187935.1. Classification (GTDB taxonomy): domain Bacteria; phylum Bdellovibrionota; class Bacteriovoracia; order Bacteriovoracales; family Bacteriovoracaceae; genus GWA2-49-15. The sequence goes on from JACPIU010000026.1 coordinate 384,560, forward strand.
CACCACGCTTGATAGCTTGTTCTTTTTCGAGGACACTTGCGCTAACTGGAAGATGCAGATTAATTTTTTCATTAACAATTTTTTCAACTTCACGAAGTTCTTCTTTTGATAATGCATTTGGATGAGTGAAGTCAAATCGTAGTCGCTCAGGTGATACCATAGAACCTGCCTGTTTAATATGGCTTCCGAGCACTTGAGTTAAGGCGGCTTGCAATAGATGTGTAGCGGTATGATTGCGCGCTGTAAGCATTCGCTTTTTCTGATCAATCTTCAGAGTGTATGTTCTACCTTCCTGAAGAGCGTCGGCATCTTTTGAAAAATGGGCGAACAAACCTTCTACAGGTCTATTACTATCAAAGACATTTGCGATAACATGGCCGTCTTCCTGAATAGTCCCTGTATCCCCAACTTGACCACCGCTTTCAGCGTAAAAAGGCGTTTGATCAAAAATGAGTGCAGTAAATTCGCCGAGATCAATTTTAGTTAACAACTTCGCCTGACATTCTGTATGCATATAACCGTGAAATACTGTCTTTCCGAATTTTTCCAGTGCCTGGAAAAAAATAGATTTATCTACGCTACTACCGGTTTTCCATGATTTTTTTGAATCTTCTCGGCGCAATTTCATTAACTGATCAAATCTTTCAGTATCGATGTGTAGACCTTTGTCACGCAAGATCGCTTGAGTGAGGTCTAGTGGAAAGCCAAAGGTATCATAAAGCATAAAAGCACTATCGCCCTTAAGGATAGGGTTTGATTTTGAGTCCAGTTTTTCACGGGTGATTGCTTCCTTCAAAAACTTGAGACCCATATCAAGTGTCTCAAGAAATTTTTTCTCCTCGATCTCAAGCATTTTTTCTGCTAGTGCGAGATTCGCTGCATTTTGAGAATATTCTTCTCCCAAAATTTCAAATACATTTTTTGCCAATCTGTGAAAAGAGATTTTAGGTGCTTCTAATTCACTCATGTGTCTAATGGCCCGGCGAATGATTCTTCTGAGCACATAACCGCGACCTTCATTAGAAGGAATGACTCCATCTGTAATAAGCATTGTGGCGGCACGAATATGGTCAGCAACAACTCTAAAATTTGTCTGGTATTTTACATTTGCATATGACTTGCCAGAAATTTTTTCGAGGCCATGAATGATTGGTAGAAAGCAATCAGAGTCATAATTCCAGTACTTTCCCTGCATAATAGCAGCAATGCGCTCTAGGCCAGCTCCCGTATCGATTGAAGGTTTGGGTAATGGATGAATTCCGTTGGCATCCTTTTCAAATTGCATGAAAACCAAATTCCAAATTTCAACATAGCGCTGATCATCATCCAATATATCTTGTCCTGGGCCAGGTCTAAAATTAGGAATTGCATACTTTTCACCATGATCATAAAAGATTTCACTGCAAGGCCCACAAGGGCCAAATTCACCCATCTCCCAAAAATTAGTTTTGTTATCCTTTTTAAAAATGCGATCAAGAGGAACACCCATCTTTCGATGCCAAATTTGTAGGGCATCGTCATCGTCACTATGAACGGTAATGTAAAGTTTTTCTGGTGGGAGCGACAGACATTTGGTTAGAAATTCCCAGGCAAAAGCAATGGCGTCGTCTTTAAAATAATCACCAAAGGAAAAATTCCCTAGCATTTCAAAAAACGTGTGATGGCGAGCGGTGTATCCGACATTTTCAAGGTCATTGTGTTTACCGCCAGCACGGACACATTTCTGAATGGTTACTGCGCGACGATGACTCGGAATCGCTCTGCCGGTGAAGTAATCCTTGAATTGATTCATACCGGCATTGGCAAAAAGTAAAGTGGGGTCATTTTCAGGTATCAAAGAACTAGAGGGAATTTTCTTGTGACCATACGAAAGAAAAAGATTGGTGAATTGCTTACGAATTTCTTTTGATTGCATAACTTAACCCAAAAAAGTGGCATAAAATGATTTGTGTACATAATATATCGAGATGCTCTTAGTTGGAACCTTGAATATGTTTAGAGGTCCAAAGTTGACGCACGGTGCTTTTGTACAGACCAATTTCATTCGTGTCTTGAATTAGGCCTTGCCTAAACAGATAAGATAAAACTTTACGTTCAAAATCATATAAGGAATCGCACTGGTGTAAGTATTTTCTGGATGCGCGTTCGAGAATAGCGTTCATGTGATCAGCAGGAGTAGTATCCTGGTCCGCAAGAAACTTTTGATAAAGATCCCGGGAAAAAGTAAGTCCACGCTTTAAAAATTCACTTTTAATATAATTTGGACCCTTCCCTTTGGTGATATATTTTTTAAATAGATTTAACGAAATTCGCTCATCATCCAAATAATGCAAGTGCAATAGGTGCTCAATTACGTCGGAAATACACTGGTCATCAAATTCCAACCTGGCCAGGGCCTCTTTCATATTTGTGATTGAGAAATCGCGCTTATTGAGAAGTTTGATGGCCCTCTTAAAAGCGGAGTCAAATTTGAGCGAAGAGGCAGAATTCCCTGTCTCTTGCTCAAATTCAACATTATTCTGATCGATCATTGCACGTTTTTCTTAGATTTTCTGGGGGAATGATGCTCATCACTATCTAAAATTTCCCCGGTTTGTGTGTTAACATCCGTAGGTATCTCCAAGTCTGAAATGCCATGCTTTTTCAGGACTTTCAGGCGGATTTCTTCCATAATTTGTGGGTTCTCTTCGAGAAATTTCTTAGCATTGTCGCGTCCTTGCCCGATTTTTGAATTGTTATAGGAAAACCAGGCTCCTGCCTTTTCGATAATACCGGCTTCGCTGGCCACATCAACGATATCACCACTTTTAGAAATACCTGCGCCATAAATGATATCAAACTCAACAGATCTAAATGGAGGAGCTACCTTATTTTTAACAATTTTAACTGTGGTGCGACTTCCAATTACAGTTTCGCCTTCCTTGATAGCGGCAGTTCTGCGAATGTCCATGCGTACAGAGGAATAAAATTTCAACGCATTTCCTCCAGTAGTAGTTTCTGGATTGCCAAACATGACCCCGATTTTCATTCGAAGCTGGTTAATGAAAACCACCGTAGTATTCGATCGTGAAATAGAACCGGTGAGTTTGCGCAAAGCTTGTGACATCAAGCGCGCTTGCAGGCCCATATGGGAATCACCCATTTCTCCCTCAAGTTCTGCCTTCGGTGTTAGAGCAGCGACCGAATCAACAATCAATAAATTTACAGCACCAGAACGAACAAGCATATCGGCAATTTCGAGGGCCTGCTCACCACTATCTGGTTGGGAGATCAATGTATTAGGGACATCGACGCCCAGCTTAGCAGCATAATGAGTATCAAGGGCATGCTCAGCATCAATAAAAGCTACCGTGCCTCCTTGCCGTTGCGACTCAGCAGCAAGGTGAAGAGTAAGGGTTGTTTTGCCAGAGGCTTCAGGTCCAAAAATTTCGATAATACGGCCTTGAGGAATTCCTCCAATACCAAGCGCTAAATCAAGCCCTAGGCAGCCAGTTGAGGTCGCAGGCACTTTCGCGAGGGCCCCCCCATCTAAGCGCATGATCGCGCCTTTTCCAAACTGCTTTTCGATTGCCGATAGTGCAATATCGAGTGCTTTCATTTTATTCTCTGCGGATGGTGCATCTGTTTGGGGGCGATACATTTCTGAACTCCTCTGTTTCAATAGTTAATAATTAAGTCTTAACCAGAATAAACTGGTCCGAATACTAAAAAAGAGTTGCAAGTGAGTCTTTTAATCAAATTTTTTAACATATGAATAAAAGACGCTTAGAGCGAGCGGCCTACTCCTTTTTTGTGTGGCCTTTTTTTAGTATATAAAAAAGCGTATGCGTAAGTTGTGCGTAAGTCAAGAATAAAGCAAAGTCGCTGCAAAAATTAAAAAACGGTAGGTCAGACCGCTGAAAATACCAGCAACAATATCATCAAAAATTACTCCAGCACCATTTTTAATACGCTTATCAATTATGTTAATAGGCCAAACTTTTACAATATCGAAGAATCTAAAGAGAACGAGAATCATAATAAGGTGTAAAACGTTGCCCGACTGGCAAAAGAGCCAAGCACAAAGCATTCCCAAAACCTCGTCTATAACAATCCAGCCTGGGTCAGAAACTTGATAATCTCGCTGTGCTCGATGGGCCAGAAAACTGCAAACTAAAATGCTAAGTATTATTATTGGGATGATGAAAACACCCGGTATTTTCCATACAGTAAGCATGTACAAAATTGGTAATGTGGCAATGCTTGCGCATGTACCAGGCGCATAAGGAAAAAAACCTATTCCAAAGTAGGAAAGTATTATAACATCAGCCCGAAAGAGAGAAGGAAAATTTTTTTGATTCATTGTTGCCCTATTTTGTAATGAGTATTCTATGGATAGACCGTCCTATTTGTCCAAATACCTTTTTGACTGGGATATGTTTGAGGTTGTAACCAATGGTCAATCGGCCCTCGACGCAAAATATTTTCTTGGAAGCCTCGAAACAAAAGATGAAATTGTTAATTTCTTGCGCGGTTATGGCATTGATTATAACGACCCGGTAAATCGAGCTGAGTTGTTTGGAAATTTTCAAGAAGCTTTACAATTTATTAAGCGATACTTCTTAAGAGAAGGAAATCCCGAGGGGCTCGAACTAAAAATCCCGAATTCGATTTACATGGTAACAGATATTATTGAACTTTTTGTCATGGCCACACGTCGAGGGACAGGAGAAACGCGAGAAGAGCGACTTTGGGCCGAATTAATTCTGAAGGTCATTCACACCATCATTCATGTCGATAAGGATTTGCGATCCGGCTATTTCTCTGCCGTTCAAACACAAGTTTTTGATCGTTTCTATAAACACTTGCAAAGAGAAGAGGCCGGTCAGTTATTTTTAGGTCCGAAAGATGCCCCAGATTCTATTCCACTTTGTGATTTCCAAACTAAATCTAAAAAAACACGTGAAAGTGTCTTAATTAAATTATTGCATAAGCCTGAAAATGTAGCAGAAGAGTTGTTCGATCGAGTAGGTATGCGGATTGTGACTTTTAACAAATTGGATGTAATTCGAGTAATTCAATTTTTAATTAAAAAAAGCATCGTCACTCCTCATAATATCAAGCCAAGTCGATCGATAAATAGATTAATACAAATGGAGCTGTTTCGTAGAAAATATAATGCATTGTTAAAAGAATCGATAAAATCGAACTTGTCCGAGATGGAATTTCTCTTAAAGTTGCAAACTTTGGCCGATGAGTGTGTACCAAATCATATGGTGGATGCTGCAAAAAATATACATACGATAGATTCTTATCACGCGATTCAATTTACGTGCCGCCAACTTATTAAATATAAAAATCCCTTTTATCAAGAATTTAATGAAATTCGAAAATCTGCCAAGAATGTGAAAGATAGTAATCCGCTTGCCCAAAAGTTAATGGCCCTTGATCTTGGTGCGGTTACAAAAGAAATTACCTTCTTTTATCCATTTGAGGTTCAAATTGTTGATTTTGAATCCCAGAAAAAAAATACCGAAGGGGAAGCTTCTCATCAGGAGTATAAGAAATCACAATTGAATCATGCTATGCATAGGTTATTTAAAAAATTGCTTGCCTACAAAACACGTAGCTTGTAGCTCTTTATCAATTAATTTTTGGTAATAAATCTTTCGATACGCTTGTTCACGAGTTCAGGAAAATCTGCTTGTGGGACATGACTGCCGTTTCTAACCACGTACATCTCGGTATTCTTCAAGTGTTTTTTCAGAATAAGTTGATGTTTATGTGGAATCAAATTATCACAATCGCCACTAATAAGGAGAGCAGGCACATTAATTTGTTCAATGTAGTTGATAATGTCATGATCGGTCATTTCTTCTATAAGTTTGTAGAAAAGTTGATAGGATAGTTCGCTTACATGTTTAAGATAAGCAGTAATAAATTTTCTATCAACCGTCTTTGTATTAAAACCGCCTTCATGGACGATTTTTCGGAGTAATGGATTCATGTAGGAGTATTTCCAAATAAATTCGAAGGGCCGTGGAGCATTTTGACTCAGCCATTTAATCGCTGGAAACGCAAGATCGGAAATATTGCTATTGAACATAATTTCTTTCGGCCCCAGCACAGAACCAGAGATAAGTACCAATTTTTCGACTTTTTCTGGAAAAAGTCTCGCAAATTCAAGTGCTATGTTTACCCCCATGCTGTGTGCGACAAGGATATTTTTCTCTGTATTAAGATGAGTCAGCAGACCATTGAGATCATAGGTGATATTTTTAAAAGTTATTGAATCGATATCATCCTTCCCGCCCGAAGCATGATGGCCTCTAAAATCATGAGTGATAACCTTATGGCCCCTCTCATCGAAGTAAGGTGTTTGATAAAACCACTGATGGTTGCTACAGACGAGTCCATAAATGAACACAATTGGCTTCCTGATAACTTCACTTGTCTCACGACTGAAGTTAGTCGTGTAAAAAATACGAGTATTCTCTGATGTGTAATAGTAATTAGAAAAACTATTTTTCAAGAGCTGATTCCTTTTCAAGAGAAAGCAATTCCTTTTCAAGAAAATAGAAAACTTCCTCGTATTTTGCATCTTTTTTTATTGTCTCTTCAATCTTTTTTGCAATTTCTTCAGCATAAGTAAAAAATTGAGGCGGTTGATATTCTTTGAATTTAAAATGCGTATCACCGATGTGAATTTCATCATCCTTGTGATGAATTTTTGCTCCCAGTATCTTTTTCGTGTTAGTGATAAAGCCGTTGACATTTTTGGATTCAACCATAATGCCTTCTCGCTGCAAGTGGATAATCAATTCTGTTTTCAAGATTTTTTTATCAAGAATTACTATGTCGGCAGCCCGAGAACGACCTAAAATAAGCGACTTTCTGTATGTGACATATTCACCTAAAATGGATTCATCCGGAGAAGACGTGAACTCTAATGTTAGCATGATAGCTATATTGTAAGCTCAACAAAGGGATTCTGGTACATGGAAGAAATATGCTTCTCATCCGATGCTAATGTTTTCCATAACTCACCAGATTTAGTAACGGCCAACTCCAGTAAGTCTTGATCTCGGATAATATCTGCGACCTTTCTAGTCGGGATTTCGCCTGATTGATCTTCACCAAACAGGTTTCCCTCACCCCTCATCTTAAGATCCTCTTCAGCGATGAGAAAACCATCTAATGTCTTTTCTATTATAGAAATTCTTTTGGCGGCATTTTCGGATAGAGGTTGGTCAACGATGAGAAAACAATGGCCGGGAAAAGTCCCACGACCTACACGTCCTCGAAGTTGATGAAGAGAGCTAAGTCCGAAGCGCTCGGGATTAAAAATTGCCATGATATTGGCATTCGGCACATCAATGCCAACTTCAATGACACTAGTTGCGATAAGAATATCAATCTGACGATTTTTGAACTGGATGAAGATATTTTCCTTTTCGCTTGGCTTCATTTGGCCGTGGAGATATGCCAATTTATAATGAGGAAATATTTTAAGAAAGCGACGATATATTTTTTCCACATGGATAAGATCCATCGAAACACTTTCTGTAATGGCAGGTGCGACAATGAAAGCTTGCTCTCCTTTTTTGATTTTTGAGTTAAGAAAATTGAGAAAGATTACAAAGTTAGTCTCGGTGACAATTTTAGTGGTAATCGATTTTTTTGTGCTGGGAAAACTACGAATAACGGAAAGATCGAGATCGCCAAATTGAGTAAGCCTGAGCGACCTTGGAATGGGAGTCGCAGTCATAATCAGCGAGTGGACATCGCCCTTGTTTGATAGACGTATTCTCTGCTCCACGCCAAATTTATGCTGCTCATCCACAATGACCAAACCTAAATTTTTAAAACGTACACTTTCTTGAATTAAGGAATGAGTGCCAAACACAACAGATGTAGTGCCATCGCTAAGTCGTGAAAGTATTGCCTTCTTTTCTTTATTGGCCGTACTTCCCAGGAGAATATCGGCCGGGATAGAGGAAAACTGTTCCTTGAATTTTAAAAAATGCTGCAAAGCCAGAGATTCTGTCGGGGCCATCATGCCAGTTTGATAATTATTTACACTCATAGCAAAGGCACCGGCAAAGGCAACAGTGGTCTTGCCGCAACCAACGTCACCCTGGATTAATCGCATCATCGGGTGACCACTGTTAAGATCGTGCAAGACTTCAGCAATGGCCTGTGTTTGGTCAGAAGTTAATAAAAATGGAAGTTGCTTAGTAAATTTCTCCAACAACTCAGGTGAGCTTGGGATGATGGGTGCAGATTTATGGTGATTGTGAGCTTTTCTTGCCAGCAGCATGAGCTGTTCTTGTATGAGTTCTTCGAATGCAAGCCTTCGCCGGGCATTTTCCGTATGATATTCATATGGCATGAGTGCTGTATCATTTATCCCATGCAGGATCTTCAAGGCCGCTTTTAATGAAATCTCTGGATAAAAGACATCCGCCTCAGAATGAATTTGCTCCCAAAAATCAGCAGGTATTTTCTGAATAATTTCTCTATAACGATAAGATTGAATACCGTTAATTTGCGGATAGCGAACAATTACTTTCTCGCTGAATGGGCCGAGTTGAGGATTGATAAATTGTATTTTTCCTTGAAAATCTTGTGGTTCACCTAAAAAAATGATCTCTTTAAGTTGTGAGATTTTATCTTTGAAGTTGAGATAAATATTAAACCATTTGATTTCAATAACAGAATCGCTATGCGTATCCTTAACTAAGGCCGTGCAGTTATAAAGCATTGCTCGCCCTCGACCTTTGGCATAGAAATTGGGACGTGATGTAACTTTAAGAATTGCGCCTCTTCCTAAAAATAATTCAGAGGAAGGTAATTTGGGGAAAGGACCTTCTTCAGGGATTGGAATTTGTTGAAGGGGTAACACCCAAAGAAGATCTTTTAAGGTATGTATCCCGTCTTCATGTAGTTTTTTTAAAGTTGCTGGGCCCTTTTTTTTAAAAATTTCTTTTATGGGAAAATTGAGAATGTTCACCATATTTATTTAAAAAAGATATCAATCACTTCGTATTCAACAACACCTTTGGGTGCCTGTACCGTGACCACATCTCCCTTTTCTTTTCCTAATAACGCCTTACCCAAAGGGCTTAGATAGAAAATCTTGCCATTCTTTATATCGGCTTCTGCCTTGCCGACGATTTGGTAAAGCACTTCAATATTCTTTTCTGTATCAAAAAGTTTTACAGAAGCCCCAAAAATAATATTTGAAGATTTGAGAGTGCTTGGATCGATAATCTCTGCCCTTGCGATAATATCCTGCAACTGAGCGATACGGCCCTCGACCATCGACTGCTTCTCTTTTGCGCTATGATACTCAGCGTTCTCCTTTAAATCGCCTAAAGCACGGGCCTCGGCAATAACTCGTTTCAAGTCTTCTCTTTCGACTTTAATGAGTTGAGACAATTCTTGCTCAATTTGTTTTTTACCATGAACGGTCATTAATTCTCGTTCAGCCATGCCATTGTCCTAAAGTTAGTTGGTGAGTAAAATTTTTTTAAGTTAATCTTTGAAAAGAGAATTGGCCTTGGCCAACAAATTGCCTTTCTCTTGACCTTTTTTGCTGCCGCCATCCGCTAAGACAAAATAACTGCAAAAATTAGCACGCTCTTTTTCTAGTGTGCGTTCGGCTAATGGCTCGCGGCATTCATTGTATACTTGGATATCATAAAAATGACACATTTTGCAACAGCGTAATGACACTTTGCATTTAGGGCACTCTTCATGGCGTAAAATTTTTTCACCATCTTCGAAATCAAGTTTTTGAAAGCACTTGTAACAGTGAATACCTTTTTCAAGTTCAGTCATGGTCAAAAACTCCATGTTTTGGCAAGTCCGATGCGAATACCTGCAATCTCGTTGGTATTCTCATTTCTCGCTTCGGGTGTAAACTGAATTTTGGGTAGATTTCTTTTATTATATTCATTGATGGACTTCATTAAATTGTCTTCGTTCTGGTAGTCGAGCGTTCTGGTAATTAGAAAGTTAATCATAAGAACAGAAATTCCTCCAAAAATAAGTCGAGTATTATCTCCAGATGAACTATTACTCAGGATTCCGGCAAAAATCAATGAGGAGCCAATCGTTCCTAGAATAGTTGTCTCAAGGCGCGTGCGCGTTCCCTCTTGATAAGTATCAAGATAACTTTTTGCGATAGGGTCTTTTTCAATATGATAACGGAGTCCCTCGCCTTTCTGGGTTGAATTATTATCGATCAAGACTTCCTGGTGATTGATGAGAACTGTGCGGCTACAAGTTTCTTGAGCTAATGGGGCTTGAGTCAAAAATATACACATGAAGAATAAGATTACGATTGCTAGAGTTTTCATCATATGATGAGATTTTCTTTTATTCTTGATCATGTGGCCAGACTAAAACGTCGACCCTAGCAATGGATTTGAATATGGATTTGGTAAAGACTGGAATTAATCTATCTAAGGCCATTCGTAATGTTGGGCGATTGAAAGAAATTGTCACGGTTTTTGCTCGTAATGGTTTTGATGAGTTTATCAATCTGGGAATTTTGTCAAAAATTCCGAACTTCGTTCTTCCCCGGTCAGATTCAAATATTAAGGATGAAGCCGCCAAAATCGGCGATGGAGGTTGGAGTAAAATAGTCGGAGTTCGTCTGCGCAAGTGTTTTGAAGAGCTTGGACCAACATTTATCAAATTTGGTCAATTGCTTAGTTCAAGAGAGGATATTTTCGAATCTGCCTTTATTGATGAAATGAAGCAGCTACGAGATCGCGTCAAGGAGGTTTCTTTTGCTGAAGTTCGGGGGGATGTCGAGCAGGCCCTTGGTGTCAGTATTGATAAGATATTCAAAAGTATTGATGAGCGGCCCATCGGGACAGCATCGATTGGGATTGCTTATAAGGCCGTTTTGCTTGATGGCACTGAAGTGGTTTTGAAAGTCCGACGCCCTAATATAAAAAAGATAGTTCAAACCGATTTTTCGATTATGATTTTTTTGGCCAGTCAGTTAGAAAAGGCCAGTGCTGAAATTAAATATCTTGGACTTGCCAGAATCTTAAGAGATTTTGGTGTCACTCTTAATGGGGAGTTAAATTTTCAAGTTGAAGCTGTAAATTGTAAAAAATTTCGTGAATTATTACTTAAGCTTGATGAGAAGAAAACCTTCTACGTTCCAATGATCTATGAACAATATATAACTGAACGAACCATTGTAATGGAATTCTTAAAGGGTGTTCCTTTCTCGGATGCCACCAGAATAAAGCCATATTTGCCTATTATTCAGGAAAAACTCACCCATGGATTGCAGATATTTATTTTATCGATTTTGCAAGAAGGTTTTTTCCATGCTGACTTACATGGAGGGAATTTTTTCCTTTTAGAAAACGAGCAAATTGGCATCATTGATTATGGAATGATGGGGCATTTGGGGCGAAAAAGTAGACAAAATTTTCTAGCAATTCTGTATGCGCTCATCACATTTAATTTCGAAAATTTGGTTTATGAATTTTTAGATGTGTCGGAATTTGATCAAATTCCAGATATAGAAAAATTGATCGCTGATGTGAGGGAATCCCTTACTCCATATGTGGGATTAACTGTACAGCAAACAAACTATTCGGAGCTTTTCCAAATAATAATTTCGACCCTCTCCAAGCATCATCTTTATTTACCTCGTGATTGGTTTATTGTATTCAGGGCCCTTATTACCCTCGACGGTGTGGGACGATCTTTGAATCTCGATTTTGATCTATTCGGCATGATTGAAAGCGATATTCGCAACATTATTAAGGAAGGTTTTGATAAAGATGTTGTGATGGAAGAAGCTATTTGGTCACTTCGTGACATCATGCCAATCATGCGAGTATTTCCTCGACATTTAAAATGGTTTATTAAGGATTTTGCTAAAAATAAATATGCGCTTGAAATTCGACAGACTGGCTATCAGGCGGAACTTCGGTCAGTGTCGGATGCTTTGATTTTTCTTGCATACTGCTTTATAGCTGGAATTTTTCTTGCTGCAGGTTTTCTTTTTATTTTCTCGGCCAATGCAAAAACCTTTCATGAAGTGCCAAACACGGCTTGGTTAGTATGGGCGATTGGCATTGTGGTATTTATACGTGGCCGTATTACCTTGAGAAGTTAGCAGACCGTTGAAAATAATTATTAGATGCTATCAACTCCTGAGACGTAGATAGGCCATTTGTGAGGCCTTGAGTTGGAAAATGTCATTTCCAGAATCTCTTGCACACTATATTCATGTTTGCCATACTCCAGAATTTGGAAAGATTCTTTTCGGGACTTCAGTGTGAGTTGCTCTTTAAAGATAGTGCTAAAAAAAGATTGAAAAAGGCGGAGATTTCCGACTTTCGCCAAACCGAGAAAAAGAGTTCTTATGGTATCAAAATCTTTGTCGAGAGGCAGGGGAGACCAAATCTTGGTGTCCGTGCCCAGTGATTGAGATTTTAATATTTCCAGAGTACTCCATTCATAAATGATATTTTGAAGGTCCATTCCCTTATTTTTGAGTGCATAACTGGTTATTTCGTTTTTGTCATTTCGCCCGAACAAAAGTTCAGCGCTGGTAATTTTGATAATGGCATTCCAATCATTATAATCTCTCTTAAAATAGGCATATTGTTCTTCATAGGCCAAAGCATGTAGATTTTTTATCGAATCTTGCGCAAAAGATGAAAGCTGCTCCAATCTAGTAACAGAACAAACCGTGTTATTGGCACCATTATATTTTGCCTCAAAAACTTCACCCACCTCATGGAAACCAAATTTCTCGTAGAGAGTATTTTTCTCTGACCAAAGAAGAAAAAAGGTCACATGACTCTCATATTTTTTTATGATTTCCTGAAAGAGATTACGGAAATGTCCCTGGCCTCGTTGTTCCTGCTCGACGGCAATCCCACCTAAGAGTGCGACTGGAAATATTTTATCTCCAACACACATCTGTCTAATCTTGACTCCAAGATGTGCGACTAATTTGTCTGCATCATTAATCATAATAAAACAATGTTCCCAATTCTCCGCTTGGAATAATGGATAGAAATCAATTTCTATTTTGTGCAGTGATGGACTTCCAAATGAACGCTCAACTAAACGCAATGTTTGTTGATAGAGATCAGGGCGTTCTTTGAGTGTTTTAACCTGGTTCATAGTCGATATTGTACCAATTTATAGCATGTGTGGGTAAAGATTGCCGTTTGAAGGATTTAATAACTGATTAGTAAAGAAAAGAAATGCTTAATCGATACGTGTGACGAAGGTGCTTTTTGACTTTTGTGTGAGTCATTAAGCGTCCCGGTCAGTCAAGGATGATTGATCGGTCCCTTACAAGGAGGATTTATATGGGACTTCGTATTAACACGAACGTCGCCTCGTTGAATGCGCAAAGAAATTTGTCGCAGACAAAGCTGGCGATGGACAAGACCTTGGAGAAGCTGTCGTCAGGACAGCGGATCAACAGGGCCGGTGATGATGCTGCCGGGCTGGCGATCTCGGAAAACTTAAAAGCACAAATTCGTGGTATGGGACAGGCCGAGCGAAACGCTCAAGATGGCGTTTCCCTAGTCCAGATCGCGGAAGGTGCTTTGGCCGAAGTGTCCAACATCTTGATTCGACTTCGAGAACTCTCTGTGCAAGCGGCTTCTGATACTATCGGAAACACTGAGCGCAAGTTCCTCAATGTTGAATTTGAGCAGTTGACTTCGGAAGTTGATCGAATCGCGAACTCGACAGAGTTTAACAGAGTACCTCTTCTTAATGGAACAGGTGCGGTATTTGACATCCAGATTGGAACCAGAAATGATCCTGTCAGCGATCGCTTAACGTTTGATGCTTCTAGCGCAGACGTGAATGTGGCAGCTCTTGGATTAAACCTTGCTTCCGTCGCGGATAAAATATCTTCTCAGAACTCCCTGTCTTCTATTGACCAAGCAATCATTTCGGTTTCTGGCATTAGGGCCGATTTTGGCGCGCTCCAAAACAGATTGCAGTCAACGATTAACAACATTGCAGTGGGGGTCGAAAACCTTTCTTCCGCCAATTCGCGGGTGAGAGATGCCGACATCGCGTCTGAAACTGCCGAGCTAACCAAGAATAATATTCTTGTTACCGCTGGTACTTCAGTCTTGGCACAGGCCAATGCCTCAACCAAGAATGCTTTGAATTTGATCCAAGCTGCATCACAAGTTTAATCGATGAAGACGGAGGTCTTATGAATATGAATGATGGGATAACTTAGTGAACCTGAACAATTGACCACTCTGCAATGGCCAATTGTCTGATCTCAATATGTCGATGGGTAGATCGATAGCTACGATCAGATCAGGGTTTTTTATTATTAATTTTTTCAGGCAGGAAGCCTGAATTAAAAACAGGAGGTTTGGTATGTATAGAGGAGATTAATTATGAGTTTAAGGATAAATACAAATGTGCCATCCTTGGCATCGCAAAGGTCGCTTGGAAAAAATATGTCGAACTTGAGTGATAATTTGAGAAAATTATCTTCAGGTGAGCGTGTGACAAGAGCTGGAGATGATGCAGCAGGATTGGCAATAAGTGAAAATTTGAAGGCGTACATTAGAGGAACGAGACAGGCCGGAAGAAACGCAGGGGATGCTATTTCCTTAGTTCAGACGGCAGAAGGTGGTTTAAATGAGATTTCTAGTATCGTTATCAGACTTCGAGAGCTGTCGATCCAAGCGGCTTCAGATACGATCGGAGATACAGAACGAAGATTCTCGGATATTGAGTTTCAACAACTCAAAGAAGAAATCGATCGTATTGCCCGATCTTCTGAATTCAATGGAACCAAGCTTCTTGACGGAACTGGTGGGGTGCTGGATTTTCAAATCGGAACAAAAAATGATCCGATTCTGGACCGCCTTACGTACGATGGTACCAATAACAATGCGACGCTTGTGGCCCTTGGCATTACCATGGAGTCTATTGGCTCCAAGGGAGGAGCGCAACAGTCACTTAAAAAATTGGATGATGCCCTCGTACAAATTAACGGTGTTCGCGCTAATCTGGGAGCGACTCAGAATAGACTCACATCGATTATCAACAACCTTGCAATTGGAGATGAAAATCTTAATGCTGCCAATTCCAGGATTCGAGATGTCGATGTTGCCACTGAAACGGCAGAAATGGCCAAGAATAATATCTTGGTGCAATCGAGTGGTTCTGTTCTTACCCAGGCAAACGCGTTACCAAACGTAGCGCTAAAACTGATCGCGGCTTAATCTACCCATATATGCCCATAGCTTTGAATAAAGCATGGGCATATTTTTTTTCCCTTTTTTGATCTAGAATATCCCCATGGTGAGTAATCAAAATGATCAGGACGGTGCCGAAGAGCGAGAAGCGTCAATTGGTCCGAAAACTATTCTAATAGTGGGTGTTAGTTCTTTTGTGGGTTCAAATCTAGCGGAATTTCTCAAAAAAGATTATGTGGTCTATGGAACCTACCATAAAACAAAGCCCTGCATTCCTGGTGTCCTGGCCCTTCCTTGTGATGTTCTGTTGCGTGAAGAGATACAATTGGTTTTGTACACTCTGCGCCCTCATATTGTTATCTATGCGGCAGGCTTAAGTTCCATCGAGGATTGTGCAGAGGCTCCTGATCTAGCGGATGCCTTGAACACGGTGGGTTTGATCAATGTAACTGAGTACTGTCAGCGCTATAAAGCACAGATTTGTTATATCTCATCGGCTTTTGTCTTTAACGGTGAAAATCGTGACTATATTGAAATGGATATTCCCGATTCAAGTACCACCTATGGGAAAACTGTTGCAGCATCGGAATTTTATATTCAAAAAACATCATTAAATTATGTTATTTTTCGTTGTTGCCGCTTGTATGGTCGAGGGCATAATCCATTGTATATGAACTGGTTTGAAAAAATGCAGAGAGCATTTCATAATGGTCAAAATATTCAATTGGATAATTTGATTTTGACTGGATATATGGATATTTCTTATTTGGGTATGATCATGAAACTTGCTTTCGAGCGAGAAGTTACAAATAGGTTATTCCAGATTTGCACGAGCGATGTCATGAGTATCTATAATTTTGGGCAGCTTTATGCTTCCATCTTTGATGAAAGCGAAAGCTTGCTCGGCAAGGGGAGATTCAATTTTCCAAGAATTTCTTCTGTGAGCGATACCGGAGCGAGCGGGGACGAGAAGTCATTTAAGATGGATATTTCCAACGCAGAAGGTTTTTTGAACCTAAAACTTCCTTCTATCGAAGATTCACTCAAATTGACATTCTATCGTTTGCATGGCGAAAAAAAACAACACAAAAAAGGCAAGGGAATTACCTTTATTTAGCAGAATGTCTGATGAATTCTGTTAGATAGTGGCGAACCATGGCATCGAGGTCAATTTCCTCGCCTTGGAATTTCCAGATAATTCGGTTAAAAGGGCCAACGTGTGCTTTGAGATCATGGGTCTGATTGCTGGCTCCAAACGAATCAAATTCTGTGAGTCGTGGAGCGTACAAATCCTTCCCGTTTACTAAAAGACCAATAGAAATTTGATCATTGGATTTTCTGGCAAACACCATTCTCAGAGAATTTCGAAAAAGCATGAAATCATTAACGGTATTAGAAATCTTAAAAATCTTTACGTGATTGATACTACTTTGACCGCCTCGACATTCATTAAATTTACTAATAAAAATTTCCACCTTGTCTCGAAGCGCATTCATGAAATTAACCGATGACTCCTCCAGTAAAATGTTTGGATCAAGGTGTTGGTTCATAATAACTACACCCGACTCATCCATATTGAGTTCTTCATAAGCCAGGTTTTCAATCCAGTTTGTCGGAGCAAATTGTTGTGATAATTCCATATCTATTAGTGTTGATGAAATTTTGATTCTAGTCAATTGCAATTGTTAAATTCACGGTCTTATTCGGGTGTATACTTCGGCAATCTTATCACTGTAAATGCGTTTAAAGCGGGGATCACTCTGTAATAAGTGGCTAAGAGGTAGGCTACGTGGCCCAATGACAATATTGGACTGTAGAAGTGTAGAATCTGAGGACCAATTCCCTTGACCACGCCAGGTCTCGAGTGATTGTAGAAATGTTCGTGGCCCGTAGACAATGTTACGGTTGTCTATAGCGACCGGATATTCCGGTAAGTTCCAAATTAAAAAACCACCCCAGTCAAATGTGTTGTAGATTGGCCCTTTCAATTTCTGTTCTTTAAGAAATTCTACCGCTGCCACTGGGAAGTGTTTGGAGATATCTTGCACTGATACCGGTGAAGTGAAGATTGTAAGGAGTGCCACGAGCGACCCTAATATCAACGTAATGTGCTTTAGGTCTAAATCTGGAGCTTTCCTGGTCATAAATTTGGGTAATAAACTGGTGATTAGCCCTGCCAGGGGAATCAGCGCAAGCCATATGTCACGGCGAGCGCGGAAGGCCAAAATGAGGCCAATGAAAGACACTAAGATTAAAAAAAATCCTTTAGCTTCATGCCTTTTGCGAATCAATAATGCGATTGCCAATACAGCAAAGAGTGGAAAAGTTAAATAGGATGGCACAGAAAAATCCGGAACTTTAAACTCTTCTATGCGTGAAAAATACACAGGATCATTGAGCTGTGTAATGACTGAATAGAGTAGATACCCATAGGGGTTAAGAAGGGTAATTGCCGCGCAGGCAGATAATGCATAGAAAGTCGGCAATAAGGTTGAGCGACGTTTTGGCATTATTGCTTCTAAAGTGAGAATCCCGAGGAGAACTAGGCCATTAATAAACTGAATATGGATGTTGGCCCATAAACAAAAGATGGGAGGAAGAAAAAATAGTAATCTATTGTTTTGAGTTTCACGGTATTTGAGCAGAAGTTTTAGAACCCAGATGTATAAAAAAATGCTGATAAGCCATGGCCTGGGAGTCAAGACCGGTATCAATCCTACAACGACGATAGCAGAAATAATATGAATGTAGAGAGGATCCAGATCTTGATCTTTGAGTAAAGCAAGCAAGCTGAGATAAATTAACGATGATAAAATCACCGTATAGAAAATGACCCCATCGTAACCACCGCCAATTTTATAAAAGAGGTAAATGATTAAATCAAACAACCAATTATATTCAATCCATACACGTGTGATTCCGCCTTCTGAAAAAACATCAGTGATCGGAACTTGAGCATGATTAAAAATCCATTCTCCAGTTTTGAGACGCCACCATATGTCCGGATCTGGCGAATAGTGTCCAGCTGCAATAAATAAAGCAATTAATGCAAACCCAAAAATAACCAATTGGATTAACCGTTGGAGACGGGGAGTGAACAACATAGAGGTTGGGCCCCTAGAATAAAGAGGGTCTTTGATCCGTTTTTTCGTTCGTTCCGCCCGTCATTTATACAGGTGGACGCAGTAATTAACCACTTTAGGCCTCCCACTATGGTAACTTTCATTACCGTGGGCCCGCACACCATGGCCAGGGACCGCTTCCGAATCTTCTTTTATAGGGCAGAACAACTGTTACGGACCAAAAACCCCATGGACATCATACCAGATTTTCAAGGCCTTAATCTATAAGTTGTATAAACACATATTATTTAACGATAATGACGCATGTTGCCACCGTTTTAAAGCTGGACTATAATAGTCATAAGTAGGCTGAAAAAGTGCTTATGAGATCTAAAGATTTTAAGGAGTTAATCCGATAGGTATCCGAAATAGTGTTTTTCCGGAGAGGCCTAGGAGGAAGTGGTATGAAAAAGAAGATACTTGATTTTTTGAGAGATGAGGACGGGCAAACCTCCACTGAGTACATCTTGCTGGTGGCCGTTGTTGCAATGATCATTTTCAAGTTCAAGAGCATTGCTGGGGCCCGTTTAGAGCAGCTAACCAACAACGTGTTCAATAAAGCAGATGGTTTGGTAAACGAGTAAAAGCTTAGCGCTCTATCGCTCAGGGGTTTTTTGATTTATCTGGCAGGATTTTCCTCTCATTGTTATTCCTTTGCTTTCAATTAAATTAAAGAGATATGTATGCGAAACGTGAATTAGAACGAGGTCAAGCCTTGTTCGAGTATATTCTGATTTTTGCCTTTATTTCCCTTTTTGGAATCATGATGCTTAAGTTTCTTAGTAAGGCAATGGATGACACCATGAGAGAAGTGGCGTGGTTTTTGACTCAAGAATTATCGGTAGGGGTATGCAAAGATACATGTTTCAAGCAGGGTTATGGAAACAAATGATTCCATTATCAGTCTATTTGTTTTTATTAATTGAACTGGTCGCGGTTGCCTATATTGATATTCTTTCAAAAAAAATCCCGAATGTCTGGTCAATTCTAAACCTTGCTTTTTTTGTACTTTTTATTTTTTTGATGCCGGAAGAATATCAATTAAGGCTAACCACATTCTTCTATTCATTATCTTTTTTGTTTGTTGGATTTGTTCTCTATCTTTTGAAAATTATGGGACCAGGAGATTCGAAATTTTTGTTCTCATTTTATTTATTGGTACCGGCAAGTATTCATGAGAAAGTTTTCCTCTGTTTGATTTATGCCACGATTCTAATAGGCAGTTTTTTCTTCATCCGCACGATAATTAGAAACTTGGATAAAATGAAGCAAGCATTAATTTTAAAAAATGCAACTTTATTAAGAAAGGCGTTTGGTAAAAAATTTGCCTATGCGCCTGTAATGTTGGTGTCGTGGATATGGTTTGGAATACAAAACAAAGAACTTTTAGCTCTGAAATGAATCGTTCTGGTAAAGAAAGTGGTCAAAGTACAGTTGAATATATTCTGATGTTGGCCGTAGTCGCAAGTTTAGCCGCCACAATTCTAAACTCGGAAATGTTTAAGAAACTACTGGGAAAGGATAGTGTGCTGTTTAAGAAATTTGCACGGACACTCGAATACACTTACAGGCATGGTGTGTATGGTACAATTGATCCCACACAACGCACTCCGCCCTTTGGAAATGCCCATGATAGTTACTACAAGGATGGGAAATCAAGATTTTTTATGTCTAGAGATAAATACCCTGAATAGGTGTGATATGGTTTTGTTAAAGAAATGCTCGGGACAATCAACTATTGAATTTCTAGTTACCTTTGGTTTTACTCTTCTGCTTATTTTTATTTTGTTGAAAATATCTTTGAATGTCACCAATGGATTTCTTGTTCATTATGCGACTTATTCTGCAAGTCGGGCTTTTTTGGTTGCCGATAATTTAGGTAATACACCTAATGATGATCTGGCTGAGTCAAAGGCCCTCAGTGTTTTCGGGAAAATAGTTGCCGGCAACACGGTGACAGTGCAACCACAGAAAATTAGCCTTGCAGAGAAATCCGTATTCTTAGGGGTACGTGCCGAGTTTACACAGAAATTTGCATTTTCTGACGTCATTGGTGGAGAACAGCCGATAACATTCATTTCAGAATCTTACATTGGCAGAACTCCGCTCATGAGTGAGTGTGTGATTAGAACTTGTGATGCGATTAAGCATTTAGATGGCAGTATTGTTTGTGATCTAAATGTTACGCTTGAAGATAATGGTTGCTAGCTCGGGAGTGAGACTTGAGAAATAAGGCTGAAGGACAGGCCCTTTTCGAATTTTTGATCTTTACACCACTCTTTTTAGGATTAATCTCTCTCATGATTTCCATCTCTGCCTCTCTCAATGGTGGGATCAATCAACAAAAGGCGGTTCGTGGATATTTTTATAATATTCTTAAAGGTAATCCCTATGTTGAATCCAGCTTCGATCTACGGTTAATGCAAGGTTCTGTGAAAACGATTGGTTTTTTTGCCATTGGATACCAACTCAAGAGCGTTGGTGAGGTTCCTTATGCTACTTGTTATAAAATGCATATGTTTGGAACGCCGGATGGTGAGCAATGCGATACCCCCAGCACGGCAGATGGAAAAACTGAATTCATCCGGGTTATGAATATGTACGGCGTGTGTGGAGCTACCCTGATACGCACATCAAACGCAGAGGATTATCTTAATTTCTTTGAAAGTTCCCCATGTGCAGTTTCCGATTAAAAGGCCTTACATTTGTCTGGCACGAGTAAAAAATGCCTGGTCTTTATTGCATTCAATAACCCATACAATAGAAATTAGAACTATCTCAAGGATAAAAAGCCAATGAATACACGGGCGTTTACTCTGGCACTTGTTATTGCAGCGGGTGCCATGTTTATGGTGTGGACATATATTGAGGATCAGAAGAGTGCCTTGATCCAAACTTTCGGCCTGGAAAATTCGGTGGTCGTTGCGAAAGTTGATATTAAAGAATTTGAATTAATAGATGACTCCAAAGTCACGGTCATGAACGTGCCTGCCAAGTTTCGCTCTCCAGGACATTTCAAAACGGTAAAGGAAGTTGAAAACACAATTGCAACAGTTCCAATAATTAAGGGGGAGCAGATTACCAAACCACGTGTTACATATCCTGGCGCCGGTACCGGGTTGTCTCGACAAGTGAGTGTAGGTAAACGTGCAATGGCCATTGTTGTTAATAATAAACAGGCGGCTGGAAAATTAATTAAACCGGGAGACCGCATTGATCTCATGGCAAAAATTGATTATGCAGGTGGAAAAAAAGAGTTTCTAAGAATGATGACGGTTCTTCAGGACGCGCTTGTACTTTCAACTGGCTATGATATTTCAAATAACATTCCCTTGGTGGGAATTAAAACCGATGAAGAAATTCGAAAACTGAATCTTAGTACATTCACGCAATATACTACGGTGACTTTGGAACTCGATCCTTTCCAGGCCCAAAAGGTTGCGTTTATTATAGAAAATCTTGATCCAGCTCCTTATCTGATGTTGAGAAACAATAATGATAAAAATATTGTGAACATGCCAGCGACGAAACTATTTGATGTTTTGGGCCAGGAAGCCGCGGAAGCTAGAAATTATTTTTCAAACCAAGGAAAGAAATAACCAATGTCGAAAGCGATCCTGTCTGTACTTTTTTGTTTGGTGTGGAGCTGCGTACAAATCGTTGCCGGACAAGATATAGACCCATCTGAAACGAAGCCATTAGAAGTCATTTTAGGACAAGACTTGGTTGAGTATATAGATTTTGCACCTCATACAAAAGTCCAAATTGCCAATCCTGCTGTCCTGGACATCATCATGGTGCCCGCTAAGAGGGAAATTCTCTTTCGGCCAAAAGCGCCAGGTGAAACCACCGTTTTTATTCGCAATACAGTGGGAGATATTCGTGCTCGATATAGCGTGAAAGTGAGTTCTCATAACAAATCAAAAATTGTGAAAGATCTTAAAGAATATCTTGGCGATATTGAAGGACTTGAGATCGGTATCAAAGGCGACGAGGTTTATGTCGGGGGTAAGATTGTCGTTCCAACGGATATCGGACGTGTTTTTACAATTCTTGAAAAATATAAAGATGTCGTCTTCTTAGTGGAATTATCTCCTCAAACACAACAGATTATTGCCAGAAGAATGCAGGATGAAATTCAAAAAAATGGGATGAAAAATGTGACAGTGCGTGTAGTGAATAGTGTTTATTGGCTTGAAGGAATTGTTGATTCGCAAGCTAAGCGGCAACGCGCTGAAATGCTCGCGATTGCCTATATGCCTGCTCAAATCAAGTCACTCGGTGAAAGAACTGATTCAATTATGAGGTTGAAAGTAGAACCGATTCAGAATTTTATCAACGTTAATGAAGAAAGTAAGCCCCAACCTCTGCCAAAATTAGTAAAAATTATGGTGCAGTTCGTGGAATTAACCAAAGATTACAATAAGGTTTTTGGATTTAAATGGGTTCCCTTGTTGGCAGGTGATGGTGGAAGTATCAATATTGGCAAAACGGCCAGTGGAGGCGTTTCGACCAGTTCTCAAGGAACTTTGGCCGCAACTATTTCAAATCTTTTTCCTCGTTTGGCCAGTGCCAAAAGTGCAGGTTTTGCTAGGGTTATTCAATCAGGGGTGATAATCACAAAGGATACTACAAAAGCCGTGCTCAAAAAGAAGAGCGATAAACCTTTTGCGCTGGGAACAGGTGAATTTACAAAGTCTCAGGTGGCTTCGGCCGGATTTAGTATTGAGGTCACTCCTAAAATATTGCAAGAGGAAAAAATAGATTTGGCTTTAGGTATCAGCGTTTCCTCTAATGCCGGCGAACCACCTGAAACGCTTACGAATGATATTTCAACCTCGTTGGTGGTCAAATCCAAAGACACGGCAGTCGTTGGTGGTGTTGTTATCAATAAATCGTCAAACGCTTTTGATCGTGATCCACCCTTTGGAACAGCTAAATTTGACGAGGAACAACAGAACGTACCGTTGTTTTCTTTTTTAAGATCAAAATCTTTTATAAGCAATCGAAGTCAATTTGTATTTTTTGTAACACCGGAACTTATCGAATCTGCCTCAGACGGTTCAGAAGAGATAAAACGTAAATTTAGACAAAGGACAAACTAATTTGGCCGGTTACATTATTACCGTTTTGGGAGGTAAAGGCGGAGTTGGAAAGTCGCAATTTTCTGCCAACTTTGCTTTCGCGTACGCTGAGGCCACAAAGAGCAAAATTGGTTTGTTTGATTTCGATCAAAGCGCTAGCGGTGATTTAAACCTAATCACCGGAATGAAAGGTGCTAAAACAATTAAAGATTTAGCGGAATATGCTGGGGCCATAGACCCCAAGACGATACTTCCATTTATGGTCGTTCACCCCTCAGGTGTCAATTATATTGGTATGCCGATTGATCCTATGGCCACTAAAAATATTGATGCCGAAGGGATGGGTAAAACTCTTAAGGCAATAGTGAATTTATACCCTATTACGATCATTGATGGTGGAAGTGAGCTAACTCCATTGACCCTAAAGGCGTTGGAGTTCTCAACTCTCATCTTACTTATTGTTACTCCTGATATCATTGCCGTGAATCAGACGAAGAGACTATATTCAGATTTAACAACTCTACTTTTTCCTAAAGACATGATTCAAGTGATTTTGAATCAAGCACAGGCCGGTCATCCTGTGACGCCTGATGTGGTTTCCAAGACTGTTGGCAAACCGGTTCTTGCAAGTGTTCCACGCGATGATCAGGCATGTGTTCAGGCCTTGAGTTCTTCCAAGCCAGTTTATGTTCTGGCCAAGGCATCTGCCTTCGCCAAAGGTGTTACTGATGTCGTCAGTAATTTAATGCAGAAAAATCTTCTTAAGGCATTAGAAAAAATCACACGGCCGGAGAATGTTGGAAAAAAACCGTCAGAAGGTCCAGGTGATGATGCTGATGCCAAACGCAGAATGTGGAAGGATTTGAAAACGCGAATCCACAAAGCGTT
The DNA here is from genome assembly GCA_016187935.1 of Bdellovibrio sp. Lineage (GTDB taxonomy): Bacteria > Bdellovibrionota > Bacteriovoracia > Bacteriovoracales > Bacteriovoracaceae > GWA2-49-15. The sequence continues at coordinate 408,869 of JACPIU010000026.1, forward strand.
AGTTGAAGAAATGGATTTAAAAAAGGCCGATGATACTGATCCTAAGGCCAAAATAATTTTAAAAGAACAAACTAAAAAGCAGGTGGTGGAGCTTCTTGGCAAAGAGGATACCAAGGGGCTTTTGAACACCCGCGAAGATATGAATCAAGTGGTAAAAGAGATTCTCGATGAAGCCTTGGGCTTGGGCCCATTGGAAGATTTACTTCGTGATAAGGAATGCTCTGAGATCATGGTGGTAGGTCCGGATAAGATCTTTTATGAGAAAAAAGGGAAAATTCGAAAGTCAGAAATAGTTTTTACAAACAACCGGCAAGTTCTAAACGTCATTGAAAGAATTGTGGCCCCGATTGGTCGTCGAATTGATGAAAAAACGCCTTATGTGGATGCACGCCTCTCTGATGGTTCTCGTGTTCATGCGATAATTCCCCCTTGTGCTCTTAATGGCGGCGTAATCACTATTCGGAAATTTCCTGAAAATAGGTTGACATGGAAGGATCTTGTTAAATTTGGTTCAATGACCCAGAACATGGCGGATTTTCTTCGCGTGGCGGTTGAAGCGCACAGAAATATTATTATAAGTGGTGGTACTGGTTCAGGCAAAACTACATTGATCAACGTTCTGGGCGGGTTTATACAGGCCGATGAACGTATTATTACATGCGAAGATGCAGCTGAACTAGATTTTCCTCAGGACCACATTGTTCGATTAGAAACGCGTCCCCCATCCCTAGAAGGCGAGGGCGAAGTTGATATGCGATGCTTGGTGAAGCAAACGCTCCGAATGCGTCCAACTCGGATTGTTGTGGGTGAGTGTCGTGGAGGTGAGACACTTGATATGCTTCAGGCCATGGGAACAGGCCACGATGGTTCGATGACAACCGTGCACTCAAATAATCCGCGTGAATGTATCGGGAGAGTGGAAACATTAGTGCAGTATTCTGGTGTTGGTCTTTCGCCTAAGGCAATCAGAGAACTTATCGCCAATGCCGTTCATATGATTATTCAACAAAGTCGCTTGGATGACGGTTCACGCAGGGTTACTTTTGTTACAGAAATTGGTGGGATGCAGGGAGAGGTTGTGACCTTGCAAGATATTTTTCTCTATCGACAAACAGGAATTAACAAGGAAGGCAAAATCATCGGTGAATTTCAGGCAACAGGGTTTATCCCCAAATTTATCGAGATGTTGGAAAGAAAGGGATATAACATTCCCAGAGGTATTTTTTCCAGTGCACCTCCACCTCCAGCACCTGCTGCTGCGGCAGCACCCGCAGCGAATGCCAAGCCAGGACAGGCACCGCCTCCAAAACCAGGACAACCGCCACCGAAGAAATAGGAGTTTCTCTTATGAGCGAAATAGTATGGCTCTTGGGCGAAAAGGGATTAATTGCGGTAATAGGATTAATGTTTTTTCTCTTTTGCTATAAGTACTCTACTGGGATTTTTGAATGGATTGAGAAACAAACGCTTGGAACTCGATCTTATATCATGGAAAAATTTGAATTGCTTTTTATTGAAGTCAAAGAGCAACATATAACCTATGTCCTTCTTCTTTTGTCGGTTGGATTAGGCTTTATTACCTTGGCCATTATGGGAGTACTTGGGCATTGGATGCTGGGGGCATTCTTGGCCGGGATATTATCATTTATAGGATTTAAAATTCCGAAGCCAATCGTTAATTATCTCTACAAGAAGCGAATAAAGCAGTATTCTGGGCAAATGGTAGATGCCCTCACTCTATTGGCGAACGGGTTACGTGCAGGTCTCTCCGTACCTCAGGCGATTGGGATGATTGTGGATGAGATGCCTCCGCCTGTTTCGCAAGAATTTAATCTCATTCTCCAGCAAAATAAAATTGGAGTCACATTGGAAGAATGTTTTGAAGGGCTCGCCAAACGTGTTCCGACTGAAGACAATGACATGTTTGTAACCAGTGTGAACATCCTACGCGAGACTGGTGGTAACTTGGCGGAAACATTTGATACAATAGTAAGTGTCATTCGAGAGAGAGTTAGGCTTCAGTTAAAAATTGAACAACTAACTGCCTCGGGTATGTTTCAAGGACTTGTCATCGCGGCCATGCCATACGCGATCGGTTTTCTCTACTTTTTATCAGAACCGGAATCTATGATCAGGATGTTCCAGCATCCTGTAGGGCTTATAATAATGTTCGTGGCAGTTTGCCTTGACGCTGTCGGGTTGTTTATTATTTTGAAAATTGTTGATATTAAGTAATTCTTGACAGTGTTAATTTATAGTTGGGGTGATGATATTTTTGTATTAAAGTTAGAGCAAACAAGTTCCGAGAAGATTACGAGAGGGATTTGGCTGATATTTTGAAATGTAAAGAATATAGCAAAGGAAGATTACAATGAAACGCATCCTAGTTTTACTGGCTTTGGTCTTGGGATCATTTGTCGCCTATGGTGGGGTTAATCTGAAAAATGGAAATTTTTATATTACCTACACCGATATTGTTGTTCCTGGCGGAGGTAATGATCTCTTTATTTCTAGGACGTATAACTCTCAAGCTACTGCCAAAGGTTGGTTTGGTCTCAGTTGGGGTTCTGACTACGAGACTTATTTGGTAGTAGGACCAGATGGTTCGGTAACCATTCATGAAAATGGAACCGGGGCACAAACTCGATTTACTCCTAAAGAAGCTATTGACCCGGTCGCTGCGGCCAAGAAAGTTATTGATGCCATGCGGACCAAAACCACTCTTTCTGACAATGTTGCCGCTGACTTGCAGAAGAAACTGGCCAGTGATGCTGAATTACGCTCTGCCTATGCCCGTAAATTTAAAGTTGAAACTAGTCTTGCCGTTGGCACGGCCCTCTATTCCAATACACGTGGATTGCAAGAAGTACATCGATTAAAAGATGGATTTAGTCGATCATTTAATGATGGAAAAGTGGAATATTTTTCAGAAGAGGGAAAGCTTACCAAAATTCAAGATAAGCATGGTTATACGGTTAATTTTGAGTATGACAAAGGATTGCTTCGAAGTATTAAAGATTCTCAGGCCAAGCAATTATTTTTTGAGTGGTATACAGATGGTAAAGTGAAACATATTTGGTCTGCAGGCGACAAGAAAACCGCATACAAATATGATGGGGATGATTTAATTGAATCTTTGGATGTCATGGGGAACATTTACAAGCATAAATATGATACCAATCACAACATGGCAACCATTGAGTATTCTGACAATTCTAAAATGGAGATTGCCTATCAGAAAAATACGCGGTTTGTCTCTGAAATCAAATCACGTGATGGAATCACGACAAAATACAAATATGAAAATAACCCAAAGAATCCCGATTTCCATTATTGGACTATCGTTTCAAAAGTGGGCGCTGACGGGAAAACTGAGAACAATCGCTATGAATACGAGATTAAGTCCAAGCCGGATGGGTCCCAGTACACCTATCGCATTTTGACAGATGTCAGTGGAATGAGAACAGAAACTATATATTCCGAATGCTGCTCTCTTCCTTTGAAAATTACTCGCGGCAAGCATGTCACGAATTTTGAATATAACGATAAAGGCTTGCTGGTTAAGAAAACTTCAACAAAGGGCGATTATATTGAAATTCAGTATCACCCAACGTTTAATAAAATTTCTCGTGTCATGAATAAAGATAGCTGGACTGGTTTTGAATACGATAAAAAAGGCAATCTCTCCAAGGCCACAAACAATGAAGGCAAGTCGGTACTTTTGATTTACGATGCCCAAGGAAGAATTACCAAGATGATCGACCATGAGAAGAAAACAAATGTAAAAAGGTCTTTATCTTTCAAGTACAATTCACTTGGCAAACCAGTTGAAATAGCTATGGAAAACGTTGGAAAGATAAATGTAGCTTACGATAACTATGGTGAGATTAAAAAGGTTGAGTCTGATGCCGGCCATAAAATGGCTTTGCAAGTGACTCAGGCCTTTCAAGCACTTCTTTCTATCGTCAAGCCAGCTGGAGTTAATTTGAATATGTAGAGTGCCTACATTATAAGGCATTGGGGATACGAATTTTTGATAAGTTAGGAGCGAAGTTAGGAAAAATACAAACTTAAGGTGATAATAGCCAAACAGGCAATGGCGGACTGCCAATATACGAAGAGGAGAGGTTACACAATGAAAATTAAAATTTTACTTGCTCTAATTATGCTCTGGTGTACGTATGTCATGACAGTTCAAAGTGAAACCGCACCTCCCGTAGGGGCAAATGCCGAGACCGATTGTACAGCTATTACGACGGGAACGGGTGGCGGTGCATCTGGCTCTGGTTCTGGTAGTGGTAGTGGTACGCATTCTTCGGATCATTAAAATCGAATTGTTTTATTTTAGTATTTCTTATCAAGGCACGGATTAAACTCCGTGCCTTTTTTTTTGTCACTGTCTGAAGTTTATACAGCCGTGAAAAAAATACTAGCTTTAACCCATTAAATTTGCGTGATAAAAAATTGGCATTTCCATTGCATCTCTTATGGCAGCGTAATTGAAATGAATAAATACGGAAGGGAGGCAATATGAAAAATGTAATCGGATTTTTAGTGGTAATCCAACTTGTAGTGGCAACAGTAGCTTTTGCTGCAGAATCAGAGTCTGACTGTACAGATGGTGTCCAGGCCGCACGTAATACATCTGGTGATGGGACAAATGCAGCTCCTACGGTCACACCACCGACTGCACCAGTCTCAGAGCGATAATTGTAAGTTTAAATTTTGATCATAATTTTTTAAGGCCCGCAAACGATATCAACTCTTTGCGGGCCTTGTTATTTATATACAGGACGTATGGTATGCCGACATGAGCAGGAGCGATTGTCGGCGATATACAGGACGTATGGTATGCCGACATGAGCAGGAGCGATCATCGGCGCAAATGTTTCCCCAACGCTTTTTTATCCGTTTTTTCGCCTTAGTTCCTAAATCAGAAAAGTGTCAAAAAAATATACAGTCACTAATTTTATATGCACAAAGATTAATCAGAAATCTTTCAACGTATTGAAATAGCGGCTTTCTAGGAGTGGTGCCTTTGGTACGAAAGATGCACATCATAAGACAACTAGGAACTAGCTGTGGAGAATTTATGAAATTAAAATTTTTGGTAATGTTATTGATGACGGTATCTTTAAATGTTTCAGCTGTGGATGTAGGTGAAGATCAAAAAAGTGAATGCATTTACGCCGTTCAGTCGGGGCGATCCACTGATGATTCTTCAGCGACAGAAACTCATTCTCACAATGAGGAAGTAAAGCCAACAACGACTACACGGTAGATTACACTAGCGGGACTCTTCGAGAATTTTTTTGAGGAGCATGCGTTCTTCTAAAGTGTAAGTATCCTCTGGAGTATTGCTTTGGTCTGCAAGGGTCGTTTGACTGTCAATCTTTAATTGTCTTGTTGGCGAGGATAGACCAGAAGAGACACGGTCTCTCTGTTCGGGAATATGGTGCCCTATCAAATTTAAGGAAGTGTCTTTCAGAAATAGCCATGCTTTTTTCGAACTTTTAACAATAAATGTTTGTGCCATTTCAGAATAGGGTGCCACACGAGTGTCGATTCGGTCGAAAATTGTTCGTCCGCCAATATCCAGAGAAAGAACAAAATAGCTGAGACAAAAATAGAACATTAATCGTATCAGCATCATAAAAACCTCATCAATTAACATCACTAAGGTGCAATTGCATCATTCTATTTACGGACATCAGAAGTTCCGTTGACCTAAATGGTTTTTTTAAGAAATCATTGGCACCATTTGAAATGGCTTCGATAACAAGGGAATCATTGTACAAACTTGACATCATGATCAAGCCAGCTTGTGCTTGGTTCTCGCGAATTTTATTGGCAAGCTCAAGACCGCTCACATCAGGCATAACAACATCAATAATATACAGATCAGCAGGGCCATTTTGCATTAACTTAAGCGCATCTTCAGCATTGGACACTTCCCCGACTACATTGTAACCTGCATCCTCTAAAATCTTAGCAATCGATTTACGAGAGAAATCTGAATCGTCAATGACGACAATTTTAAACGTTTTCTTAGGGTCATTATCCATAGGAAATTCTACACACTCTCATTATACTCGAATGTTGTCAGGACAAGAAAAGATACATATTGCCGATGAGACAAGAAAGTTAAACCTGATTGGGTTATTCAGGTTTATTGTGGACGCTAGGCCGCAACAGGCGGATTAGGGTCACGCGTTTTGGTTGATGGCCGTTTTATTGCACTTTTCTTGGAGAAGATCTTTTTCTTTTCCGCCCAACCTACGAGTGCGGAGTCCAAGACATCGTCAAGCGTTTTTGCCAACACAAATTTTAACTCTTGCTTATATTTGTCAGGAATATCAGCTAAGTCCTTTTCGTTGCGATGAGGAATTATAATCGTTTTGAGTCCCATTCTCATGGCCGCAAGAACCTTTTCCTTCAGTCCGCCGATGGGCAGAACTTTCCCGGTTAAAGTAATTTCACCTGTCATAGCGACATCGCGTGAGATAGGCACACCAGTTAGAAGTGAAATGATGGACGTGGCCAACGTAACACCTGCACTAGGACCATCTTTGGGAATTGCACCTGCAGGAATATGGACATGGATTTCATTTTCTTCGAAAATCGATTCGTCTAAACCGAAGTCACTGGCCTTACTGCGAATATGCCCCATGGCAGCCTGTGCAGATTCCTTCATAACGTCACCTAATTGGCCGGTGAGGGTAATTCCCTTGCCTTTCATTTTCGTGGATTCAATGTATAGGATTTGACCTCCAAAACTGGTCCAAGCCAGACCTGTTGCAACACCCACTTCATCGAAAACTTTACGATCTTCCTCCGTGTAAGCTGGAGGCCCGAGATATTTATCAACTACATCGGTGGAAATGATCGTTTTAGAAATTTCACCACGAGCTATTTTCATGGCCACTTTCCGGCAAAGTGCTCCAATTTTTCTTTCGAGGTTTCGTAACCCCGCTTCGTAGGTGTGATTACTGATGACAGTTTTAATACTATCATCACTAAATTCAACATGCTCACCAGTTAAACCATTTTCTTTCATTTGTTTTGGTATCAAAAACTTTTTACTTATAAAGATTTTTTCCTCGTGACTATAACCAGATAAATTCAGCACTTCGAGACGATCGCGCAATGGAGCGGGAATGGTCTCCAAAGAGTTACAGGTGGCAATGAACATAACGTTTGACAGATTGAAACTCAAATTCAAATAATGATCCCTGAAACTATGGTTCTGCTCTGGATCGAGAACTTCAAGAAGCGCACTGGCAGGATCGCCTCTAAAGTCGCCACCCATTTTATCGATTTCATCGAGCAAAATAACGGGATTATTGGTCTTAATTTGTTTGAGTGCCTGAATAACTCTTCCTGGCATAGAGCCGACATAGGTACGGCGATGGCCTCGTATTTCAGCTTCGTCCTTGACACCACCTAAACTGATCCGAATAAATTCCCGGCCGGTAGCGCGGGCAATAGATTTTCCCAGCGAAGTTTTTCCAACTCCCGGTGGCCCTGACAAACATAGAATCGGTCCCCTCATGTCCCTGCCTTTCAGTGCCTTCACGGCCAGATATTCTAAAATTCGTTCTTTGACTTTTTCTAATTCAAAATGATCTTCATCTAGAACCTTTTGAGCGTAGTCCAGATCGAGAATCTCTTCACTTGAAGTAGACCACGGAAGCTCTGTTAGCCATTCGAGATAGTTTCGAATGATACTGGCTTCGGAAGAATCAGGATGCATTTTTTCTAGACGTGTAATCTGTTTCTGGCACTCGCGATCGACATCAGGTGGCATCATCGCTTTTTTCAGTTTATCTCTAAATTCTGAAAATTCATCATTGATTTCTTGGTTTTCATCACCCAATTCAGATTTTATAGCTTTGATTTGCTCTCGCAGGAAATACTCTTTTTGAGTTTTGGACATTTCATCACGTGTAGCATTTTTGATTTTATGCTGCATGGAGATGATTTCGAGTTCGCGCACCAAAATTTCATTAATTTTATGCAATCGTTCTATTGGGTCAAGTGTCTCAAGAATTAATTGGGCTTCTGCCACATGCAAACTTAAGTTTGAAGCCACAAGATCGGCAAGCCGTCCTGCTTCGTGGATATCTTCTAAGACCATGAGAATATCAGGGGAAAGCATTTTCCCTTGAGTGATCACTTTCTCAAGCTGCTCCTTCAAATTACGCATGAGGGCCTTGATGGCCATATCATCATTGGCAACTTTGCGATCTTCAATTTTCTCAATTCTCACTTTATAGAATGGCTCAGTGTGGATAAATTCTTTGATACATGCTTTTGAAAGTCCCTGAACAAGAATTTTAATTCTGCCGTCAGGTAGTTTACGCATACGCATAATCATCGCCAGAGTGCCTACATCGTAGATCTCGGACGGTTGCGGTGATTCGGCGGTAATGTCTTTTTGACTTGCGAGCAAAATCAATCGGTCATTTTTAGTCAATGCCTGTTCAACAGCTTCAATCGACGTCTCACGTCCTACAAATAACGGGATAATCATGTAGGGGTAAACGACGATATCTCTAATAGGCAAGAGGGGAATCGTATCTTTAAATTCGATGTTATCACCCTCATAGTTAGTCGCCATAATAATCTCCTCAAACTTCCTTGAGATTTACTTCCTACCAGCTCATCGGGAGAAATAGCGTAACTCTTTAAAGTTTTTATAGTTTTAAGCCTTTTTGTTTGAAAAAAATTGTTGTAATTTGATAGGACAATCGGAAAAAGTTGCCGTATTACCAATACTCATCGAGGTTTTGAGTGTTGGAGGAATTAACTTGGGAAAAGGAATTTAAGCAATGCCACAAGAAAAAAAGAAGACTTCAGACAAAATTTGTCTTGTAATATTAGCAGCCGGCCAGGGTACAAGGATGAAGATCGGAATTCCAAAGCCACTTGCGCCGATCATGAATCGAGCGATATTGGATTTCGTTCTTGATACCTGTTTGGATTTTAAGCACCAGAAGTCCCACGATGCTTTGATTTCATTGGTTGTTGGGCATCAGAGCGAATTGATCACAACGCATATAGGGCAAGAGTACCCAGATGAAAAATTTCACATTACGCGACAAATGCAGCAATTAGGCACTGCCGATGCGGTCAAATCCTTTTTGGATCAGTGCCCCGATGCAATGTCCTATAAGTATACTTTTATTTTAAGTGGCGATGTGCCAATGGTTTCCTTGGCGCACCTCGAGGGTATTTTGGAGGAAATCTCTACGCGTCATTTGAAGGCCGTAGTTGCAACGGTGACAACCGACGAGCCAACAGGTTATGGCAGAATACAGACTCATGATAGCGGTTTATCAATTGTCGAAGAGAAGGATGCGAATGCCGAAGTAAAAAAAATAAAAAAAATCAACACTGGATTATATGTCTTCGAAACACAATATCTGATGGATTGCATAGGAAAGATTTCAAATAACAATAAGGCACGTGAATTTTACCTGACAGATGCCTTTCAATCGGGACGTGAGGTGGGAGCGGTCAATTTTGAGAGAGGAGAAGACTTATTAGGAATTAATACTCTTGAACAATTGGAGGAAACAACCAAAAGATTGAATAGAAGGAATTTAATTAAACTCTCTCGTGAAGGAGTACGTTTTTGGGATTTTGCTTCTACGTTTATTGAATCCTCAGTCACAATCGCTCCAGGAGTAGTTATTTATCCAAATGTTATTATCGAGGGAAATTCTAAAATTGGCGCTGGGTGTATTATTGGTCCTTATTGCCACATTCGAAATAGCGAATTAGAAGAAGGTGTGCAGATTAAGAGCCATTCTGTCTTAGACGGATGTCGGGTTGCCAATAAGGCCGAAGTTGGCCCTTTTGCTCGTTTAAGGCCTGAAGCAACTATCGGTAATAAAGCCAAGGTAGGTAATTTCGTTGAAATTAAGAAGTCAACTATTGGCCCAGGTGCTAAGATTTCGCACTTGAGTTATGTTGGTGATGCGATTATCGGAGATAATACAAACATAGGATGTGGTTTTATTACTTGTAATTATGACGGCATTCAAAAGCATGTGACGAAAATAGGAAAGAACTGCTTTATAGGATCAGATAGTCAGACAATTGCTCCGGTAGAAATTGGTGATAATTGTTTTGTTGCTTCTGGTTCGACAATAAATGCTTCAATGCCAGCGGGTTCATTCGGAATTTCACGTGGTCGCCAAACGACTCACTTGAATATGGCGCAGAGGTTTTTGAAAGTAAAAAAAGACATATGAGAAAATTTTCAAACTAGGGATTTTTTATGTGCGGTATCGTTGGGCATTTAGGGCCTAGAAATTCAGTTGAAATTGTGATGGAAGGACTCAAGCGTCTTGAATATAGGGGATATGACTCAGCTGGAATTTGTTTTGTGAATGAAAAAAATCAACTTTCCATTTTTAAGAAAAGTGGCAAGCTGGAAAATCTCCGAGGATTAATAGAGAAAGAAAAGATTATTGCGCGATCATGTATAGGACATACTCGATGGGCCACTCATGGTGAAGTCAATGATGTGAACAGTCATCCGCATAATTCTGAAGATATTGCGCTTGTACACAATGGTATTATTGAAAATGCCGAGGAAATAAGAGCTGAATTGTTGAATGAAGGTGTTCGTTTTCAATCTGAGACAGATTCGGAAGTTTTTCTTGGTCTTCTGACATTCTTAACTCAAAAAAAGAAAATGAACATCATGGAGAGCATCGCTTTGGCCTTTAAAAGAATTAGAGGTAACTCTGCTTTTGTAATCTTGAATCGTGCCACCTCAGAAATTTTTGCTGTCAAACGAGGGGCGCCATTGGTTTGTGGGATTAATGACATCAGCTCAGAAGTATTGGTTTCATCAGATCCTTACGCTCTGATCGGTGTTGTGGATAAACTGTATTTTCCTGAGGATGAGATTATTTGCTATTTAAGTGCCGCCAATAAGCATCTGCTGCGTTTTTTTGATTTAAACCTCAGTCCCTCCAAACGCTATCTTTCAAAGAAGCAGGAAATGTCTTTCAAATCAACTGAAAAAGGAAATTTCGAACATTTCATGTTGAAAGAGATTCATGAACAGCCAGAATTGACCAGGGGCTTGGTGCAATTTTATTTTCATGGTGAAGGCAAAGAAATCCTGCAAGGGATTACCAAATTACGACCAGAGAGAATTATTCTTTCGGCTTGTGGTACAGCATATTATGCTGGACTTGTTATACGGAATTTTTTGGAAACAATCAATGGCATCAGTTGTATCCACGATTTAGCGAGTGAGTTTCGATATCGCCGACCTCTTGTCAATGCTAGAGACTTAGCAATCTTCATCAGTCAGTCAGGCGAAACGGCAGATACTTTGGCGGCCCAAGCATTATGCAAAGAATTGAAAGTTGAAACTTTGAGTGTAGTCAATGTGGAAGGTTCCAGTTTATACAGGCAATGCCACCACAATCTTCTCATCCGTGCCGGCATCGAAGTCGGAGTGGCGAGCACTAAGGCCTTTACCCAGCAGGTACTAACCGGCCGAATCTTATCACATATTTTAGAGGGAAATCTCAGTAATCAAGAAAAAACACATGCACTTATTTACAAAATTAATATCCTTGCAGAGCGAATTGATGAATTGTTGTCAAATTCGTCAGCGATTCAGGAGGTGGCCCAAAGACTCTACGACAAAAAGGGTTTTTTCTTTACTGGTCGAGGATCTTATTTCCCAATAGCTCTTGAAGGTGCTTTGAAATTGAAAGAAATTGCTTATGTGCATGCAGAGGGATACGCAGCGGGTGAATTAAAGCACGGACCCATCGCTTTAATTGATCATGAAATGGTAAATATGGCAGTTTTGGGTGAAGATCTCTTTGAGAAAAGTATTTCCAATGTTCAGGAAATTAAGGCAAGAAAAGGAATCATCGTTGTCATAGGACCTGATACCTATGAAAAGGAACTTAAAAAGATAAGTGACTACGCAATTTTGTTGAATTTAAAAGGGTTGGATGAGTTATCACCACTGTTACTGAATATTGTAAATCAGCTTTTTGCTTATCATGTTGCAAAATGTAAAGGTACAGATATTGATAAGCCCCGGAATTTGGCCAAATCGGTTACTGTAGAATAGGTGCTTCATGGTAGAGCAATGTGATCTCAATGATGAGCAAAAAAATGCAGTGAAATATTTCGACGGGCCGATGATGGTCTTGGCAGGCGCTGGTTCTGGCAAAACGAGAATGTTGGTCGCTAAGATTTCCCACCTACTGGGAGTTCAAAATGTTGGTCCATATAAAATTCTTGCTTTGACCTTTTCCAACAAAGCGGCACATGAAATGAGAGAAAGAGTGGCACGACTATGTGGAATAAATGGTCATGCGCTTGCGGTGACAACTTTCCATTCTTTTTGTGCCAGATTACTTCGTACTGAATTTGAATTTTTAGGATTGTCAAAAAATTTTTCCATCTATGACGAAGATGAGTCAAAAGTAATAGTTAAAAGTATTTTGAGTAAATATGGCATCTCACCTAAGGAAATTTCTCCCTATGATGTATTAAGTTATATTGATGATTTAAAAAACAAGGGAGTTTACACTGGTCGTGAAAACGTAGAGGCCCTTGGTATCGATTTAGATGATCCTTTCTTAAAGTATTTTTATGAATATGAACATGAACTCCATCGATCTAATGCCCTCGATTTCGGTGGCTTAATCACTTCAGTTCTATGTTTGTTAGAACGGCACCCTCATATCCTAAAGCGCCTTCGTGGTCGTTATGAATTCATTTTGGTTGATGAGTATCAGGATACTAATAAAGCGCAATTCGAACTCCTAAGATTGCTGGCAGATGAGCATAATAAAATTTGCGTCGTTGGGGATGAAGATCAGTCTATTTATTCCTGGCGAGGGGCTGATATTAATAACATTCTCGATTTTGAGAAGCATTTTAAAAACGTTAAAATTGTCAAACTAGAACAGAACTATCGATCTTCTGCCCATATTATTAATGCCGCTTCTGCTGTTATTGCAAACAATGTACTTAGGAAGGGAAAGCAGCTATGGACAGAAAATAGCGAAGGGGAAAAGATTACCATCGCTGAATTAGAAACAGAGAAGGATGAAGCCAATTTTGTGATGAAGGCCATCGGGAGATTAAGGGTTTCTGATCAAGAAAAGTATAATGATTTTGCAATTTTTTATAGAAATAATTTTCAGTCGAGGCCATTTGAAGATGTCCTGAGGCAAAACAACATTCCTTATCGCATCGTCGGGGGAATTAAATTTTATGATCGTAAAGAAATTAAAGATGTGCTGGGATACCTGCGTCTGATTGTGAATGTCCAAGATTCACTTGCCCTTTCTCGCATTATTAATGTACCGACACGCGGAATTGGTGCCACTACTCTTCGCAAATTAGAGGATTTGGCCAGCCAATTAAATATCTCGCTTTGGGCCGGGATTGGAAAATTGTTAGAAGGAAATGAAGATTTTGGAATTCGTCTTACTCCCAAGATAAGATTGGCACTCAAAAATTTTAACTCTTTTCTTTCTGAATGCATTTATCTCTATGACAAAAACGTGGCACCTAAGATTCTCTTTGAAAAAGTTATTCATGAATCAGGTTATCTCGATGAACTAAGGGCCATGCGTGATTATGAATCTGCTGCCCGAATTGAAAACATTGAAGAGCTTGGACGTGCCATTGAGGAATTTCAGGCGGCCAATACAGGTGCCACACTGGCTGATTTCATAGAATCGATTACTCTTGATACAACCCAAATGAAGGATTCTGATAACCACTTGGGTGAAATATCTTTGATGACAGTTCATGGTGCCAAAGGCTTGGAGTTTCCTTTTGTATTTGTGGTAGGTGCTGAAGAAGGTATCTTCCCCTCTTCGAAAAGTATGGAAGCAGGACAAAATTCAATAGAAGAGGAACGAAGGCTATTTTATGTGGCCATGACTCGCGCAATGAAGAAGCTCCATATTACTTTTGTCCGCGGTCGTTTTCTGTGGGGGCAGTTAAAGTTCAACGGGCCTTCAAGATTTCTGTTTGAAATCCCTAAAGATAGTGCAAGTTGGCCGAATAACAAGGCGAAAATTTCCAGTGACGAGTTAGAGACCCGTGAAACTCAGGGAAGTTTTGATGATTATGATTTTTCCCAAAAAGTGGATCACGAACGTTATATTATAAATGAGAGTAAAACGGCTTTGAAATATGAAGGAAAGTTCCAAAAGGGAAATCGTGTTATTCATTCGGTTTACGGGAAAGGTAAGGTCCTTGAGACTGAAGGTTTTGGAGCGGAAGAAAAAGTGCTCATTATATTTCCAGACGGCGCTAAAAAGAAATTTCTAGTGAAGTTTGCACCGATAATGATTGATCAAAATTAGAGGTCGTTTGTTAATTCGTATGTCAAAGTTGAAAGTTCTATTAATTATCGGGATCACATTAGTCTTTGTGTCGATGACAGGGACACTGATCCTGATAAAAAATCGTTTTCATCCAAGTGTTGTACGAACATGGATCATACAAGCTATGTATGAGGCCCTTCCGGGTGCTGAAGTAACGATAAATGATATTCAGCTCAACTTTGGTCTCAATATTTATATTCGTCTTGCTGATGTTTCGCTGCGAACTAAAGAGAAGAGTGCGGAATTGTTTAATGTCCATTCTTGCGTAATAAAACTGCCACTTTGGGCCCTTCTAACCGGACAGGGAGTAGTCGAGGTGCTGGTTGAAAAACCAAGCGCTTATTATTTAGGCCATGGCGAAGCCAATAATTGGGTATTTGCAATGCATTCAACAATCACACCCCATATAGAGGATTCAAGTAACAGTGCTGTCACATTGATAAAAAAGAGAGAAGAGCGGAGCGGTCATAGCACTCAATTTAAATTCATTTCAAAAATCTTAAGACGTTTGGTCGTTAATGTTAAAATGGGTGATCTTCATATTATTTATAATTTTCCTGAGAATCAGTCAGGAAAATTACATATCGAAAAATTTATCATTAAGGGATTGAATCTTGAGAGTCAAACGGCATTTGAATTGGCATCCAATGTTACACTAGGATTGGGAAAGCAAATTAAGACACAGTTTGAGTTACTTGCAATCGGTCAATTTAATTTTTCCGACATTCTTTTTAATTCTGTGATTAAAACAAAGGCCCTTGTACATCTGAAAAATTTTATTACACCTCCAGAGACTATGGTAATTCCAGAGATTAAATCAGAAATCGATCTTACCATAGATAAAAATAACAATTTGCACGGACCAATAATATTGAATTTCGGAGGTAGTGCAATAAGTGCCAATATGAAAGGCACAATTGAAAATCCCGCTTTTGAGTCTTTGACAATTGATTTGCTTTTGGATGATATCTCAACTGCCATGGTGACAAAATATGATAAATTATCGTTCGGTTCTAGCAGGATACATATTGATGGAATGCTCAAAATAAGAGAGGAAAAAATTTTCCCTGAACTAAAGTTCGGTTTATCGTCTCCCATTTTGTATAAAAATGAGTCGTTGAAAGCAAGCATATCGCTGGCCGGAATTCTTCGTGATGGAAAATATGATATATCCAGCATTGTGGATATATTCGGGGGAAACATAAATGCGAATTTGAAAGGAACATTAGATGTGAACGATCTTCCTGATAAGTTAGAAAAGTTACCACCTTTTACTTTTACAATGACTGCCAATAAATTACAGATAGCGAAGGAGACCATCCGCAGTTTAATTTATCAAGATATGGATGAATCCCATAACGATACTTCGCCTAATAGGCCGCAAACTATTCATGGTCAGAAACAACAAGGTCCCCTGAGATTTCCTCCCGGAGAAATATCTGTTGTTATGAATGAGATTATGACAGGTGTAACTCCTTTGAGCGCCGAAGCCCATGTTAGGATCAAGCCAAATTCATTTGATGTAACACGCACGGTTTTAAAATATGCGGGTAAGGATGCGGGTATTTTGAAATTTAGTTCGAATGTTAGGCTTGGTGCAAATCAAAATATCTCCGGGAGCGTAACCACCAATTTTCAGACATTCAATGTTCAAGGGCTCTATCCCTTTTTACCAAAATTCACTGAAGGTATCACAGGTCTTTTTACCGGCAAGATCCATACTAAATTTTCTTTCGGAGATAAGCGCGAATATGAAATCGGTCACGATATCGCCGCAAAAAATGGTGAAGTGCGCGGAATAAATTTTAAGGAAAAAATAATTTCGATTTTGGAAAAATGGAGAGAGACAAGGGGGAAAGAGGCCGATAAATTTTCAGTTATTGATGATTTCGATCAACACTTTGATTCGTTTGAATTGCAGGGCCGCCTTACTGATTCTGGATATCAAGTAAAGAAATTAGATTTTTCCGGTGGACCAAAGAGAATTTCAGTAAAATCCATGGGAAAAGTGTACCAGCAAGATATTGCCAAGGATGGAGAATTGTTGTTGTTGCTGTCGGATATTAAGTTAAAAAGATACTTTGGTACTACAGCATTACCGATGCGTTTTTATGGCAAGGGTTATTGGCCAACGATGGACTACGTATATACTTTGGAGAAACTAGGAGCGACTGATAACGCAAAAAAACAAAAGTGAGTTTTCTTGTGAAAAAGGCATCAATAGACGTTGGTTCGAATACAATTTTATTGTTATTGGGTAAATATGATAAACGATGGATTTCGAATACAACCTATAGTCACATAACAGGATTGGGAAAAGGAATTGATAAGACGAAAATCTTTGCGAATGATTCGATGGAATTGTCATTTGCAGCATTTGAAAATTATGCGTCTATAATAAAAAGACATTCAATTCTACCTCAAAATGTTTTGGTAACAGCTACGGAAGCTTCTCGTGTAGTCACAAATGCGGCGGAATTCTTTTACGCGGTTAAAGCGAAGTTCGGCTTTAGTACAACATTAATTAGTTCTGATGGTGAAGCATATTACACCGCTCGTGGAGTGATGAGTTCCTCATTAACGAATTCACTTAAAGGACTGACCATTATAGATATTGGTGGTGCATCCACTGAACTGATGCATGTGGAAATAGAACCGAAATTTAGAGTGTGTGATTCGATTAGCTTACCAATGGGATCAGTGCGCGGCACAGATTGGATGCGTGAGGGACGGTTTGAAGCAAATGTTGAGAAGGTATTGCAAACTTACGATATTTCCAAATATAAAACAAAGCATATTATTTGTGTTGCTGGCAGTATGACAGCTATCGGTGCCATGCTCAAGAAACTTTCAACCTATAGTGATGAATCGGTGCAGGGGAGCCTTTTAACCTTTCATGATTTGGTTAGACTCTATGAACAGACAGAAATATTAAAAATACCTCAACTACTCTCACTCTTCCCTTTCTTAGGGAAGCGTTCAGAAACGATTCGAGCAGGCCTTAAGGTCGGGATTGTTCTCGGCCAAAAACTAGGGGTTCAGACTTTTGAAATTTCAACATTCGGTCTGAGACATGGTACACTCTTATCTGGAAGCATCGAGGAGGAATATGTCATCAAACGATTCTAGCGAAGACATTACATCGTTAAAGGCCAATACAGTCCTTTTTTGTGAGGGTGAGCCATCTGCTTATATGTACATTATTAAGAGAGGCAAAATACAAATAGTAAAAGAAGACAAAGGTACAATGATTCCTATTTCCATCTTGAAGGCACAAGATTTTGTTGGTGAATTGAGCCTTTTTGATGACGCCCCGAGAAGTGCTTCGGCAATCGCTATTGAGGATTCGGAAGTGATCCTGGTTAAAAAAAACGAAATGAGGAAAATGCTTAATACATGTCCAGAATGGGTCACAAATATCTTGAACACTCTTTGCGAGCGGTTAAAGGACTCAGTAGAAATCCTAAGACAACATCATATTATTGATGATCTTGAGCAGGACCCAAAAATCAATTCGCCTGAACGCTTAGTTAAAATCAGCAAAATGGTCATGGATTATAAAAGACGAAAAGGTCTTTAATTAAGCTGCTTTATGCGAAAGGCTTGACCAGAAGCAATCTCGAGGACTTTGTTTCGTGCTCTTGTCGCCAGATCCTTCTCATTTGCGTAATAAGTGGTCATGGTTTGATAGGCTTGCTCAGCATATTCCCTTGGAAGAGACACCAGAAATTTTTTCTGAACATTGGCCGCAAGACCTTTGAGTGCCATTCCGAAAATGGCCGGTTTGACGATGTTTGCCAATCGCTCCAAACTTTCTGTAGATAAATTTTGGATATCAAAAAAAGAAATACTTTTTGAGTGTAATTCTTCCGCCAAAACAGGATTCTTGATGCGAATCAATTTTATGATTTTTTCTTTTTCGACTGGATCCATGAGTTGCAGCATCTCAATGATTTGCGCTCTGCCATTAATAAAGACTGAAGGATTCTGATTGCTATTTTTCATTTAACGTCCTTATCCATTCGCTTTTATTTTTTCTTTGGCAAATTTCTGTTGTGCTGTTTGTATCGTATGAGCATGGGATTCATTGAGTTGCTTCAACTGGTTCTGTTGAGTGATTTTCAACTCCCCCACACGATCTTCATGGGCATGTTTAATATTCTCTAATTCCAAATCAAGTCGGTTTTTTTCTGAAGCATATACCTCTTCATGCCGTTTCCGTGCCTCAATAAGTTTGCATTCCAATTCAGTTTTTAAGAGGGCTGATTTTCTTTCAAAATCATCTTTTATCTGAGTTAATACCTCATGCTGGTGTTCCATTTGCTTTTTGATCACCTTATTGTTTTCATTTTGTACTTGCTTGATTTCGGCCTTGCCACGGCTCTGTTCTGCTTCCTTGTGCTGTTGGAGTTGAATAGAAGAGATATCCGACATTTTTTGTCCTTTTAACGCTCTTTGCTTTGCTCAGAGACGCTCGTAGTCTATTATGATACGGAGGTGAAATGATATGGCACAAGCGGGCAAAAAGTTTCTTGCTAAAGTTTTGAATGAACCAAAAGGAAATTTTGGCCAACCTGTTGAAATATCTATTTAAGTTAGTGAAAACGAATGGAACAAGATAGAGCTAATATACATATTGATTCTGCGACATCAAATAATTTCTTTGAGTGGACAAGTCTCAATCTGCAAAGTGTGACTTGGCAGGGACATTTTCAAGACGACTTTCTGGAGTTTTGGCGGGCGCTTTTTGAAAATGCTGAGATACCAATTATTTTTAGAAGACTCGAGATTCTAATCTCCCACATTAAGATAGGGCCGCTTTACACATGGTTTGTATGGTTACGTTCGAAATTTCTTATTTTTTGTTTTATCTATAAAGATTTGACGCTCTTGGAGTTATCGCACATATCAAAAATTCCAATGTCCACGATAGTGTTTGATCTGCGCCTTTTTCTAATAAAAACTTTTCCTGCCAAAGAGGAGCAGCTAACTGAACTACTGCATTTTCCTCATATGGCATCAGACAAGGCCCACCTACGTTTTTGCGATTTTTCACAACTTGGAATTCAAGCCGAGCAGATTTGGGCAGTCCATGGTGATGATCCCATGACTTCTTTGGAAATTACCCTTTATCCAGAATGGGAAACAATTTTAAGAAGCATTAAAACAAAAACAAAGAAGGAATTAGATCGAGAAGTTCACAAAAATTTTTCACAAAGTTTTTTTGTTAAATATGTGATTCATCTTATCATTTTAACTATCGTGGGGAGTCTCGTGATTTTCCTGCTGCAATACCTCAGCAAATACAATGAAATGGTTTTGGCAGAACAATTTGAGGTTTATGAACCTCAATTTACCTGGTTGGACAAAGGCTTAGTATACAAGGATAAGCTCAACCTTGCAGAATCTGATAAGTTTAAAAATACTTTTGATGAGATTGAACAAATTACATCTCGTGATATCGAGGATTATACTAATTTGGAAGAAGAGCGTTTTGATACTGAATCCGAGGTTGTCTTAACTTCATGGGATGCGATTCCAAAAGAGATTGAAGAATCTGATGCTATGGACCCTGCCAACCGTGAAGGCGGGTTTCGGGATATAAGTACAGGGAGTAAGAAAATTTTTCGCTTGATGATGAAGTCGGTTGTACCACTCACAACTCGAGAAGAAATAAGCAAACTTGTCGCAAAATATAAGATCGTAAAAGGTGACAAGCATGAGATCGGAACTTTCGTTCCAGGTGGCGTTTATTTTAATTTGTTTGTGCCTAAGGAATATACCAAGGAATTCTTAGCGCAGGTTTTTGATATCGGAGAGTCAGTGCTTTATGAATCAAAAACATCAATTCCCAATCCCCCAGGCAAGATTCGCGTATTGATTTGGATAAAAAATATTTAAGGTTCTTAGTCTTTGGAAATTTCTAAAGAAAGTGAGAGTACCTTATCGCCCTGGGAAATCTTATCAAGAATTTCTTCACCCTGAATCACTTGGCCAAAAACAGTATTTTTTCCATCAAGCTGCGACAGGGTTGAAAGGCTTATGTAAAATTGTGAATCAGCACTGTCATTATCATTCTCGGCTTTGGCCATACCAACAGTGCCTTTAATGTGTTGAATGGAGTTGACTTCACCTCTAATTTTTTGACCGGATCCGCCACTACCAGTGTTTGTGGGATCGCCCGTCTGTAAAATAAAATTTGGAACGACGCGATGAAAAGGTAGCCCATCATAAAAACCTTGTTCGACTAAGGTAATGAAGCGCTTGACTGTATTGGGAGCTTCTTTGGGGTAAAATTTGATTTTTATATTGCCGTGAATAGTTTTTAGGATGGCCACTTGTTTAGCGGCATTCTCCTGAATGCTTTGCTCGTTAGGTGAGGCGTTGTCTTTTTCCTCAGAACTTTGCTGGCAGGAAAGAGTGGCCGCTACCAGAATGGCCAAAATGAGATATACGAAATACGCAACTATCTTACTTGTCTCATGTGGATGATTTTCCGGTAAAAAATTATCATTCATACATATAACTATACGAGGAACAGAGTTTTGAGAGAATTGTTTTTTTCGTTAAATTCATATTGACAATAGCTTGCCACTTAAATAAATTGGCCCTCACCTTAAAATTTAGCTTTTGTGGGGATGTAGCTCAGTTGGGAGAGCATCTGCCTTGCACGCAGAGGGTCGCAGGTTCGATCCCTGTCATCTCCACCAAAAAGTGGCTAATTATAAGTGATAAGGCTCTTTTAAAATTTAGAATAAGAAAAAGATTGCCGTTTTAATTGACGGTGATAAAGACGAGAAGAGACCAAGAAAAGGTTTGGTGTAACGGATGCTAAAGGCAGTGGAAGCTGTTTTTCAGTTGAATTTACCCTTTAGTG
>JACPIU010000031.1 GCA_016187935.1 Bdellovibrio sp.
ATTGAAAAAAATTAAACCTGAAAGTGCAGAAAGTTCTTTTCTTGTTTTTTCGATCACGATACTTTTTAGACTCAAGAGAACCTCTTTGGTTGTTATGTTGTTGTGTGGTAACAAAAATATAATCAATCAAAGAGGTTTTTTCATTTTGCACGGCCGTAAACGCAGGGCCGCATAATTCAAAAGATGGTGAATTTTGGAAACTTGGCTTTTAGGCTGATCTGCACTGGCATCGAACGATTTTTTTCTTAGGTTAAAGAAGGATTACAGATAAATTTGGCTATGACCGTAGCACCGATTTTTCCGTAGCATTTTGCGTCCGCAAAAAACGGCATTTTTGTGAGTTAACCATTTGAGTTTTTAGGGGAGAGCGAACGCTGGCAGAAACACTAATTTTGGAGGTAAAAAATGACAGTTTCGACGCTTAAAAACAAGATCAATCTTTCCCACGCGAAGGCCCGCTGTTTCCGCGCACATTCTGGACAGTTTTCAGCATCCCCTTCTGAATGATGCTCTTCGCAAAGTTTTTGTAGAAGAAAAGAAAGCTGGATAAATATTCTAAAATCAGGAATTTACTTGCTTTTTGTTTTGAACTTCCTTTTAGGATTAGTATTGAAGTGCCACATATCGGCACGGTCTTCATTGTCCTTCAATACCGTAAGTCTTTGTGAAAATTCTAAATAATACAAAATTCTATCAAAACCAAAGCTGATGAGGTCTGGAAACCCGTCATTGTTTAAGTCATATGCTTTTTTTAGATAGATGGGGTTGCCTAAGCTAGGAATGACAGCTTTATCCTTAGGGTAAAATAAGGAATCATTGAGATAAATTCCACATTCGGACTGGGCCGAGTCACCGATATACCAAATTTTATTATTAAAGTTCAAGGTAACAAAATAAAACTTGAAATTACTCAGTTGTTCATCTTTATTTTCAGAATACGCTGGTTTTAATGCGAGTTTTTTTTTGGGCTTTGCCATCATTGTGGTTATTGAATAATAAAACCCTTCTTGACCAATCATGAAGTGCTCGGATGACAAATAACTTAAATCTGATTTGGCAACAGTAAGCGAAGAGGATATATTTCTGTCCTGGCTAGAGATTAGTTTGATATTTTGTTTTGTAAGACGCTCTACAATCTTCAAGTCATCCTCTTTAAAAAAAGGAAGTTTAATCGGGATAATAAATTGTTTTTTCTCAGTGCTAAGAATCCCAACTCCACCGCCTTCTGGCGGAGAATCATTTAAGCAGTTTAAAAATCTTAGAGTTTTGAATTTTCCTTCAATTAGAGTAGGTTTTCCCGCTGTACATTGTTTCGCAGCATAGGTAATTTTTTGAAAAAGATCAAGTGATGATAGTGCCGATTCTTGACTGCTTTCGCTGTCATCACTGGATTTATTTGTAAAGTCAGTGATTAGTAAATACTCATCAATGAACTTATAATTCAAAACTTTAATCTTTTCAAATATGGGATTGTCCTTATTATGGTGCTCGGCAACTGTATGAAAACCTTGTGTATATAATTCACAGTTCGCATGGACATATCCAATGAATGCGAAAAATATTAAAAGCATTTCATCCTCGTTTGCAAAAGTTGTTTAAAAAATAATTATATATTAGGGTTGATGCAATCACCATTAATGTCCACACGAAAAATTTGACTTTTAATTTTGTTCTCAATGGACCTATTTTAAAATTTGAAACTGAGTAAAAAACCAATAAAAATGCGATAAGCATTTCACACACTTCTTCAATTTCTTCGGGCATGCCAAAAAATTTAATGCCAAAAACATCTAAGGCAACAACCACCAATGCTAGGTGTGTCATTAATGAAATTAAGATTAAGTCTTTTCTTGATTTTATTAGCTTTGTTCTAAAGATAAGTAGAAACAGTATCGCACTGACCCCATAAAAAAAAATTGAAGTATCGCGAAAAAAAGAGCTGTGCCATCCTCTAAATAGTGTCATTTTAAGACATTCATGGATCATAAAATGTTCATCAAACGCCAAGTAAAAACAACTAAAAGACATGAATATCGGCAGGCCTCTTGAAGAGTCTTTTGACATGATGAATGCTAGGCTGGATATTAAAAATCCTAAGGACGTTAATATTTGGACGAGGCTGCCTTCTGCATAAATATTGTCCATCAAGTGCCACAACTCCTCTTATAGTCTAGCTGGAAATTACTTTCTAGGTATGCTTTCTCAAGTTTGAAATCCGGAGGAATGATAAAAAAAATGTTTGACCCTGAGTCAAGGTTAAATCTTTTTTTGGCAATCATTAATTTTATATTCTCACTTTCAAGATTGCAAATACTGTCATCTCCGGTGATTTGTAGTAAGTTTCGCTGCAAAATGAATTCTGATGGTCTTGAATGTGGCACCGCTATCCTAGTATTTGCCTCACTTAACCAATAAGGGACACCGAAGTCGTCTTCTTTTATCCAAATGTCTTTATTATCTATTTGAAAACTATCGGCGGAATGCTCATTGTTCTTGGTTAGTAGTTCGAGATGAATCATTTTGTTTTTAAATTCTAAAATTTTGTAAGAATTTAAATTAGACCAGTCCAGACCAGCTTCAATATGCAGACAAAGCAGAATGGTTCCATTTGATTCTTTTTCCTCGGCACTTGAGTATGTTTTAATTGTGTCTATAGCCCCGCATACTGGATAAGATAAACCGATTTTCACAATAACCTTTTTAGCTCCCTGATTAATAGTATAATCCGTCGGGTCGGATAACTTTTCATATTTTTTTAAAACATTCATAATTTTAATATATGTGTTCACTGCCTCATTTTTCTGATTGTGGAAAAGTCCGAAAGTGTCAAAATCAAGGTCTTCCACCTTTTGCATGATAGAAGCGTAGGTGCCTAGAGAAATGAGTTTGTTGTCGTTGTTGTGTTTTAAAATCAAATTCAATAAATCAATATTTGCATATCTCAATACGTGCATAAAATTATCGATATTCATTTGAGCTTCAGTTTTTGCAAGGAGGGCATCAATAGATTTATAACAGTTCTCTCGTCCAATAGTGGTTGATGTCGATTCTAGGGCCTCTGTTAGAACCTTAAGGTGTAGAGATCTGTTATTTTGTATAAATTTAAAATCCAGTATTTTTTGATGAATCTCTAGTTCACAACTTTTTAAATTATCAAGTAGTAAAACAGGATAGGTTAGGCATGTAAATTCATATTTGACGCCTTTTTTTATCAATTCATTCAATAGTGTGACATCCGCGGTTAGAATTGCAGCTTCGACAGGACTGAACTTGGGATAATCACTACTGGAAACTGTCTCACAAAAATTAACATCTGATATCTTTTCCATTATTTTCAAGCTTGTGTTCGTCTGCCCCCAGAATATTGAATTAACTAAGGCCTTATTTAGATTCGAGTCATCGACCTTAGTATTATTATTGCTTGAATAGCTGCTGATGAGCCTGTGTGTTTCCGGCAGAATTTTGCTGAGATATTTATGGAAAATGAAATCAGCTATTTTTGGCGAAAATACAGGTAACGACAGATATGTGTTAGCTTGCTTGCTAGTCACAATATCATCTACAATATTGCTTGATTCATGATCATCCAAAGATAGTAAGAATTGAAACAGCTCCACATTTATTGTTCTGGCGCTTATTATTGATTTAAGCATGTTTAGAATAAGATTTTTTTGTTTGAAAGCGTTTGGATAGGCACTTAGCACTTCCTTAAAAATAGAAATATATGAATCCTGTCCATAATCTGCATTACTATCGTTTGAGGAAATAAATAGTTCATGCGCATTTGTGAATAGACCGTAATTTAGGTTTGGATTTCTAAGGGCCTCTTCATATTCCAATCTTAAATTTGTTTTGATGTGGTTGATAATATATTTCACAAAGTCAAGGTGCCTGAACACGATTGCATATTTCAGCACCCTTGTGTAGTAATGGTATTCCATTCCTCTCGCTTGGATTTTTATTTCAAAGCTATGATAAAGTTTCGCTGTTTCTAAGTCGCCAGTTCGTGCCAAGGTATAAAATATTTCAAAAAACAAATGGGATTTTGAGTTATCTGCAAAGATTGATTCTGTAAATGCCTTGATAATATCTTTATCTCTGGTTTGAATAAGCTGTAAAATAACTTTTTTATCTATTTCGTTTTCTTTGAGAAAATACTTTTTCTCCTTGATCCAGTAAATGACATCCTTTTTTTTATTACTTTTCAACAGATCAGTTATTAAAGATTCTGTTTGTTTAGTTATCCCTAGTATTTTCCTTGCATCCTGCACCTGTCTCATCGAGAATCTACTCGTGCAGTTTGAGTCATCAAGTATATAGTCACCATTTGACTTCTTGCTTATTCCGAATAGGGCATTTGTTTTATCTGCTTTCGCTACGCTGTCAAAGCCAGGCTCGAAGTAGTTAATTGTTGCGCGATCGGAGCCAGTCGTTTCCATCACTCTAATCGTTCGAATCTTTCGCTTAGTCTCAAGCGAGAAGTGTTCTTCTCCAAACTCAAGTTGAGATATTGTGTCATTTTTTTTTACAAATTCAAAAATGCTTTCACTAAATGAGTCACAATGAAAAATTTTAGTTTTTTCAATGGCGTAGGCTTTAACGCCTGAACATGCTGATAGAAAAATGATAAAAAATAAAAAGTGCATTTGCGGCCTCAATTTCCTTCAAGTTTAGCTTACAGGCGGTTACCTTTTTTTATTTAACGTTTTTGCATGCAATGTCTATATTTAAAAATGGATTTTTATATAGAATTGCTTTTTCATAATTAAAATCTACGGGCACGATCACTGATAAGTCGGGTTTGCTGGTTGGCAAGTAGTGGAATGAGGCCACTGATTGCATAGTCGGATCATCTATTTCGGTAACGGCGCTTGAATTGATCTCCCTGGTGCTCATATCGCACAAGGTTTCATTGCCTGTGAAGCTTAGTAATTTTCGCGCTCGGACAATTTTTAAGGGAGCTGTGAAAGGAAGAGCAATAAAAAAGCGTCCATCACTAAGCCAGAATGGGACACTAAAATCCTCAGTTTTGATCCATACCAAATCACTGGAGCGCTGGTAGTCGTTGTGTTGAAGAGAATGTTCCGTGTGTAAATTTTTTAACATCATCATACCGTTCTCGGTCTTAATGACGATATAGTATGCCAGGTTATTCCTCCCGCCTTGAGCTTCAACTTCCTGGCAACTCACGATAACATTTAATTCTTTCTTGCCTGTATTGTCTGCATAGGTTTTAATTTCGGATTGTGAACCACAAATTGGATAGGGAATACCCACTTTGATTATTTGCAATCCAATATTTGATTTTATTTTGAATTGATCTTTTGTTGAGTCAATGTCGTTATTGGTTAAGGTCCTGACAATGTTGTTATAGCTACTACTGTCCCAGTTTGGGAGGTTTTGCTCATAGAGAAGAAAGTTTTCATAATTCGATGCACTCTTTTGAAAAACGTGCGGCTCAATTGCGTTAGAAGCTTTTAAAACTATTTCTAGAAACTTTGTATCTCCAAAAACTAAAATGTTATCCAGAGTTTTTTCATTGATCGTGAAGGCATTTTTAGCAAGTATAGTTTTGGCGAGTTCGTAACATTCTTTTTTATCCTCTAGCGTTTTTGAGTTTGAAAGTCCAAGAATTAGAAGGTTTATATAGTCAAATTTGTTGTCTTTGAAATATGTAGCTTCAATAATCTTTTTTAAGCCAAGCAGGTCGCAGGCCGAAAGCATCTTCGCAATTTCTATTGTGCCATGCTCGCATTGAAAATCTAAATTTTCTTTTCTCTTAAGCAAGCTGTTAAGTATCACATCGTTGGATGTGAAGATTGCAATTTCCAAGGGACTGAGTTTAATTCCTTCTTTATGCAGGATAGTAGAGCAGTAATTTAGACTTTTTAAGTTAGTGATAAGTTTAATGCTCTCCTCATTTTGTCCCCAGTAAATTGATGTGAGAAGTTGTCTTTGTAGTTCAGGACTATCGACGGCACCTTTTTTATGATTGGTTATTTGCACGAAATCAATGACGTCAGGAGCGATAGATTTCATATATTTGTTATAAAGATATTGAGAAATATTCCATGGCATGCGAATGATGGAATTACTCCCTGGGGCATTGTCCGTTGGCATAAGGAGTTTTTCAATAATCTTTATGTCTTGGTTTGGTTGTAGCGAGAGTAGATATTCAAGAGTAGGGATGTCTAATCCCTTATGTTTCAATTTTTCTTTCAGAAAGTTATATATAAAATATTCATTTCGAATTATCTTTGGATTAACTTTATCTAATTCCTGGAGGCATTGTATTATTGTGCCTGTGCCATATGCATCAGGTATCATTTCTGTAGATATAATGGGAGAAAGATGTCCTATGTATGATGGAAATGGTGTAAAATTGAAAATTCTTTCATAGTTGGTTATCTTCTCAAATTCTTTAGGGTTTCTTTTTATCATCTCACTGTAGTAAAACTGAAGATATTTTAACTGTCTAAATTCAAATGCTTTTTGAAGCGGGGAAAAAGGTGAACTGAAAGGACTGATTACTGCCGGGTCTTTAGGTTGGTATTTTAATAAAAATTCAGTTTCCTCAATCATTCCTCTAGCTGCGAAGAGAGGGAGCACTTGATCAAGAATTAGTTGAGATGTGATGTTATTTTCGTTATGTTTAACGAAGCGTTTAAATAGAGCTTCATCTTTTGTTTTAATAAGCTGAAAGATACCTTCTCTATCTTGGAAGGTGCGAGTATTCCCAAACAACGATTGATCGTCCATGGTTGAAATCTCACTCAGGGGCTTATGCTTCAACAGATTTTTAAGTGAATTGTTGCTTTCAAGGTCATTTCGTAATTTTGTTTTTATAACTGAGATCTGTTTCCATGAAAATTTGTCGGTGCATTTATTTTCGTCTAATTTTATTTCTCCATTGGCCAAAAGTTCCACTCCAAAAATGACAGGTTTTTTATTTCCCAAAATGACGCTTTCATAACCAGGTTCTGCATAAAAGAATTTTTTATTTTCTAGTGCAACTGAATTTTCTGATCTTATTATTCGTAGATTCTGTTTTTTTTCCTCGGAGTAGTACTCTTCACCCCATGAAAGTTGCAGTATAATTTTATTTTCTTTCGCGAAGTTGTAAGCAGTTCCTTTATATGAAGTGCAGTAGTATATCTTCTGTTTTTCCATTCCATATATTAAGTAGGAATAGACTGCTATAATCCAGCATGTTGATGCGAGGAAAATAGCCTTTAGAAGCTTTTTCATTTCAATTCAATTCTCGGTTAATAAAGAAATTATAGATTAAATTTATTTATTTGGGGGTTATTTTTTCTAAATGTAGAAATATGCAAGGCTGTTTACGCACACATTTTGGACAAATTTCAAAGGCCAAGAAAACCTCAAATATCTGGACAGCCTTCTTTTTAATTTCAATTAGTTAAATTCACAAAAAAACATCAATAACAAAGGAAATCTTTATGAATAAAGGTCGCGCCGATCTATGTGCTAAAAAATGTCAAAAAAAACTAATAAGACAACAAGCAGAAATATTTTTTCTGCGAGAGTTTATGCGTAAATTTCCATTTCACTTAAGTTACAGACGAATGCCAAGTGAGGAGGAAAAAGTACAATTGATTTCTTTCGTTCGTGAGCAAAGGGAGATTGTCCGATATCGGCCTAATGCAGGCACACTAATATCATTGTAACTCAGCCAGTCATAATTCTCTTTTTTAATGAAAATTCCATGTACGCTTTCTCCAATTTTACTCAATTGGAGGCACGGACATGGCAAAGAAGAGGATTGCAATGGCCATACAAGAAGAAATTGCGCGTCTGCGAGGCCACGAACATAGCCAAAGAAAAGTGGCCAAGATTCTCGGTATCAATCGAAATACCGTGGCCCAATATTGGCACTTCGGCCCCACAGAAACCTCTCTGCCGCATGAACCTGACTGGGTAAAATCCTTGGATTGGAATTATTTGGAGGTGGAACTTACCAGGGGTGCCCTCAGAAAAACGCTCTACAAGGAAATTAAAGACCTCCCGCTCTCTACAAGTAGATAGGAGGAGGTCAAAAATAGCTACCTTATTGCCAAGTGGAGAGAAAGGGCAGGGGCGAAAGAAAGACAAGGAGGAAGATGGAATGAGTGAAGTATTGAAAATGAAAAATGAAGAAGGGGAAAAAGGAAAAACCGAAGTCAGTGCAAAAAAACGAGGCAGGAAACCAAAAAACTTCAAGGTGGAGTACCGAATAAATCGTGAACAGACCAAGTTTTTTGTGGACCTGACCAAGGAAAAAGAAGACCTGGAGAAAGTATTTCAATTGCTGGAGTCGGCGAATCAAAAGCCCTATGGCAAAGAAATTCTATTCAAGGACTTGGCGCTTTTTGCCATCGACAAGGTATCGGTCAAAGACCTTGAGAAGTTGCAAGAAGGCAGTCTCACCGAGATGGAAAAAGTCGAGAGGGCCTTGGATGAATTCAATAAGAAGCACGGGACAAATTTAGGTCTTGGTGAATTTTTGGTGAAGAAGCTCAGTATTTCATAATCAGACAGGAGGAATTATTTTATGGATAGGTCAATGGAAGTATTTGTGGGAAGGCTAGGAAAAAATCCTGAGCTGCGGTACACGCCAAAGCAGACAGCGGTTTGTTCAATTTCGCTTGCTGTGGACAAGGAAGGGCTGGAGGCCGCTGATTGGAAGCGCGTGGTGGTGTGGGGAAGGCAGGCCGAGATTTGTAGTGTCCAGCTCAAAAAGGGCTCGGAGCTTTTTGTGCAGGGCCGTAAGGAATTGAAAACATTTCAGACGAAAGATGGCGAAACCAAAACGATTGAAGAAATTAACGCCAAGCTTGTTGGGTTTTCAAATCTTTAGTTTTCCAGGAGAGCATTGATGGAAAATACTACCGACAGAATAACTGACATACCGAGAGAAAATGACTACACTCAGGGAGAGCATTTCGGTGCTCATTTGCTCTTTTACAACTTAAAATGGTTAACTACAGATGAGGCGGCCATCTTTCTTAGAAAGTCGTCCCATGCTCTTCGGCAAATGACCTACAAAGGGAAAATTCGACCGAGGAAATTTGGGGGCAGACTTTATTTTAAGAAAGCTGAACTGGACCAGCTCGTTGATGCGTCTTTTTACTAGGAGGTATCAATGGCTGTAATCGAGTATCAGAAAAACGGTAAGAAAGTTTTTAAGGTGTACGTCCAATTTCGTGGCAAGACTATAAAGCGGATTCGTCTGCAAAAAGTCCTCTACGATATTGAGTCCCTGGCCGTCGCTAGACGAGAAGAGAGACGCTTAATTAAAGAGCTTGCAGAAAAGCTGGCAAAGCTTGAAGGCAAAGGACTGCTTTGGTCAGAGGTGATCGACCGTTGGGAAAACGCGGGTTACTGCAATCTGCTTGGTTCAAGGCTTAATCGCTTCACCATTGCAGATCACGTAAACCGCCTCAAGCGATACACCAAACCCTGGCTTCCTTTGATCACTTCGGACCTTAATAAGGCCGATGGACGCCGAATTCTTGCTTACGCCGAATCCATGGGCGCATCGACTACGCTTCTGAATAAGATCAAAACTTCCATCAACCTCATATATAACTGGGGTGTTGAGGAGGGGATCATTCAGGGGCCAGGTATGATAGGCAAAAGCCCGATCTATGGCCTTGGAGTTGGTGGCAAAGAAGAAAAGCTAAAACCGATTCTCACAATAGATGAGGTTAGAAAATTTCTTCTTGAGGCCAAAATTCACAAGCACCCATGGTATCCAATCTGGGCCTTCGCCGTTACAACTGGAATGAGAAGTGGCGAGTTGATGGCGCTCGAATGGGGAGATATTGACCTGGAAAACGGTATCATCCGTGTGTCCAAGTCGTTCAACAAACGGTTGAAACTCAACAAGTGCCCGAAGAACGGGACTTGGCGAAACGTCGATGTCAATTCCCAGCTTGCAAACCTGATTCGCAGTTTAAAGCAGGAGCGCCGGAATGAAGCTCGTGTTCTTCCAAGTTTTCCAGAATGGAAAAGTGGCCAGGCCGCAGCCGTTTTACGGTTGTTTATTGATCGCATTGGCATTAATAAGCACATTGTGTTTCACACACTGAGGGCCTGTTGGGCCACCCATCTCCTTGCTACGGGTGTTGAGCCCTTGAAGGTGATGAGGATGGGCGGTTGGAGCGACCTGAAGACATTTCAGATTTACCTCAGATTGTCTGGGGTGGATGTGAAGGGTGTGGCCGAGAATTTGGATGTGCTGCCAGCACATGATGTGAGCGATAATGTTATTTCGCTGTTTTCATAGTTCGTATAATAGGGGTCTGTCCTTTGTGGGCAGGCCCCATTTTGCACTTGCTAACTATTTGAAAGTACGTTACGCACAAGATGCATGTAATATTAGTTAGATAGAGAGTTATTCAAGGATTTTTAGCGATATATGACAAATAATACTGAAGAATTGTCTAAAAACTTCCGAAGTGATATAATGAATCATCAGGAGGCTTTATGGCACTACAAACCCTAGATAACTTACGACACGCCAGTGAACAGCTCACTGAGCTTTTGGGTGTCAACAGAACGCTGTTGGCGGGCCTACTTGGTGTTACTGAAAGAAGTATGTCTGAATGGGAGAAAAAATCCCTCGGAGACATTACCCCCAAGGCCAAGCGCCTGGCCCTTTTGTACAATTTAGTTCGTTTTATTGAACAAAAATATCCAACTGTCCCTCCCAAGATGTATCGTGAAATTTTAGAGAACAGCAGAGTAATCATTGATCAAGATGACCCTGAAGATGGTTCAATATCTCTTATGAATATGGTCATCTCCGACCCGGATGAAAAGTATTGGCCACAAATAGCCAACTCTGCCATCAAAGAATACTTGGAAGAAATTGGATTCAACTTAAGGAAAGATCGTGAAGGCAATAGAACAGTACCACAGCAACTATAAGGCCTTTCTCCACGATTTGGAGAACGCGCCAAATGAGCATTTACCATTCAAGGTCTTTGGCCCAAAAAAGAAAACGGGAGATTTTCATTCCTTTTCATGCTTAGGGCAGATTTACAAACAAACAGAAAATCCCGATCAATCGACAAACCAATTGTACAAAGCACCCTTTGGTGAAATCTATAAATATGGATGCAGGCTCGCTCCTGAAGTCATTTCTCCAATTGCAGCAGCTCCCACGGGCCTTAATCAATTTCAGGGTGACATTTTCAAATTAGTTGATGCTTTAGACTTTCAAGTTCCATCCAATTTGGTTTTGCTTTTATCCCATAGCTGTGAAATTGACCGCGAATCAATTGTTTCAGTTTTGCCCGTGTACAAGGAATCTGAACTTGAGGCAGACCCAAGGAAAGTTGAAACAATCCGTGGAAGTGCCCCAAAAGATCATAAGACTGCAATTCGCAATTGGATGACCAACGAGAGTAAGCTGATCGTTGGTTTGCCCCCTCAGGATGTTGATGGAGGCAGTGAGCGCTTGGCCATTGTCTTAAGGGACATTAAGACGATCAAGAAAACGATGATGCCAGCGGTTCCTGTAATGAGATTGTCCTATCGCGGGCTTTCTTACTTTCAGATTCGAGTGGCGCATTTTTTCTTTAGGGATGTGCAGGACTCTGATGAGTCGAGAAGTTTGTAACGATCCAGTGTTTAACATAGGTAGCAACGAGGGAATCATGATCAAGCAATTTAAAAAAGACCAAAAAGTGATAAGAGTAAGCGATACAAGTATTGGTAAGATTGTTGGTATTAATATTGATATATCAGGAGGGGTCAGTTCCCTCGATGTACAATTTCCTGCAGGCATAGTAAAGGAAGTCCCATCAGATGATTTGGAAATTGTTGAGACTAAGTATCCTTACTGAGGAGTTAGATGGAGAGGTTGAATTTGATGGCCATAAAGTAAAAACCATAAAATTTGATTTAGAGCATATAAATCGAGGTTGGGATACTGCTAAGCGCGACTACAACCCTACGAGACGGAGCGATTACACGGCGGAAGATATAGTCGAATTTTTTGAGCAGTTTGGGTACTACAGCATCGAATGGGAGGACGGAAAAAATAAAAACAAGGTGGAGGTCAGGGGCAAATGGAGAACGAGATATTTTGCCATCGCCCATGACCCTAATAGCGGTGAGCCGAAAAAGATGGTGATAGATATCCCAGAAGATTTTGAAAACGAGGGAATTATTGTAACCCTCTATTAAGGTAAATATGAAAAATAAATTTGATGAATTTGCAATTGATGAGAAGGAACTAGACAAACAGATTGGAAGCGGTGAGATCACTCCAGTTCACATCCCGCAGTTTGCTTCTTTTACCGAAATAGAAAAATTTCAGTTCTGTACTGAGATTATTAAGTATGCAAAGACCAACGGTCTTAAACAAAAGGATATTGCAAAAATTATCGATGTAAACAAATCTGAAATCAGCAAACTTTTTGCCTATAACCTTAAAGAATTTTCACAAGAGAGAATTTTGGGCTTCATTCAGACCTTACTAAAACACGGCGCCTCAATAGATATGGACGGGGCCTACGAGGAAATAAAGAAACGTTCCTCGAAACTGAAAAAAGAATTTTTTGGAAAAGAACAGATGGTAGTCGCTTGAAGCGACATCCTTCTCAAGAGAAACGCTTTTTTTCTTCTCGCATGTGACCGTAGGGGCCGATCCCGATCTTATTAAACGCCGGACTTCCTATTTAACCCAAATCCGTAGTAGACACATCGCACTTCCCCTGCGGAAGTTAATTTCGCCCTGGAACAATTTTAAAATAACACAAACTCTCTCTTCATCTCTGTAGTTAACTATAACCGGCCACAAAATTAGACAAGTGCCATTCGCCAATTGCGCCTTGAGAAAGGCCTGACACAAATATTTTACGGGGGGGGGGTAAATATTACCTCTGTAATATTCCGAAGCATGTTTGGTGATAAACTCATAGCATGAAAATGATCGTATTTTTGATTTTTTTGGTGACCGGCTGCGCCCCCAATTACTTTTTACGTTCAGAAATGTTCCTGGAGCAAAAAGGCGATTTGATATTTAGTAACACGCAGACAAATCCCTATGACTTTCAAAGAAAAAGTGGCCAAACCATCTCCTTCGATTATTCCTTTGTCGTCAAAAATAATTCAACCAAAAACGTAATAATGTTCTCCACTGAAAAGAGCAGTTTCAAGATCAACGATTCTTCAGTTCCGGCCCGTTGCGTACATTACAGACATGATGACAAGCTAAGAGTGAACTTGCGGCCTGGAGAATATGCTCGCTTTGATTGTAGAGTCGAAGTGACTGCAAACCAGCAAAACCAACTTATGAATAAAGACACAGTTGCACTGATATCCATACCTTTCAACGAGAAAGAAACTGTCAATTTCCCCTACAAACTAAGGATTGAAGATTTTGAAGATTAGGGCCGCTTTAATAATACTTTGCATGCTTGTCTCTCCGAAATATGTTTCGGCCAACAGTGGAGACGCCCTTGGTGCATTACTTGGAGCGGCACTCATTGGTGGGGCCGTGGTAGGCGTCAATCGAACTGCCTATGAGGCCTGGCTTCGTCGAGAACTGAAAGAGTGGAAGGATGAATCCACCGACTCTACCATTTCCATGGATGCGCACGGGAATATCTCCATGGAAACGCGAATCATCGGTGACAGAAAAATGAATTACATTTTTCTTGCTGTGTCTAACTCCCGTGATGTCCCTGTTGTTTTAAAACCCGAAGAAATCACCATCGCTTTCTCTGAAGGGCGTTCCCGACACCCTGATTTTCTAACCAAGCCGGAGGATTCAGTCATTCGTCCAGGCTGGAGTTTTTTTATTTTGATTCCCTTACCAAAAAAATGGGACTTCAAGGATCAAAAGTGGATGCAAGTCACTATGCCTTTGTATGATGAATCCGGGCACAAGATTTTTGCTGAGTTAAAAACGGCTTCAAACCGCAATCTAAATGTCAAACAGCCCGTTGAAAGTTATGTGAATTCAAGTGTGCTTGACATGGGTGTCGACTTTGGCGCGATATTGACAGCAATCGGGGACATCCATGAACTTCAAGGGACTGGAAATTTATATTTCGGCTTCGACTTTGGTTTTTACTTTGCTCCGGCGCATGGAATACGCTTCGGATTTGCAATCAATGATACCAAAAAGAGTTTTGATTCGAAAGCAAGTGATAACATGGGCAAACCGGAACAGGTCAGTGCTGACGAAATATTTATGACGTACTCGTACAAGCACTTCATGAGCTTTCAGAAAATCTTCAGATATGATTTCGGTATTGTTGGTCAATCACATTTTAATGACAAAAATATTGAAGACGATCCCAACCATGATTTGGGCAGTACGGTGGGATTTTATCAGAAGTTAACTTATCTCCATCGGATGGCCTTAATTTCCCGCGGATTTTGGCGAGGTGATTATCAAGTTGGGTTGAATATCGGTCATAAATTCTTCCCTCACGACACCGTGGCCCATGTCCCCGTGGGCGGAAATATCATTACCGCGGGCGTCGTTTTTGTTCTCGGGATTTAACCAAACAACAAGATTTCACCAGCACCGCATCTGGCGCCATGCTCTTAAATTGTTGGGCGAATGTTTGGTGGAAGCAAAATCCTCGCCGATGTTCAGGGAAATATCGACATGAAAAAGAAATTCTTCATCAGATTTTTTGAATACAATCGAAGTATTCTTTTCAATAGGGTGATTATAATCCAGCAGAATTATCGAAGTAATATCTTAGACTAAAATCAAAGCCTGACAAATGCTTGTCTCGATCTCCGACATAGTAATCCGTCATTTCAAAATTGATTCCGACATTGGCGAGAACATATTCAAGTCCAAAACCTGTATAATAACCACCGTCGTAATAGTTGTCAGAGCCTTTGAAGCCATGAGAGGCGTAACCAAGTTTGAAGACCAGCACAGTATAATTCAGGCGAAATCCAATTCCGTCTATGGTGTCTTCGCCTTCAAAATTGCTGGCGTCTTTATAATCCACCAAATGTCGGAAAACTTCCAAAGAAAAGTCCCAGGTTTCAGTGCAAAGAAACTGGTACCCTGCAATGAAACCCAGTGAACCCTTGTCTGAACCTTCCGTGTTAGGATTAATTTTATACATGGAGCTGAGTTCATATTTCCAGCCGTAGCTCATGCCCAAAAAAGGCCCATGGTAGGAAGTGGGACGATGATCGGGCAAATAGTTGGAGGCCAAACTGTTAAGAAGAAGGTGGGCGCCCAATAGCAATGGCTCAGCAACCGCGCTCATGGGATAACTGAGCAGAATGATAAGGATAATCTTCTTCATGATTTCAATTATAGGCCGAAAAAGCAGACTTTACTAAGATTAAAAAAACAATTCCAAACCTTAGCTCCGTCGAATGAAAAGTGCTGAACCAATCTGCCTATAAGATTTACACGAATTGAGAATCCACCGGCATGCTTCGTCCAAAAGATGCTATGTCTTTGCAATGATCATTCGACAAGTCGTCAAAACAATTCTTATTTTTGGTGTCATGCTATTTTGCTCTATTCATGGGGCCCAGGCGGGAATTTTTGATCGATTCAAAAATAGTCTACGCGATCAAAGCTTTGTCCGTGCCGTGATGAGGGAAGATTTTTCCAAGGCACAAAAAAGGCTGGGCCAGGGCGCCAACGTTAATGTGCTGAAGAAAAACAAATCGGCGCTTATGTTCAGTATCGAGAAAAACAATCTTCAGATCTTCAATCTTATTTTAAGCTACAACCCCAAGTTAAATCTTCAAGATAATGCGGGTGAGACGGCGGTGTATAAGGCGGTCAAAGTCACAAATCTTGAGATGCTCTCCCTTTTGATCGCCAGAGGTGCCAATTCAAATCTTCGTCTCTATTCCGGTGATTCCCCCTTGGCGCTTGCCAGGCGAATGGGTCTGAGCGATGCCGTTGCGCTGTTGCAGGCCAATACTTTGCTTATGCCATCTGGCAACTGTCAATTCATTAAAGAGTCCAAAAATGCTCCTGATAAATCAGTTAACCTGGTTTTTGTACCAAGTGGTTTCAATGGGGATATGGAACTTTATCGACAAGAGGTCCAAAGGATTTGGAAAATATTTTCTAATTACGCTGTTTTTAATGACAAGATTGATGTCTTGAATGTGGCCTTGGCCTTGACTGAAAATAATGAGGCAAATAATTTTTGTAATTTTAATTGTGGCGGTATTGAACGGTTATTATGCTGTGATCACAGTATTGCCAAAAATCTTTCCAAGTCATGCATGACCGAAGATATTCAAACAATTGTGGTGCATAACTCAACCCAATATGGCGGCGCCGGTTCATTTTCAACCAATGTCTCGACCACTTCTATTCATCAAGCTGCACCTAAGGTTGCCGTGCATGAACTTGGCCATAGTCTATTTCATCTGGCAGATGAGTATGCTTATGGGAGAGGAACTCCCTATTCCGCGCGAAATTGTGCTCATGAAGGTTGCAAACGCTGGCAGGATCTAATTGAGGCAGGACTGGCCACTTGCCAAAATGATGGTTGCGCTGATGGAAAATTTTTCACCGATGGTGATACCATTATGAAGGGCCTAAGCAGGGATTTTGAAAATGTAAACGAACGGCTAGCATGTTGTGCTTATAAAAAAAGTACTGGTGAATATCCCAATTTTTGCCGGAAATTCATCTCTGTGGGTAAAGGAATTGATTCCTATTGCCGTATGGAAGTTGAAGAGGAAAATAAAACGATAAATAAGCAATTGGTTTTTGCTCCCATTGAAATGGAATTTACTAAAAATGCTCAAGGTGGCTGGCAATTATTTTCAAAGAGAATCATTCAGCGGCCCGCTACTTATCCTTTGGAGATGGTTCAAGGAAATATCTATGGTGGCCTGAAGATCGGGATTGAAACGTCTTCAGGGTCTAAAGACATAAGAATGGATGATCAGATAGAGGTTGAATATATTCCGAGCGACGATGTTGAGATTCTTCAATCGGCCAGGATCATCAAAATACCCAGAGCAGTCCTAAAAATTGTGGTGGAAGGGCTCGATCTTTTTTCTAACCAAAAAATGATTGAAGACCAGCACCATGAAGTGCAGATCAGAATCAATGATCGAAGAGTTATAAATTAATTCAGAGTAACTGTAGTTTGTGTCAGGTCTTTTGATTCTGCCAATATTTCCAGTGCTATTATTGAAGAGATTTTCTTTTTATCCTTTGGAATCAAGTATTTAGCTATGCAAAAAGATGAGACAGGTTGGTTTGCCAGCTAATCCCGCAGCTTGTGAAATTAATAATGAAAAAAGCGTCTTTGTCCGATAAGAAAAAGGGTTTGGTTTACTTTTTTGTTGGGATTTAGAAATGTCAAATTTTAGCGTCTTAATTTTTGTTTTATTAATTTCTATTGCCTATGCAGAAGCGCCTTCAGCGCAATTTGGCCCCGAGGACTACGCCTCATTCACTGCTCCTTCTAAGATGTGGGTTAAATCAACGTTGCGAGAAACTGAACTGCCTCTCAAGTATGGAAACGCGATTGAAGGTATCGGCAAATCTCAAGTTTTTTTCCGTTATGCCCAGTTTGAAGCGCCCTTTTTAATTGGTACAATTCATTATCACTCATTTCCCTATAGTAAGAATTCCCAAAATGATTCCCCTGAGACGGTGAAAAAGGCCTTCGCCAAAATGCACAAGTTAGAATGGGTAGGGGAATGGAAAATTGAAAACCACACTTGGGTTTTTCAAGGGCCCCAAAGAAAAGGCAGTCGTTTTTTCCGTCTCTATTTCACCAAGGGAAAAAAATCATATGCCGTTTCAACCGCCGTTTTGAGAAATGCTTATCTTGAAACGACCGAGATCGAGGCCCAGTGGATTCAAAATAAAATCATGCAAAGACATCTTGAAGAAGACCAGGCCCGCACCACTTCACGCTTTTATCTGGACTTCTTTGAGTGGTCGTTTTTTTCCTCGGCCCATGCCCAAGGAGGAGCGCCTTGTCCTCCACCAACGGCATCGGGAGCACCACCAATCGGCACTTGTCCGGCGGCCTCTTCATGTGCCGGATTATTTCCAACGGCGCAGGCCACTTGTCTTGCTAATATCGCCAACTGCCAGCAGGGAAATTTAACCACGATGTTTAACACGGCCAATGGAACCATTGGCGCCTTAAGGCAAGATATCAATTGTGAAAGCAATAAATGGGGCAGCAAGGTTGATGCCCTTCAAACATGGATGGATCAAAAAATTGCCGGACAGGAACCAAGAGTTGACCGTTTTTTAGGCCAAGTGGATCGTGCAATTGACGTTGCCGAGCGCCTAACTGATCCTGTCCACATGGCCGGAGTTGCCGCCCTTGGCGCTATGGCAAGCACCCTCGCCACAGGAGCGATCGGTTTGGCGGTTCAGGGGATTGGTGAAGGCCTTTCTTATTTATACCGAGAGCTTTCCGGTCAAAATGAAGAGGAACTCATGCGCCTAAGGGCCGATGCTTTCACTAAAGCGAAAGATGATTGGGAAAAACTTAATGGGGAATTGCTGAAAGTTGAAGAATCAATCGACACCTCAATGGAATTGTTCGAAGTGGTTAAGGCCTCTGGTTTGGGGTTGGAAGATTTCTTAAGAAGTGTTAGGGCAGAAACACAAAAGAAAACCAGAGAGTCTAGCAGATTAAAATTTAAAATCGATAAAATGCAAAAAGAGTATGAAAGAACCGATAATGAAGAAACTTTGCAATGTCTGATTGCCACTGATGCTGTCAAAAAGGCCGCGGATGCCGAAGTAACAAGATTGACTGTGCTGACAGAGCAATTGGAAAAATTCAAACGAAAGAACAATAATTTCGAATTTGCCTGTAAGGCCATGTCCAGAGAGATAGGGACACTCTTAGCGAAAGAGGCGGTCATCGAAAAGGCGCGCAGTAACATGGGTTTATACTTTGCCGCACATCTCTGGGTAGAACAGAAGGATGCCGCCAAAAGGGCCAAAGACCAGCAGGAGCTGGTGCCCATGGAAACTTTTAAGCGGGAAAAAGAAGCGGCCAAGATGGAATTTTATAACCGTCTTTTTCCACCAGTCATCGACACCGATCATGAAACAAGAGTGAATTGCAAAAGGGTCTTGCTCAAAATTGCCGACGATTGTGCTGACCAAAATAAAAAATGGTATGATTACTTGCCATTCTCACCGACCAATTTGGGACAAATAAGAAAATGCGGAGTGCCAGGCATTAGTTCCCATGCCAATCCAAATATTGATTCGGCCCCCATGCGAAATATTGAACCCACGTATTACAGTTTCTTATTGGGAACTTATGCCAAAAATTTGGTGGCGACAGGAAAGATATATGACAAAGTGGATGGTCCCTTCGAAGCCAAGTGTGTTCGATTGGCGGTCGATAACTATGCTTCGTTTACCGCTCGAAGTGAACAGGCCAGGGCCAACTATGCGGTTGATCTCGCCACCTGGAATCATCGCTTGGTGAGCTTCAACAGTTATTACAAAGAAACTTCCGAGATGATCAATAATATAAAAATTGAATCAGCCTGTGGCACAATTGCTGAAACTGGTTGCTATGTCGGAGAGACCGATTGCGAGAAATTAAAAAATGATTCATGTATCAAGAATGTAAAAAGAACTTCTTGTGCCCAACATGAAGTGGGTGATTGCCCGACTCCCACCGCGGCCTGTAGAAATGAAAATGATCCATCTGATTATTGCAAATATCAACGCGAGCGAATCAAGAAATGTTACGATTTTGAACACCAATGTACTGCCAGCGATTACCCCATGGGCTGCGAACCGTTCATGGATAAAGAATGTCGCAAATATTGCGAAGATATACTCATGAAATGCAAGGAATTCCGTGTGCAAGGCTTTGCCAGTTTTGAGGCCTGCAATCGACAACTGTCAGTTAAAGTGGAAAAATGTTCCCAAGAAGAAAAGAGCTGCTTCGAGAGCAAAAGCAAATGCGTAAAAAGTTCTTTTAGCAATGCCCGCTTTCGTTTTGAACGCTTTAAAACCATGAAGAAATACCTCGATGAGAATTTGTGTGAGGAATTCCCAAGGTCGCGCTTCATAGGTTCCAGATAAAAAAAACCATATTCGCAATAAAATTCTTTACCTCAGACCCTTTCTGATAAGATAATCTCTATCTATTATGACAAAATACATCTTATTATTTTTTCTGCTTAGCATGAACGGTGTGTGTTTTGCTGAAGAGATTACTCAGTACCAAGTAGGAGTGGGGACTGCTTTTACCTTGAAGAACTGGTCTGAGCGTCCGGAACAATATAGCGAGAAAGACCTCCGTCCGCCGCCTGAGAAAATTAGCTTTGCTGTCTCCAAATCCCGAGAAGCAACGTCGCTTGCCCTCACAACCAGCATCTCCTTTTTGGATTCGAAATCGCGTTTTTATTATCTCAGTCCGATACTTAGTTACCAATTCTCACTTTTGCAGATTTTGGGAGGACTCGAAACTACTTTAAAGAGCTTTCGCGATGATTCAAAATACAAAGATTCTTCCTTTAACACCAATATGGTGGGAGCATTTATTGGCGCCAAGTTTAATTTGTGGAAGGTTGATTTTCATGCCTTGTTTTATCTCCGGAAGCTTGGTGAAACCGATATCGCAGGTAATGAAAGTATCAAGACCAAAATGGCGCATGAGAACGATAATGTTCAAAAATATGGAGCTTTATGGAAATCCCACAAGTTTGCCATTGAGGGTGAGCTGGCACGTTTTCAATATGGTGAAACGACTATAGTTTCTCGGGAGTTCTTTTATCGAATTGAAAAGAATACCTTATACCGGGCAAGTTTGGGGGCAGGAATTTTTATGGGAGATCTGGAATTATGGGGAAGAATTCATCAATTTAAAAATCCGGATGATGATCTGGCGATTTACTATCAATCTCCCTCGTTTGTTCCGGATTATACTCTTTCCCAGAGATCATTATTTTTGGAGTTAGTATGGAAAATCTGAAAATTTTCCGCTTAGTTTTTCTTCTGCTTATCCTTGCTTGCGGAAAAGAAAAAACTATAAAAGAAACGATCAAACTTAGGACGGATACATTTATTAGTTCAATTTCCTCAAGCAATAATTCCGAACTTGCCTATCTTTCTCTTGCCAAAGATTCCACAAAGGAAGAGAGGATTATTGTCAGGTTGCCCACCAATAATGATGAGGATGAAAACTTGTTTAATAATTGTTTTGATTTAGATAATGTCTGTTCCATTTTCGTGATGCCGGTCGCTATCTTGGTGGATATTCTTACTTCTTGCAGTAATGCCATTCTCCAACCTGCCAATTTGACCTCTGCCATCTTAATATTTAATACTAACGATGGTAGTTCTGTTGCCGCTGGTTCTTTGAATATCAATTTGCTCACCAAACCTTGGTTTCATTCAGTGTCCTGGTCAAAGGCCCATCCATTTTCTTCAAAGGGCAAATGGGATAGTGCGGGTGGTGATTTTGATACTTCGACCTCCTTTAACGCCAATTGTGTAGGATTAAGCTCTGGTTCTTGTGCTGCCGGTGAAATTAAATTCGAAATGACCAATTATTTTAAGACATTGATATCAGTTCCGAATTCGACTCATTATGGAATGGCGATCATTGCCAATACTACGATTAGTGAAGTGAACATCTATTCAGTTCAAGCAAATTCCAGCTTATCACCAAGAATTGAGGCCACTTATACTGGTAGCTGTTCCAGTTTGGAATTTTCCGAAAAACGAGTGTATTATCTGGCAGAAAACTTAGATTAGAAAACGTGCTATACGCCAACGCCCTGGAAAATCAAAATTCGGAGGGTATAACTCAACTATAGGAGCGAAGTTGCCATGGCGCTTTCCAGTCTTTTGACCTTGATTGATGATATCGCCACGACCCTTGATGATGTGGCAATCATGACAAAAATTGCTGCAAAAAAAACCACCGCCGTATTAGGGGATGATCTGGCGGTTAATGCCCAACAGGTAATGGG
Organism: Bdellovibrio sp.; assembly: GCA_016187935.1. Lineage (GTDB taxonomy): Bacteria > Bdellovibrionota > Bacteriovoracia > Bacteriovoracales > Bacteriovoracaceae > GWA2-49-15. The sequence continues at coordinate 21,952 of JACPIU010000031.1, forward strand.
AGTGAATCCTGATCGGGAAATTCCGATTATATTGGCGGTGGCAAGAGGGTCCGCCTTCAATAAAGTGATTTTGATTCCGGCATCTTTGGCCATCAGTTTTTTCATCCCCTGGCTTGTGACTCCACTTTTGATTTTAGGTGGAACATTCTTATGTTACGAAGCTTTTGAAAAGATTTTGGAGAAATTTTACCATCGCAAAAGTGAGCAAAATTTTGTACCTACCGAAGCTGCCAATGTCGTCAGTCCTGCGTTTTTGGAGAAACAAAAAATCAAAGGGGCGATAAAAACTGACTTTATTCTTTCCGCTGAGATCATCATCATCACTTTGGGGACAGTGTCGATGGCCCCATTTATGAAGCAGCTCTCTGTTCTGATGGCCGTCTCGTTACTCATGACATTAGGAGTTTATGGAATCGTTATTATCATCATCAAACTTGATGATCTGGGGTTCTATCTGAAAGAGAGGCCGCAAGCGATCTTGCAAAACCTGGGTGGTCATATTCTTTTGGCCACGCCTCACTTCATGAAACTCCTCGGAGTGGTGGGTACCGGTGCGATGTTTTTAGTCGGGGGAGGAATCGTCAATCATGGCATTCCCTGGTTTCATCATAACGGAATGGGCCTGAATCCGTTTTTAGCAACACTCTTGAATTTTGTGACCGGTTTTCTGCTCGGTGGAATCGCCGTCTTGACGCTTGCCTGTTGCAGGAGAGTTTGGATGCGATGTTTTGGCAAGCATCTTTTTAAGGCGTAAATGATCAATGTTTACTTGATCTAACTGCTTTATAATTCGATGAGCTTTTTTCCCCTCACTGGAGAAAGTTAAATTTAGTCTATAATTATAGATTATTGCGAATAATTGTTTCTGGGGAATTCATATGAAAGTTTTTCTCCTAATTTGCAGTCTCATTCTGATTGCCATCTTCATGCCTATCCTTCATGCCTTTGAGGAAACTCTTCCCGACCACTCTCATCGTATCTGTTTGGGCAACGGCGAAGGTTCTAATCAGGATGCCGAAATTTACATTGGCTGTGTTCAACCGGGAATGCCTATCGACCCAGACAATTGGGTTAATAACAAAATTCCTTCGCTGGGTCGTTCATGGCAAATGGTCAGCACCGTTACTGATGGGACAGGGTGGTACATGGCCAATACCTCCGTCGCCGATCAACATATTTACATTGGTGTGTACAATAACAAGGCCGATCCAAATGCTCCGAATTCCAGCAATTGGAGCAATACCAATTTAAAGAATCAGATGGGGCGTTCGCACGGGGGTGTCGGGCTGGCCTATGATCAAAATCGTTGGTGTATTTCTAATACCACCGGAAGCTCTCCCTACAAAATATATATCGGTTGTACCGAAAATCTGGAAAACGTAGGTCATGCGGGCAGTTGGAAAAACGTAGACATCTCCAGCACATTAGGAAAATCACGTCAGGCGGTGGATTTGGCCACAGATGGAATCAACTGGGCGATCACCGGCACTGAACAACATTCCGATAAAATCCACGTCGGGGTAATGGTCAATCCGCTTAACGATCTCCTGAATGCCAGTAATTGGAAAGATGTTAATATCGGCCCTCAATTGGGAAATTCTTCCACTCCAATGGATATCGCTACCGACGGGAAACGGTGGTGTATCGCCAATACCACGGGTAATGGTGATCATGAAATTTATATTGGTTGCACCAAGGAACAGGGGATGGACCCCTCAGTGGCCTCTAACTGGCAGAATGTGAACATCAAGGCCATCATGGGTAAATCTCATACGGGATTAAGCTTGGCCACCGATGGAATTGTCTGGTGTATGGGCAATACCGGCGGTGGTTCGGCAGAGATCTATCTGGGGTGTACCAGACCAGGCACTGATCCGCTCAATCCGGGTAGTTGGTATAATCACAATTTGAAAGGTAAAATGGGCCATTCGGCCCAAGGCGTGGATGTGGCCTTCTATCGTAGTTGTTACTATCCAGGTGAAAAACCCTCTTCTCAAAGCAAAAACTTGCCTCTTCACGGTTGCTGTGAATCCTTGACTTACAATAGTGAAACCGAACGTTGTGAACTACCTGATTTTCCACCTGATGTTAAAGATTGGCTGGTTGAGCAAGGTTCTGGATGTCAAACTACTTTCGCCGATTCCACTCAGATAACTTTTTATGAGGTGATCCGAAGAATGCGAATCTTTCACCTTATGTTTGCCAGCGAGAAACCTGTGGGTGTCGCCACTATGTCGAGTGAGCAGCAGGATAAATATTTTAACGATATGATCGAATTTATCGAACTTCCCAAAGATTATAAGAATATTATGTATGGACAGTCCAAAGGTGGGGCCCCCATTGAAATGGGAGATGCTTTAATTGAAGTCGCCTCTTTTCAGAAAGAGACCATGAAAAATGCCTACGCTGCTTATGAGTCTCGCTTGAAGATCATTACCAAAGCGCAACAACTCTTGATCGACTTCATGAAAAAACCTGTCGAAAAACTAACTGATGCCGATCGGAAAGTATTCAGTCAAAATATATGTGAGAAATTATTTGATAACGAAACGTCTACCACACAAGGAAAAAGTGGCAAGGACGCTCAGAAATATTGTATTGAGACCTATTCCACGGCACCCCAAACCTTGGCCCTGGTGCTTGATGAACAATCTCTTAACAACCAAAATGCTTTTTACAGTAAGATGGAAGCGGTTTTCACCAAGACTCAAATCTTGTTTGAAAATGTCACTCGATTGGCAAAAAATGAGACCTGGAATTGTTCCCATTCAACCACTATGCAATGTGGTTCTAAGCGTATTTTCGATGTTGATGAGAAAGTTTTTTACGTCAATCCGCTTTTTCCCAATCATCATTTGGCCTACAAGAAATTGAATATTCCCACGACTACAATTTTCGGTGGCGTGAGTAGCGGATATCGTGGAACAAAACCGGTTGCAGGAAGCAGGATTAAAGATTTAAAGAGTTGGTATGAAAGCAAAGAATTCTTCCAATCAGAAGATGAGAACTATCGTAGAATTATCGCTACCATGTCAGGAATAAAGGTGGACGTAACATCAGATGATTCAGGGACGCATGGTAATAACGTAGGATTGCCTGGCATAAGTGAGAACCACCAGGAATTTATGAATTCACTTGTGGGTGAAGAAGAAGGCAGCAAGCTAGCTTTTGAATTTTTTCTGATGCTTACACAGTATCGCATTATGACTCAAGAAGAAGTGGCCACACAGAAACTGCCGGTATCTGAATTAATTCCGGCGCTCTACAATCAAAAAGTTTTCTTCCGTAAAGATCTCATGGCCTATGTCATTGATTTGGAGATGATGAATAACTTTCTTGCCAGCTATTTTAAAACAGGGGCCTTGTATGCCTCGAATCAGTCAAGCTGCGTTGGTAACGTCATCAACACTGCAACATCTTCGGCATTCTCTGGTGGGGCGGCCTTCACCAACTCAAAAAGTATCGAGATTGGCAATAGCACAGGTACTGGACCGCAAGGTGGCGGAACAGGGGCCAGCGGTCAGAATGTTGGTAATGAGACCCTCGTCGGCATCAATGGCATCAATAACTTTGCGCTACAGAATAACGGCTCCGGTACTTTCTCTGCTTATGATAGTGGTATTAATTCACATGGGGGCAGCGGAGGGAATTTGAGTAATTCAGAAAATTCCAGTCTCAATGCCCACCGTCAGCATATGAAAAAGCGTCAAGATAAATTTCTTAAATTTAAATCCACCAAGGACGGCGAAAGATTCGTGAAGAATGTTAAGGCCGGTTTGGCGAGCTATAAACAACGCCTCTCCCATGCTCTGAAAAATGGCCATGCTACCCATGCGGCACAATCGGCGCTGGCCAGTACAAATATCACGGCTCCACAAGAGAGTGGGAAAGACACTCATAATGGTCACGGACAACATGAACTAAATGCCAATTTGGAAGACCAAAACAGCGGCGGCCATGCTGATTATAGGAATCAGGGAGGCAGTTATTTTGGTGGCGGTCAGGCAGGCGCAGCATCGAGCAATAATCTGGTATCGAACTCCAATCTCTCCGGACTGTCCGAGGAAGACCAAAATCGTATTCTCAACAATTTACACAAATCCCAATATGACCGTGACGAAGAAGATTCACTTTTCACCATCATCACCAAACGTTATATGATTACCGGATTGCCTAGACTCTTAAACAGGAAGAAAAGTGGGGATTGAGATTATTAAGGAGACCTATGATTACCGAAGCTTTCATTAAAGAGATGCCGAAGAGTGACCTTCATCTTCACCTGGATGGCTCGCTTCGTTTGAATACTCTGATTGAACTGGCCAGAAAAGACAAAATCGAACTTCCTTCTTATACCGAAGAAGGGTTAAGAGAACTTGTATTCAAAGACAAATACGGGAACCTGGGGGAATATCTGCACGGCTTTATGTATACCTGCAGCGTTCTTCACAAGTCCGAAAATCTTGAACGCGTGGCCTATGAGTTGGCGATTGATAATCAAAAAGAAGGCGTTCGTTATGTTGAAGTTCGTTACGCTCCCCAGTTGCATGTGGACAATCAAACCATGACGATGAAAGCTGTGCTTGAATCGGTTAACAAGGGGCTGGCCCGTGCGGAAAAAGAATTCAATGCGCGCCCGGAAGTGCAAAACAAAGACGAACCTCCCTTTAGATATGGCATTATTGCCTGTGCCATGAGAATGTTTGGGCAGAGTTTTTCTCCCTACTATGGCAAACTTTTTTCTGTGCATCGCTATTCCGATGCCATGGAAGTTATTAGAATGGGGGCGCTGGAATTGGCCAAGGCCATGGTCAAAATTCGTGATGAACAGGGAATTCCCATTGTGGGGTTCGATCTCGCAGGTCAGGAAGCAGGATATCCCGCTTCAGATTTTATTGCCGCTTATGACTACGTTCATAAGAATTTCATGCATAAAACCGTTCATGCTGGCGAAGCCTATGGCGCTGAGAGTATTTTTGAGGCCATTACTTCTCTCCACGCCGATCGACTTGGACATGGTTACTACCTTTTTGACGAGAACAAGATTTCAGATCCCAAGATTAAGGATAAAAAAGCTTATATTGGAAAACTTTCCTCTTATATCGCTGATCAGCGCATTACAATTGAGGTTTGCCTCACCAGTAATATGCAAACAAATCCTGAAATTAGTAATATCCAAAGTCACACCATCAAAACCATGCTTGAAAAGAAAATGTCTTTGGTTATTTGTACCGATAATCGCCTCATCTCAAACACCACTGTCTCTAAAGAGATACAGCTTGCGGTAGATAATTTTGATATTAATGCAAAATCTTTAAAAGATATCGTCTCTTATGGATTCAAGCGAAGTTTCTATCCCGGAGATTATCCGGAACGACGCGACTATGTCCGTCAGATGATGGGCCATTATGACAAGACCGCTAAAAAGCACGGCATAATCTAGGTTGCTTGACAAAATACTACTTATGCGTACTATATGTATCCATATTATATGGAAATACTCGATCCATTAGATTGCCCCTATTATCTTGTCTCGCGAGCCACACTTGCGATCACCTCCGCTTTAAAAATGCAGTTTGCAGAAGCAGGATTTGATGAAGTTAAACCTGCCTATCTTGGGACATTGCTGGTTTTGTGGCGTGATGGAGATTTGAAAGTGGTGGATTTGGGACGTCGTGCAGGACTGGAACCAAGCACCATGACAGGACTTCTTGATAGGATGGAGCAATCGGCCTTGATCTCCAGGCACCCTGATCCTGATGATCGGCGCGCACAAATTATCCAACTTACTAGTACAGGTCAAAAAATGAGGCCGAAGATAATGAAGATATTGCAAAAGACACTCGATCAAATTTTAGGCGATGTTTCAGCTATGGAACTGGAAACGAGTAAGCGGGTTATGCGTCGGATTTTAAGTAACGCCCAACGTGGAGAAACGAAGTGATGGATTCACCATGCCGAAAGAAAATTGGTTATGCCTGTGCCTACACTCCAATCGCCCTGATTCATGCCGCCGGTTTTGATCCCTATCGCATTTTACCCGAAGGTTCTTCCCCGTATATGGGCGGTGGAATTTTGCATGATAATCTCTGTCCGCACATTAAACGTGTTTTGGACCGTGCAATCGCCCGCGATCTGCCACCTCTCGCTGGCATGGTGTTCATGAATAGCTGCGATTCCATGCGGCGTCTCTTTGATGCTTGGCAAAGGACACGCCCCGATATTCCGTCGATTCTGCTTGAGTTGCCGGTCACAGCTGAGGCGCATTCGGTTGCGTTCTTTGAGCTTGAATTGCATCAACTGTCGCTGAAACTGAGCGAATGGGGTGGGAATTCTCTTGCTGAAACGAAACTACAAGAGAGCATGGAGCTGTATAATATACTTGCCGAGAATCTTGCCAATCGTCGTCCGCAATCGCTCATTAATCGTGCAATGACTGTTGCTCCCGAAGATATTTTGGTGGAACTGAAAGCTGATCTGCCCGAGTCCGCAAGACCTGGTGGTGTCCCCATCTATCTGTTCGGGAATATCTTGAGTGATTCTGAAGCCTTCCAACTTTTCGAAGACTGTGGTGCTAAGATTGTTGGTGATGATCTATGCACTAGTTCGAGATCATTTCAGGCGCTACCCTTGTCTCCGGACAGTTCATCAATCCATTCTCTGGCACAAGGCCTTCTGTCAAGAAGACCCTGCGCGAGAACCATGGTACCTGGCCACCCAGAGATACTTGCAGAAAACCTCATTCTCGATGCACGTGCAACTGGTGCGAAAGGTGTGATCGGTCACACCGTCAAATTCTGTGATCCTTACCTTGCGCGAGTTCCTATGATTCGCGAGCGGTTAAAGCGTGCTAAAATCCCTTTTCTTTTTTTGGAGGGGGATTGCACACTTGGTACGATCGGACAGCAACGAACAAGGATAGAGGCCTTTGTGGAGATGTTGACATGATTATGGGATTTCTTAAGAACGCACTGATGGCCCGACATTTCAAGTCTCTTGAATCAGGGCTTGAAGCTGCCATTGAGAAAGATCCAGCTAATCCTAATCTCAGAAACAAATTCGCTTTA
>JACPIU010000028.1 GCA_016187935.1 Bdellovibrio sp.
CGTTGCAGGAGAACAGTCCTGCTACAATCTTCTTGCCGTGATCTGTTTGAAATTTGAGGCATATTGGAAGAAACACCCATTAACAAATGGGAGGCACTTGCTTGACTTCTTTTAATTTACACAAGAAATTTGACAGGACCACTGGCCATGCACATTATCAGTAAACTGGAAAATTACTCGGAACGAGATGAATTGAGAATTTTAAGTCTGTCTAAAAAATCAGTTCGAGAGCGTGTGGCCGAAACACTTATCTATTTGGCCACGAGTTACGGAAAATCATCGGGCAAGAACTGTGTAAGTATTCCTCATAAATTCTCAAGGATAGAACTTTCTTCGTTGGCAGGTACGGCAAATGAAACCTTCATCAGAACATTGTCTGAGTTTCAAAAAGAAGGAATGATAAAACTTAAGAATGGTTGCATTGATGTAACAAACCATGAAGAATTAAAAACCTGTATGGGTGCAGTTGTTTAACATTTTATCGCATAGACCGCGATCTGGTGATCATAATCAAAGAATCTCATAATATCGTTCATCTTGTTTTTAGGATTCAGAAGAGTACAGTTGTAATTGTTTGAAGGTAGCGAAGCTAGCTGATCTTCCGCAGGTGAAAGTCCTGCCGGAAATAAGGGTTTCACTATTTCCGCGGCCTCCGCCACAAGCATTAGAGGTGACTTTTCTGCTTGATGCTGGTGCAAGGGCAAAATACCCTTGAGGCCAATCGATAGGTTATAGCGAAAGCGAACCCGCTAACCTTAAAGCTAATTCCTTTGGAGAAGTCCAAACGAATTAGCGGAGAATTCCGAATCCGTGTCAAACAGGATGAAGGTGTACATTACTTGCCAACTTGTGAAACATTCGCGGCAGGTTAATTCTCTCAAGGGTGCTGGGATGACATGTTGAGAAGGATGGTCAGTGAAAGCTCGGAACCACTTAAACGACGAAAAGGACGGCCACAATCCTTTCGTAAACATGGATATAAAATTCATCATCTGATGATGATAAATTGAAAATCCCTTTGGATACGTTTAAGTGGGGCAGTGGAGATCGAGAAGCAATGACGTCAATTGCAGTAAAACAATTGGCAGAGCGAGGGTCTCTAGAGTTAGGTCCGACAGAACTTTGTTCAAAGACCTTTTTGGTGTTCTCAACCGAAAGGTTGAGATGAAGAGTACATGCCAAGTTGAAATCTTTAATGCATGCCGTGGTCGACTTAAGTTAAAGGTTAAAATGAATGCTGTACTTACAATGCCATCTCTGTAGCCGTATTGGGGAAAACCTAACGTACGGTAAAAGTAAAGGTGGTGGACGTTCGTTAATTAGTTTTAATGGACGTTCCACCATCTCGCCATTTCATTTTTAATCCCGCTATTTCTTTTTTTTACAAGCACAAGTAAAATCCTCTTACTTCCTCAATGATTTTTTCGATGACGGTAAACAATCAATCTAAAAGAAGAAATCATCGTGCCTTTTTTGCTTTACAAATACAATATCTGATATCTCATCAATAGATTCCAAAAAAGGATTTTTATGAGTATAGAAAAAATTATGAGAAAGGATTTCGTTACAGTTCCCATGGACACAACCATTCTTGAAGCAGCACGATTAATGCTTGAGCGACATGTCGGTGATGTGATTATCTTGGACGAAGATATAGATTATAATAGTGTCCCTGGGAGTCCCATTGGAATTCTAACTGATCGAGATATTGTTTTGTCATTTGCAAAAACCGGCAGGATGGACCCTGATAGTAAAGTGAGCACCTTTGCTAGCGGAAGTGTTATGACGGCTTCCGTCACGGATGGTCTGGCAGAGACGATAAAAAAGATGAGCCGTAGTGGCATCAGAAGAATTCCTGTTTTAAATCCAAATAAAAAAATCGTTGGAGTCTTATATACCGATGATTGCTTGGAATTATTAGGAGATGAATTGAATTCTCTTGCTGCGATAGTAAAAATAGCAATGAAGAAAGAGAGACTACAACAACGCCTGGAAGATACAGAGGCGGAGACACCATATTCATATCTGTAATAACCATAGATTCAAATTGCTTGGGGTTCATACTTATTAGAGGGAGTATTTATGCTTTGTAGTCTCAACAAACTAAAATTCTGCAACGTTGTTGCCTACGACGGACCAATTGGAAAAATTAAGGATTTTTATTTTGATGAGAGAAATTGGAACATACGCTATCTACTCATTGATTCTGACGGATATTTAAATCGATCCATCGGATTTATATCTACAACATCTGTCAGCAACATCGATATCGATGCAAATAAGCTACATGTTAATTTCTCCAGCAGTAGCATAGGCAAAAATACGCGACTAAAAATAGATACCGGTCTAAACAGCAGCAATCAACGAGACAAACAAATTGCCATCCAGTTTTCAGATTTTTTCAAACGTCCAGTCGGTTGGGGGCTGATGGATAGTCCTTGGGTCGTCGGGCCACAAGGTACTGTGTATGAAAATATGCAAGGCAAAAATGAAATCAGAGTACCTACGGGGCAACCGAATTTACCCTCTTACAATCAGATCACCAAATTTCAAGTTCATGCGGTTAATGCCATCTTTGGGCCGATCAAGGACATACTAATCAATGATGACACATGGCAATTTCAATTCTTAGAGTTGGAAAAGGGAGATTGGTTACCATCACAATCAACACTTCTTCCCTACGATTTAATCGAGAAGCTCAATACAGAAGCAATGAATATTGAAGTCTTAACAGACCGGACCCTTGTTCTCAGTTCACCTAATTACTGTCCTGATAATACTCCTCATTATTATTTTGAAAGCATCCTCGATCATTACAAAGCTTATACTCAAATAAGGCCTGATCAACTTAAGAGACTAGAGCTTAGTCATTAGCAGATAAATTTTCCCATACGTTTTCCTTTTCCGAAGATATTAAATCGTTTTCACAAGTTCATCAAATTGCAGTACGGAAGAAATACATTTAAATTGACTGTTCTTTCGAAGGAATTCATCAATCATAGGGACATCCATAGGAACATCACCTAGTAGTAGAATTCTCATATCATGTTTAAGCTTATAGACGAGCTTCAACAAATACTGTGTCACGCTTTCCTGATTTGCGTTTAAGATGACATACCTAGTGTCAACGACAAGATAATTTGCATCAAGCGCCTCGGCCGTCTGACAAAGAATATCTAAAGACAAGTTATTAGCAAAATAGAAATTTCGATGTCGATAATACGAACATATCAGAGCACAGCAGATGACATCTAATTCTTTGGTCACATTATCAGAATTATAAAAGACAAATACTTTATTACTACGCGCCGCTTGTCTGAAGGTGCTATATAAAATCTCACTGCTATGGAATTTTATTATGGATAAAATGGCCATCTCTTGACCAGATGTGAGCAGGCCTTGATTGACACGCACCTTTATCTCACGCATCAAAGGTACAATAACATTCAGAGCAAGTTCTTGCGGATTGAGCGCCCTCACCTGCTTGCTCAATTCGTGGGATATCACATCCAATTTAAACGTATCTACCGCTAATAGGAGATGCGATAAAGCGTTAAGCGTATTCTCTCCTACAAGATCTCGAACACCCTCGTTGACAATGGGCCTCACTCGTTCTTTATTATTAAATTTCTCCAAAAGCTTGCTTAATTCAACATTAGAATAGTTGGCAATCGCACTAATCGAATTTCCGTAACTACAAAGCTGATTGAGCATTTGGAGTTTACAAATATCATCTTCACTATAAATTCTTCTTCCATTATCACTACGCTGTGGCGTCACCGCGCCATATCTTTTCTCCCACGCACGCAGTGTATGAACTCCTACACCACACAATCGACTGGCCACCTGGATGCTACTTTCTAACATTTAATCATCTCCGAATTCTAATCTGTAACTATTTCGACAAATTGGGCCTCCACACGACGATTTGCACTTCTTCCAGCAGGATCCCTATTGGAGGCCTCAGGTCGAGAAGTTCCATAAGCTTTGACAATCACATCATCAGGATCGACTTTGAGTTTATCCACCAGGTAAGAGCGAACTGCTTCTGCACGAGCTTTGGCCAAGGCATCATTTAACTTACGTGATCCGCTCTTATCCGCATGGCCACTAATAATGACCTTCATTTTTTTGTCTTTCTTCAGTATTTGGGCCGCTTTGCTTAATTGATCATGATAATAATGGGTAAAGGTTTTTTTTCCTGCGTAAAACTTAACATTTATCTTTGTGAGTTTTTTTTCAGTGAGTTTTTTTTCAGATTTGGCCTTGCTTTGAATCTGGATTTTGGCAGGTGGTTGAGATTCGGCCTGAAGAATAGGTTCATCAATATCTTCAATAATTGGCCTTTGAATCGCTGAGGTAATCGTTTTTACCGGGGGTTGAACTATACAAGGCACGGCAGCGGTGTAAGCCCGTTCCCAATAATATGTAATGCCAAATAAAGGTGCGAGGGAGTAGAGCTGACTTTTATTTTGACCAATCGGGATGAAAGCATGGAAGTCAGCTTGAAATGTTGCCATCCATTCCGGAGACAATTTATATTCAACCCCAAGACCAATCTTAGACATCAATTCGATTTGTCCGCTTGAATCACGATTATTATGAGGAATCGTTCCCGCTCCTATTCCAAAATGCCCATAGGGATTAAATTTCTCTTCCGTCATGAAAAGATACGAACCACCAATACTTAAACTATTCGCATAAGTAGTAATTTTAGAGAAATCCAAACGATGATAACTCAGGTCTAAGATTAATCGTTCGTTTACTGTATATTTGCCCCAAAATCCGCCCGCAACACCAAGGCCGGCGGGATCTTCCAAACTTGATGGGTTTGTAATCATTGACGGACCAAGACCAAACCCAAGACCGAATTGGTCGCTCTCACGGGCCAACGCCGAAATACTTATTAAAAACATGATTAGAACTAATTTCATATAATATCCTTTTTTTTACAATCCAAACATTTAATATCTCTCTCCATCCCTAGCTGGTTAAAATCTCAGCTTGCGGCGTACTGGACCATAATGCCGCCATAGCTTGAGTCATATTCAGGGTCAGCTCAAGAACTTCATCCATAGAATCTACTGAGATAAATTCCATCTCTTTTCTAATTTCTTCCGGGACTTCATATAAGTCTTTTTCATTGCCCTTCGGAAGAATCACACGTTTGATTTTGTATCGGTGGGCCGCCAATACCTTTTCCTTGATTCCCCCCACTGGGAGCACGCTTCCTGACAGAGTTAACTCACCCGTCATGGCCAGATCCTGATCGACTTCTTTATTGATAATCAATGAGGCCAGGCAAGTTGCAATCGTAATACCTGCTGAAGGTCCATCTTTCGGAATAGCACCGGCAGGAATGTGCAAATGAATATCAAATTTTTGACAGCTAAAATCAGGATCCAAATGATTCAAACGTGAGCAAATATAACTCAAACCAATTTCGGCCGACTCCTTCATTACATCTCCCAGTTGACCAGTAAGCTTAAGCTCCCCTTTCCCTGCGGCCTTAAGACTCTCTAAAAAAAGAACATCTCCGCCAACTGGAGTCCAGGCCAAACCAGTGGCCAGACCGGGAACCCAATTTCTCAATCTCTGCGATCTCAGAAACTTTGGCGGCCCGAGAAATTCCTCAAGCATTTTTTTATCGATGAATAACGTTTTATCGACATCCTTTAGCTTTCGGAAGGCCCAAGCGCGACAAACTGAAGATAGAACACGTTTAAGCTCACGCACGCCTGCTTCACGAGTATATCCCTCAATCACAAAACCCAATAAATCAGAAGATAAACTCACGTCTGTTAAACTCAAACCAGCATCAATCCTGGCCATCGGTAAAATAAATTTTTCACCAATATGTATTTTTTCATTCAGCGTGTATGACGATAATTCAATGATTTCCATTCGGTCACGTAATGGCTCAGGAATTGTATCCAAGCGATTAGCAGTTGTGATAAAAAATATCTGTGAGAGATCAAAAGACACATCAAGAAAATTATCCACAAATGTATTATTTTGCTCAGGATCCAAAACTTCTAACATTGCACTGCTTGGATCACCCATAAAACTACTGCCGAGTTTGTCTATTTCATCGAGCAGCATAACTGGATTGTTGACACCGGCCCTTTTGATGTTTTGAATAATTCTCCCGGGCATTGAGCCGATATATGTTCTTCGGTGTCCTCTGATGTCTGAAGTATCTCTGACTCCGCCAAGGCTAACGCGAATAAATTTCCGCCCCATTGCATCTGCAATACTTCTGCCGAGACTTGTCTTGCCAACCCCAGGTGGCCCCACCAGACATAATATTGGCCCCTTTTGGTTTCCAGTTAATTTCGCAACCGCCAGATGTTCTAAAATTCTTCGCTTAATTTTTGGTAGCCCGTAATGTTGCTTCTCCAGAATAATCTCGCTCTGTTTCAGATCGAAAATATCTTCAGTGGACACGTTCCATGGCAAAGCACAGAGCCAGTCTAAATAATTTTCTATCACTTGAAATTCTGGTGATGAATAATGCATTGAGCTTAAGCGATCATATTCTTGCATCGCCACCTTCTCAACTTCCTTCGGCATCTGGGCCTTTTTAATTCTCTCACTCAAATCTGCTTGTTTATTACTTTTTGATTCACCAAGCTCTTCCTTAATCGCTTGTAACTGTTCTCTCAGTAACCCTTCCCTTTGGGCGGTATTCAAACGTTTGCCTACTTTTTCTCTTATGTCCTTTTCCAGCAAAAATACTTCACGCTCGCGACCGATCCACTCGAGAATCTTTTTCATTTTTTGTTTTATACTCGCTTCTGATAAGAGTTCATGCATCTGAACTACATCTAAATTGAGATATGAGGCGCTATGATAGACAATTTCATCACACTTGTTAGATTCTTCAATAACGCCTGAAATAGTTTTATCTGTTCCAGGTCGCAATTCCAAAAGTTGCCTGGTAAATATTTTTATATTGTTACTGAGTGCCGCACTTTCAGCATCAAGAACACATTCATCTGGGTCCTCTTCTCCGGTTGCCTCAAGATAATTCTCCTTCTCGGTGATTCGATTAATTTTAAACCGAACTCTGCCAGAAACTAAAACTTGGAATCCCGTTTTTTCATTTCCATGAATGCTACGCAATTCACAGAGTGTGCCAAAAGTAAATATTTTCGTTGGATCTATTTCTGCTAAATCTTTTCCTATTGGAATCTGAGCGGCCACAATGACACGACCGCCATCGCTTTGGGCCGCTTCAAGCGCACGCACGCTCATTTTTCTGCCAATCACCAAAAACAACGATGTAAGCGGAAATACCATGGTATTTTGAACTGCAATCAAAGGTAAACTTTTTTCAGTACCATTTTGCATGATAAATACCTCCTGGTCGGTGTGCATGATTATCACACAGCGGGCCTCTCATGATGAGAGGCCCATTGTTTTCCTAGTGATGAATTTCAATTTTCTTTCTCTTTACAGTGCTAGATTCTTTCTTTTTAACCTCAACTCGCAGCACACCGTTTTTAAAAACTGCATCGACTTGATCCATATTCACTTCTTCATCAAAGGGAATTTCCCTTGCGAAAGCGCCATAACAGCGTTCACTGTGAATATAACCATTTCCTTTTTTTACCTCACTTGTTTTTTCACCCTTAATCGAAAGAATATTATTACGCAGTTCAAGCTTAATATCTTTTTCTGTCATACCCGGCAATTCGGCCTCTACCGCGTAGCTTTCCGGAGTCTCTTGAACATCAATCGCCGGATACATTCTAAGATCACTAGTCAGCGGGAGTGCAAAGTCGCGATCGGCCGCGAAGCTACGCATGAGATCCAACATTTTATTTTCTAATCCATATACATCACGCGCTAGACTGCTTGAAAAAGGCGATGATGATGTTGATGGTTGTAAAGAAGAACGCCATGGCTTCCATTCGGATAATTTCATAAAAAACTCCTTGATTATATTTAACCGTTGCTAAATTTATAATGGCTGTACCACAATCCAGATAGGTGAATGCTCACCAAGCAGAGTGTTTAATTTCATTTTAATGAGAATCATATATCACTCTGGAAGTAGAATTTTAGGGCTATGTTTATTTATGGCATCAGTTAAGAATGTGGAACTGAAATGATAGATCCTTATAAAGTTCTTGGAGTATCGCACGATGCTTCTAATGATGAAATAAAAAAGGCCTATCGAAAAATGGCCAAAAAGCTTCATCCGGATTTAAATCCCGGCAAAGATTCGGAACGCAAATTTAAGGATGTGGCCCGCGCCTATGAGCTTATTGGTACACCCGAAGCCAGAGGCATGTATGACCGTGGCGAAACAGATGAGCAACGTCAACAGCAATATGAGGAGGCCATACAATCACAAGCAAGAAAAGGTAAAAGACGCACTTATTATGATACTCGACAAAGTAGCGGACGATACACTTCTGCTTTTGGTAATCATTTTGACAATTTCAATGCGGAGGATATTTTTGGCAGCTTTTTTGGAGATAAGCGCGAAACAGGCAAAAGAGAATCACCGCATGTCAATCTGCAAGGTGAAGATGAATTATATCATCTGGACATTGAATTCAAGGACGCAGCATTGGGAACTGAGAAAGTTATTGCACTTCCTCGCGGGAAAAATCTCCAAGTCAAAATTCCTGCCGGTATAGAAGATGGACAAAAACTGAAATTTAAGGGACTGGGAGGATCAGGCATTGGAAAGGGCCCAGCCGGAGATGCTTATGTTCAAATCTCTATTAAAGAACAGCCAGGTTTCAAACGTGACGGTAAAGATATTTTAACTGAGCTTCCGATTAGCCTATTCGAAGCAATATTAGGAGCGGAAATTGAGGTTCAGACCATTGATGGGAAAGTCATGTTAAAAATTCCTCCAGGAGTAAGCTCCGGCACCAAGCTTCGTATACGAGATAAAGGTGTTGGCCCAGAAAATAATCGCGGCAACCAAATCATTACACTTACTGTCGTTATGCCAAAACAAATTGATCCATCATTCAAAGACAACATTCAAATTCTCTCACGACAGTTTGCTTATAATCCGAGATCTACATGATGGAAAGTAGAACCATCCTTCCTATGCTACTTTCGTGAAAGATAATCTTTAATCATATTTCCCAAAATCAAAGCTGCCGCGGTATAGACACTCACTTCAGCGGCAGGGTCTGATATGCGAATTCCGCCTTCGGGACCCATAATGGCACGAGTGGTTGAAACCATCTCAGGTCTTTGCGTGCTTTGGGAATTTTTATTGTTAATATTCAGCGTTTCCAACGTTACAGGCGCGATGGTATCGGGAACAAAATAGGCCATCTGTACTGGGGGACCATCACTGATGATTTTGCGCGAGTACACGCTTCCCGATACCTTAATCAACTTGTTCTCGAACTGTTCGATGATCTTTTGTTGCTGCTTATTTTTAACCGCGATGGGATAGGCATATTGCTGATTATCTATTGTATAATAGATAAAATAACGATACCCATGGAAGGCTTGGCCTTTGGTGACTTTGACCGCACGTCCCCATACTTCTGATACGGCAGATTGTTTCTGGTCAGCACTGATTTCGCTCAATACACCAACAAAAAAAGTAATGAGGAAAAAACTACACACATACCTAAGTATCATCTGCTCACCTTTTGAAATGACTTGCTGAAAACTGTTATTTTAAAACTAAAACATCACAAGGAGCATGCCGAATCATGTATTCAGCGAAACTAAAAGAAAACACTCCCTTCAATCCGGTCAGTGAGCGTGTCGCAACAACGATCAATCCGGCCTGGATTGTGTTTGCAAAATTGGCCACAACATCTTTTCGACTTGGAGAAAAAAGGCAATGATATTGCACATTATCTTTATTCAGCGCGGACAAAGATTTATCCAATGAATTCTTCATCAATTCGATGGCGGCCTTTTCGATTTCCGGAAATTGCTTTTCTGAGGGATAATATTGGGCGTAAAACTCACCGGCATACACTTTTGTTTCAAAACCATGTGTGACATGAATTTCTGTCGCTTTTTCAAAATATGGAGTTTTCACGAAATCTGCAAGCCCTTGAAGTGACTGTTCGGTCAAGTCGGCACATAAGATGACTTTCATAAACTCCTCCAATAGAGTCAATTCATAGAATAACAATAAATCATACATTCACGTCAAGCCATGACTGATGTTATGAGTGACGCTTGATTAATGTGTATCAATTCCGATTTCGAAACAATTTACTGTAGCTTTTCACATAGGCATTTGAAATGGTCGTCCAAATCGTGTCGTCTTCATTTCTTTCGAGTCGAGAGGTATCAATATTAGATAGTATCGTCTCCTCCTCTTCCGATGTGAGACCAGTATAAGACTTACCATAAGATTCAGTATCATTTAACATTTGAGATAACGCACGTCCGGCATCTTTTAGTGGCGCAAAATAACGGCCTTCAGATTTTTCGGTGCTTGAATTCCCATCATAGACCGGAGCGCTTACAAACGCTTGATTGATTAGTCCGCTCGAAGCTAATTCTTTGGCAAAAACATACACCGCACTACAAACAAAAATTAGAATTATAAATTTTAACATTCTCCCCTCCTTGTCAGTACAACATCATTTTATACGAGTTTCCTGACAAATTAATGATCTCCGTTATTCGAAGATAAATTTAGAATCATATGTTCCGGTAAAGTTTCAGCTAAGACCGCTCACGATAAAATGTCATCAAGATGGAATAAATCTTTATTCTTCAATTGGGTGCGACCTGCGGGCGCAAGGACGAAGGAGTTTTCAAAATTTCTTTTCCAACCACCTGCCCCAATTGAAAGGCCTGGTAGATCGCATAGGGGCGGTTAGTGTCGGGTATGAGAGATTGTTTATTTGGACGTAACAATGAAAATCCGTGAATAGCGACAAAGCTGGGATTGGCCTTACCAATCAATTCTTTCGTGATCACTTCAGACCGCTCGGTGTAGCCAGGGCCGCTTACAAGTCCAACCGCTGGTTTCTGCCCCAAATCAATTTCCGAAAGAAATTCTTTTGTCGGACGGTCAGGGTTCCAATAATAGGTATTTGTTCCAAAAACATACAAATCATACTTTTGGAAATCAACAAGATGCTTGGATGATGTTGTAATGCGATCAACCGCCCAACCAGATGAATTTAGACCTCTGGCAAAAGCAAAAGTAAGGTCTTCCTGAAAATGATATTTCCAAGTGGGATGGTAGATGATCAAAGCGTGACGAAGCCCTTCGGAATATAAGACTTCCTTTTTAGGTGGCGCTTCCATCTCAACCAGGACGCTCAGAATCAATATTGCCATGATAACTGAAAGCACCACGCTGACTGCTATCAGCTTTTTACGTGAAATCCTGGCCGGTGTTTTTATATTAACTGTTGCTTGATCCATTTTTCATTTCTCCTACCAAAATACAACTCAAACTAAATCAGACATGTATGCAATGTTAATTGCAATCAGATTGAAACATAATGAGCAGAGCATGTGTGAACTCTGATGTATGTCACCGTTGCATAAATGAATGTTCATTCCTTGGAGGGGTACTTATCTTTTGCCAGTATTCGTTCCCGAGGTAGGCTAAAAATGCAAATTATAACTTTTATGACTACATAAAAAGATAGAAACAAAAACAAAAAAATAATAAATAAAATAAGGAGATAGGGCATGACGGAAATAACAAAATATGAACCTGGGACATTTTGCTGGGAAGATCTTTACATATCAGATGTTGTCAAGGCCAAATCATTTTATCAAAGTCTATTCGGTTGGAAAGTTGAATCTATGCGTATCGGCGCCGAACCAACTTACTCTTATTTTTCTGTTAAAGGGAAAGAAGTATGCGGATTTTTTGAAATCAATCGACAAGAAAAGACCATACCTCATTGGCAAACCTACGTCAGTGTAAGTAATGTTGATGAATCCGTACAAATTGCCAAAGTTGCTGGCGGAACAATTATTGAAGCCCCTAAAGAAATATCCAATGTAGGACGAACTGCAGTCATCCAAGACCCTACAGGGGGAATTCTTACGCTTTGGGAACCTGGGAGTAAAATTGGCGCGTTGGTTTCTGATTTACCGGGGACCGCTGGATGGCGTGAATTAAATACTTCCAATATCGACGTTGCAGGAAAATTCTATTCAACACTCTTCAGCTGGGACCTTAAACCTGACAAATTCGGGGATATGGCCTATGTAACCTTCAAACTTGGAACAAAAAGCGTAGGCGGCATGTTAGGACATCTGAAAGAGGGTGCTTCCACAAATTGGCTTACATATTGGAACGTCAAAAATTGCGATAAAAGCTTAAAAAAGGCCGATTCATTGGGTGCAAGAATTCTTAGGCCTACGACAGCAGTCAAAGGAGTTGGACAATTTGCAGTGCTATCCGATCCATTCGGTGCTGTATTCGCCATTTTGCAACGTGAATCGAAATAAGTTTGCCATTTGACGGCCCCAGATCAGATAGATAACGAAATCTATAAACACTATGGTGATCGTTGGTATACTGCTATTAACGATCCTGTGGCGTTGTTGCGCTCAGAAGCGAAACAAAAAAACACTTGGGTCAAAGAACAGCTCCGCCCTCTGAACGTGCATAGCGTACTTGATGTGGGATGTGGCGGAGGTTTTTTAAGTAATGATCTTGGACAGAATGGATATTTAGTGACAGGCATTGACATTTCAGCTGAATGCTTAGAAGTCGCAAAACGATTCGATCAAACTCAGCACGTGAATTATATTGTGGCAGATGCCTACAATTTACCATTTCGCGATGAACATTTTGATGTTGTCACATGCATGGATTTTCTTGAACATGTCGAAAAACCGGCCAGTGTGATTAAGGAAATCTCAAGAGTGCTGAAGCCAAATGGTATTTTAATTTTCAATACAATTAATCGCAATATACTTACCTGGCTCCTGGTTATCAAAGTATTACCTTGGATCATAAAATCAACGCCGAAAAATATGCATCTGTATCGTCTATTCATTACGCCGAAAGAATTAGTTCAATATTGTCTTGTAGAGGAAATTCAAGTGCAGAAAATGGTTGGATTAGTACCGATTCTTAGCACCAAACTTTTCAAAAGTTACTTTGCCGGAACTCTTAGCACAAAAATAGATTTTAAAATTATCAGATCTTTATTTTTATCATATATGGGAATGGCGAAGAAAAAGCATCACGTCCACTCTTACAGTTGAGCGCAATTTATAGATTTTGCTGTAAAAATTCAAAGGCGCGACATTCAGACCAGTAGAAATCCTCTTGTGTGTTTTGCAATAAGGAAGTTGTATCACCGATTGAAGGAATAAAACCAGCATGACCGCCATTTTCCGTCGTTTCGAGGTAGAAGAAAGTATTTCTCTCGGCAATTTCGTAAGGAAAACAACTATTGGATAAAAAAGGATCATCCAGAGAGTTGACCATCAAGCAGGGAATATTGATTCTATTAAGATATTTATAACAGCTCGCTTTTTCATAATAATCCAGATGACTAAGAAATCCATGCAAAGGCGCAGTGACGCAATTGTCCCAGACACTAAAATTATTCGTATTCAACGCAAGATCGCAATCGATATCGCTCCTTTTGATAATACCCGATCTGATTTTATGCCTAAGCTTATTTTTCAGTGTATACATAAAATTCATTACGTAAAAGAAATTCTCACCTTGTGACATTTTTTCACAAGATGAAGCCAAATCAACCGGACAAGAAAAGGTAATTGCCTTACAAAGCATTGATGATCTTCGATTTCCCTCTTCGCCTAAATATTTTAATATGATATTTGCACCTAAACTATGTCCGATTAATGAAAGACTCTCATAGTTGGTATTTTTTTCAATCCAACTCACTACAAATCGCAAATCCTCTGTATCGCCAATATGATAAAATCTTGGTAATCGATTTATCTCTCCACTACAGCTTCTAAAATTAATTGCCACAACATCAACATTCTTTTGATTTAACATTCTTGCCATACCTAAAATATAAGGTTGCTTCGATGATCCCTCAAGACCATGGGCCAGCAGAACCAGAGTTTTTCCTTTTACCCTTGACCAATCAAGATCTATAAAGTCACCATCACAAAGTTCTATTCGCTGACGAACATATTTAACTCCATTTACTTTTCTGAAAAAATACGGATAGAGAGTGTGAAGATGTGGATTTTTAAATAACCAGGGTGAAGTATACTTTGATTTAACTAATGGCATAGACTGTCCTTGACATTTTTTTTAAATTTGAGCAAGGCCAATGTTAAACGGCAATGATCTGTGCTATCTCGCGAGGTCTGGTATATTTTCGAGAGATGCCGTAAATTATTTAGTCTCTTGAACAATGTCATTTACGTCAATCCACCAAGAATGAAAAAATCACATGTCTAGATTTGGACTATCGCTGCACTAAGGTGAAATAATGTCAAAGGAACTACATTTCAAATTTGATGCTCAGACCAGACTTCTTCGGGGGGCCTCAATTCTTGCAAATGCAGTTAAAATAACATTGGGCCCAAAATCACAAAGTGTACTAATCGGAAAAAAATGGGGAAGGCCTGTGGTTTGCAATGATGGAGTTACGATCGCAAAGGAAATTGAACTCAAAGATCAAATTGAGAATATGGGTGCACAAATGTTACGGGAAGTGGCAGAGAAAACCGGGGAAGCTGTTGGTGATGGTACAAGTACAGCAACAATTATTGCATACGCTATTTTTTCAGAAGGTTTTAAAAACGTCACAGCGGGAGCAAGCGCCATCGACTTGAAACGCGGGCTCGATCGAGGCTCCAAAATCGCCATTGAGGCCATACGGGGATTATCAAAGAAAATCATGACCCACCAAGAAATGGAACAAGTTGCCACCATCTCAGCGCATAATGATAGCGCGATTGGAAAGTTCGTGGCAGATGCACTTGAGAAAGTAGGTACAGACGGTGTTGTTACAGTAGAAGAAGCACAGGGAACAGAAACGATCGTTGAAGTCGTCAAAGGTCTACAGTTTGACCGCGGTTATTTATCACCTTATTTTATTACAGATCCTGCAAAGATGGAATCCCGGCTGGATAATCCGTTGATACTCATGCATGAAAAAAAGATAGGTAGTATTGAGCCATTAGTGCCCTTATTAGAACAACTGATCAAAACCGGACGTCCACTTCTGGTGATTGCCGATGATGTTGAACGAGAGGCCCTTGCCATGATGGTGGTCAACAAGTTGCGCGCCACACTGTCTTGTGTTGCCGTCAAAGCTCCAGGGTTTGGAGATTCCCGTAAAGACATGCTGAATGACATCGCAATTCTTACCGGGGGACAGTTTATAAGTGAGGAAGTTGGAATGACACTTGAAAATGTCAAAATTTCCGATTTAGGTGCCGCTGCCCATGTTATAGTTGATAAAGAACACACGACCATTATTGATGGTGCGGGCGATAAAAATGCCATTGCTGATCGTGTGGAGCAAATTCGATTGCAAATTAAAATGACTAAAAGTGATTATGAAAAACATAAGCTTGAAGAAAGACTTGGGAAATTAAGCGGCGGTGTGGCCGTTATTCGGGCAGGGGCCCCATCAGAGACAGAATTAAAAAGCAAAAAAGAGGCCTTGGATGATGCCATCTCCGCAACCAAGGCCGCAGTCGCAGAAGGAGTTGTACCAGGTGCAGGTCTGACTCTTCTGCGTGCGATTGATGCACTTGAGAAAGAGGAAGAAAAGCTACAGGGAGACGAAAAAACCGGAATTCAAATTCTAAAACATGCCCTCGAAGCACCAACACGTCAGATTGCAGAAAATAGTGGCGATGATGGCGGCGTTGTTGTTAATAAAATGCGAAGTGGGTCAGGGGCCTTTGGATTTGACGCCTCAAAACGGAATTACGTCGATTTGGTTCAACAAGGTATTATCGATCCAACCAAAGTACTACGAGTAGCAATTGAAAATGCGGTATCAATAGCCAGCATGTTATTGCTTACACAGGCAACATTAACCGACATGAAAGAAGATGAGAAAACCGAAGCCCACTTCCCATCTTCCCCCAACCTCGAATCGTCTCTTTGATATCAGCGATATCGGCTAATTTCTATTTCTTATAGCCGTTCCTTTTTGTATCCCTGCGACGTTTCTCACAACGTTTTTCATATCGAATGTTTTTTGCAGGGAAGTTTCCTTCATTTTCAAAATTTGCAATTTGTTCTCGATAATCCTTACTATCAATCACATTGATAAATCTACTCTTGCGATTTTTCATGTATAGCTCCTGCCTAATTTCCTATAGCTATGTTCAAAAAATCTACCTCTCATAACTTTGTCACCAATAGCTATTGATGACAAAGACAAGCGACGCCAATTGCGCAAATGCAGATGCTACAAAGTAAAAGACATTTATCATCGACGAATCATATTATTAAAAACATTATTGCAGGATGCGGTGATATACATAGAACCGCCTGAGCGATGTGAATTAAAGGCACAAAATATGCGGATTGAAAAGGACGCTCTTGGGGAACGCCAAATTCCTGATAATGTGTACTACGGTATTCAAACTTTTAGAGCGTTTGAAAATTTTCAAATTAGCGGTCATCAAGTTCATCCGCAGCTTAATCATAGTTATCTGCTCTTGAAAAAAGCTGCCGCGTTGGCGAATAAAAAGCTAAATGTTCTGCCTGCGCAAAAAGCTGATATTATTGTTTTAGCGATTGATTCTCTATTAGAAATAGATTTTCAAAAACACTTCATTGTCGATATCTACCAAGCAGGTGCAGGAACATCCCAGAATATGAACATTAATGAAGTGATCGCCAACAAGGCCAATGAACTTCTGGGCGGTCAACTCGGCCATTATGAATATATACACCCCAATGACCATGTTAATATGTCCCAAAGTACCAATGACACATATCCCACAGTCATGCAACTCTCAGCTTTGGTATTATCGCGTGATCTGTTGTTTGAAATTGGACTCTTGTCAAAAATTTTCGAACGTAAATCAGAAGAGTTCGATCATGTGCTAAAGGCCGGTCGAACACACCTCCAAGATGCAGTTCCAATGCGCCTTGGGCAGGAATTTTCGGGTTATCACACGACGATGCAGCAAATAAATGATCTGATTTGTAATGCTCAAGAATATTTACGAATACTGGGGATCGGCGGCTCAGCAATAGGAACGGGGATAAATGTTCCTATTGGTTATAGGACTGTAATCCTTGATCGACTGCAAGAATTGTTTCATGATACCCAGCTCAGGCCATCAACGAATCTGTTTGCCTCCATGCAATCGCAACTTCCCGTCATGGTTTATTCAAATGCTTTGCGAATTTGCGCACTTGAGCTTACAAGGATTTTAAATGATCTTCGGTTGCTAAGTTCAGGTCCCAATAACGGCTTTGGTGAAATCACCCTTCCATCGTCACAACCAGGATCGAGCATCATGCCTGGCAAAGTGAATCCTTCCATTCTTGAAATGGGGAATCAGGTCATGTTCAAAGTCTTGGGTAATGATAATGCCATGTCCTTTGCAATGCAGGCCGGCCAATTGGAATTGAATGTAATGATGCCATTAATGGCCCATCTTATTCTTGAATCAACCCATATTATGACTCATGCGATTCATGCCATAAGAGAACGCTGTATAGTGGGGATTAAGGCCAATGTTGCACAATGTGAAAGATATGCTTTTCAAACATCGCAAGTTGCAACCGTCCTCTCTCCTATTATTGGCCACGACAAGGCCTCTGAAATTACAAAAGAAGCTATCCTTACAAAAAAAACCGTGCAAGAGCTTTTGGAAGAGAAGAAATTATTAACGCAAGACCAAATCAACAAGATAATGAATATAAAGAATATAACACAATAACATTCATCTCACGATCTCAGTGGACAACAACCTTGACTCCTTCCGTCGCTCGGACACCTAAGATTTTAACCGGTTTTGTAGTACCGTCTGGAAATGTCCAATCAATTACATCATTAACCTTTAACCCTAACAGCATCATCGCCAAAGGGGAAAGAACTGAAATTTTATTCTGCAAAAAATCAGCATCGCATGGATAAACAATTGTGACATTGATTTTTTTATTTTCCCCCTCGATTAATAAAATAATTTGACTGTTCATTGTTACCACATCATTTGGCAGTTCCCATTCGGAAACAATCTTTGCATGTTCAATTTCATCCTCGAGTTTTTTATAATCACTTCCGGGATGAAAACATTTGATCTTTTTTAATTTCGAATAATCTTTCTGACTTAGAATGATCGGATTTCCTGACATGATTCGATCCTTTTACGATGTAATATTTACTAATATGACATCTTCTTTACCATTTGTTAGTTTTCAAAATCATCTCTCCCTATAACAAATAATCTCCAATCCTCTTGATAACGATCAGTCTCAGATGGGCCAATTTCCAAATGAGAGAAGCTATTTACATTACTGATGAAGGTCAAACCTGAACGAATAATTAATTAGCTTCATTCTTCAAAATTACTGATAGGGTGACTACAACGAAAATATTTTTTAACAAAAAATATGGGATGTTACTTAATTCTTGGAGGGTATTATGTTTGTGAATCTGGAAAAAATTTTTTCTGCTACTACGATTAGTGTCGTCGGCGGTCTTATTTCTGCATCGGTTTTCGCACAGGGAGTTGGGAAAATGGAGGAGATGGCCCCAACCGGAGAATATGTTCACGGCGGATACGGAGCTCCAATTACAAAAATTTCACGTATCGGCGAAACAGACGGTGTTTTCACAGGTATCAAAGGTGCATGGATTGTTAATCACCAATATGCACTTGGATTGGCGGCTTATACATTGGTGAACAATGTTCCTGTTCCCGGCTACAATGAGCCACTTCAATATGGTGTCGCTGGTGCCAACTTAGAATATATTTATCCTCTTGCTGCAGATTTCGCATTGGCTGCTAGTGTTCTTCTTGGAGGAGGAGTTGTTGATTTTAACGACAATACGGGTAGTGCCGATGGCGTCTTTGTCGGCGAACCTGAAGTTAATCTTTTATATGCTGTTACAAAAAACTTCAAGATTGGCATCAATGGAAGCTACCGTGCTGTCGCTGATTCCGATCTTGCAGGTGTAAGCAATCATAAATTATCAGGTTTCACATACGGCCTAGGTCTTAATTTCGGCGCATTTTAATTCGGGCAACGTCTATTACCCGCCACCCACGCACACGTGCCAGGTTCTTTTATTTAACCCATATTTAATAAAAGGACCTGGCGCATTGATGTAATTGAGAGGTCGGAGATTCGTATTACTAAGACGTCTTCACGCAACTTTCTTTATAGAATTTAGCGCCATAAACAAATGATACGAAATACTTTGCAGGGGGAGAACTTCAATAGCAGCCCCCATATCAACAGCGGCGCGAGGCATACCGTATACAACACATGTCGATTCGTCCTGTGCGATGGTGTGGGCCCCCTTCTTTCTCAATTTCAACATCCCTCGTGCACCATCAACACCCATACCTGTCAGCAATGCTGCTGAAATCTTGAATCGTTTGTCCAATTGTAGGGCCGATTCAAATAAATAATCCACTGAAGGTTTGTGGCGATTTATGGGTTGATCGTCAGTCACTTTGAGACCAAGCTCTTTTCCTGTCGTGATGATGCCTAGCTGTTTTCCACCTTGAGCAATGTAGGCATGCCCATCTTGGAGGATCTCCCCGCCTTGGGCCTCTTTTACATCGATCTGACAAATTTCTGAAAGTCTGTCCGCGAATACGCGAGAAAAAACAGCTGGAATATGCTGGACAATCACAACAGGCGGAGAATTTGCAGGGAACTGCCGGAGGATGGCCCGAATAGCTTCTGTACCGCCGGTTGAGGCACCAATTAAAATCAGATCACGGCCGGTATTTGATTTGTAAACGATTGAGGCCTGTGTTCGATAGGTGACAGTTCGACCATCCTTATCACTTTTTGCTATGGCCGCAGCTCGTAAAACATCGCGAATCCGTTCAGCTTCGCCCGCAAGATCGGAGTGCTTTGGTTTTTCTATATAGTCAACGGCGCCAAGATCAAAACACTTGAAAACATCGACTGCATCTTGTTGGTTTACAGAACTTAACATCACGATTGGCGGATGCTTGCGCTCTTTGATATGTGAAAGATAAGTAATACCATCCATCTCAGGCATATGAATGTCGAGTGTTATCACATCAACCGCAAGGTTTTTCATCATCGCATCCGCCTGAATTGGATTCTCGGCCTCCCCCACGACAAGAAATCCCTGATCCATCGATAACATGCGGTGAAGCAGTTTTCTAATTGTCGATGAATCATCAATAATGAATACCCGAATAGGTTGACCCTTTTCGCGGATTCCATCGGAACCTTGGAGGACTTTATAAATCGAATCGCCAATGTGCTGAAGCGTGGTCTTCATGCTCGATATTGATTCAGACCGACCGATAAGCAGGCGCGCCTCGGGTTTCATATGCGATCGCATATGCTCAACAATCGTCCCAATTTGGTCTGGGTTGAAATAAATGAACACGTTACGGGCAAAGATAAGATTGAACTCCGGAAGGCCATAGCCGGGTGCCAACAGATTCATTTCATGAAATTCGCACAACTTCCACACTTCATCTTTGACCCTGCATAGGCCGACAAAATCCCCTGTACCCCTATCGAAATAGCGAGCAACAAGATCGGGGTTTATTTTTCTAAGCTCCTCAGCATCGTAGACTCCATTGCTGGCCTGTTCAACACTCTGCTTGTCAATGTCAGTGCCGATAATTTTGATCTCGCTGAAAACTCCTATGGAAATCCCTTTCTGTCGCAGATATTCAAGCACAGTGATGGCAATAGAATAGACTTCCTGTCCCGTGGAGCAAGCGGCAGACCAAATTCTTAGCACCGACCCCGAAGTAAAATGTTTAGGTAGAAACTCGTCATACATCCAATCGAAATGCGAAGATTCACGAAACCATTCGGTGGTATGGGTGGTCATCAGTGACACCAGAGCAGGTATCTCAATGGCCCGATTCTTTCTAAAATAGTTGATATACTGTTGCTCAGTATTATGGCCAACCGTACGCATCCGCCTGATCAGTCGAGTTTGTACAAGCGTTCGCTGTCTTTCTCCCATTTGTACGCCGGTCATGATGGTAATGATGTGTAAGATCTCAAGCAACGGATCTTTGTGTCGTGCCGTCATACGCTCCATCAATTGGATAATCTTCTCCATCGTGAAGGGACGGTACAAAAAGTCGTGTATTCCAAGTAAGCAGGCCTTCTCATTGGCGATGGGGCGCATCTCATTACGAATCAAAATGCAGGGAGGATAATCGGAATTAAGTTGTTTTTCATCGGGTAAAAAAGCATCGCCTCCGCTTGAGAGATCAACCTCAGCAAAAAAAAGAGAATAACGAGTGGCCCGAATAGCTGCATCGGCATCCAGCAACGTGCTGACTGTTCTTACATGATATCCAAGACTTGAAAGAACATCCGAAAGTTCCGCAAGATCACTTTGCTGTGGTGACAGCACCAGTGCGGCCCGTGTTTCAACAACCATATCTTCTTACGCACCTTTCTTCCAGCGAGAATCATCGCGCTTTACCACACTTGTTGCGTTAGATACAACTGGCGCAGGAGTTATCTCTGCAACCTGGGCGGAAGGCACAGGCGTCTTAATGGGAGCAACAGTGCGGACCTTGGGTACCGATGCGATATCAATTTTTGAAGTTTTTCCATCGATCGTATTTTTCAAGGTATTCACCCAATGTGAAAAATTATCGACTTCACCACGCAAAACGACTGACTGAGAGGCGACTTCTTCCGAAGCGGCGGAATTATGTTGGGTAACTTGATCCATATCCATGATGGCGCGGTTGGTTTCACGTATTCCTTTTTCCTGCTCGCCAGTTGCCGTAGTGATCTGGTGCATGGCATCTGCAATTCTATCCAGTGACTCAGTCATGCCGGAGAATGAAGATTCGCATTCCTCAGAAACAGTTTTAGCAACACCAACACGTTCCTGTGTCATGCGCACGACCTGATTAACTTCAGTGGAACTTGATTCAAGCAAGGCCCTTATTTCACCGGCGGCCTTACCGCTGATGGCCGCCAATTTCCCGACTTCTTCCGCAACTACCGCAAAACCTTTGCCGTGTATGCCGGCGCGGGCGGCCTCGATCGAAGCATTAAATGACAGCAATCGTGTTTCAAAAACAATGTCGTTGATAACTTTAGTCTTAGTTCGTATATCGTCAATGATCTTAGTGATCGACTCAAGTTTGGCATTAGAAGCGTGAATGTCATTCATTGCTGTAATCATCTTGGCAATAACATCTTTTCCGTTTTTGGCCTGACGTTGACCCTCTTCACACAATTTAAGACTGTTATTAGCGTTCTGAGCAGTTTGGGCAACCATAGCAGTCATCTCTTCAGTGCTGGCAGCCGTTTCTGCAATGGCCGCGGCCTGTTCTGTGGTCGATCGGGAGAGTTGCTGAGATACTAAGGAAATATTGGTTGTTACCGTTTCCACCGCAGCTGTGCTTTCGAAAAGCTTTTCGGCCACAGTCGCGAGAATATTCTTGCCATCACGCGGTGTCTTGGTTTTAGTACTCTTCTTCATGCGACCTCCTTAATTCTTCTGAAATCTTCGGATGAAAGGCTTCCGCCGATATCGATAAGATTGATAAGCATATCCGAGCGTTTTGCGACACCCAGAAAAAATTTTGGTGATACCAATGTTTCGAGAGCGGGATTAGTATCGATGTCACTTGATGGAATATCCTGAACCGAACAAACGCCATCGACGATCGCTCCAACAAGCGAGCCCTTGGCCTCAATCACCAGAATTAATCCCTCATCAGACTTAAAGTCCTTTAAGTTGAACTTAACTCTGAGATCGATCACACTCACAATCTGGCCGCGTAGATTAATAATTCCTTTGAAGTAGGGAACCATATACGGCACCTGCTTTATTGACGGTATTTTAATAACTTCTCTGATCTGTAAAAGAGGAGACGCGTATGTCTCATTTGCCAGAACAAAGACCAGATACTTGTTCTTGGTGTCCTCTTCGATTTCATGCTGCATATCCGCTCCTTCGATCAATAAACTCGTGCAAGCTCAAAATTAGACCAGGCTCGCCGTCGTTGAGAATTGCGCCTCCCACGATTCCCGGCAGTCCTGCCAATTCGAGGCCTAATTTTTTAATGACAATCTGTTGCTGACCGATGATTTCGTCCACCTCGAAAGAGACCTTGCGCCCAAAGGCCGAAGCCACTAGCCCGAATCCCGGTGGACAGGCCTCTTTCTTATTTGGCTGTCCTAATAATGTACGCATTGAATAGATTGGGATAACTTCTCCCCGTAAATTCATCATTCTTCCAATTCCGGTTGTGGTCTCAATTTTCACCTTGTTATATTCGATGGTTTCAAGAAGCTGGGCAACTGGAACGACATATTTGCGATCACCGACTCGAACAATCATACCGCTGATAATCGACAGTGATAGGGGCAAAGAAATTATAAAAGATGTGCCCTTCCCTTTCTCGGTTTGGATTTGAATGTCACCCTTCATCTCGGTCACGGTCTGCATGACAACATCCATACCTACTCCGCGGCCTGAGATATCTGTCACCTCTTCTTTAGTGGAAAAGCCGGGCCTAAAGATCAGAGAATAGACTTCCTGATCATTCAGCTCGCTACCAGGTTTGACAAATCCCTTTTCAATTCCTTTTTTTAGGATACGTTCGCGATCAAGGCCACGCCCATCATCGCTGATTATGAGAAAGATGTGGTTTTCCTTTTGCTCGGCCGAGAGGCGAATTGAAGCTTGCTCGGATTTACCTGCCACTTTTCTTTCCTCCGCATCTTCAATGCCATGATCGGCGGCATTTCGCAGAAGATGGGTTAAGGCATCGCTCATATGTTCAATCACAGTCTTGTCAAGTTCAACATGCTCTCCCTCGGTCATGAGCAAAATGTTCTTACCTTGCAGGGTGCTCACGTCACGTACAATGCGGTTCATCTTCTGGAAAAGTGGTCTGACCGGTGTCATTCGCAAAGTGAGAGTCACGTCTTGAATTTCGGCAACCAACTTCTCGATATAGGCCAGCGTCTGTATGGCATGGTCTGAAGAAACTGTTTCATTGTGACGATGACTGGTCATGATACTTTGATTAATGACTAATTCTCCAACATTATTTAAAAGCATATCCAGTTTATTCATGCTCACACGCAAAAACTCTTCCACTGTTGCAGCATTCCTCTGCGGTTGCGGCCTTTCGCTATCACAGGGTTCACTGGCCCGAACTTTCTGTACCATAGGCACATTTGACTCCGGTTCATCTGGTGTTACTTGCGTAAGTTCCTTGGCGAGAGATACTACCTCATCTTCTGTTGTCACTTTAACCACAAGATCACTACTGAGAATCTCTTTTAATTGTGAATTAATTCCCGAACAATCCATGGTGAACTTGAGATCACCTTCTAAACCTTGAATGTAGGATCTTAAACCGTCGAGACCTTTAAGCAGAACCGAGACAACCGATTTGTTGACTTTTAATTTATCGTTCTTGATGGCCGCAAGAACATCTTCAAGGTGATGGGCAAGATGTGACAGATCATCAAACCCCACTGCCATTCCAGAGCCTTTGATGTTGTGGGCCAGTCGGAAGACATTATTTAAAAGCTCGGGTGATTTATCACCGCGTTCGATTGCAATGAACGCCCCTTCGGCCTGATCCAAAAGTCCCTTAGCATCCACCAAAAAATCTTTTTTAATTTCTAAATCAAAATCATCCATGTTCATGCCTCAAACATTGCGTGATGGCCTATCGGTGAGGATGCCGTTTTCCTTAAGGAAATTTAGATGTATCCGAAGAGGATTTATAACCTGGACGGCCATTTATTCCGATCCGCTTTGTTGTAGAGGAAATATCTATGTACAAACCTTCACCAGTCAACAGTCCTATCGAGTTTGGTCTTAATGAACTTTTTTTCTCGACCACATCACCTAAAGGTATCATTCGCTCAGGCAATGATGTTTTTATTAAAATCAGTCAGTATTCGAAAGATGAACTGATAGGAACACCTCATAACATTATAAGGCACCCGGATATGCCTAAGCTGGTGTTCAAAGTTCTCTGGGATACGATCAAAGCAGGCAAACCAATTGCGGCCTATGTAAAAAATATGGCCAAAGATGGCAGGTATTACTGGGTCCTAGCGTGCGTTTTTCCCATCAAAAATGGCTACCTATCAATTCGTCTCAAGCCAACAAGCGCTATCTTTCCGCTCATGGATAGCGTGTATAAAGCGGTACAGACGGTGGAACAAGCGGCCGGAATCGAGGCGGCCCTGGGTAAACTTATGGAAATTCTGGGGTCGAAGAATTTTGACAGCTACGAGAGTTTTATGACCACAGCACTGATTGAAGAATTGAAATCGCGCGACGCTATCTCACAAAACATCAAGCATTCCCATCAAGCGCAACAATTTAACTTCGATCTGCAAAGTTCCGCCATCAAACTTTGCAAAACGATTGAACAGATTCAACGAACCTGCAAAATTCTAGGCTCCCATTATATTTCACTTTTCTGTAAAATTGATTCGTTTCTGGCGCTTGGATGTACACTTGAGCAGAAATCATCATTTATCATTGATCTTGCGCAAGAAATTAGCATGTTGTCTCTAAACGCCTCAATCGAATCTTCGCACACCGGAAGTCTCGGTGCTACCTTGTCTATGGTTGCCGGTGAGCTTCGGCTTCGCTCTGATGAGGCAAAAAAAGGCGTGAAAAGTGTTAACGAGATGGCCAAAATGATGGTGGATGAAATTAAGCGCATCGCTTTTAAGATTGCCTCATCACGGCTGCAAGTCGAGATGATTGACTGCTTTGTTTCCGAGCTGTTGAACAAGGCCATGCAACAACAAATCAAAGATGGAGACCTGGCCGAAATTCAAGAAAATTGCACAATGCTTTTGAGAACTCTGCTTACGACTTCGCGCGAATCGGTAGCGGCCCTGCGCGGATTCGTCGCCCGCCTTGCCCAGCTTGATATTCACCTTGAAAAACTTGAGTCAGTAGTCATGGCGCTGGAGGTGGTGCGGAAGACTGGTATTATTGAGTCGGCGCGAATCGGCAATAAAGGCAAAAACTTCATTGGTCTCTTCGAGCAGATGGTGGACCCGGTCTCATCCGCCAAAAGAGAGTTGAACGAATTCCGTGAGGCCATGTTTGAAGTAAAAGAGTCTATTCGCGAAGCCGATAGCGCTGACATCGTTATTCTCGATGCCCTAAATCGCGTGCTTGGTCTGGTAAACTCGATTAAGCTTGAAACGGATTCTGAGCAATTGCAAAAAAATTATGCCGCTAGTGCCTGATAGACGTCAGGCCTGCGATGGATATTACGGATTACGACGGAAATCGACTGCGCGCGATCAAAGCAGCACCCAAGGCACCGACAAGATCAGGATGCTCTGGAACCGAAATCTCACAATTCAAGGCACGATTCAATCCCCGT
This sequence comes from Bdellovibrio sp., assembly GCA_016187935.1. Lineage (GTDB taxonomy): Bacteria > Bdellovibrionota > Bacteriovoracia > Bacteriovoracales > Bacteriovoracaceae > GWA2-49-15. The sequence continues at coordinate 26,485 of JACPIU010000028.1, forward strand.
ACAACTCCCGGATTGCGGGCAACTCCACCCGACATCGCCACTTTAAGCCCCGAAGTTTCCTTGCATACGCGTCGGACCAGCGCTGAAACTCTCCCAGCGATCGCCTGATTAAGAGCGAAAATAATCTCCTTTGTTTCCGCACCATCGGCAACCAAAGACACCACTTCACTTTCGGCAAAAACGGTACACATGCTACTCAAGGTTCGATTGCCCTGCGCCCCAATATCGAGATGAGACATCTCATCAAGGTCAAGATTCAAGGCCCGCGCCATCGTTTCCAAAAAACGCCCGGTGCCAGCAGCACACTTGTCATTCATGACAAAATCCACCACTTGTCCGTCGGACCCCAGAAGAATGGCCTTACTATCCTGCCCTCCGATATCAATCAGAATACGGGCCTCCGGGATTAACTCACGAATGCCTCGAGCATGACAGGTAATTTCCGTGACCGCAGCATCTTTTTGCCCGACACGTGTCCGACCATAGCCAGTCGCCACTGTGGCACGCACGGCACTGATAGAAACACCAGAGTTGGCGAGAACTTGATCCCGCACGTTTAAAGCAGATTCCTGATTGCGGGCACCGGTGGGAAGGACATGGCCACTTAAAATTTTTCCGTTCTCGTCAATCAAAACAGCGTCGCAGGTGCGACTGCCTACATCTACCCCGAGGTAATAATTCATACTAACCCCTCCCTGAACGCGCAGACGCTGTTTCCAGAAATGCTTCAAGGCGTGTGCGTAACTGCCCTTCACCAAATCCGCGCGAATCCACGCAGTCCACTTCAAGATTGATAATAGGGATCGACATCTCACGCATGGCCTGTTCCATTAGACCGCGCGAACCAGCACCTTGCCGACATCCCCAATTGCAAGGGTTAATCACACCATCGACCTGGTAACGCGCAATCAGCGTTTTTAGATGATTGAGGCGATTAGTAAATGGCCCGTTAAACGGAATACTAATCGAGCGTTTCGCCATTCCAATAAAAGGATTATCGGGATCGATCGGGTCCCAAGTTACATCGTTGAGTTCGTCAATTACAATGGTGGCCTGATATTCATTTTCCAAGATATCGAGCAGACCATTTTTAAACTGAATGCGATTTTGAAGCCATAAAAGTCGAAGTTTACTCGGTGAACATTGGGATTCGCGAATGCGTCTGGCATACTCATTTTTGAAATTGCGGACGAGATCGACCCCTGCCTGGGTCCCGCTCATCAAATTGACGACAAGAGCGAAGTTCGCCAACTCCTTACTTTTCACAGGACTAGGATTGTGAGAAGCCAATTCAAAAAGTTCCACCAGCAAGGCGCGCATTTCATTGGATAGTCGGATAGAATTTCGCAAACATTCTCGGTCGAGTTTTTTTCTCAGATGCGTTTCCACAAACGAAACCATTTCACTAAATTGATGCGCCAGAAATGCCACATTCCTAGCATTCTCAACTTGTGGAATCTGCAGCATGAAAAGATCTTTTTTAAACTGACTGGAAAGTCGCTCCATCACGGCCTGTCCACCTGTGCAAGGGACAGATGAACCAATCAAAAAATTTGGCGTCGGAACAAGTCCCTGTCTTGCAGCACCGTAAACCGCCCTGTGATACCCACAGGTATCGGGAGAAAAACCGTCCTGCTCGGCACTCTCAAGAATGTCGTTAATCTGGCCAGAAGCTGAAAGCACCGCCCCCAAAAATTCAACGAAACATGCGTTCACACCCAGCGCGTTGAGCAGATCAAAAGGGACTGTAATCCCACACCACGCCAGTGGTTCTTTACCAGCGAAGAGACGATTACCGAAGTGTGCCAGCTCTAAAGCGAATTTTTTTCTGAGATTA
>JACPIU010000029.1 GCA_016187935.1 Bdellovibrio sp.
AATTTGTGGCGGAGATCGCGGAAACCATAAAACACTTTTTCCGGTAGGACTCTCACCTACGAATGGTCAGATAGCTTCGCTACCTTCAAACAATTCTAAGCTTACTCCCTTGCATTACAAAGACAAGTTGAACGATGCTTCCAACAATAATGAGCAAGATCATTATGCCGACAAGGATACATTATTGGTGTCAACCTCTTCGCCTGGCTCCGCAATAGCAACCTTATAGTCATATTCACTTTCAATCAGCATTTTTAAATGATTCAATGCTTTAGTCTCGCCGTGATTTAAAATAATCAATTTCGGACTCTTTTTCAAACTAGCAAGCCATTCCAAAATATCTAAATAATCTCCATGTGCGGAGAGCCCGTCAATATTAAATATGTCGGCATTAACAGGAACTTCTTTATGGAAAATTCGAATTTTCTCAATTCCTTCTATCAGCAATCTTCCTTTCGTCTCCTCCGCTTGATAACCGACAAATAAGACTCCATTCTCCTTATATGGTAATCTGTCTTTCAAGTGATGCAACACTCTCCCACCGGAAATCATCCCTGAGGCGGTTACAATTATCATGGGCCCTTTTTGTTTCGAGATATTCTTACTTTCTGCTACGGACAAAACTTCATGATAGCTCGGTGGTAAAATCGGCGACACAAGTTGATCATTTTCGATTTTTAGAACATGATCATCCGGATTATCCATGAATATCCGATTGGCCGATGCCGACATTGGACTATCCACATAAACAGGAACCTCATTGATGACTTTGGCCTCCATGAGTTTATTAATCAAAAATAATATTTCCTGAGTTCGACCGACACTAAAGGCAGGAATGATCATAACTCCTTTACGTTTTAAGACGATATTCAGATATCTTTTCATTAATTCCTCGGCAGAAATGCGTACTTGCAAGCGATTTCCGTATGTTGCTTCCATAATTAGAAAATCTGTTTCTGTAATAGTCACCGGGGGCTTGATTATTTGCGAACGACTATTACCGATATCACCAGAGAAGGTAATAATTTGCGACTCATTTTTTTCGCTTATTTGTATTTGGACAAAGGAAGATCCTATAATATGCCCGGATCGCAAAAAACGGATTTTAATATCATTTCCTACATCATGCCATTCATCTCTTGGAAGAATTTTGAACAACGCCAAAACATTTTCCGCATCTTTTACGGTATAAAGTGGCAATGCTGGTTTATGACTAGAATGTCCAGTTTTATTAGCATATTCCGCATCTTCTTCCTGCAAATGTGCTGAATCCTTTAATAATATTTCCGCTAGTTCGAATGTTCCTTTGGTACTGTAAATAGGACAATTCATTCCCTCACGATAAAGCTTTGGAAGTAATCCCGAATGATCAATATGAGCATGGGTTAAAATCACAAAATCCAAAACTTTAGGATTAAAATCTAATTCCCAATTCAAAAGGCGATTTTGGTTTGAACCTTGAAAAAGACCGGCATCAACGAGAAATTTCGAATTTTTCGTTTCACATAATATTTTACTACCAGTAACTGTTCGTGCGGCTCCAATGAACTTTAGCTTCATAAGTCCCCCACTCCTCTAATTTGGAATTGGCATTTCCAACAGATGAATCAGAGGAATCCAAAAGTAAGTACACATCCCTTCGAATTCCTCAATAGGTCTTACTTTCTGTCATTGGCGAATTTCAATCTTCTTATGTTGAGGAATCTCAATATTTTTCTTTTTAAGTTCAACATGAAGAACACCATCCTTCAATTCCGCATTGATGTTTTCAACATTGACTTCCTCGTCGAAAGGTATTTTCCGCGAAAACGCCCCTCGCGCACGTTCACAACAGATGTATCCATTTTCCTTTGCTGCCTCAGTACCTGTCTCACCTTTTATAAATAGGGAATTATTTACAACCTCGATATCGATGTCCTTCGCCAACAGACCTGGAAGTTCTGCATCGACGGTATAACTCTCAGGGGTTTCTCTTATATCAATTGAGGGGAAGGTCCGAAAACCGTAATCACCATCCGGTGAAAAATCTACATCCGCATTAAGGTTTCGCATGAATTCATCAATGTCTGATTCAAATCGATCTGAATCAAAATCACTAGGAAACGACCATAAGGGTGAACTCGAAAATGGAGAACGCCGTGGCGTTAGATCAGAAAATTTCATAAATGCTCCTTGATTCTTGTTAAACAACCAAAATCATGTTTATTTTTATATTATTTAACGAAAATCAGATATTAAGTGGCTCATTCAAACAAGTGCTTTTATCTACAAAACGGATTGTTTGATTAATTGCCATCTAATGACATTAAATAAATTTGTAGGCCAGACCACTTATTTCCTTTGAGAGTTTCTTGCAAAGTTGATATATGTTGGCGCCATCTTGACTCGATTCAAAAACATGATTAACGCATAATACTTTTAGATTTCCATGCAACGACTGGCTATTTTTTTTCTTCTCAATTTGTAATTGAATTTTTGCATTCCTCAATACCTGCTTATCTAACAAACTCAATTCTTGGCCTACAAAATCCTTTTCCCTATTGTCTAAGCTGACGCCTACTAATTCCAAATCATAATCAACACTATTCTCGTCCATTCAATCCTCCTTATATTACTTCACCTCATCCGTTGAGGTAGAATTCAGTGCAGATATCATAACTATCTATCAGCTTTATATTTGCGTAAACACCAGCTCGAACAATGCCGCTAAACATATAAATCTCTCTAGCAAGGTTTAACTCATCACAACTAATTACTGAGTCGAAATAATTTTCAAATACTGAAATGATCTTGGATACGAGCAAAATCAATGGTTGCCTTGATTTTCGATATGACCTCACAAAATAAAACAGAAGCATTTTTAAAAATTCAAATCATTTCTGATGATGAGATTCTCGCAATACCACTGCGTGTTTTTAGTAACTGGAATCCTCATATTGCATGTTGCATTTTACTATCACTTCAACACATTCCTCCTCAAAAGGAAGGGACGTGAATGACCACATTGTGTCCATGTTCTTAATCAATCTTCTAATAAAGCGGAATCATATTAATAATTTTCAATGTACATTATAAATAATATGTGTCGTTATCCATCCAAGAGGTGTCAGTATGGGCTATTCAAACAAGACAAACCGCAAAAACAATATGACGAGTGATTTGTATCCTGATGATTTCAAAGTCAAAATTCCAAAAGTAAATTTCAAAAAGAGGCAGTGCGCCGGATGTGGTAAACTTTTCACACCCGCAATGAAGCTTGATTATTGCTGCAATCAATGTAAAATTGAAAATAGTGAAATGTTTTCACAATATTCCGACCTGGGATATTAGTTCGCACTCTAGTCCAAAGTCCCAATCTCATTATAATAACCACACAGGGAAACCTTATTCACAGTATTTAAAGTAGAATGCATTGCGGCTGAAATGTTTTCGATTTCATTTCTCAAAAAATTAATTTCATGCTGCGGCCACGACGATGCAAAATACGCATTCGAAATATATTCCCTTAAATTGCGTATTCTTTCGACAAGTTGGTCAATGGCTTGATTAAAGCTTCTAACTGTATCTTTACCGCATTCTGAACTCAAATTATCCATTTCGTTATTTATCATGAAGTCAAGACTTACCACTTTATAGTCTAGAAGTTGCTTTGATAAAGTTTCAAGCAATTTTACTAAGTCTTCTTTAGGCTGCATTGAATTCTTGTCGAATTTAAGTATTTCAAATACTTCTTGAATGGATTTAAAAGATATTTTTATATCTCTCACCACATCTTCATAAGGAAGTTCACCATTGTAATTAGTAGCACCACTATTCATCATGATAATTGCACCCCAAAATCAAAACCACACCATTAAATTACTCTCACAGATCTAGAAATCAAGATGAACGATGCTGTTCTTCATATTAACAATACTCACAACATCAAACTCAAATGCTGACCTGGAACATGGCAATGCATGAGAAAATTTGCATGCGCTTTGAGTACAATCATTTCAGGCAAAACTATTTATCAATGCCTAAATGTTTTTTTTAAATAAGCTAATATGCAAGATGTCTGTAAGCGATAACGATGAGGTCAAGATATGATTTTCTCCGATGTAACGTCCCATGCACCTATCATAAATTATCTTGATCGTGTTGGCATTTTTACTACCAACGATATTCTTTTACATCGCTTGGACAAAAGTAAGTGCAAAATCTGCAAAACCTTATTTCTACCAAATTTAAACAGTGATGAACTCTGCATGCACTGTAGAAACAAGAGAACTTTCTTGTTGAATTATCTCAGCAGCGACAAATAATTTTCCATTCCAAACATTTATAATGATGGGGATTTTCGATACAGAATCTATCATGTAAACCATACGCATATTTCGACAGTATGTTTTCCAACGCATTCAATACTGATTTTAAACATGATAGAATCAAGTCACAGCTCACGTTTCGTTGATAAAACGGTAATCACTTGATCTGAGTAATTACATTTATATCAATGATGGATCTAATTACCAAATTCTATTATCCCCATAAACTTATTTAATCTTAGTAAACTTTGCACTCGGAAATTGCTACGTACATATTTGACTAATATGACATGGCAACAAGAGAGAAGGAAATTACCAAAGATAAGAAAGAAAATATTTAAACCTATTTCGAGACTGGAGGAAAGATGAGTACTAGACAAGAAATCCCATCGCATTGCAAAGAATGCAACACTTACAAAAAATCACTATTCTGTGATATTGCAAATGAACCTTTAGATTGTATATCAAAGAGTAAAGTAACTAACTTTTATAAGAAGGGAACCACCTTGTTTTTCGAGGGAACTCCTAACTATGGTTTATTTGAAGTTTGCTCTGGGAAGATAAAAATTTCAAAGTTGACCTCCAATGGAAGCTGCACAATTGTAGATATCGCCACATCGGGGGACACTATCGGATTAAGTTCCATTCTTGAACAGCAACTATACACAACTTCTGCCGAGGCGGTAGAAGACTCTGTTGTATGTTTCTTTGACAAGAATTTTTTCACCACCACGGTCTTAAAGGAGAGACCGGTTGTTATCAACATCATTGATCGGCTTTCAAGAGAAATTCATAACTCAACGAATCGTATTTCCTCATTGTCTCAAAAAAATGTGAGAGAAAAATTAGCAGAACTCATCCTATCCCTGTCTGAAAACTACGGTAAAATCGAGGGTGAAGGTAATAATCAAAAGCTTGACATTCTACTGAGCCGCGATGAAATGGCTTCAATGATAGGTGTTGCCAAAGAAACGCTTATTCGCACCTTAAGTGATTTTAAGGATGAAGGATTAATTTCACAAAAAGGCAAATATCTTTATTTGCAAAATAGAACAAAATTAAATCAATATGCCAACTTGCAGTATTAAGGACGCTAAGGAGTAACTACGAAACCCCATTCGATTTCAACAATTTTATCGACGAGCATCTGCCGAGGGACACTAGCAAAAGGGCCAGATAATGTAATGGCATCAATTGCAATGTCGTCAATCTCGGCGATGCCGGATGAATGTAAAACTTTCAGCCGAAAAACATTTCCTTCTTCATCGAGAGTGATCTTTATAAGTGTCATTGTCTGACTTCCAATCATGATTTTTTTGCCATGGACATAATTTCTTCTAATTCTCTCATCAAGTAATTTTTCCCAAATGGGTTCAAGTCTAAGACGCATTCGATTATAAAAGCCCCAGAATTTATATTCTTTAGTATTTAGATTCGTTGCATCTCCCACATCGACACCTTCGAGATAATCATTGTTACTCGCCTGCATATTTTCCTCAATACCAATATAAAATGTTTTGTGCTGTAGAGGGCTTTTAACGGCAAAGTCTTCAATATTTCCTGGTTTCTTTACCAAGAGATCGGCCATTGTAATTTTCTTTTTTTTGTTGGTCATACCATTAGCTGTTTCTTCCTCGGGATGATTACTTGGTTTAAATCGCCCAACATTTCTAGGAATTGTCTCATGCTTATAGGTTTGGTTTTTTTTGCCATAATATTTATGTAATTCATCAGCTGTTTCTTCGCCATTAAGTTCATTATTTACAACTTGCTGATGCTTTAACTTTTCAATAATTTTTGCAGGAATTTCTCTAGGTTTAAGCACAACTCTGAGCGATTTTGAAGTTTCTCTATTTGAAAGTCTTTGGTTGTAATCTTGCTTTATAAAGAAAAGAACACATAAATGTAGAACCAAAGAAATACAGTATAAGAGCCATTTTAATTTAGCATGCTGGTGCATTATATTAAAACCCACTTTGAGCTCAATACCTTCTCAGATTTTGAATTTTATATATTGCCCAGGCAATGAATCTACTTAAAGATGTGTATGATACAACTCATAGTGAAATATAAACACTCAGGAGAATGATGTTAATTTAAAAGGAAAACATATTGATGCAAAAGCATCGCCAAGCTCAGAAGTGCTTTTGACAACTTTACTATCAATTACATGAACTAATGCAAATCGTCTCACCGAGTTTGCAAAATAATGAAAAGGATTAAGACGTTCAATTTGGTCGCTAATCTCCTGTTTTACATTTTTACTCACGTGAAAATCTAATCGTGAGAAATGTAATAGTAAATTTGCCAATTTAAAGGTGCGATTCATTGAGTATGTACTGGAGGTGTAATTTTCATTTTTCAACATTTGAAAAATCAATTGCTTGTTTTTTATTAGCTCAATCTGCTCGACTTGGATTCTATTCAGTTCACTTGAATTACTTTCCGTTATATACATACATCCCAGCAGAGAAAATAGAATAATCATACGAGAAATTGTTAAGATCAGCATTTTAAATTCTACCCAAATAAAGGTTTATTGACAGCGCCGAATATCTAGGCCCAGCAAGACTCTTTAACAATGATTAAAAACAAAACATCGCTTGATATTAAACGCCCCAACGAGACCGATTGATAACAAGTCTCATTCATGACTATCATCATTTATCGACAGTTTATCGTTCACACTCGCTACATTCACTAATCATCCTCAAGAATTCAAATCACAAGTATAAGTAGGATGTCTCAAATTTGGGCCGAGATACTTATCTTAGTTCATTGATACATTTTAACAAGGATGGATTATGATAGAAATGAATTCCGTATCAAAACTTCTCGCGAAAGACTCTCTGCTGAATCATTTCAGGCACTTTCTACGCAATGAAAATGCATTAGACAAGGTGGCCATATTATTTTCAGATCAGAAAACCTTGGCAAATCAAAAATTAGCAAATGTAAAGGGCCATATTTTTGATTCAATTTTTTCAATAGCAGAAATTTTGTCCGCAATTGCTTTGACTGTCATTTTATTACCCTTAATGATTTTGATTTTTGTTGGCGTAAAACTTACATCCAATGGGCCCGGAATATACAGCCAAAAACGTGTCGGAAAACATGGGCATGAATTTAATATCTATAAATTCAGAACAATGATTCAGAACGCCGAGAAGGAAAGTGGGGCGGTGCTTTCCTGGCATGGCGATCCTCGCATAACCACATTTGGCAATTTCCTCCGCTCAACTCATCTTGATGAATTGCCACAGATCATCAATATCATTAAAGGTGAAATGTCATTCATTGGTCCTAGACCGGAAAGGCAAGAAATTATCAAGACGTTTGAACAACACGTAAAGGGATATAATCATCGCGCAGTGGTTCTACCAGGAATTACAGGACTTGCACAAATTTGTTGCCCGTATGATGCCACACCTGAAACCAAGCTGAAATATGATCTATATTATATCCTAAACAGGTCGTCGATTTCGCTAAATTTAATGATTCTATACTTCACAGTTGGTAAATTCTTTTATGGAATTTCTGGCAATAACTCGCAAACTTAAACAAATGTCAGACAAAAGGTCATTCTCATTATTGCTCAAAATAATTATTAGTACTCTTATGTATTCTTCGATAAGGGGAAATGCAGGAGAACCCGGCATAATTTTAACCAAAATAAGAAACGATTCAGCGGCAAATGATATTAATATGAGAACTCTATCGGTGAATTATCAGAACAATAGGAGAAACATCTTTTGGCCATACGAGAACTCGACTTTGGCGGCCTATGATTTAGGAATAGGTTTTCAGCAAAATAAAGGAAATACGCCGGAATATATGTTTGAAGGTGATCATATAATGGCATTGTTGGGCAGAATGTTTTCACCGAATCATTATTTATCATTAAATGTCGGCACACATATTTTGAAAAAAAGCACAGACGCAATAACCAGTACAGAACATGCCTTGACAACAGAAGGATTAGACTATTCCTATATCAAGGGATTTTTTCAACTCCATTTTGAGTTTAAAAAAGACTTTATGTACAGCAATCTATTTCTACCTGCCGGCGTCCAATATGATTTAATCGAAAACAAGTTCGAACTGGTGGCAAAGATTAAAACATTAGGCGGGACAGAATACTCGACATCTATAAAACATAGCTTAATCAATGATGATAACCAATTTACCTCTTTCAATGCCGGAATCGTTGATGTTTTTGAATTACACCCATTGTATTTTTTCGGCGGTGTAAATGTAAATTATGGTCAGAGTCGATTTACAACACAAAAATATCCCTCACCCTGGTATATTCTTGGAGCGGGACCACAGTTCGGCGTCAACTATGCTCCCAGTGATATTCTCACGCTGTCTTTAGGATATTCCTATACACGATCAGTTGATAATTTAAAAGTCAAAGGCAGTGAAGAAAACAAGTTTATTCAAGTAGAATTTGGAAATAGAAATTCACTTGAAATGACATTATCCTACATCAAAATGAGTTCACTGAGCCTAGGTGAAAAGTGGTATGATGATCAACTTAATTTTAGTCTTAATTTTTCAATTTGATTTAAACACATGGATGACTTTATGAATGAACTTATTTTAAACAACATTGTATTTTCTCCTGATAATAAAGATCTAAAAGACAACTGGGAACGATTATCCTCACAAATCCTTCCCCGTGGACTATCCATGGAATACATCTGGTTCAAAAGCTGCGCAGAAGCTTGCAACAAGTTTCTCATAAATACGAATGTATTCGAAATTAAGGATCCACTAACAGATAAGATCGTCGCTCTTATTCCGAACGTCGTAAGACAAGAGACTTTATATCGTTTTTTTCCAATCAAGGCCTTATATCTCATGCGATTTAATCTGGAATATGGCGATCATTATGAACTATTAATTGCACCCGGATACTATACGGCAACAATAAAACTACTGACAGCGTGGATGATTAATAATCACATTGACGCTTGCTTCTTAAATAACATGCACTGCAATTCAAAGCTAGCATCGGTATTTCCCATCTCACGGAAATCATCATTACTCTCAGCAAGATATAAAAAAATTCCATGTGCCTATATTCTATTGCCGACACAGGATAAATACGGAGATTGGAGTGCTGGAAAATTCAAAAGAATTTTGCAATATAAACGAAAGCTCGAACGGACATTTAACGTCTCCTATTTGAGAATTGAAAACCAAGAAGAGTTATCTTTGGTTCTATCACGCTATAAAATCATGCATACAAGTCGTTTTCTGAACAAAGGTACAGCAAGTTCAATTTGCTCAGACCCTGTACAATTCAACTTTCTTGAAAGATTGGCACACAATGCTTTTGACACGGGGACCCTACTGGCCCATTATATAAAACTTAATGACGTCATCGCCTCTGTGGAAATATCATTTTTAATTCAAGGTAACGTATTCGCATACACTGTGGCATTTGATGAAAGTTATGCCCAATATAGAATAGGCTCAATTCAAACTCTTATTATGATAGAGAGAGCTATTGAACATGGAGCGGATATTTTAGATTTACTTCAAGGAGACGAAGGTTATAAGCAATTCTGGTCTAAAAGTTTGCAACTTGATTATGATCTTATTGCCTTCCCAAAAAACAGATATGGATATTTCTTGTACCTAATCACAATTTTTCGCAGGCCACTTAAATTAGTTTATGACATTATTCGATTATCCAAGATTTTTGTGCCTAAGATTGGTGCCAATGTTAATCCACGCGAAATAAACACGTAGGCCATACCATCGTGATTGCACACAATATAAATAAGAATCATCCATAAAATATAAATTTCTTTGTAGCCGGCCGAAATGGTCATGCTATTTATCATCAGGCCCAAGACAATCGCCATATTCATAACGGCCAGTTCCTTGTCCCTATTGTAATTTTTCACAATGGCTTTAGCGATAACTGAAATAAAGAAAACATAAAGCATTAGACCCAAAATACCTGTCTCACAAACAATTTTCAGGATTGTGTTGTGTACCTCATAAGGTGAGGCGGCCGATTGAAAGGCAGGGAATTCCGAGAATTGATAGTAATATTCGGAAGATTGATTCCAACCTACTCCAAACCATGGTGACTTTAAGAAAGTACGATAACCTGCATTGAGCGTTTTTAAACGGTCCATATTAGATGCATCACTCATATTGATAAATCGGGTAAGAATCTTATCACCAAAAGAAAATAATGAGCTAAGAAATAAACTAACACTTGCCAATGAAATTAGAATCATTTTTCTTTCCCACTTTAACATGCCAGCGAGCAATAATAAAATAGTCACAAGTGCAATAATCCCCATGCGAGATTGATTCATTATGGTGCAAAGAAGAAAAAATCCTGCGAGCAAAACATAAAAAAAACTTTGATGGAGTTGTTGTGATTGACGATAGCGGTATATCGTCAGGGGAATACAGGCCGTGAAATATGTGCTTAAGAAATTAGGATCTCCGTTTTTAATCTTTAGCAAAGGTCTCAAATCGTATTCGCGTACTTCGTGCAGAATTAAAAAGCGGTACATGAATATGATGCCTAAAACGGTAAAAGAGATCAGCATAACACTCATGAGTTGATTCTTTCTTATTTTATTGTTCATGTAAAATACCATAAGTGGTGCCAATGAAACAATTTTGAAGAAGCTACGGTATTCACCATTCGCTATCACGTTCAAATAATCATTATTAACTAATGAAGTAATTTGCGGGCAAATTAGTACAAGCAAGACGAATATTGAATTCTTAATGAATTTTTGATCATAGATTATTGCGAATCTGTTTACTACAAAAACATCTAATGCCGCTGAAGCAAAGATCATCAGGGAACAGCCTAGTTCAAGCGGAAGAGCACTTAGGAAAGGAATTTGAAGATGCAGATTTGTTACAATAAAAAAAATATATAGATATATATAAGTAAGGGGAGAGAAAAATAGTGCAAAGGGTTTTAACTTATTCATGAATACGTGATACAATATAGTAGAATACTATCCCAACTAATAATCCCGTGAAGGTGGAAAAAAATATTATTAAATCCCATCTTGGCCATATCGGATGAGTTGGAATATATGGGTTATTTATAGTTTTTACTAATGTCTTACTTTGAATAGTTTGCAGAATGTTTTCAACATATAGTTTTGCATCTGCCTCATAAGCGGCGTTAATTCTTCGTTGTAAAAATGAATTCATATCATCATTTCGTTCCTTTCCAAGTTCATGCTTGATCGATATTGCTTTAATCTGTAATTCCTCAAGCGAGACATCATTTCGCTTAAACATAACTTCTTCATACAATGACTTCAGCTGTGACATCAGCAAGCTTACAATCTCTTTCGCCAACACTGGGTTTGTATCTACCACTGTAAAAATAAAGACATTGGCATCACCACCAGTGTATTGTATTTTTATTGCTTTCTTCATTACATTAATGTAATTCGCAACTAAATCTTCCTGTTCCATATTCGGAAATTTTTTTGAAAACATCTCATATCTGCTTTTTAACTGGCGTGACGTATTTAGGACATCATGAAGAAGAGTGTCTTGCAGCAGCATGCTTTTCATGGAAAGACCATCTCGAATCCATACCCATCTATTTTGAGTTTCCGGCATAAAATTAGAAACAGGAGGCAGACTAGGGCGCATGATTCCAATAGAACCAGAAACCTCATACACAGGTCTCGCTAATGTGCAATAGACAATGCTCAGCAAGAATCCGATCAATGCAAAAGACGGTATGGACCAGTACGATTTATAGTGTTTCATCATGCAGTACCTTGTGACTAAGAACAAACATTTTTTCCATGATAAGTCTTAAATGAAAATGATAATATCTGGTGTGGATATTGATCTCAATCAATGTCGTTCTGATTAAACAAAGATATTTTTCAAATACATCACTACAATTATAACGAGGAGAAAGACCTTGCCGCTAGTAGCTTATCACTCTTCAAAAACAGCGCATGAGAACTATACCCGTTTCTTAACCGATTACATTATAAAAAATCAATTAAGAAACATCTGCGAAGTCGGTGGGGGTTCAAACCCTTCCTTGTCACTTAAATTTATTCAAGACAACAACATTCAGTATACTCTGCTTGACGTTTCACAAGATGAGTTAAATAAGGCTTCCGATGACTTTCATAAAATAAGGACCGATATCGTCTCTTCTGATATTAGAAGCCTTACTTCAAAGTTTGATTTTATTTTTACAAAAATGGTTGCTGAACATGTGAGTGATGATGAAATTTTTCATAAAAATATCTATCATCTTTTAGAAAAAGGTGGACATGCATTTCACTTTATACCAACCTTATGGGCGCCACCCTATATTGCTAACCTGCTGATTCCTGAAAAACTTGCTTATAAGGTCTTGTTATGGATCGATCCAAACAGGGCAGAGGCCGGACATTTTCGAAAATTTCCAGCTTATTATAAGGGATGCAGAGGGCCGACAAAAGGCCAAATCAAAAAGCTGGCATCTTATGGATACAATGTTATGGAATATATAGGCTTCTTCGGACACGCTTATTATTACCAGAAAATTAAACCGCTTAAATGGCTGCATGAAAAATTAGCTTCGTTTCTAATCCAGCACCCAATCGCATGGTTAACAAGTTATGCCTATATCACGTTACAAAAACCTTTGGAGACGTCACGACAATCACGATGAGTAAAATCATCGCAACTCAAGCTCACCATCATTTTCACAAACGTATTTTTTTAACAAAATCCTTTGGCCCAATTATTTTAATTCAAATCATTAAGATGGAGTTACAACAATGCTTAAATTATTACTTGTCTCAGCTTGTCTCGTAGGATGTAATATTTCTGAATCCGAAAAATATCATGAAACTAACTTGCAAGAAGCAACAGCATCCGTTGGCGAGATTCGAGAAGAAATAAAAGATGAATTGTCGGGGACAATCTCCATCAATCTCAACACAGCCGGAAATAGAGGAACCGTTACACGTGAATTTTATGGCACACAGCTCTCCCCTTTTACCGATTATCCAAGCACAGAAATTGTAAAGAAATTAGCGCTCGGTACGATTCGAATAGGTGGAAATCTCTATGATACTTTTAATTGGGAAAATGGAATGGCCTTTCTTGCCAGAGGACATTACAAAAAACTTCAACCTTATGAAGAGGCCATCAGCAAAGTAAGAGAGTATGGCGCAGAACCAATCATGCAAATCAACTTGCTTGGACAGATGCCTATTTACCGTAATGGTCGTCCAACTATGTCAAATACCGCAAGCGCCCAATCCGCTGCAAATTTTATCCAACATGCCAATGGCATCTTAAAATTAAACATAAAACATATTTGTCTTGGCAATGAATTTGACCAATGGGCAGATACACATGCAGATATTTGGCAATACGATGAACCAATGTCGGCCGATGAATACATTGATCGATACATTGAATATGCAATCGCAGTTAGAGGCGGTCAGGAAAAAGTTTCCGGGAATCCAAACGATATCAAGCTTTGGGGACCTGAAATTGCGAATTCATTTGCTGATTGGCAAAGTGGTAATATGAAAAAAGATTGTCAATGGACTTCAGTTCAAGGAGTCATGGAATGCAGCTATGGCAATGGGGAATTCGATCACTTTCTGCCATATTTCTATCATCGATTATCAAAAGCTGAAAATGATACCTCTATCAATCCGAAAGGATATAAATTGCTGGATTATGCAAGTTTTCATTACTACCCCACTTTCAGAACGAAAGTGAGTGATCCTAATTCCATTATTGTCGACCGTACAGGACGTCAGATGGTCAATGAAATGCTCGAATCAACCCAACTCTTTCATGTTAGCGATTATGTAAATATCTACGATAGAGGATCGTATATGAATTTCCGGCCCAATCTATTCAATCGCATGCAAGAATGGAAGAACCAGTATTATCCAGATGCGAAACTTGTCCTTTCTGAATTTGCGGTTGATTCCTTAGATACGACTCCCAACTATCATCCTATTGTTCGACCGCTTTACATGGCAGAGTTGGTGGGAATAGCAGCTAATAGTGGAATCGAAAATTTCAATCGCTCCTTCTTAAATACAAATCATCCCCAACCAATTCCTTGGGCACTTGTGTTAGATGATGCACCTACAAATTTGTATAATATGTATAATTTGTACACAGAACATTTTTTGGGTCAACTTGTCGATGTAGAAGATACTTTTGAAGATAAGGTAAATTCCTACGCAACAATTAACACTGACAATGATAATAAGCACATTGCCCTATTTGTAGTTAACAAAAGTGCTAACATGCACGCGGCCAGCATTCATCTCAAAAATGAGTCAACAGATTTGCCACTGTTCGATTATGAAGTTAAGCCATGGGGAGTCACATTATTTTTGATACCAATGAATAACCCAACTCCAGAGGATATCAAAATAATCGAATATGGAGCGAAAGAAATGGGAATCACTGTTGATTCACATTATCAATGAGCAATAAATGGCGCTGAAGATTTTACATCTTGTTGAATATCTGTATCAGGGAGGAATAGAAAGATTCTTATCTGAAGTTGCTCGAATTGTTCCAAACTCAGTGTTGCAACAAAGCTTCTTCGCCTATGAAATGAGTGATTTTTCTGGTATTGCGAAAGAATTAAAGAACACGGGACGTGACATCAGAATCTACAAGAAGGAATATGGATATGATTTTAGTCTACTCACTCGATTGTCTAGGATAATACGAGAAGAAAAGATTGAGATAATACACACCCATGATTTCGGACCGATGGAATATGCCGTGCCCTTAAAAATATTGAACCCTCATTTGATTCTAATTCATACTCAACATACTCTGCACCATTTCGTCATAAATTTAAAATATAGACTGTTCTTTCAGTTTGCCAGTTACTTTTATAACAAGGTTATTGCAGTCTCCGAGCACGTAAACGATATTGTATCCAAAAAGTGTCCTCATATGAAAAATCGCCCAACCGTAATTCACAATGGCGTTGATGTCGAACACTTTTCGCAATTAAAAAACACAACCATTGTGGGTAACAATGCTTTACGCTTGGTATGCATTTCAAGAATCTCAAAAGAGAAAAACCTAATACACATTCTACGGGCCTGTAATAAACTAAAGCAATTCAATGTTGATTTTCATCTACATCATGCCGGTACTGGAACAAAAAAAGAAGTTGATTCGATTCTAGGATTTATTGAAACTAATCAATTAGGTCAAAACATCACACTTCATGGGCATCAGGATGATGTCAGAGAAATACTAAAGCACGGGGATATTTTCATTTCAAGCTCATTCACAGAAGGACATCCGATTGCTGTATTAGAGGCCATGGCAAGTTATAAACTTTGCTTATGCAGCAACATACCTCCACATCAGAAAATTTCACCCAATGGGATAATTCTATTTAACCTCGATGATGAGCATGACTTGTTTAACAAGTTACTTCAAATAAGTAAAAAACAAATCAACTACAGTAATAATCTTTCACAAGCAGTTATTTCGATTTCGGAAAAGTATACAATTCAAGAAATGATCAATCAGTACATTAACATTTACTCATTAGCAATCAGTTAACAATCACACTCATTACAAGCTTAAAGCATAATTGTCAAAAGTATTATCCAGCGCTTTAACAGAATTTCAATGTTACTTTTTTTTGATTTTGCAAAGGATGAAAAATGAACACAATTGCACTCAGTTTTGATATTGAAGATTGGTTCTGTGTCCAAAACATGAAAGAGATTTTTCCATTTAAAAAATGGAATTTATGTGAATTGAGAGTATATGAAAGTACAAATTACATTCTCAAAACCTTAAATGAAAGAAATATCAAGGCCACATTTTTTGTTTTGGGATGGGTGGCCGAGAGAATACCTGACCTAGTTCTCAATATTGCAAAGCAGGGACATGAAATTGCTACCCATGGCTACTCTCACACCCCAATTAACCATATGACCAGAAACGAGTTTCAAAAGGACACAGAAAAGTCTTTGTCCCTTCTCCAGGATATTGTCGGACGACCGATATATGGGTATCGCGCCCCAAGTTTTTCAATTACTAAAAACACACTTTGGGCCTTGGACATCCTGAGAGAACTTGGAATCAAATACGATAGTAGCATCAATCCTATAAAACATCCCGAATACGGAATCGTCGGATTCAATCAGGAAATTCATTTCGTCAATGGGATTCTTGAAGTACCTCTTGCAGCATCATCATTGTGGGGGGTAGAAATTCCAATTTCAGGCGGCGGTTTTTTTAGATTATATCCTTATTGGTTTTTTAAAATGATGTTGCGAAAAAAAAGTTCGAATGGACATGCCGTCACCTATTTTCATCCTTGGGAATTCGACAGCAAACAACCGAAAATAAAGTTACCACTATCAAAAAAATTCCGTCACTATATAGGATTAGAAAAAAACAAAAATAAGTTCGAGAAATTCTTAAATGACTTTGAGTTCGTTCCAATCTGCCAGCTCATAAATGGACACTTGCCGCTTATGATATCACATGAGAAAGGGCCCAAGCTTGATCAGGAAGTAATATATCTGCCTTAATTTTCACCATTGCGCGATCTTTACTATAGGAATGGAATTTGATCGAGAACCTTTTTTCATTTCTTATTATATGCCACTGCAAATGGCCAATTGTTAAGCAACTAAGTTGAAAGCTTTTCACAAATCCCAAGCGCTTGTGGGAATTAAATGAATTATGATTATCGAGATCTGTTGCAGTAATGAATCGACTACCGATGGGAAATTGCTTGATACAGTAACTTGCAAAATGAGGAAAGACACCCTTTAATCGGTATTCAGGATGAATAAAGCCATTTCCGAAAAAAATCATATTTGGAGAAAGTTCAATGGCAATATTTTTTTTCTTATAATCGTCATACGTGATTATATGCTGATTCAAAAAGGCCCAATAATACCCGATTAAGACATCGTTTTTTCTCGCTACAAAACAAATATTTCCAGCTTTAAAAAAATTCGAAAATATTTCTCGTTGTGCGGCGACTCCACTTTCTCCTGTCATAAAAACGAGTTCGTCAAGAAGAGAATCAAATTCAGGCCTAGATAGTATGTCTTGGTTAATTCTTTCAAACTTAATATTCGACAGATTACGCACAAGTAATTTTTCATTCAGTGTCGAGAATTCAAGGCCAAGTATCGTATGAAAATAAAATCTATCATGAGAACAAAAACGTGATTCTGAAATGCGCGCAAGAACTCGTGAAATCATGATCTCTCCTTAACAGTAATAGGCAAAATTAATGTATTTTTTCATTATCGCCAAGGTGACTATAATCAAAGGTGGCGGTGAGCTGACTCATTTACGCTCGGGAGACCGGTCCGTATAAAATACTGCATTAATCTTGCTAGGAGAAATTAAGTATGGATAAATTTCTGTATCCTATCAGTTTAAGCGATTTCCTCGTGCGTGCGGTAGAAAAATCGCCCACTAAAATTGCTTGCATTGAACAAGGAATTCCATATTCATATGCATCTATCTACGATCAATCCTGCAAACTTGCAAACGCATTACAAAATAAAGGACTCAGTCGCGGTGATCGTGTTGTTCTTTTCATGGATAACTCGGTTAAAACTATCATCTCACTTTTCGGAACATTATTGGCCGGAGGAGTCTTTTCAATCATAAATCATCAAACAAAGGCAAATAAGTTAAAGTTCATTTTAGACGATAGTGATGCCAAAATTCTAATCACCAATTACGCGTTACAGGGAACTTATCGGAAAGCATTAGAATTAGGGACACAGATAAAGGCGACTATCGTAACTGAACTTACACCGGATAGTAGATCATCTTTATGTGAAAATGCATTTGAGGATTTAACCCAGTCTATCGAACCGATTGTAAGCCCCTATCGAAACATCCCAACTGATCTCGCGGCATTAATCTACACATCTGGAAGTACCGGCGATCCAAAAGGGGTTATGATGAATCATCAGTCGATGATTTTTATGACTCACTGTCTCGATTATTATCTTGGTCTTGATAGTGAAGAACGCATTTTGAACTTCCTGCCCTTATCATTTGATTACGGACTTTATCAGGTTTTCATGACGATTAGCCTGGGAGCAACTTTGGTTTTGGAGAAATCATTCAGTTATCCGGAGAAGATAATTGAAACGATAAGCAAAGAAAAGGTTACAGTTTTTCCCGGTGTCCCCACAGTTTATAAAACATTGATCGCATTAACCCAAAAAAGAAAAATCGTATTTGATAAAGTTCGAAAAATCACGAATACAGCAGCGTCACTATCTGCGGACTTGATCCCAGACTTGCAAGCAATATTTCCCAATTCCCAAATATATAAAATGTACGGTTTAACTGAATGCAAGAGGGTCAGTTATCTTTCACCCGACAATCTTCAAAAGGCCCCTCATTCGGTAGGCAAGGCCATTCCCGGCACTGAAGTCTTCTTACTCTCTCAAAACGGACTTCCTGTTGCTGCTGGCGACCTTGGTATTCTCCATGTTCGCGGCCCTCATCTTATGATGGGTTATTGGAAGCGTCCTTATGAAACAGATCAGATGCTCAAAGAAGGGCTTTATCCCGGTGAAAAGATTTTATGTACCCATGACTGGTTTACAATCGATAGCGATGGTTTTCTTTATTTCAAAGGCAGAAGTGACGATATTATTAAAACACGCGGAGAAAAAGTATCACCGATTGAAGTAGAAAATTGCTTAGACGGAATTGAAGGAGTCAAGGACTCGGCAGTCATGGGAGCACCGGATGAATTATGGGGACAATCAATTATCGCCTATATTGTTCCGGACGGAACGGTCGAGCTTAATGAGCATACAATAATAAAATCATGTCGAAATAAACTCGAAAACCATATGGTTCCTAAAAAAGTCATTTTTGTGGATGAATTGCCTGTAACTGCATCAGGCAAAGTGACCAAGTCAGGATTAATTCGAACGCAGCACATGGAGGAAGCCTATGCAGGCAATAATTGATAATTTACGCCATTTCATCACTGACAATTTCCTATACGGTGTCGATATTTCTAATTTGCAAAACGACACATCATTAATAAATTCTGGTTTGGTCGACTCGGCTGGGATTATGGAAGTTGTCGCTTACGTTGAGGAAACGTTTAACATTTCCGTTGATGATGCTGATTTACTTCCTACGAATTTTGATAGCATGAATGGTATTGCCCACTTTATTAACAATAAAAAAATGCGATTATAAAATGCTTGATACAACATCATTTACCGATGACATCTTAAAAATTGATCCACAAGAAGAAGTCGATTATATAGTGGATCAATTAAGAACAACTGTGTATACAAAATTCAAAAAGAAAGGTGCAGTACTAGGCATATCAGGTGGTGTTGATAGCAGTGTCGTCGCAGTTTTATGCCTGCGGGCCTTTGGTAGAGATAAAGTTTTAACTTTAACAATGCCTGAGTACGATACTGCCAGTGACACTGCATACCTATCACAACTTCTCATTGACAAATATAAATTCAGAAACATCAATGAAAATATCGGCGGCATCCTAAAAGAATTAAAATGCTACAAAAGACGCAACGATGCTATCAGGGAAGTGATTCCTGAATTCGAAGATGATTGGAAATGCAAAATCGCACTTCCCAAAACGCATTTAACAGGACAATTGAATTTTTTTTCAGTTTTCGTCATGTCGCCAGAAGGAAAAACAATATCGCGACGACTTGATCTTTCTTCATATCAAAAAATTGTAGCCGCATCGAATCTCAAGCAACGCGTGAGGAAAATGATTGAATACTACTATTGTGAATCCTTGAATTATGCCGACATAGGAACACCTAACCAAGTCGAATATGATCAGGGATTCTTTGTTAAGTACGGAGATGGAGCAGCAGACGTCAAACCGATTGCACATCTCTACAAAACCCAAGTTTATCAGCTCGCCGAATATTTCGGTATTCCTGAAGAAATTACCAAAAAAGCTCCAACAACTGATACCTATTCGCTGCCACAAACACAGGATGAGTTTTACTTTTCCATTCCCTATCGTGAAATGGATTTGTGTCTATATGGACTTGACAATCATGTTCCGGCAGAAGATGTTGCTCGTGCTATAGGCATCGATACAAAGCAAGTCGAACGCATCTACCAAAATATTACACAAAAAAAGAGAATGGCAAAATATCTGCATAGCAGCCCAGAAATATTTAATAACGTTGCTCCTCCGGAACTATAAATCATGTGTGGCATCACCGGTATTTATCATGTAAAGACAAGAAAAAGATTAGATGCTTTTGACAAAATCTCAGTTCAAAAAATGACTGATACATTATGGCATCGCGGACCGGATGGAAAATCGCATTATTTCGATGAAATAATCGGTCTGGGACATCGCAGGTTAAGCATTATCGATATCGAAGGTGGGACGCAGCCAATTCACAATGAAGACGAATCAATTTGTGTTATTTTTAACGGTGAAATTTTTAATTTCATCGAATTGAGAAATAATTTAAAAGCGCATGGACACTGTTTTAAAACTCTATCGGACACCGAGGTTATTGTTCATGCCTACGAACAATATGGATATGACTTTCCAAGATTTTTGAATGGACAATTTTCAATTGCCCTCTGGGATCGGCATACTGAAGAATTAATCTTGGTTCGCGATCGAGTTGGGATAACTCCGCTCTTTTATAGCGTCCTTCCAAATGGTGATTTTATATTTGCTTCCGAAATGAAATCACTACTCGTACATCCTTCGGTAACAACTGAGATTGATCTCGCTGGACTTGAGCAGATATTTACTTTATGGGTGAACATCCCACCACGTACTATTTTTAAAAACATCAGCGAATTATCGCCCGGGACATCGATGCGAATCTCTCGCGAAGGTCTATCGATTAAACAATACTGGTCCTTTGATTTTCCTCGTGAAAGCGACTATTGCGATCAACCGATTGATGTATACATAGAAAGGATTAGTGAAATATTATCGGATTCAATCAAATTGAGATTACGTGCCGATGTTCCTGTCGGTGCCTATCTTAGTGGTGGCATTGATTCCTCTCTGATTTGCGGATTACTAGGTAAAATTACAAATAATGATTTTGAAACTTTTTCCCTGTCTTTTGAAAATAAAATCTACGACGAAAGTGATAGTCAGGAAATTGTACAGAAACATCTCAAGGTAAAACACAGTTCTTATCTGATCAAAGATGAGGATATTTCAAATTCATTACCGCAGGTAGTGAGATTAGCAGAGCGTCCCCTACTTAGAACCGCTCCAGCGCCGATGTTAAAACTTTCTCAACATGTCTCGTCAAAAGCATATAAAGTCGTGCTCTCAGGCGAGGGTTCGGATGAAATATTTGGAGGATATAATATTTTCAAGGAAGATAAAATTCGACGATACTGGGCAAAGAATCATCAATCTAAATTGCGGCCTCAATTGTTACAGAAAATTTATCCATACATTAATAACAAAGAGAGAAATGGATTTGGATGGCAATATTTCTTCTCGCAAGGATTAAAGGATACCAACAATCCTTTCTATTCACACATGATTCGCTGGAATAATACTGCATTTATAAAAAACTTTTTCCATCCAGATGTTCGTCGATGTTTTAATCCTGAGAACAATGTTTACCGGCCATTAAGAGATTTATTACCCCGTGATTTTATGGCCTGGCATCCTTTATCCAGAGCACAATTCCTTGAGGCCACATTATTTCTGCCCGGTAATCTGTTGTCGTCCCAAGGCGATCGAATGTTAATGGGTAATTCCGTCGAAGGACGCTTTCCCTTCTTGGATCACCGATTGATTGACTTTGTTGCAACAATCCCACCTCAATATAAGCTCTATGGTTTGGATGAAAAATATATTTTAAAAAAAGTGGCATCAGCATATGTACCCAAGAGCATACTTATGAGGGGCAAGCAACCCTATCGTGCCCCAATACAAAAGAGTCTGTCGTGCATTAATAACCAAGTCTCAGAGCTCATAGGGCCACCCAAGATCAAAGACTTCGGATACTACGATTTAATAAGGGCGCAAACATTAGTGGAAAAAGCACGCTCAGAGGCAACCCTAAGCGAGAGAGAAGACATGGCATTGATTGGGATGGCGTCCCTTCAATTACTTCATCATCAATTCCTTACTTGACATTGCATCACGCATTTTATTGCTGAAAAAATTTGCTTTTGCCTTCCATGTTTCGTTCTGTACCAAGAATCGATGCGTTTCTTGAGCTGAATGGACAACAGTCCCTTGTATCAACCCTTGCAGCAGGTTAACAAATTCTACTGGAGTTTCAGCGATATAAAGAAATTCTGCCAATTTTACAACCTCCGGTAAAGCAGTCGAAACCACAGGCCGCCCAGTCGCTAAATATTCCTTGATTTTTAGTGGATTGATATTATTGGTTAGCTCATTAATGTGATATGGCAGAATAAAATAATCTTGATCTTGAATTTTATCTGGTAGTTCTTCATAGGTAACACGTTTCTCAAATATGATATTTGAACATTTCTTCAATATTGCAGTATTCGGAACGACCACTTCACCGATAATCGTAATAGTGCATTCAGGTAATGCTTCGGCGATAAAAGCAATAAGTTTTTGATCACAACGCTCATCAATCAGTCCAAAATAACAAATTTTTTTCTGCTTCTTCTTATTCTTTATAATTTTCAAGCTAAAATGATTCACATCTACTCCATGGGTCAGGAGATGCGTTTCTCTTCCGATGCTATTCTTCGATCTGACAAGAGATGAGGACGTTGCAAATATCAAATCACTTTTGGCAATCAACTCCCGCTCCATTCTTTTCACTCTATCTTGAGGAATACCGGGCCAAAGCGAAAACTCATCAACACAATAATATACCGTTAATTTCTCTTTAAATAGTTTCACAAAGTCGCAAGCACTTGGGATCGAGGTAATCACAATCGGAGCGGATAATCCCATCCTTTTGATTTCTTTATCTATTTTTCGGCGCACGGAAAAAAGATTAATTTTTCGCACTAACTTCCAGGATGTAAAAGGCAGCATAGGCGGTGCTATGATTTTAAGATTTCTGTTTGCCTTGTTGACATTTTTTTTACCTCGATTCAATGTCCATTTATAAATTAATTGCAAAATTCTTTTAACATCATAAAAAGAAAAATTAGGCGAACGCATCCCTATAGTTTCGATCCAGAATACCGTATTTAACGGCATTAGTTCTTTAATAATGTGCTCTAAACAATGAGGATGGCGACCAAAATCTTCACCAAAAACGAGCAATAACTCATTCTTCATCATATAAAACCTTAAATGAATTTAACGAACTGCTTTCTTCCATATCTCATTAGGTGACATATTTCTAAGAAAATAAATAATTCCTTTTAAAGCTGCGAGATTCACCATGCAGTAATACATGGGATAATAGAAAAAGACATTTCGAATGCCTTTTTTGTATTGTCGAAATCCAATGAGGGCAGATAAATAAAATGACAATTGTGCAACAAGGAATATCCAATAAAAAGATCCAGCAAGAAACAAGTTACTTACTAATAATAGAATCAAGAATATTGGCATTGAATAGCGCAGAACTTTGTGAGAAATAAATTGAAAAACAAAAAAATTTTTAAATTGTTTCAGTGAGTTTTTATATCGTCTCACTATTTGCAATCCTCCATAAACCATGCGTGCTTTTACATTGAAATCATCCTTCAATGTAATTGACGCTTCTTCACTACTAAGGGCCTCGGGTTCATAAATGACACGATGACCTTTTTTTACAATATCAAAGGTTATAGCTGAATCATCATTAATTGTTCCTTCTGGCAGGGTTTCAAAAAGCATGCGTCTAATTGCAAAGATTTCACCATCTCCGGTTGGAATTGAATCGATTTGGCTTTCCTTTAATTTTAGGGCCGATTCAAATTCCCAGTAAGTTTGATCACCTAAATCAGCACTGCGATCCTTGTCACTCTTTTTGATCACCTTTTTACCAGACACTCCCCCCACTTTCATGTCGTGGAAATTTCGGACAAGTTTTCCCAGACAGCTCTTATCAAGAATCGTGTTTGCATCCGTAAAAAAGAGTATTTCACCCTTGGCCTTTCCCACGCCACGATTTATTGCCATAGATTTTCCTTTCCGTTGCGGGTCGGTTATAGCTATAACTCCACGATCGGCATATTCTTGAACAATCGAATGTGTTCGGTCATTTGAACCATCAGAAACGACAATAATTTCAATTTTATTTTTTGGATACTCAAGCTCTAGAGAGTTAAGTATTTTCTGCCTAATTACTTTCTCTTCATTATAAGCGGCGATAATCATAGAAACGGATGGACGATCATCACCCGTCAGAATAACTTTCTTTCTCAAAGCGGATAATACAAAAATTATTAGAATAAATATGGCATAGTGATAAAAAATTACGCTAAAACTGGACCAAAAAATAAATGCACTAATCATAGAGTTCTCCTCATATTTTCCTTAATATCAATTAATCTGAGATTGTCATCAAAGGCCTGCTTCGCCATGGCATAAGTTCTATTTTGTTTGTTTTCTTTGAAGGCCTTTAACAGAACACTCTTTAAATTACTTAAATCAAAATAGAAGCAACTCAGTCCATCTTGAAGGTTGAATCCCCGCGCCCCAAAAGATGTCGTAAAAATCGGAAGTCTGAATGCAATATATTCGCTCATTTTAATATTACTGCCTGATCCTGAGACAATGGGATTGATAGCGGCATCACAAGCTGCAAAATAAGGATAGACATCATCAACTCTTCCTGTTGATAAATAAAAATCTGTGCTTGCTGCCGTGGCCGCGACAGTTCCCACAATAAGAAATTTAATGTCCAAAGTTCGCAACAAACTGAGATGATGCTGGCAAAATTCCTTAATGAAGTCGAAGGCCTCTGTATTTGGACGATATGAGCTTCCAGAAAAAAGAATCAAGATGGTCTTCATACTAATCCCTAGTTTATTTCTGATTTCATACTTGTCGCCATTATTCAGAACTTTCTCTATCCGCGCGAGATTGACTCCATTAGGAATTATGATGGCCTTATCGTTATTTAACTTATAACAGCTCTCAAAATATTCTTTATCGCGATTGATACAAAACAGAACAGAGGATGCATTCCTTACGGCATTTCGTTCAATATAACCGACTAGCGATCTTTTAATTTTTTCCGATCCCCTTCGAGCATAGAGGTTGGCCTCCACATTATGAGTATTTAAAATATATTTATTGTGAGAACTGATTGCCGCAGGATAGAGAAATGGGAAATCAATGATTAAAACATCTGCATGACGCATGAACATTTTAAGAACTTTTGGAATGCACCAGCGTGACAACAACGTCAGCCAGACTGGCGGAAAATTCATCTTGTAAAAAAGGAACTGGGTTAGGCCATAAAGAGGATTCCGATTGACATATTCCGAAATACCTTTCGCGATAGTTTGGTGGGATGACTTTCTCATACCTAAATAATCTCTTTTCCTTCCAGTGTAGGAATATATTGTTGTATCATCACCATTTGCCGCGAATGCTTCGGCGATTGAGGCAGTTCTAATCTGCCCTCCCGATTCGGCGGGAAATATTTGCAATCCCGAAATTATTAATACATGCCTGGCCATATTGTGATCACACTATCCTTTGCTTAACAAAAATGTTCAAATGTTCCATTTTGCGTTTGAAATAGTCTTTTTCTGTTTCTGTTACAATTCCAAGTCGTGCAAAAATTAAAAACGCAGATGGAAAATAAAGTAATGCGGCAAGAGATAACTGAAGCATGAGATTTTGGTTAATGTTAACAGTGATAATGTAGATTAAGGACAAGAGGAACAGGCAAAGTAATAACATTCGTACAATCTGCCCCCATGGTATAAAATCCGCCAGTGGTACATCTAATATGCTCCGCACTTTTTTAAACATAATTAACAAGCTAATTGAACTTGCGGCAACTTTTCCGGCCAAGGCCCCCATCGGGCCGTAGGTCTTTCCCAACGTAATCATCAATAACAAAGTCAGACAAAGATTTACTGCTTGTATTTTTAGAAATGCTTTATTTTCTCTGAACACCCTGAAGAGAAGTTCACAATCAAATGAGTTGGTCAAAAACGTCAACATGAATAATCTGAAATATGGAACACTACTCTTATAGGTTGAAGAAAAAATAAATATTATTATTTCATTCCCAAAGATGATGCCAAACAAGGCAATTGGGATCGCCAGGATAGAAATTTTTCTTATCGTATCGCGCATCATAGTAATGACATAGGAGCGATCATTGTTATTACGGGCAGCAACCATCTCCAAGGCGGCCAATTCCCAGATGGTATTCAGAACCGTATGTACAAAAGGAATTTCGAAACAGCCAACAGAGTAAATAGTAAATTGCGCAACCGAATACATTAAGGAAATAATCAGCTTATCAAAATAGATGATGGCGGAAATGACGCGAGCAATTCCGAGAGGAACGCCGTACAAAATCTGCTTTTTCATATAATTTAAAATGCTTGCATAATTGATATTCACCCAATCGAAGAGACCATGATTAAACCAAATGAGGATACTTAGCTTGACGAAGTACAAGATCGACAGCATTACCAGGACACTCTCTAACGAATTGTAAAATAGAAATCCAATAATAATGATGCATGACTTTGAGATTTCATGAACACCCTCTAAGATAAATGCTGATTTAATTTTTCCGAGACTAACTAAATAATTCTCAAAATGTTGAGCCGGTATTGAAAAAAGCAATACAAATGAAAAATATGGGATATATGTTGTCAATTGAGGATTATTAAGAAAATTTGCGACATGAAAAGAGAAATAGTTCAAGGCCGAAATCGTGAGCAACGTTGTTACGGTATTAATGCTTATGACATTTATTGAAAATATAGGTGCGCTGCCAGGATATGTTTTGACAAAATAGAACAGGCCAAGATCCATTCCCAGATTTTGGACTTGCATGAAGATCATCCACAGCAGAATCAATTGTTTGTAGGTGCCGTATTCCTGAATTGAAAGCCAGCGACTTAAGAAGAATGGAATGATGAATGCAAGCATAAACCCAAGAAATTTTCCTAAAGAAAGGAGCATCATATTTTCCAGATTTTTTTCAGCGTTCTGCAACATTTCCCCCTTTTCTACACCAACAACAATCGCCACAACGTCAAAGACGCCGAGAAATCCCCTGACTTATCACATACAAAGTTGTCCCATATATTTATTCGTTTCAATTCAAATAAGCTTGTTTCGGCAGTATTAACGCCAGAAATAGTTGTAAATGCCAGTGAGTATCCGGCTTTCTTCACCTCTTGAACAATCTCCTGATTATGCATCCCTGATGGATAAGCGAAAGCAATAACTCTCTTGTTCACATTCAATTCCAGATCACTTTTTGACTGACAGAGTTCCTCTCGGACTTCATGGATTGGAATCTTAGTGAGGAATCGATGAGTCATTGTATGAGAGCCAATAGTGCTTCCAGTTGCTTCAAATTCTAATAATGAATTTAATGTCATCGATTTTGCCAGCGGGCCATGACGACCCTGCAGGTATCTATTATAACTTTGGGTAAGATAATTTGTGATTCCGTCGATTAATTTAAAATCTAGATTTTTTAAATGCTCAATGAACAGGTACACCGGAACTATCCTGTCCTTCCAAGACATCAGAAGTATTTCTTCGAAGTTTTTCTTCAAATCATCTTGCAAGAGTGAATACAATCGAGAATCGACCGGTGTGGTCAAATCAGCGCAACTGAGAAAGCCAAAAACTGCATCCCACCAGAAAACCGACGAGGTCCCTAATGTTTTAGCAACAGCAAACATGGTGGATGGAACGGAATATCTCTGAAGCGCTGATAACGCATATAAATATGTCTCCTCATAAGCATCATCAAATGTCAGCATGATGGCCCTGCGTGGTAATTTCTTTCCTGTCTTTTTGGCCTCTAACAGATCATGAACCGAAATCACCGTAAAATACCTCTTGATCAGCTTAATCAATTTTTCGTAATTGCCTTTGCCAATGCTGATAGTAGGGAGTCCTACAACTGTGCCATCAGTTACCCGATGGAACATTAAGATAGTTAGCCGAGGTTTAGACAGATTACGAAAGAAAAAAGCAATTTCGAAGCCCTTCAGATAATAAAGTAACTTTATAATGGCATACAATATTTTTCTCTTCATCGTTGCATCTTTATTTTCGATTCAGAATTGTTCATCCTGTAAAAATCAAACAACAAATGCAATCATTATTTGCGATGGTCTACCGAGAAATGATAAAGATAATTAGTGCCACTGGTCTGCATCTGCTATGAGTATGACTTCGGTCAGCACCAAAAAAGACATAGCATATCCGCGGCTTCATCAGCGACATCGTTGCTTAAAATCATTCCTGACATTGATTGATGCATTTTCCTCAAATAAATCTTTAAGGCAAATTGTCTGGCACCAATGATTTAATTCATCTAACACAAAAGGATTATTTATGTGGAATGGCCGGCCTTTATTTTCATTTCTCTTCATCTTCAGTTTTATTTTCACAACTTCATATATAAGCGCGCAAAGTGAAACTGAAACAGATAATACAGAAGATGTCGTTTACTTAATCAAGACGAAGAAAGAGATGACCCTATCAGACCTCAATGAGATTCTTGATAAGCATGGCTTTAAAGTCAAAAAGCATTTCAAACAAATTAACGTTACTGTAGCTGCCCACAATAATCCACAGCAAGTGCAGGGTTTTAAAGACGAACAAAAAGATAAAATCGTTTATATGGAAATCGATGCTCCTGTTTCCATTGTTAAAACACCCAATGACAAATTATTTCAAGAGCAAGATTCACTGCATCGTCTCGGGATAGAAAGGGCGTGGGATGTCACCACAGGTTCCTTCAAAGTCATTATAGCTGTGAGCGATACCGGAATTTATGCACTCCACGAAGACCTGGCCAATCAGATTTGGACAAATTTCAAGGAAATTCCAAATAATGCCAAAGACGATGATGGGAATGGATTTGTCGATGATGTCAGCGGCTGGAATTTTATCACAAGCACAGGGAGACCGACCGATGACCACGGTCACGGAACACACGTGTCGGGTATTATCGGGGCAGAAGGAAATAACAATTACGGCGTCTCAGGCGTGAATTGGGACGTCCTTGTTATGCCTCTAAAATTTCTCGACAAAAATGGCAGTGGCACAACCTCAGGCGGAATCTCAACCATTTTGTATGCTGCGGACAACGGTGCCAAAGTTTTGAATGCGAGCTGGGGTTCTTCAAGCAATTCAGCGGCATTAAAAGACGCCATCGATTATGGCTATTCAAAAGGGATGCTCACAATCGCGGCCGCCGGAAACAATGCTGCCAACAGCGATAAAGAGCCCATTTATCCAGCAGGAACAGATAGCGATGGAGTGATTGCGATCGCCTCTTCATCTGCAGATGGCGAGCTGTCGTCATTTAGTAATTTCGGTGGCACTTCAGTGCACTTGGCCGCACCGGGCTCAAATGTGCTTTCCACTTATTTGAATAACACCTTTAAACGCATGAGTGGAACTTCTATGGCCACTCCCATGGCGTCCGGTGTAGCAGGTCTCTTTCTGGCCGTTGACCCAACATTGACAGCGCTCGAATTAAGAAATGCCCTTCTCAACAGCGTGGCAATTAGAACGAGTTATGACGGCCTTTTAATTACCGAAGGCGATCTTGATCCTTCAGTCACCTTAGGCCAGATGAATGAAGAATTTAAAATCTGGCCGCACCAGGTTAACATTAATAATGGGGATAGTTTCCAATTCGCTGCTCTCAAAGCTCGAGGCCAAGTGGTATGGAAATTGAGCGGAAAAAAAGATAGAAAATTGGCCAGCATTGATCAAAATGGCCGATTAACAACAGTTCAAGGCAAGTCCGGCGTTCTGACAGTTTCTGCAACGGATGAGCAAGGCCATGAAGCATTTACGGGAACTATCACGGTGGTAAATGCTGGAGGCAACCGGGGTGGAGGTTGTACTAAAGAGGCCTATGCTGCTGGGGCCATGGAAAATCAACATAATTCAAAAGCACAATATCTTCTTGGATATATTTTCCTTATAGGTTTGATTCTTGCTTATAAGAAGCTCAAAAAGAATTTTTTCTAACTCTTAGAAAGGAAGCCGTAAAATATTTATAACTACGGCTTCCTTTTAATACCGCGTGACGATGATCACTTTACTGACGCGGCCACAATCATGCTGGTTAAACGCTTTCATCTTGATTTTTTCTATAATGTCTCATCTTGAATAAAAAATAGATATTCATTATAAAAAACATGGGGAGCAAAGCTAATTTTACTATTCTAGAGCAAAATTGTTGACGACATTGAGTTTTTTACAAGGAGTGAGATCATGAAACATTTATCCATTTTAGTCTTATCATTAATATTTTTGGCCTTTGGTAAGGTATCCGCGAAAGAAGCAGATGTTCAAAGTATGCTTACAAAGGGATTCGGTGGAATTGATTATACCTACTCTTCTCCAGAAATTTTCTTCTCCGATCCAGACACCCTAAAACTGTCTGCAATCTGGGAAATCCTGAATTGCTATTTCTGGGATGAAGAAGATCACCTCATAAACCAATGCTTCAATCTTGAATTTTATGTTGTGAATCCGACTCCAGGTGGGGATATGGCCTTTACCAGCATCCTGGAGGGGTCACAATGTCTCACAGAAGAAAACTGCGAAGCGATTGTCCAGATGCCTTTGGTTGCTCTTCTTACACCGCTTGAATATGAAAAGTATCAACTAGGGTTGATCGTAATGAAGGACATCAGATTGCATCTTGCTTTTGGGGGGGAGGAAGATGTATTTGGAAGAATTATCGGAAGAAAGTTGGCAACTGCCTACTATGATTTGAAGTTCGTTCTCAACGGTACCGGATTTGGAAGTATTGCAATCATGCGAATGGATCGCGAGCTGGCCTTGTAGATTACAGCTGAGCAAGACCAACCTCCGAGAGAAAAGGAATGGGAGGAAAACCTCCCATTCCTAATGGGAACATTAGTAGTTATTCAAGTGATTTTGCAAAAGGAGATCTTGCACAAAGGTGCCCATGCCTCCTTCACCACCCAACAAATTCCAATTTCCATCAAACATTCTCGGTCCCCAGCGCGTATCAAAACACCACGCGGTCCAGCTGAACTGGTGGTCGGCCATCCACTGGGCAAATGGTATTCCATAACCTGTTCTATTGCCTCCCTCGGTCCCGCCAGTCTCAAAGCCCCACTCCGTAACAAAGAAGGGAAGCTCTTCAATGGCCTGTCCGAAATTTTTTGCAATATGGGTCGGCCATTGATTGGAATAAATATGTGCAGTATACACAATATTTTTTCCGACGATCGGATTGGCCAGAGCACCGGCCATATGCGCGCTCCAGAGAGGGCCTCCGACAATGATGAGATTCTCAGGGGCATGGCCTCTGACCAAATCAACCGCAGGTTGCGCGATCTCGGATTTCCATTTGTTCCAATCATCAGGATAGATTGGCTCATTATAAATCTCATAGATCACGTATGGGTTATCTTTGAATTGCGGGGCGACTAAATTCCAAAACGCCGCAACCTTGGGAAATTTGCCGGACCAGTCCTCCACATAGTGCAAATCAATGATCGTGTATATCTTCAAAGACGTCAGATAATTCACGAGTGGTTTGACGTGGTCATCCAGGTATTTCTGGCCACCATTGGCCCCAAACCAACCCTCGTTCGGGTAGCTTGGGCTTCCGGGGTGAATAGGCAAACGAATCACTTTAGCATGAAAATTCTCCACCGCATTCTTAGTCACACTCATGGCCGTCACATTCGGGCGCTCCCAAGGTTTGAGGTTCAAATGCTCAGGATCAGCGATATTGACACCCATGAGAACGACAACATCTCCGTTTGAATTCTTGATGTAACGCCCCTCCACATGCAATCTTCCGTCAGCAGGATTTGGATTTGGGCCAGGAGTCGGCGTTGGTACAGGTGTTGGCGTTGGAGTCGGTGTGGGCACGGGGACTTGCTCTTGAATTCCAGTTCCTTGAAGTCCTATGGTTACTGCCACCCACTTCCAGGTATCGCCGGGATAATACCCGACAACCATGTTTTGGGAAACTTGTCCGACACTGGTTGGGGCAAATGTTACATTATAGGTACAAGTTGCCTTGGCCTGTAAGACGAGACCACCAGAACCACAGGTTCCCCCTGTCACGGTAAAAAGTTTGGCACCACCTTCAAAGTAAAACTCATCTATTCGCACCTTTTCATCTCCGATGTTTTTCAAGGTGTAGATGATTTGTTTTTTATTGTTTATCAATGTATCACCATGAATCAGCGGAACATCAACCACAAGCTCGCCTGGTTTTGTAGGCACGGGTGTTGGCGACGGTGTAGGTATAGGTGTCGGTGTAGGTACAGGAACTTGTTCTTGAATTCCAGTCCCTTGCAGTCCGATGGTTATGGCCAGCCAATTCCAGCTATCACCGGGATAATACCCGACCACCAGATTTTGAGAAACTTGTCCAATGCTGGTTGGGGCGAACGTTACATTATAGGTACAGGTTGCCTTGGCCTGTAGAACGAGACCGCCAGAACCACAGGTCCCCCCTGTCACGGTAAAAAGTTTGGCCCCACCTTCAAAGTAGAACTCATCTATCCTCACCTTTTCATCCCCGATGTTTTTCAAGGTGTAGATGATTTCTTTCTTATTGTTTATCAATGTATCATCATGAATCAGCGGAACATCAACCACAAGTTCGCCTGGTTTTGGAAGCACAGGTGGCACTGGTGAAGGCGAAGGTGTTGGTGTTGGTGTCGGTACAGGTGTACTTGTCACAACCTGGAACTGCAGCCCCATTTTCAGCTGCTTTAAAACAGTACTGTCGCCGGAATAATAACCTAAGGTAAATCCCAATGAATATACTCCCTCGGCAGAAGGAGAAAATTCCAAAAGATAATTACAACTCTCGGCAGGCGCCAATTCCAATAGACTCGTGCCACAAGTTCCGCCACTGATGCGAAAATTGTCAGCACCTTCGGTGATGACAAATTCGCCCACGGATACGCGTTGCAATCCAGTATTTTCAATTTTTAAGTCCAATTCAGCAACCGATTGAGCGTAAATTGAGCTGGGTTGAGTAACATTTTTCAACGTCAGCGTCCCTTCAAGTAAGCTCGGGACGTCGGTTTCACTATTACATCCAAGCAACAAGAAGAAACATAGAAATGTCAGAAAATAGTAGCAGGATGGAAATACCTTTCCATTTTTTGTCAGCATGACAACTCCTCCATAAATAAAAGATTAAAAAAATGATTAAGGGTTACACCCTTTTTAAAAGCTAGCGCTGATAAGATAGTAAACGGTAACAAAAGAAATTAATCTGATTCCAAAGAACTCTCAAATCGCGGGTCGGATTAAAAAAAAGAACCTCCTTATAATAATTTCTTAATCGGTGCTACCCTGACAGATCATCCATGAATCATGATCTACTGATTTTGAACCAGTACCTTTGCGGGATGTGTCCGTTTCTCGCTATCGCGAAGGTCACTCCTACAAAATAACCAACGTCAGTCTTACTGTAAAAACCTTATCATCAAACAAAATAGGCCGCAACAATTATTGAACTGATAATTATAAGCTTAGAAATAAACGAGAGTCCGACCTAGACGGTTTTATGTATGTTAAAAAAAAGGTGCGATCAGTGCAGATTTTTTAAATTTTTCTCTGGAGAACATTGGCACAATAACATTAGTCATTCGTAAAAGAGATTTTTAGGCATGGATAAGATGATCGAGAGCGCCTGATCAGATAGCAGCTATTTTGAATTTTCATTAAATGTCTCATATTGAAAATAGCCACACTTTTAAATATAAATTCAGAGTGATTTTAAGTGAAATTCATTAATCCCATTGTGGCGTTTATAAGCAAGATTCAAACCAAAGGAGGGAGTAAAAAGAATCGCACTACAACTGGAGAAGACCACTATAGTATTAATGAATTTTAGAATCAATGTCGTAGTGTTATCGAAATTAGCTTTAAAAGGAGTGAGACAATGAAGCATTTAGTACTACTTGTAATATCATTTATGTTTTTAACGCTGGGAAACGCATTTGCCGATGAGGGAACTGGACCGAACGACAATAACTCGCAATGCGGGCACGGTGTCGGAATAGATTTCACGTATTCTTCCCCGGAGATGTTCTTCCCTGAACCCGATGTATTGAAACTTTCTGTTATTTGGGAAATTCTCAACTGCTTCGAATGGCGCCATGGACGACCTGTGAATCAATGTCGAAATCTTGAATTTTTAGTAAAAAGCCCAATCGTCGGTGGAGAAGCAGTTTTCACAAGCGTTCTAGAAGGAACCGAGTGCCTTACAGATGGCTGTGAAGCCATTGTTAGACTTCCACTTGTGGCCCTGCTTACCCCTGATGAATATGAAAGATATCGGATGGGATTGGTTGTCATTAAGGACATTCAGCAGGATTGTCGGTCGTAAACTTGCCTGTCCCTACTACGATTTAAGATTCGTCTTAAATGGTACAGGTTTTGGTTCCGTAGCTGTTATCAGTTTGGAACGTTCTGTATTTGCCCCTTTGTTCTAGTAATATGATTTTAAATGAGGGATTGGGAGAAATCCCAATCCTTCAAGTCCTGGCCGCCCGAAAGATTAGAAGCTATCCATTGACGAATAAATCTACTAACACTTGCCTAAATCCTCACAACTATCATGCTATAAAGCTTTAGCAATCCTTAAGGCGGCCAGAACTAAGACAGTTGACGAATGTGTTTTGCCATTTTGACTTAAATTTAAAATGAATGTTCTTCCGCAGGCCAACGAAAAATCCGAAGGCCATGACGCATCCGTGCTAATCGCCAATATATTCAAATTTTAAATCATGAATTATTTATTTGTGAATGTATGTCACCTGGACATAATTGAGCAATCTGGCGCCCCTTTGAAGGCATCTCGCCAGCAAAATGGTGTTCTGATAAATCTTCCGAACTTTCTTGGCGCATACGATTGAGCAGATAATCGCCAGATAAAAATGCTCAGAAGTGGCTGCCAGACGCTGTTTCAGCAGCACAACCTGATTTATATTCTTCTTTAGATATATTTAATTCTAGCAAGCCGGCATTATTTGAATCAAATCTGATCATTTCATGCGTGGTTAATCTCGGCCAAAAGAATAACATCAACTTCGTCATCACACCGTTAAAAACGCCATATGGACTGATGAATATCAAAAATATGGCCTCTTTTTTGAATGAAAAAATACATAAATTTCGTTTTGACATGACCGTGTGCACGCCTTTAAAAGCACACAAACTTAGAAATCACAACCTTTGAGGATTTTCCCTTGAAGGAGTGGCAAATTTAGTATTTAAAAAAGGAGTGTTCTTGTGTTTACAACAAATGGAGTTAGAGTCGAGCATGTTCATGGACTCAGGGCCAATGCCCATCATTCGATGGGAGATCTTATGGATCTTCCCTTTTTTAGCAGCTGTCCAGCTTCACTTATCGATGAATTGGAAAACGCTAAAATTAAAAGCCATTACAAAAAAGGGCAGACAATACATTATCAAGGCACTCCATTTTTTGGTATCTCATGCATCGTAAACGGACTCGTCAAAAAAGTTAAAAGCCTGGACAATGGTGAAGACATCATCATTAGCCTTGCAGAAAGGGGTGATTTTTTCGGGATCAATTGCATTCTTTCAAAATCGACTAGCTTCGCCACCTACTCGACTGTGGCCATGGAAAACAGCACAGTCTATTTCTTTGATAAAGCATTTATGCAGAATCAAATCAACAAATACCCTCAACTGGCCAGGTGATGTAAAAAATCTTGTGTAAATTCCAAAAGGGCCAAAGCAAGGCTTCCTCTATAGAATGACTTACCACAGTTATTCACAAGGAGAAAGACCATGCTTGAGCTTAGACTGAATCTACCAGAGGTAGCGGAATTCGTAA
>JACPIU010000025.1 GCA_016187935.1 Bdellovibrio sp.
AAGTCTGATGGAAATCGACCTTTATTTCTTGAAACAGCTTGGTTAAGAACCCGAGTTTCTACTCCATAGATTTGTGCCAAATCGCTATCCAGCATTACGCGATGGCCCCTGAAGGTATAGATCAACTCTTTTATATGCAACGGTGTGATATTCGCCAAAAGTATATTCCTGAAAGTTTTTTTATATTTTCAACCTTGATATCACAGATTAGAACATTCGTCTATTCTTGATATCACCGTTTGTGATATCAAGAATTTTCTCGTGCGGGTCTATACTCTATTGCCGTACCTCCCAGTCGTACTGAGTCGTACCGGCCCATCGATGTTGTGATTCAATAGAGTAATATTCCACTGTTAGCTAGCATATGCCCGAATTAGCCCAGCTCAGATATTTCTTTCGTTTTAACCCATAAAATCGTACAGTTACAAAATGCCCGAACTACCCGATGTGTATTCGCGGTTTTTGGCACTTGAAGAAAATCGCTGAACTAGCAGTGTTTATCGGTCTTCACGCAATTACGAATTTCATCTTATCTCACTTCATTTCACTTTATTTCACGAATTTGTCCGGGCTGGACGGGCTGGGCCGGGCAGACACGTCGTAGCTAAAGCGCCATTACTTTGTCCCTTAAAATATCATTGAAATCCACGCCGTAGTCGTACAAATCAAAAAATGCGGGTATCGACTCCGCGCTAAACCATTTTGAAATTCTCTTATCAGTACTGTCAAAAAGAAAAAAATGACCAAAGCAGAGACTCAACGGTTTTTCATTGCGAAGTGCCCACGCCCCTCGTACTACGCTTTTATAAAGTGAAACTCTTGCAGCAATAACCTCAATTCTATCAGTAGAAGCGACAACAACGGGCTTCTGACCGCCGGTTTCCCCATGAGAACTACCAAACAGCAGCAAATGCACGATCTCAGAATCTACATTGTCCCTTGATTGACCATACTTCCCAAGTGAGAAGATTTGCTTAATGGCCCTCCTACGTTTCTGAATTTTTGCTTTAAAGGTAATTAATTTATGAAATCGTGTTCTTCTGACCTTCAACTTCTTAGTCTGTAAATTCATCTTCCTATAGAGACGAACCCTATTGTAAAATGCCTTCGTATCTCTCCTTAGAATTTCATCCGACAAGTCTTTAGCTATCGACAAATATATTTTGGCAAAAGAATTATTTCTTGCATCAACAAAAAATGTATTTGCAGTATTCATTTGATAGGCAAAAACGTCCCGACATATAGATTTAGGATAAGCTTGACCGAGAACCTTCTCGAACGCAAACCAACTATGGAGTATTTCAATGTAGGCGCTTACATCAGACAAATGTTGCCCAACCACTTCTTCAAAAATCCACATGCCCCGATTAACAAACTGTTTCTGTTTATCAAATTTTTCTTTTAAGTAATCCATTCCCAGGCGGGGCGATGATACGATTAAAGCATGATAATCCTCAAAAAGTTTTTTGATTAAGGATTCTACGCCTTCCAAGACTTTTTTATTTTTCTTATTCTTTGAATTTTCCTTAATGCTCTCAACGAGAGGTGGATGGGCTTTTACATCTGAAATAAAGGTTGGCCTTATGCCTATTGCCTCAAGAACCAAGTATGGTGAACTTTTAAAACGATACCCATCTTCAGAGAAAACCCTCGTTCTAAACACGGGGTCAAAAAGCAATTCAAATTCATCCTTATCAAGGTTGAATAAATGGCGAAGAATATTATTGTCTAGGTAAAGGAAGGACATGCTTTTTTAAAATCGTGCCACTGTTGTAAAATTCAATAAGGATCGCTGTTTGGCTCATTGTATTCAATACGGACAGAATTAAGTAGTTCTACGAAAAGAGATTCAATATCACTAATTTCCCTTCGTAATTTTTGAATATAATTCATTTTTTATGTTCTCCTGGCCCAAAACAAGCCAATAAGTTGGCCAGCAAATCCATTCTGACGAAGAAAATCCTTGTAGGCTTTAAAATGAGCACCAGTGGTTAGAACGTCATCAACAACAACAAGCTTATCTACAACTTCTGTACCAAAACCATTCCATTTATAGTTGCTCATGATTTGTTGGGGGTTGCGAGTTCCACCTGTATGCGACGACAGTGCGCTCGTGATTTGGTCAATAGGAGAAACTGGTACAGTTCTAGGACGAAAACTTTTGAGTACGGTGAACAAATCTTCATATCGAAAACTATATTCTGAATCAGATTTTATTTTTGATGCAGGTATTGCCGTTATGTGCAGGGGGCTAGCTGTTGTGTTGTTAATAATTACACTCAAATCGCCAGCAAACTTATTGACCGCTTCATTACGATAACTCCATTCCGGCTCAACATTTCTTTTCAATCCTGATTTTTTAAAATTTAGAACATCTGAATTTATCACACCGGCAGCGTAACCAGACCCACCACCTGTATACTCATACGCAAATCTGCAATCATCCTCTGACGTCAAGTAGGGATAAAATCCCAAAATTGTTTGATCAATTTTTTTCCACTGCATACTATAGCTCCTGACTCTGCAAATGATCTAAAATATCCTCAGTGGTTTTCACGCGAATCGCTCCTTTCGCCTCATAAGTCTTCGGCCAAGAAATATCTTTCTTTTGGAAACAAGAATCAAGAATAAATAATTTTTTACCTTGTTGAATACATGCCCGAGCTTGCGTCAAGCTACCACTTGTGTCTGATGCTTCCACAATGATCGTCGCTTCACTAATTGCTGCCATTGTTACATTTCTTCTTGGAAAATAAAATTTGTGATTGGGAAAACTCTCATGCTCATAACGGTAAAATGGAACCTGACTAATTAGAAGATAATCTCTCGCTATGCGATCCTGTAGCTCCATATTTTCTTTGGGGTAATATGCATCAATCGGAGTGCCAATAACACCAATAGTAATCCCATCTGCCAAGAGAGCTGTTTTGTGAGCTTCTGTATCCACTCCATAGGCCAAACCTGAAACAATCGTAAAACCACTTCCGGACAACTCTTTTGAAAGCCTTTTCGTGCGTTGAAGGCCTTCGCTGGATACTTTTCTAGCTCCAACAATGGAAACAGAGCGCGTCGTGAGCAAGTCCAAATTCCCTCGATAATAGAACATTTCAATAGGATGCTGAGCTTTTCTAAGGCCTTCAGGATATTGAAAATCTCCATGAATGCAGACATTAAACGTACCTATTTTCTTATCTATAAATCGTTTTACATCGGTGCGAAGTGCAGCATCTTCGGGTAAAAAAGAGAGTTGATTTTGAAGAACTTTTGAAGGCAACACACCATAGGTTAAAAATAACTCTGTCATCTTCTTTTCAGTCATTCCCGGCTGGGCCCAGAGCGTCTCATACGAGATAATTTCCTCGTAAGGTGATATTATGTTGGTATCTTCTATTAATTCTTGTTCCATGCTGTCCTCATTATCAAAAAACTAACTTACATGCTCGTTTTTTGTTTTATCAACGTTCAATTAGGTCACTACTGAAACACCCTCTTCATATCCTAGCTTCGCTTGGAGCCATCTTATCAGTTCATGCCCCTTACCGAGCAAACAAACATCCAAAGGAGATTTGCCAAACAGTAGCTGACTTGGGGAGCAGAGCCATTGCACTGTTTGCGCCTTCAATCTTTTAATTTGCTCTTTTGTCAATTCATGAAGCGCGATATGCCGAG
Source organism: Bdellovibrio sp. (assembly GCA_016187935.1). GTDB lineage: Bacteria > Bdellovibrionota > Bacteriovoracia > Bacteriovoracales > Bacteriovoracaceae > GWA2-49-15. The sequence goes on from JACPIU010000025.1 coordinate 3,670, forward strand.
TTTCAACGGTATCATATTTAAAAAGTTCGAACGCCAAATCAGTAGCAAAAACAATTTGTAGAATTCCATTCTTTAGGTCTTTAAGGAGCTTGAGATCAATTTCGTCTTTGTATAGCAAAGGCCTTGAAAGATTACATCTCACAGAGAACTCGACTTTCTCAAGGCCAGTTACGGAGAAAAATATTTTTGGACAGAATTTGGTCTTATCTGTAAGGGAAAGTATCCCTAAAAAATTAGGGAATTCACCACCCGGGCCTTTTTTAAGCTTCGAAGATGACATATGTTAACTTAGGTGAACCATTAATATTGTATGTAAACGAAGTGTAAACCAAGTGTAGAAGCCTAGGCAATTAAAACTGTACTTTGGATTTTCGCTTGAAGTCGCTTATTGTCAAACATGGCTCGCCCCACAATAACTCTGGCCTTTTATCTTTATCACCTCAGCCAAATAAAACTACGGGTGGGGTTATAATAAAACAATACAGCCGTTAAGTTGACGCGATATTGAGCAAGACAACCAACTCCTACATTCTGTAGGGTCCCTTTCAGACTTTTTTAGTCGCCTTTAGGGGAAAGTTCTGTAGAGATTAGCAATAAAAATTTCTCCTTTCTTATCGAAATAATGCCATTAACATTTAGTAAGTTATGCATAATTAATTTTCCAGATGAAAGACGATAATTCCATCTTTTGCCTCAAGTAAGCGACTTACGAAGACGATAATTAGACACCACGAACACTACTACCATAGGTATTGCCAATTTCGAGACTTTCAATGCTGAAATAGGTAAGGGCAGGATTCAATGCAGACGCTCGCTGATAACTTTTCACAATATCTCCATCTGTGGCTTGTCGGAGGATTCCTTGCGTTATCAATTATCGCATTCATTGCTCGTTTTTGGGTACCCGCAGTACAACTCGGTTTTCGTATCCGCAGAGTGGTGACAGCTTTGAAGTCAATCCGAAAGGCCATTACCAATAGCATTTCAAACCTCGATCAAATTGCCGAAGTAATGGCCCAAGACGATACACTCAAACACTTATGGTCTGAATATTGCGAAACTCTGCATGCACAGAAAACAGTAAATGAGATGGGGCAAGAGAAAGTAAGTCAATATCGTTCTACGGCCATGGCAGAAGTTTTTTTCACAGAACATTCGATTGTGAGTACACCACTAAAAACTGAGTTCTATAAACATCTTCCAGGAATATTAACGGGACTTGGAATTATTGGCACCTTTAGTGGTCTCATTAATGGCCTCAATGTCTTTGCCTCTGGTGATGCAAGCATGGCACAGCAAAATTTAAAATTTTTGATCGGAAGTGTGGGGCATGCTTTTTATGTTTCGGCTGCAGCAATTACATTGGCAATGTTATGTACCTGGATAGAAAAATTTGTTGTAACTGCAAGATGCAGGGAAGTTGAGCATCTTTGCCATCTAATTGATAGTTTCTTTGATGCTGGTGCAGGAGAGGAATATTTAGAAAGATTAGTAAAGGCATCCGAAAGCTCAGCTGTTCACTCAGCACACATGAAGGATGCACTTGTCTCAGATTTAAAAAAAATACTCTCAGATTTGAGCACCAAGGAACTTGAAGCTGCATCTGTTCAAACGCAGATGATGACGGGCGCACTTGTGGAATCTTTCACAACAAGTATTCAAGCACCAATGGCAGAAATTTCAGCAGCAGTTAATCACGTGGGGTCAAACCAGGGAGACGCGGTCACACGACTTCTTACCGATGTCCTACTCAATTTTTCAACACAAATGAAGGATATGTTTGGCGGGCAAATGACTGGGCTCAATTCGGCGCTCCAAGAATCAATTAAGGCCATGCAGTCAACAGCTTCGCGTTTTGATGATCTTGCAGGAAATTTACAAGGTGCTGGAAAGAGTGCTGCCGATACTATGGCAAGTCAACTTGAGGAGGCAATGAAAAGCGCCCAAGCGAGACAGGAACTTATGAATAAACAGATGGGAGATTTTGTTGAAGCGATTCGCGGTCTAGTCTCAAATTCACAGTCTGAAACAAGCAAAAAAACACAAGAAGTTTTAAATGCTTTGAGCGAGAAGGTTGCCGAGACTGTTAAAGTTCTTCAGATACAAGCGGAAGGAGCAAGTCAACGGCAAGAAAGCCGTGAAGTTAAGATTGCCGAAAGTACGCAGGGGGCGTTAAAGGATAGCTCACAACTTCTTCAAACTCTTACAACTGAAGTTGCTGCTGCTTCTCGGGCCATGAATAGTAGCGTATCTCAATTGACTAACATAACCCAGGAATCAATTCAGAAACTCAATTCTGGAGCAGAGACACTTTATTTAGCTGCTTCAGAGTTTTCAAAGGCCGGCGATGGTGTGAGCGGAACACTAAAGACTGCTGCACAGGTTACAAGCAAAATGGAAACAGCTTCAGGAAATTTGGCATCAGCATCCAGTGGTGTTCAAGGTGTGTTTGAAGACTATAAGAAAACTCGAGAGACATTTGCGTTGATGGTGAGTGATCTTAAAAATACGGTCGAGAATGCAAAAAGGGAAGCATTATTAACTACTCAATTAGTCGCAAAACTTCAGGGAGGAGCAGAAGCCCTTGGGGCTGCTGAGAAAGCTGCAGAGGAATATTTAAAAGGTGTCACGGCAGTAGTTGCTCAAGTACATCAGGATTTTGCCGCGAATTTAAGTCGTACTCTTACTGAAGGGAATGGAAAGTTTCATAGCGAAGTTGCCCAAGCCGCAAATTTTCTTTCAGGAGCGATACAACAATTGGGAGATACGCTAGATTCGGTCCAAATAAAAATGAATAAGCATGAATAGTTTAAGGGTATCAAGTCGTAAACGGATACAGGATGATGGAGAAAAGCCATTCTGGATTTCATTTTCTGATCTAATGACAGCTTTGATGGTTCTTTTTTTGGTGGCCACAACAGTTGCATTGATGGCTGCCACAAAAAAAGTTAATGAGGTAGAATTGGCAAAAAATAATCGTGATCGTGATATTAAATTATTGATGGAACAAATTGAAGGTTCCATGCAACGCTTCCCGGGAATCAAAGTGCGGGGACATTCTGTAGACTTTGGGGAGCGTGCAAATTTTAAGTTAAATAAGCACGATTTAACCGAGGAGCAGTCACAACGCATCCGTGATTTTATTCCAGTGGTGTTGACAGCCGCGCGATCAGAGTTGGGGAAAAAATGGATCAAGAGAGTCATTGTTGAGGGGTTTGCCTCTAAGGAAGGTTCATATATTCATAATCTAAATTTGAGCATGCAACGCTCAGAAAGAGTTCTTTGCGTTCTGCTCTCTTCCTACAGTAGGGCCCAAAATACAGAGTTGAGTGAGGATGACAGGTTAACAATTCGGGAATTATTTTTAGTAGGTGGATCTTCTTTTAATTCATTAAGAGAAAGCGATGAAGCAAGTAGAAGAATTGAACTGAAGCTTGAATTTCTGGACAGCGATGAACAAAGGGGTGAAATACCGAGTATGCCTCTTGATAATGATCCGCAATGTCCACTTGACAAGTCAACAGTTAAGAATATCCATAAGAAAAAGGAAAAACGGATGTGAAAGAATTAGAGAAACTTTCACAAGAACTTAAGCTGGTCTCGGGGGAATTCCAGCAGCGATTTCAGATTGCTGAATCTCGTGAAATGTCTCAGGCGCTAAAGGAGCTTAGCAAGAGATATGATTCTGCTTCAGTTCCTCAGGACCTAGTCGAGAATGTATTACGCAAAATACGAAAGGGCCAGAGTCCATCAACATGGACTGAAATGAAGTACCTTTGTTTTGGTCTTACTCGTGCGCTCGAAGGTGAATCATGGGTGCTACTTGAAGATAGCAAGGCATTTAACAGGGCCATGATTGCAATTCAAAATACAGGTGACAATCCCGCCTCCCTCAAGCGGTGCTATCAGGGGCTGTTATACAATTATTTTATTTATCCAGGTGGCAGAGATTCAGCTCATGAAATTGGCCGGAAAAATTGGAATACTATCCGTTCATTTTTGCAACACAATTTAGATCGTGTCTTGGTAGTTAAGCCTGTTTCCGAGTGGCTTGAAGTACTTCGTGAACACAAGAATCTTTTAGAGAATGATCCGTGCAAGCGGTACGCTAAGGCATATCTCGTCGGAGATACTTCGGAATTAAAAAAAGTTTCCACGTTGCTGAACCTTCCTGAAAAATCCTGGGTGTGGGAGGCCGTCATTTTGTCCGGAGCAGATGTGCTGCTAGAAAAAAATGATGAGGAATACAAGAAAGGCCTTGATAGTTTTCTCGCTCTGTTGGGTGGAATTTCAAATCTAGTGATTCCAGAACAAGTAATTATTCGCGGTTTGGCAAAATTGATCATTCGTTATTCTGAGTGTGTTAATCAAGCGGTTCATGAACGACTGCGTGATTTATCTGTTAGTAAAATAGGCAATCCTTGGTTAAGACGTGATGCTTGGCAAGGATATGTTTCTAATGAAAAAGCAAGGGAAATGGTTAACGGATGGCTCAAGAAACGTTTGATCACAGACTTCTTTGGTATTCTCAGCGATGGTGGTGATACTGACTCTCGCCGTTTAAAATTTTGGATGAAATTTGAACCTATGGTAACAGACCTTTGGATACTTTTATGTCCGTTTGCCATGGATAAACGTGACAGTAATTTTAAAGAATTACGTAATCGTGCACGAGGAAGGCTTCTTAAGCTTAACACGATGACGGATCAAAACGCGTTCATAATGAAAATTGGTAAATATTATGTTGTGGAATTTGGGAAAGTTGGCCGTGCCTTTTTCTATGAGGAACGGCAACTGCCTTTTAGACTTGATGTTCCTGACGGTACTTCGATTCATGAGGGTTATACAAAAGGTGGATTAAAATCGGACAATGGCCACAAAATGAGTCATATGCAAAAATGGGAGGATGATTTTCAATCTTGGCTTTGTCCTAAACTCAATTGGTGGCCGCCATCTTCCAAAATACAACAGTCACCAGTAATTTCCTCCAGGCCTGCATCACATAATGCATCTCCTGACCCTGTCCGAGCTTCTGAGGTGACGGCAGTATCAGACAAACTTTCTAGCCGTGCGAAGCGCAATATGAATGGATGGTTAGATACTGAATATGCTGAATTGTATGAATATGTCGAAAAGTTCAAATTAGCAATACGTGATATGCGACATCAGGGAGGAGTGGTCTGGGTGTTGACTAAAGATGAAAAATCCCCTGCTGGAGATTATCTAAAGCGGTGTGGATTTAAATTTAAGGAAAATAAAGGTTGGTGGAAAGAATGAACCGACCAACAATGTGACTATTAATAGAGTGATCTTTCATAATATAAGGAATTATCGTGAACAGAGGCAATACCAGAGCACCAAAATATTTTCGTGAAGGTATTCGTTATGATTTGCCTTCAGGGAATATCAATTCCACAGATCAGCTCCTCTCTCAACTTGTAGGAGAAGGAATTGCATCGTACGTGGAAAATGCTGTCCTAATTACTTGGCAAGATATCTATACACTATTTAAAAATGACTCATATGTAGACAGCCTCTGTTTTTTGGCGCTCCCTGCTTTCACAAACCTTCGCCCCGTTCTCAATAGTTCACTCGCACTAAGCGATCCTGCATTTGCAGTTTCGCTTAGTGGATTTATCGACAGTGATGGCAAAAAAACGGCAGCGGACATTACCATTGTCGGTGGAATGCTAACCACTGCTGGAATAGACTTTCTCATGCCAGAAATGTGCTGGAAAACAGTTGAAGCAATAGCAGCATTTCATAATCGTACTTCAGTGGAAAGGTCTGCAATTTATAATCAAAAAGCTTGGTCCAATATTCGCAAGTGGGCAATTGAGGCCAGAGCTGAACTTTCGGATTATTTAAGAAATACCATTATTTTGACACCCGATAAACTCAAACTCATTTTAAGGCGATCAATTTTAGACAATGAAAGTGTTATCGAAGTGACACCTACGTTCGAAGATGCTCCTGCTAATTGGCTGTATAATTTCGATAAATTTAATGAGGTTCAAGAGCGTTATGATATTTTGAATGGGAAACAGCTTGTTATGATATATCCATCAGCGGAAACAATTATAGCCCTTAATGAAATCAAGAAAATGCCTGGGCGTAGAGTCGCCGGTAATCGAGCAGAAGCATTCATTCGAAATCCATTTGCTATTCTTGGGCCCGCTGCCGAAAAAGTGCTTAGCCCTGAACAATTTGAAGAAGCTAGAGCAGATGCCGGCATCTTCTTTGCTCGCTTTACAGCAAAGGTTGAAACATCAGAGAATGGCATGCTTTCAGTCTCTCTATTGATAGCGGAAGTCATTAATGATCATTGGACCACAGCTGAGTTGAGTTTTAAAAATGAGGATGATTTAGAGCGTTTTGTAACAAAGCTTTCATGCGCATTACGCGATGGGGCCCAAATGGTGTTTTGGGATGGTTTTGATCTTGAGATTCTTGCTGATACTCCAGATCAGCATCAAGTTTTGAGCAAGGCTTTGAAGGCGTGGAAAACTTGGGACGGTATAACTCTTGCGGAAGTTCTTGATCTATCTCGTTACACGAATCGAATCAGTGAGATTGGCATTGAAAAAGCATATTATTCGCCTTTCATTGCCAAAAAAGAAGAAGGAGATGGCTGGTTTCCTGATACTGTAATTTTTGGTGTGCAATACACGCCACCGGGAGCTAGCGAACCTATTACTGTACAACTTGATGAAGAAAGACTGAGCGAACTAGATCGAAAGTGTAAAGAAGCAGAGAAAGCCGGTAGAAAAGATTTTATCTTTCCAGGTTTCGAAGAACCGATTCCAGTGGATGTAGCTAAAGATATTTGTATTTCTCTTGGTGAAGCAGGTAAGGATGTCAAAAAGGGGAACTTTGATCCTACTAAAATCGCTGAGAAGCCAAGCAAAGTTAAAAGAAAAACCTTAATTATAAAACCTAATATTGATAAGATCGACTACCTTGAAGTCCGGGGCCGTCTGGCGATGGTCTCAGGAACTGCTCCAAGGATTCCAAACTCTCTAAATCCACAATTTAATCTTAAAGAGCACCAGAGAAGTGGGGTTGCCTGGCTTCAACATCTTTGGAGCCACTCACCGGCGGATTGTCGCGGAGCAGTCTTAGCCGATGATATGGGCCTTGGAAAAACCATACAACTACTCTCTCTCATCGCTCGATGCTTTGAAGACGATGAAACGCTTAATCCTGTGTTAGTAGTGGCACCGGTTGCTCTTCTTGATAACTGGAAGGACGAAATTGAGAAATTCTTTGCTCCGGGAACACTTCGTGTTCTCAGGCTTTATGGAGATGAACTTGCTGAACGACGTGTATCTAAATCTGAACTTGAACAGGAACTGGCGCAAGCTAATATTACTCGTCTTTTGCGGAAAAATTGGGTTGGAAATGCTCAGGTCGTTCTCACCACCTATGAAACTCTTCGTGATTTAGAATTTTCTTTGGCTGCTCAGCAATGGTCGATCATGATTTGTGATGAGGCTCAAAAAATTAAAAATCCAAACGCCATGATGACTAGGGCTGCAAAAAAACAAAACGCTCGGTTCAAGATTGCCTGTACTGGCACACCTGTAGAAAATTCTCTAGCTGATATCTGGTGTTTGTATGATTTTGTACAACCTGGATTACTTGGTGCGCTGAATACTTTTGGGCGAACCTACCGTAGACCGATAGAGGCCAAAACAGAAGAGGAGAAAGAAAAAGTCGAGGAGCTTCGTGCCATTATCCAACCACAAATTTTGAGAAGAACAAAAGAGGAAGTTGCAAAAGACCTTCCACGGAAAGTTATGGTTGGAATTGATTCCCATTCTGACTTAGGTATTCGAGGCCTAGCCAGTTGTGTTAGTCTTCCTATGACAGACAGGCAAAGAGGTCTCTATGCCGGGGCAATTAGCCACTTTAAGAATACTGATGAAAATTCTAAGAAAATAAAAAATCATCTTGGATTATTACAACATTTACGTCGTCTTTGCATTGATCCACGAGCGGTTGGTCAGATCGCTACAGATTTTGATTCTGTCACAGAGCTTGAGAAGCATTCGCCACGATTGAAGTGGCTTTTTGAGGCCCTCGCTGTGATTCGTAATCGAAAGGAAAAGGCAATTATATTTTGTGAGATGAAAGATGTTCAGCGACTTCTTCAACGGTGTATTTCATACCGTTTTGGTATTGTGCCAGATTTTGTGAACGGAGATGTTTCTGCTGATTCAAAGCACGCCGGAAATCGAAAAGTTCTAATCAGTTCTTTCCAGAAAAAAGATGGTTTTAATGTCATTTTGCTTTCGCCGCTGGCGGCTGGTTTTGGTCTTAATATTCAGGCGGCAAATCACGTCATACATTTCAGCAGAAGTTGGAATCCCGCCAAAGAAGATCAAGCGACTGATAGGGCATATAGAATTGGTCAGGAAAAAGAGGTCTTTGTCTATTGTCCAGTGATCGTAGCAAAAGAATTTACAACTTTTGATGCAAAGCTCGACAAGCTGTTACGATACAAACGCGAGCTATCGCGTGATATGCTCAATGGAACTGGCGATGTGGCGCCTGCCGATTTTGTTGACGTTGAAGGAATTGGCGGCGAACCAATTATCGAGGATGGTCCAATCGAAAGCAAAGATCTTGATGGATTAACAGGGGAAGCACTTGAAGCTCTCTGTGTTCTCCTTTGGGGCAAAATGGGCTTTTCTTATACATATTGGACTAAAGGAATACAAAAATTTGGCGATGGCGGAGTTGATGTGGTTGCCACAAATGGTGTAGACGGGGAACTTCTTCAATGCAAAAGTTCCACTCGTGATGGAAAAGAACTTGGGTGGGATGCTATTAAAGAGGTAGTTGGGGGCAAAGCTGCCTATAGCGTGAAGCATCCTGGTGTTGAATTTGTACTGGTTGCCGTTACAAACCAGTATTTTAACGGAACTGCCAAATCTCAAGCTGAGTTAAATAATGTTAAAATTATAGAAAGACCTCTTTTGGAAAAGATGCTTTTAAAACACAAAGTGATGCGAATGGAATTAGAGAAAATGCTCCTTGGTGTATAATTGGTGTTAACCAGTCCTAAAATATTCAAAAAAAATTCAAATATCCGCTTGTAATCATTGGTTTTTGTCAATTAATCAAAAATTCTCGGTGATATTATTAGTTCTCAGGATACTAATATAAGTGAGACCACTTTTTATATGAGGAAGTATGGGAAATTCGATTGATCCACAGTTATTGGAGGCCATTCAGAGAAATAAGAATTTCATTCGGCGTCTGTGCTCTCTCTCCGAGTTTGTGAGGGAGAGGAGTAAGGAACTCTTACAAGAAGTCATGCTGAACTTGGTGCAATCAAATGCCTCGTTTAGGGGAAAGAAAATTGAGAGTACCGATGCTTGGGTGAAACGAGTTGCGATGAATACGGCCGCCACCTGGCGGCGCGATGAGGCCAACGAAATTAAGACTGAAGATATAGAGTTGCACACAAATACAATTTCAACTCCATGTCAGGGCGAAAACTATACGGAGATGTGTTTGATGATCCGTTACATGTTGCGGGAATTTAGTGCACGAGAATGTCTAATTATGAAAATGCACATTATTGGTGAGACCCACCAAGAAATCGGTGAGGTTGTCGGAATGACACCTGCAAGTGTCGCCAATATGGTTGTGGAGCTTAAAAAAAGAATCAATGAATACGGCAATAGAGGTTTACATGAATGATTTAAAAAATGTTGATGACATCATTACTAAGTGGAACAAAGAACCTGACGACGAATTTGCGTCGGTGCCTGATAACTTCGAGCAGGTGATTTCTGATTATAAGAAGGACCGGAAATCGGGTAAGCGCATAGCAATAACTCGGTTTATCTGCCTAGCATTGATGGACTTAGGGACGCTTCCTTTTTCCAAAAATCCACTTGGGTTTGCGTGCATGGTGATCTTGTTTTTTTGTATTCTGTATCTGTTGTTCAGATACATCCACTTTAATAAAAAACTGGAGGCCCAAGATTATTCTGAAGTCGTGCTTGATTTCATTGAGCATCGAAGAAAAATTGCGATTGAGGAATATAAATCTTTGAAGATCATGAGGTATTTCGTTTATCCGGCCATGTTTGGCATAAACATTAGTCATGCCATCTCAAATGGCGTTGGTCTTGAGGGGAAATGGTATGTGGCCCAGATTATTTTTAGTTTGGTTATCACTGTAATTGTGACACTTAACCTGGAAAAGGCAATCAAGGGTGCTGATAAAAAAGTTCATTCTTTAAGGTAACAATTTAATTTCTAGTCCAACTTTTATTAAGGCAATGCCTTAAGGGGGTTCTATGTCTCAAAATTCAAATAAGTCAGGCGGTTCGGACGGTGGATTCGATGTTGTTTCGCCTCTTGCAGACGTCATCAATGAAATTATTAAGATTCTAATAGAACTGCTGACAGTGGTTCTTGGAATTATTATTGCTTGGCTGGGTGTGCAAATAAAAAGAAAGTATTACGGCATCTATAATTCAAATCCAGTCACCCAGAAACATCTTAACTGCAAAAAAGTTGCCGTTGAGGAGGAGTATTTAGGCTACTCCGCAAGCAACAAGCGAAAGTTCTATCTGCAAGAACTCAATACCAAGAAGCACACAGCCGTCATCGGCTCTACCGGATCAGGCAAGACCGTATGCCTGCGAGTTTTAATTGATCATGCCCTGAGTATGGGTAAGCCTGTGATCTATTTTGATCCTAAGGCCAGCCTCGAATCGGTCGAGGTATTTCGGAAAATGTGTGAGAGGAGTGGCAAAAAACTTTATCTCTTCACAGATATTGCCGAGGATGCCACGGCCTTTAATCCTCTCCTTGATGGCTCATTGGACGATATTAGCGACCGAATCATCAATGCCTTGGATTGGTCGGAGCCTTTCTATAAGAATGAATCTATTCAAGCTCTGGATGATGTATTGCAATGCCTGGCAGAAAGTCAGACCGTCATTACTCTCAAAAATATCCTGCTTGAGTTAGAAAAGCACAGTAACAAGAAAAATATCAAAGGCCTGGTCAATCAACTTGGCAAGGTCTCACGAAGTCCTTACGGCACGCTTCTCAATAATGAGTCAAAAGATGTCCTTACCTTCAACCGGCTTCGACTTAAAGATGCTTGCATCTACATTGGCATTTCATCTATGGGCCACAGCTCAAGTGGCCAAATCTTAAATAAAATATTCTTTGGAGGCCTGCTCACTCATGCCAAAGACTCGCTGATCGGTAAGGTGCCTGGGCTGCGCAATCCTGAGGCCAGACCTATGTCCATAATCTTTGATGAATTATCCAGCACGATCCACGAAGGATTTATTGATCTGCAAAACAAGTGCCGTCAGGCAGGGATGGAGATTACTTACGCCACCCAAGGGCCTTCGGATATTGATCGCATCTCGCCTATTTTAACCGCTCAGATTTTTGAAAATACCAACAACCTCTTTGTCTTTAATCAGATCGTCCCTGCTCATACGGAGTTCTTTGCTCGAACCTTTGGCACCGTCACATCTGATAAAAAGACTCATGTCATGGAAGATAATCGCAAGGGAGATGCAGGGTCAGTGCGTGAGGCGGAGGAATTTATGGTGCACGGTAATATCTTACGCAGTCTCCGAGTAGGCCAGTGCGTTCTCTTGCAACGCACACCCAAAAGGATAGACCTACTCAATATTAGAAATTGGGAGGGCCATATGACGTTAGAGCGTGGTGCAAGCAAACAAGGCAATGGTGCCCAGGCAATTTTTTGAGCAAGGAGGTGAATTTGGAATACCTAGAGAAAATAAAACCGGCCTACGTTGATTTATTAATGCCGCTTAAGAGATGGAAAATTTTGGACGTGAAGGCGTTAAAAGACGCGGCAGAGTATTCAGGAAGTTTCTCAGGCTTCTACAAAATTGTGGCCAAGCTTGAAAAAAATCTTCTGCTTGATAGCTTCACGAACTCATGGAGCAATGAAAAATTCGTTTACCTCTCCCCTAATGGTCTGAAGGCCTTGGGCGAAAATGAACGAGGCCTCGGCATCAATCGAGATACAAGGTTCCACGATTCCATTGTCTCTAAGGTCGCCAGATTTTTTGCAGGGTACCCATTTGTGAAGGGCGTCTACTTAGATTTTCAAATCAAGGATGCCTTTCCATTATTGGAACGTGTGCCAGATTGTCTCTTAGTAGGAGCATTAAAAAGTCCATTCAAGATGGCCATTGAGGTGGAGCTTACTCAAAAAAGTCAGGAGCGTGTCACACAAATTTTAAAGACCTACTCCGATTCAAAGGTGGTGAACCAAATTCTTTACATTACTGACAAGCAATCAATTTTCGATGCCTACAAAGAATATTTCAACCAAAAAGGGGGTGAACTGATCAAAGAGAAGTTTTTATTTTTGCTGGCCAAGGATTTATCCAAAGGGAGGTGTGATTTAAAAAATGAACCAGTTTATTTCAAGGGGCGCATGACAACTTTAAGCGAAATTTTTGCAGTTTCAATGCAGAGGTAATGCTTGGGTAATGCCGGGGTAATGGGGTTGAGAGCGATTTTAAAAGAGAGAACAACTATTTAAAACTGTTCGCATAAGAGCGCCCTGGTATTTGACCTCCCTCTCTCCACGTAGTTTCGAGAGTGAGGTCAAATACCAGGGCGGAGATTGCGATTAAAAAAGGGAGATTAAAAGATGGGAAACAAAAAAAGATTATTAATGGAGCAGGAATTTAGAACAAAGGGGAGAATTCAGAAGGAGGCCGTTTGCAAAGTTCAGATTCATATAAACGAGGACAGTGGTATGCATGAAGTCGTGCTGACGGAACCAGAAGATAAAAATTATCGAGGCATCAGTACGACGAATTACTTTGAAGTCTTTGCGACTGACGTCAAAAATAAATTCTTGCAACAAGTTAGTTCCGACAAAATCCAGTGGTTTGATTTACTCAAGTGGAAAATTCCCGGTCTCGGGGAACAGCTCATTGCTGTAAAACTCGATTGGAAAGATGGCCAATACATGGACCCACAGTGGCGAGGAGTTGTCGCATGATTGAACGGCAAGAAGGAAGGCCGCTTCTGAACTGTCGGGAGCTGGCGCAAAAATTCAATGTCCCGGTAAATACCGTTTATTACTGGGTAAGTAAAAAAGAGATTCCGTACATCAAGGTCGGCAAGCACAATCGATTCAATTACCAAGAGGTAATGGAGTTTTTTAAAAAGCAGACCGTGAAGTGGAATGTTAGGTAGTTAGGAGGTCGGATGATAAATCGGATCGACGCCAGTTACAAAGCTATACCGCCTCAGTACAATGCCTTGGGGGATAACACCCCCAGGCTCTTTTACAGCTTAATATGGGGTATAGATGAAGTTTGTAGTTTTACGCACTACTCTCGCGGAACAATTTACAATCTCGTAAGCCGAGGTGAGATTCCATTCTGCAAGCGTGGACGTAAGAGAAGGCTGGTATTCATTCCAAGTGACGTGATTTCTTGGTTCAAAGGAGAATGAATATGAGTCGTAAAAACTACAAAAAAATTAAAGGCGTCCCGGGAATTTATCTTCACGCTGTCACTGGAAAATACTGTGCCGAAAAGAAAATTAACGGCAAGTTTCACAGTGCCAGCTTCGTCTCACTTTATGAGGCCAAGCAGTGGAGGAAAAATTTTAACGGGACAAACTATCAAGAAGATTCAAAAGATGGTGATTTTTCCACCTTGGCGGAAGTTTGGGGAGCGATGCAAAGGTATCACTTTCCAAGTCTAGCGACCTCGACCAAAGCAATTTGGGTCAGAAGGTACTCGCTCTTAAGAGCACTAGAACATCTGCCAATGAATAGAATCACCCCCACTCGAATCTCAGAGTGGGTTCAGCATTGGGTGGAACATTTCAGTTCCGAAGACTATGAAAGCTCAGGACGTGGACGGGCCGGAAGATGCAACCTCAACAACGAACTCAATATGTTTGTGACCATTTTCAACTGGTACAAAGAAAGTGAGTATTTCGAAAAAGAGGCCATGCAACTCACCAGTCCGGTTAAAAAGAAGCATCGAAAACTTGGGTTTGTTAAACCTGTTCCTGACAAGAAAAGACAAATCAACGTCCAAGATGCCTTTTTGTTCTTTGAGTTTTTAAGGCCGCTCTACCGCGATCTGGCCATGATGCAATTTTATACCGCCGGGAGGGTGGGAGAAGTTGCAGGGCTTCAGTGGAGCAATATCGACCTTAAAAATAAAAGGCTCCTCATCAAACACACTTGTATCTGGGATTCTGGTAATAAAATGTTTGTAGAGCTAAAGCCCTTTCCGAAGAACCGTGAGCCGCGACCAGTCTTTATCACTGACGAGATCATGGAAGTTCTTAAACACCGTCAGGCCTTCAAGCTTCCTAGCAACGACTATGTTTTCCATGTCGAGGGGCAACCACTTAACTACTGCACCATTCAGGTTCATTACCGTGAAGGTCAGAGAAAAAGCGGAGTACCTTATACAGGAACTCATATCCTACGGCATGGAATGGCAAAGCTCGCTCGCCAAGTTGGAGGTGGACTCGATGCTGTCTTGGCCATGACTGGACACAAAGACCTGAAACTGGCCGATCACTATTCAAAATCTACCGAAGACGATCAAAAGCATTTTTCTGAGAAGATCATGGAGCATATTCGTCGGCTCAAGCAGATGAACACTCCCGAGCTAGATTTTGAGAACGTGGTTAGTCTAAAACGTGTCAAGAATGGTACAAATGATTAGAATTTGCTAAAAAGTACGGGCTGGGACGGGCTGGAGCAATTTGGCCCGTTTCAGCTCAATAATATTAACGAGATAAGTGCCCAATGCCCGAACTACCCGAAGTAGAAACCATCCGCCAGCAACTGGTCACGTCTTTGCCCCTTAAGATTGAGGGCGTGGAATTTTCGCGTGTGGCGGAATCCATCATCAAAAAAAGCGATAGAAAAATTGATTTGGCGGGGAAAAAGATTTTGCAAATTCGTCGCGTGGGGAAATGGTTGGAGATGGTGCTTGATAGTGATGAGCGCATCCTTTCTCATTTGGGCATGAGTGGCTCGTGGCGTCTGTGGCAGAAGGTGCAAAATGAAAAGCATGCCCACGTTCTTATTCATGGAATACATCTGGAGGATGGACCGGTAATCTGGGCCTATGTGGACCCAAGGCGTTTTGGTAAAATGTATTTCATGTCAGGCGAGAAGGCCGAGCAGTTTAAATCTAAGTTGGGGATTGATGTCAGCTCGATAGAATTTACTGTCGATTATGTTTGGCAAACCTTGAGAAAATATCCCGCACGGGCGATCAAGGCCTTTTTGCTGGATCAAAAATATTTTGCGGGGGTGGGAAATTATATCGCCTGTGAGATTTGTGCCCATGCTCGCATCCGACCTACTCGCAGGGTCAAATCACTCACCTTGGATGAAGTCAAAAAAATTCATGCGGCAACGGGAATCGTCATCGCAGGCCAACTCCCCAAGGGCGGTCTCACCTTTCAAGGCGGATATCGAGATGCTTTTGGTGAGAAAGGCCAAGGGCTTGCTAACTTAGTGGTTTTTCACCAGAAAGTTTGTGGCCTCTGTCACCGGGGTAAAATCAAGAAAATCGTTTTGGCGCAAAGGGGAACTTTCTACTGTCCCAACTGCCAAAAATGATAGCCCCCCCACCACGTGGTGCATTTTTTCTTTCACCTCACATTGACTGCCTGTCACACTTTTTTTAAAAACTACTCGCCCAAAACTGCTATCACAGGAGTGAGTATGAAACAGATGTCCCTCGTCATTTTGTCATATATGCTATTTTCCAGCTACTCCTACGCCGATACAGTAGAAAATATTTCAACCTTAATAGAACAAATTAAGGCCTCCCTTCCCACCACGCGCGCTCCTCAAGCTGATTTGCTCAGGGCCGAACAGCGATTGCAGCAGGTTCTAGGACTCATCCAGGGCAATCCCAATCCAAATCCCATTCCCCCGCGCCCTGATTATAAGCAACTGAGTTGCGTGGCCCGAGATAATGACAACTCCAACCCATGGGTCATTGCTATTAAGAGTTTAGATACTTTAAGTACAACCAAAATTGCCGGAACTCTTTTTAAGGCCAAGGAGAACTGTGAGCGCAGTATTCAGCAGGCAAAGAGAATCCAACCTTCTCACCTCTTCTGTGTTTCCAAGGATAACGACGATGCGGCCCCTTGGATTTTGATGGCCTATCAAGAAAATAGGGAAAGTTTGCGCATTAATAAATTTAAGACCATCGAAGAGTGTTACGGATTTTTATCCAAAACGAGAGTTATGGGAAATGTGGCGCTTTTCTGTGCCGCCCGCGATAATGACAGTACCGCACCCTATCTGCAATTTTCCTACAATGCGGCAACACATGAACTGCACAAAGGTACAGAAACTTTTCAACGCTTGGAAGATTGTTATTGAACTTAGGTATAGAGAAGTGATTTATTTCCTTCACTGATGACTTCTCCAACGATCGCTGCGTGTTTGAAGGTTGTGCGCAATTTCTCAACCATTTCTCCTGCGACTTCACGAGAAACAGAGAGCAAGAGACCGCCGCTGGTTTGAGGATCATGAATCAAAGTGCCCATTATTTTTGAAAGTGGTCCCAAATCTAAGGCCGCTTGAGTGTACTCGCGATTAGTTCGATGGGCCTTGGTCAAAATTTCCTTTTCAATAAATTCTTGGGCGCGAGGATAAAGTGGAAGCTGATCGGCCTTGAAAACAAAAGTTTTTTGACTTGCCTTGGCCATTTGATAGCTGTGTCCCGATAGACCGAAGCCGGTGATGTCTGTGGCAGCATGAATGTGTGCGAGCAAATCACCGTTTAACACCTCCACCACATTATTGGGTTGGCCCATGCCATCCAAGGCCTGTCGCATATCATCTTCAGTGATGAACGAACGCTTGAGGGCCGCCGACAAAGTGCCTGTGCCTAAGGGTTTAGTGAGAATCAGCACATCTCCGGCCTGGGCCCCCTGATTGGTCCAAATTTGTTTAGGATGCACCAATCCTGTCACTGAGAGACCAAATTTCAAGGTCTCATCGTCAATAGAATGGCCGCCGACAAAAGTACATTTGGCCTGGGCCAAGAGATCGGAGGCCCCTTGCAAAACGCTGCTAATCACGTCGCCGTCCATGTTGGCCAGAGGAAAGGCCAGAATCGCCATTGCGGTGACCGGGCGCCCACCCATGGCATAGACATCGCTCACGGCATTACAAGCGGCAATCTTTCCGAAAGTATAGGGATCATCCACGATGGGAGTAAAAAAATCCAATGTTTGCACCATGGCCTTAGTTTCAGACACCTTGTAAATGGCAGCATCATCAAAATATTTCCCGTCAACCAGCAGTTCGGAATGTGCGGGAGGAAAGGTGATTTTGGAGAGAATTTTTCGCAACTCAAGGGCCGCGATTTTGGCGGCACACCCGCCCTTTTGAACTGTTTGAGTCAAGCGTATCGTCGTCATTTTGGCCTCCAGGTCTAATTCTTACATCAAGTTAGACAATTTCTCAGCAATAAAATATGATTTTCACTTAATAAGGAGTACCAAGATGGAAAGCGTGACCGCGTTTTGGAAGCAGCCCTCGAGGGCCTACCGCAATTTTCAAGTCGTTTTTACCTTCTTATCTTTAAACTTTATTATTCCAGCTTTCTCCTATGCCATCGCCCCTCAAATTGTGGCGGAACAATTTCACCAAATCAACAATCTCATGGGTGGTGTTCCCTACACTTTTCCTGAAGAGATGTCGCGGATGTGGCGTTACTTAGGTGCAGCCAATGTCATGACCTTGGGGCTGATGTGTTTTATGTTGCAAATTAATTTACGCAAATTTAAGGCGATCCTCATACCTTTAAGCTTCTTGAAAGGTTACAACGCTCTGCTATTTCTCCTAGGATTTTTAGCCTCCCCGCAATATCGTGTTTTTCTGGCGATTGCAATTTTGGATTTTGTAACCACTGGGGCCTTTATCTTTTTTGCCGGAAAGGCCATTAGAGAAACCGACCTCTTGCCAGATAATGTTCTAATCCCCAGGCCTGGACTCAGGTCCAACATATGATGTTCGGTTTTGAAAAAAAATGGTGCCATAAGCTTTTTGATGCCATGATGCCGTCAAGTTCATCCATGCCCGGTATAGGCATGATCTCACTGGATAAGTTTTGGAATGAGTTTGATCAGAGTGCTCCGCCTCTCATGAAATTAGGACTGCGCTTTTCCATTTGGTATTTGACCTTCCGTCCTTTTTTTTCCTTCAAATATCTGCGGGTGTTTCCTCAGCTTTCCTCATCATCGCAAAATCTTTTTTTAACACAATCCAATGAATCCCGTCTTTATCTCGAACGACAACTGGTGACCACTCTGAAAGCGGTTGCCTGTATGGCCTATTTTGATAATCCCAAAATTCGCTTAATGGTGGAGTAGTTTCTATGCCAGTGATTGATCTCCACAATTTCTCGGATTTCCAGAGCTACGAAAAAAAAGATTTTTTCTTTGATGCCATCATTATCGGCAGCGGCCCGGCCGGTGCCACGGTGGCCTATCAACTCACTCAGAAAGGTCATGCGGTTGCCGTGCTGGAAGAAGGCCCATTGGTCACCCAAGAAAATTTTCCCGACTCCTCTTTTCAGGCCATGACAAAACTCTATCGCGATATGAGCACCTCGATGATTTTGGGAAATTGCCCGATGCCTTTTGTTCAGGCCAAAATGGTGGGAGGAGCATCGACCATCAATGGTGCCATTTCGTGGCGCTTACCTTTGCATGTCTATCATGATTGGCTCAATCTCGACCCCGGACTTAAACCTCATCTGCCATGGGATGAATTACAAAATATTTTTAATAAAATCGAGCATGATCTCAACATCGCTCCTACCGATGAAAAGATTGCCGGTCCCAACAATCTTCTTCTCAAGCGAGGGGCCGATCTTTTAAAGTTAGAAAATCGTCCTATCTATCGCAATGTCAAAGAATGTGAAGGACTGGGACGCTGCTTGCAAGGTTGCCCGAAGGGACACAAACTGAGCATGGAAAATTCCTATCTCCGTTGGGCGCTGGAAAAAGGTTGTTGTTTGTTTCCAAACCTTAAAGCACGCAAGATTATTGTAAAGAATAAACAGGCCGTAGCGGTTGTTGCGACCAACGCATCAGGCGATGCCGTCACTTTAAAAGTTAAAAATATCATTGTGGCCGCCAGTGCCGTGCAAAGTCCAGGACTGCTTTTGGCGAGTGGAATTAAACAAGGCACGGTGGGAAAAAATTTTCAATGTCATCCAGGTATTTCCATGGCAGGCCATTTCGCCACACCTGTCCATGTTTGGCGAGGCGCCACACAAGGCCATGAAGTCATCGAATTCTGCACACAAGGAATTAAATTCGAGGCCCTAGGCTACGACCGCACCATTGTGGCCATGCGCTTGAAGGGAGTTGGCGCTGAGCTGATGCAAGATATCACCCATCTTAAAAATTGGGCCAATTGGGGTGCGGCCATCAAGGCCCAGGCAAGAGGGAAAGTCATTCCAGGCCGTAAGAGATCTCAAGTTCTTTATTCTCTAACTCGTGACGACTTGATCAAAGTCCGCAAGGCGGTCAGGATTTTAGGCGAGATGATGCTGGCCGCCGGTGCCACGTACGTCACTCCCGGTGTACAAGGTTGGCATAAAAAAGTCACAGACCCTTTGGCCATGTCCAAGTTTGAAGAAGAAGTTCCACTCAATCCAAAATTATTCACTATGGCCGTAACCCATATGTTCGGCACTTGTAAGATGGGTAGTGATCCCAAAAACTCAGTCGTGCGCCCTGATTTTCGCCATCATCATATCTCAGGTCTCTATGTCGCCGACTCCAGCGTCTTTCCCACGAATATCGGAGTTAATCCACAAACCAGTATCATTGCCATGGCCCATCTTTGTGCAAAATCGGTGGATAGCACCACTTCAAATTAGGAAAGGCCTCATGTTTTTAAAAGGAAAAAGACTTGTTCAGTTCGAAGCTATACAGGCGATTTTATTGCCACGTTTTGCTGTCATGGATTCAGATGGCATCAATCGTTCTCGCAATCTTCTCAATAATTTTCTTGCGAGCAAGGCCCTGTCGGTGCTTTTAAAAATCGCCCTTTTCTTGCATATCATTGATGGGATTTCTTTCTTTTATGGTCTTCATTGTTTTCGTCATCTGCCACCGCACAAGCAAAAGGCCGTGATGTCTTTTTTATTCAACTCTCCCATTCCACTTCTACGCAAAGGTTTTTGGGGCATTAACACCTTGGCGAAAATGGGTGTGTATGGGCAAACTGAGCTATATGCAGATATCGGTTACAAAGTAAAAATCCAAGGCGCGGCAAAATGAGAACATTAGACTATGACATCGTGATCGTCGGCTCAGGTGCCGGTGGTGGAACTGTGGCCAAAGAATTGGCACCACTTTGTCAAAAGGGAATGCGCATCGCCCTCCTGGAATGGGGTGGGCGTTTCAATGACCATGATAATACCCGTTCTGAAGTGGAGATGGCGCAAAAATATTATTTTGAAAGTGGCGGAGTTCAAAACAGCGGTCAAGAAATGACTTTTGCTTTGGCAAAGGCCGTAGGCGGTTCTACCACGGTGTATACAGGGACATCACTGGTCTTGCCGGATGAAATTTTAGAAAAAAAATGGGCCGTTCCCGGACTCACCAGTGTTGATCTCAAACCTCGATTTCAAAAATATTTAAAAGAAAACAACGTTCACCTTTTGGACAAATCACTCATCAACGAAAACAACCAGCTTTTTTACAATGCTTGCAACAAGTTGGGATTCAAACCTTCCCAATTTCCAGTTAACGTAAAAAACTGCCAGGGTTTGGGAACCTGCAATTTGGGCTGTGCTGTTCATGCCAAACAAGGCACTCATGTTGTGCAAATTCCTTCGGCAGAAAAACAGGGAGTCGAAGTCGTTTCCTTTTGCAGAGTCGACAAGATAGAGGAAAACTGCGTTCGCGCTACCGTCCTCCCACCTGAGCATGGTCTTGAAGCATCTCCTTGGCCCTGTGGTGAGTATTCCATTCGCACAAAGAAAATCATCTTATGCGCTGGGGCCATTCATACTCCCGCCCTCTTGCTCAAATCATTTGGTTCTTTCCACCATGCTTTAGGCAAATATTTTACCTGTCATCCCGCGCTCATCCTGGTGGCGCAACATGACCGCGAAATCAATAATACTTTTGGACATCCAAAAAGTTATTACTGTGAAGATTTCATGCACTCGCATGGTGTGCTGTTGGAAACCTGTATGTACTTCCCCTTTACCCTGGCAAAAAATTTAGTGGGTTTTGGCCCTGATGTCGACGATCTGATGTCACACTTTAATCATCTGCAAATGATTTTGGTGCTGATAATGGATCATGCTCGAAAAGAAAATGGCATTACAATCGATCGCCAGGGTAATCCGATCATTCACTACAAATTTAACTCCCAGGACATTGCAGCTTTCATCAAAGGTATTCGAGAAAGTGCGCGAATTTTCTTCGCCGCCGGGGCAAAACGTATCCACGCTCCAGCTTGCAAAAGCTTCTTTATTGAGGCCCGTCAAGCAGCTCAACTCGATCAATTAATTAACCAAGAGGAATTTAAATTGGGAAAAATGTCGATTGCTTCGGCCCATCTGATGGGAGGCTGTCGCATGGGAGAAAATCCTCAAGAAGCGATCACCGATTCATGGGGGCGTGTAAATGGCAAAAAAGATCTCTACGTAGCAGATGCGTCACTGTTTCCCAACTCTTCAGGCGTCAACCCCTATCTCACCGTTATGGCGCTGGCCGACCGAGTGGCAGAAGCCGTCATCCACGATTATAGAAAAGGGTTATGAAAGGAGTCGAAGTAAAAAAAAGGCCCAACATTTGCTGGGCCTTTCGTATTATAGAATCTATTACTAATCTATTAGAAGCGTCTTCCGCCACGATCACCGCCGCCGCCGTATCCGCCGCCGCCACGATCACCACCACCGCCGTATCCGCCGCCGCCGCCACGACCGCCACCGCCGCCATATCCACCGCCACCGCCGCGAGGTCCACGACCGCCGCCACGTGGGCCGCCGCCGTTGGTTGCAGGACGGGCCTCATCAACTTTCAATTGACGGCCTTCGAGTTCCTGGCCATTAAATTTTTCGACTGCTGCTTGGGCCTCTTCGTCCGTGCTCATTTCTACAAAACCAAAACCTTTGCTTCGACCTGTTTCACGATCAGTCACCACCTTGGCAGAGGTCACTGTTCCTGCCTGGGAGAACAAATCAGTTAAGCCTTGATCTGTGGTTGAATAGCTGAGATTACCGACATACAACTTAGTGCCCATTTCGAACCTCCTTTTGGTCATTGGTTGGGCGGGATTGCCGCTCTAGAGGTTCAGGAGAATGACAAAAATCTACCAAGAAACTCTCAAGAAGCGAAAACGACAGGTTTTTAACCCATCTGATTCATAGTGTCGAGTATTTATTAAATTATTTCAACTAAAAATTTGCAAAATTTACTTAGATAAGTGGATGATAAATTTCAAATAAAACGCAATGAAACGTTTGCGAGAATATTATGAAAATTTTTGCCACAATTCTGTCTATAGTGCTTATTTGCCACGCGTCAACAGCATTGGCAACAACTCTGTCCTTCTCCACAGTCCAAAAAACCGTGTGGGGAGAGAGCGTTTATGTGGTCGGGAACCACCCTTACCTAGGCAATAATGACCCAGTCCATGCTCTCAAGCTATCTCCCCATAATTACCCTACTTGGGAAGTCAAAATCAATGTCACAACCACCACCCCCATTCATTATCGTTTTTTGCTTAAGCCCGATGCACCAAATACCCAAGTGACTCCAATTTGGATTAGCAACTGGCAGACTTCCGCTATGTCAAACCAAGTTGAAGCGTACTCTCTGCATACCATTTCTGACTTTCCCTCTCAATTCCTGCAACATCCAAGAAATATTTTTATCTTCATGCCCAAGACAAAAGGGACTCGTTCTCAACGTGTGCGATTGCTCTATTTCCACGACGGACAGAATCTTTTTACCGGAACCGCCACGGCCCCCAACAGCTTAGAACTGGAGCGATGGTTTCCAGCGCTGGCACAAAATTACCCCCAAGATCAACTTATCGTAATAGGGATCGCCAACTCTCCTGAGCGTATGCGCGAATATGTTCCTCCATACTCAGTTGGTCCAGAAGGTGCTGGCATAGGCAATCTCTATGGGCGCTTTATGGTAGAAGAATTAATTCCCTACATCGAACATGATTATTTGAAATTAACCAGCACTCCCGAGCGTACCGTGGCCGGTGCTTCGCTTGGCGGGCTCATTTCCGTCTACCTGGCGGCAAACTTTCCAGATATCTTCACCAATGCAGTCTCTCAAAGTGGAAGCTTTCAATTTGGAGAGATCACTCAAGACCTCAACAAACTTTCTGCCAATCAGAAAATTTATCTTGATAGCGGCACGGAAGGTCCCAGTAACGATAATTACTTTGTTAATTATTTTATGCGCGATAAATTCTTGGAGTTGGGCCGGATTTATGGCGGCGATCTTTTGCACGTTATTGGTCGAGGTCACCAACATAACGAAGAGGCCTGGAGGCAAAGACTACCAGACGCTCTTCGCTGGACGTTACAATAACTCAATTATCGGCATTCACTTTTTATCTCATCCCATGTAGCGAAAAGAATGCGTGAAGAAGAGGAACTAACTTTCTGGGCAACATATAAACCTTCTGATACGGGAACAAAATCAAAAATACTTCCTGGAAAACAATTTTGCGCTTGATACTCGACCTTGGTATTTACATCGTAAACGCGAATGCTGGGAGTTGCGGCGGATGGTGCACGTTTAACACCATAAATGGCATACGGGCCGAAGGCACGAACCTGAAAATGAAATCCTTTGGGAAAATTGCGAAAAAGCTCGCCGCTATGACGATCCAAAATCACCATTTCGCTTTCATTAGAAACCGAAAAACCTCGTTCGGACTCTTCCCATGCAATTAATCGTTCACTCACCGCCGGGCGTTCTTGATAAAATCCGCTGGGAGATAAACGGACAAAGGACTTGCTGCTTAAGTTAAAAGAATAAATGTTGGGAGTGCCATATTCATTATTTTGAAAAACCATCAAAGGATCGTTGCTCGGTTGAACTGATACCGATGGATATTCATTTTTAATCTGTTCATGATATTGCGGTGGAATATCGGCACGACGGAAGATAGGGCCGCTGATCTGCCAAGGTCCCTGCGACATATTGCCGACACCGGCCCCTCGGTAAGTCACGTGGGCGGCCAATCCGTCAAAATCTTTGGCGGCATCATAAAAGAGATGGTGGCCGTTCTGAGAGGAAGTAAGCGCCATGGTAGGAATCCAAGCAACATCTTTTTCCAAGACTTGATGCTTATTGGTTTTCAAATCATAGAGATAAACATCGACTTTTTTATAAAAGTTACCGGCAGCATAGAGCATTTTGCCTTGATTGACTTGCGGGCCGAAGGGGCGAAGTTTTTTGGGAGGAGAAATCTTTTTCAAAATTTGAGTATTGCCATTATAGTAGTAGAGTTCCATATCCTCCTTGTCAGTTCCCACCACCTGATAGACGAGATCCTGACCATCGGCCCCCATCCGCACAATAACTGTGTTTTTTGTGATGTGAACAATGCGTGGTCCCGCCAGGATAATCGTGGGGAAAATCCACAAAAACATAAGAGCTAAAAGAATATTTCTTCTGATCAGCATAGCGTCCTCCCTCAATTTCTTACCGCACTATAATAGTAGGTGTTAAACAGGCAGTTGGTAAATAGCTTAAATCATGACTAGAGGGCGAAAGTGTAACTAATGGTAAAGATGTTATCCATGTTTGATGAAGGAAGCCCCAAAAGACGTTTTTGCAAGAGATCCCAGGTATACACGTTTTGATATCCGAGCGTGATGTTATCACTGGGATTGTATCCCAGGCTAAAATCATTACTTAAGCGGCAATCTCGCAAATCAACTTCTTTATTTGAAAAATCATGAGATGGCCGGTACCAAAGGGTATTCGCAATGACAAAATTCGGGACAGGTACCCATTTAAATCCAAAACGGAAAGAGTGACGAGCGCGTTGAAATTTCTTTTGCTCAACATAGTCTTCATAAGCGTAAACAGGATTTCCAAATGCATCCGTACCGGTCTGAATAGTGCGGGTGGATGGGATGTCATTGAGTTCATATTCCATAATGGGCGCATAGCTTAGAGATAAATCCTGAATTTTGTCGTCGTTGTAAATATTATATTTGAGACCTACCGGGGCAATATTCCAACGATAACGTATGGGATAAATCACCCCATCTCGCTCACGCTGGTAGGTGGCAAAGCTGAAAAACGAAAAGTGCTCAGTGATATTATTAATATCAAAGTTAACACCTGCATCGTAACTTGAAGAAGTGGCAATGCCTGTTGCACCCGCGGTATAGTTCGATGGACGACTCCGGCGATTTGAATACACATAATGGCCCGATAAATTTTTCTTGCCCCAATCAACCGATTGAACATTCGTGCCGTAAGAAATCTCACGAGCATGATATTGTGAAGAAAACTTGATTGGCGCAGCGGTTAACTGCACATTGAAATTTTTTTTCGCTTCCTCATCTTGGAAGGCATCAGAATCAACTGAATTATTACTTGGATTCAAGGCCATTGCCCCTTCTGGATCAGTTATAGGAATTTCTTCATTGTCTTCACGTGAAGATTCTTTGTATCCCAATTTTAGACGTGGAGCAGGTTCAGGTGTCTCTGGTGGCGCTTGGGCCAATAACTCCTGCTTAATTTCATCGACACGAGTATCTTCCGCGGCGTTTTTAACTCTAAAAGGCACCAGACGAAGGGGTAAACGCCGGGCCTTAAGTTCAGCCTTCTCGGTTAATGGGCCCTCGTTGGCAATTTGGTAAATGAGCCATATCGATCGATGAGTGTCGACCTGTAGTGAATAAGCACGGGCAATGAATTTATCGTTATAAAAGAGTTGAATGTGTTCATTCTTGACCACATCATCGGCCAAACCACGATTTAAGAGGACCACATTTTCATTGGGAAGATAACCGAGACTTCGAACATCCACGTGCTCATTTATTCCAAGAGCAAAAACCTGTATGGAAGCACATAACATCCCGGCCATTCCGGCCCGAAGTATAGAGCGAATGATCCTCGTCACTATTCTCATATTAATTATTATGCCTGGAGTCTAGGCCCTTGAAATCGAAGGAAAATATTGCATGGCAACTCAAGCCACTAATGTTTCCTGAGTGTTTTTCTCTTCTGTTCCGGGAACAGTTGCGGACTCTGAAAGTAATTTTTGACGAGCTAACTCGGTCCACAATGTATACAGATCAAAATCTGAAACACCCGGGGCTTCGATGAGCATTGAAAAAGTCCAATCCAATCCGTTCACGTGAGAAGAAGCGATCTGATCATAAACAAGAAAACGTGTGTTGGCATGTGGATGAGAGCTTAAGGCCCACAAGGCACGCGTCACCTCTTTATCGGGTAATTCCGCAAGACATTCCACCAACCATTGATGGGCCCGCGGTTCACCTAATTTGAGTAGCGACAGCAGCACGCGATAATTCTTAAAATTCAAGTCCTGTGCCACATTTAAAACAAAGGGGATAAAATCCTTCAACATTAATTCACAGACGATATCACAAACTAAAATGCGATCTTCCATGTTCGGTGAAGTTAGAAAACTTTCGAAACTCTCGCGCGCCTTCTGGGAATACTGTCTATGAAAAAAAAGTGATACGATAGCGGCAGCATGAACTTTGCGTGGAAAGGGAGCTTCCAGATAAGGGGCCAAGTAGCTTGCCAGTTCAGGCCGTTTTTTATATCTGATCAATTGCCCAAAGAGATGGAGATAAACACTTAAGGCAGCGGGATTTTCACGATTAGACCCAATCATCTCCAGCAATGAAGCAAATACTTCTCGCTCCATACGATCCGCGTAAATATGGAATAACTCCCCCGTCCAATATGGAGGCCTGATTTGTTCCATTAGATGCGCGCGAATCTCTTTTCTAAAAAATAAATCCACTTCGAGAGAGTTAAAATTCAGAAGAGCTTTTGCAATAACAACTTTCACATCCTCATCATTATATTTATGAAAGGCACACATCAAAGCATTCAAAGCGCGTTCCCCTTGCATTTTTCCCAAGCACTTGGCCAGACCTCGTGCCATTATGGGAGGTGGGTTCTGTTCAAGTAAATTAATGATGGCATTGGCGTGTTTAGCCGCTTCACCATCGGCCAGCAAGTTGGCGGCCCGTGCACCGGAAAACATGTCGAGATTAAGCATATTAGAAATTTGAAATTCATTAAATTTCTCAAACAACATCTTACGGCACCAAAAACCCGCTAAGGCCAGGCCAATGCCACAAAACCATAAAATGATGTGCGGAACAGGACCGTAAATGGTCAAGGCCGAATACAATCCCACAAAAATAAATCCCGGTCCCAAGGCCCATTGCTCATGATGATTTTTGAGATCACTGACCAATTTGTCGGGCATGCCTCGCTCAAATTGTTGGAGTGCGGGATTCATGGTCAAATGCTGAGTCAGCTTGCGTACAATTCCCGTACCAATGAGGGCCCAAGCTTGCCCTTTAAAGACCAAAACAATCATGGAAAAAATTTGCATGCCCAAGAAGACTTGGACACCAGAACTCCACGACCTTTCTTTACCCTTGGCCCGATTTGAAAAGGTAAAAAGTTGAAATCCCACAATTAAAAAATTCTGCAAAAGTGTTATTTTCGCGAAAACAATTCCCACGTCGAGTCCATTCTTTTCCTTCAACTCCAACATACCCAACAAGACTGCCAAATTTTGTAAATGCTTGGAGGCCAGAATGATAAAGACTAACCCCAATAGAAATGGCACAAAGGGATACCTGGTCGGTCTAAGCATTTGTCTGTTTCCTTCTGCCATCTGCTCTTCGTTCTTCTGTCCAAGTCGTAACAAATAGATGTGGGCAATTTCCAGCATTAATAAAAGAACTACCCCTGCCCCCATTATCACTGCCTGGATAGTTGAATGCGCTTGGGCGAGCATCGATAGCGAATTCACCAGCAGAAAACAGACTGCTCCTGCAAAAATCCCGATTTCAAAAGAAAAAGAGTTCTGCTCGCTCTGAAAGGGGTGCTTGAGTGAATTAACAAATTTCGCGCTGATGCTGCTCAACATGCACTCCATCCACATGACCAAAAGAGTACTAAAGAGAAAATAGAAACATGAGACAATCATTTTCTCCATTTTGGCGAGAGTGGCGAAGTAAGGCAGTTGAGCAGTGATCACTAACAATAATGAGACAAGAAATACCGTTACATTGGTGATGGCGGAAAATTTCTTCTGCATTTTTTTAAAAGAAGAGTGGAACACCAAGAGTAAAATACCCTGTCCGATCATCAAGACAGGAAAGGCTTCAAGAGAGAGCGAATCTACCAGTTTTTGCAGTGAGGTTAATTTCAGATAAAAGGCCGTCCATCCAGTTAAAAAAGATACTAGAAAAACCGGCCATTGATTACGCAGAAAAAAATTAGCAAAAATGCCCATCACATGCCCTCAGGTGCTCTTCGGCGTTACTCAAAAAAAAGTTTGGGAAATTTAAATGCCGGTCAAGATATCTTTCAGAAAAATAAGGTATTCAAATCAACTATTCGAATTTTCCGATCACGTAATCTTGCCCTTGAAAGAGGGAACGTTCTTTAAGAATGTAATCTTTTGCTTCACTTAAAGTATCAAAGACACCCAGGTTAATTCTAAACCACATTCCTCGGCCTTCGACTTCTTTTTCCTGAATGATAGGCACATAACCACGCACGCGAAAACCATCAGCAAATTTCTCGGCCTCTGATCGGTTGTTGTAGCTTCCAAGTTGGATTGTATATTTTCCGGCGTATTTAGAAGTTACAGCCTGTTGTCCGGATGCAGTCGTTTCATTATAAAACTGGCCGACTTTCTCATTTCCGCTCTCGGGAACTTTATTCACGTCGTTAGTTGTCTCAATGCCAGTTTTTGTGGTTGGCGCAACGGTTTGCGAATCAATGGCAGTTTTTTCCCCAGTTTCACTTGGGGCCGGTGCTTGACCGGTTTCTTTCATCTGATTCTCTTCTTCTTTAAATTCCTGATTTATTTTATCTTTTAAAAGTTGATAGGCATCTTGGGAAACCTTTTCGGTATGAGCTTCTTTATCCGTAGCTGGCATCTCTTGTACCGTTTTTTGAACGGTTTCTTCCTGACCGCTTAAGAACTGCACACGCGCCTCGTCCTGGGAAGTGATTCCAGACTGCCGCAGAACGAATGATTTCCCGACCTTCACACCAAAATAGAAAGAAGTTAAGGCGGTTAATACCATGAAGAGAAAAATTAGAGCAATTTCCTTACGAGCAAAAACGTACAATTTGACCTTATCATCCATCATATATTTATTATTTTAGTGATTGTTTCACTCCATCGCAAGGCCAACTTTAATAGAAAATATTTCATCTTGCAAAAATATTATTTCCTGGTCTCGAATCTCACCTCCTCAAAATCTAATACTTTATCTTTGATCAAAAACGGGTCTGGCATGCATTTCTGTTGTCAAGAAATTCGAAGGCCCAACACAAAAGGAGAGCTTTTTATGCGAAGACATCAGTTTATTGGAATTTTACGGCCCCAGCACGGACAGGGGGTTATGGAGTACATCATTATTTCTGGTCTAATCGGCATTTTTTGTCTTGGAATGGTCAAACAGTTCGGAAGTGTGCTGCAAACACGGCTGGAACATATGAAAGCAACCATCGCCAAAGAAATCAAGTAGAAGAAAATCCATGAGTATTATTGAAACAATCATGGGGCTTTGCCTGATGCTCATCATCACAGCAATGGTCCAGGCATTCAATATGACTTTAACAAAGCAGATGATTTTAAAAGAGCAGCAACTGATTAAAATGACGGGACGATATCAAGACCAATGGAATGCAAGGCCGTGACTACATTAGGGAAGTTGGCGTTTTGTAAACAAGGTCAAGTGAGCGTGCTCGGCCTTTTGGTGCTTATGGCCGTTTTGAGTTCCACAATAAGTACGGTTGCACAAATGCATTGGTTGCTCTTAAGGATGAAGGCCCGAGCACAGGTCTACCTATGCCATATCAAAGCAGCTGGTGAAATTGAACAACATATTCTTTTCATTGGTCGCACCAATTTTACCCTCAGGTCCCTTTCACTCGCATCTCTTACGCCTGCCACCACGGCCCAGGCCCTTGCCCTGAAAAAAGGGATTCAACTCAGTCAAAAAATTCACACCGCGGCCTTCCTGCAAAAATTGCAGGCAACAAATGAATGTTCCTTAAAAAATGTAATCAACTTAGCACGACAATCTCCTTATCGGAATTTCCGACGTCATCCCGTCGACGGCACTTTGCTTTTAGAGAAACCCGTATGGAACTACCAATTGCGAACAAACATTAGAGGAATAAATCTTCTACGGACAGATTATGAAATACAGCTACGAGGAAGTTTTAGCTTACGTGATCGCTTTGGTAATTTTTCAAAAGGAAAACTGAATGAAATTCTTTAAAAGACATAAGATACCCTTCGCAGTTTGGTTTTCAAGTAGGCGGACAAGGCGCGACGCTAAGGCATGCTTCCTGCACGTCTCAGGCGTCGAGTCCGCAGGCCAACGCCCTGGAAAATCAAAATCCGAAGGGTATAGAGATGGTCAGGCCTCAATAGAAGCGGCCTTGTGGTGCACGACTCTCTTAATAATTGCAATCTTCGGGAAAAAATTATTTATCCGATATAACGCCAGAACAAATCTCATACTCCAAACCGCAGAAACACAACTGCTGCGCACTGAAATCAAACCCAAGGCAAGGCCATGAATCATAATCAAGGCCAAGAATCCCACATTCTGAACTTAGAAGAACTGATGGCCCGACCTTCAAAACATGAATTGAAGCGTCTGAAATGTAAATGTTATCTCGCGCTCCTCATCAGCAATTTGGGCCTATTCATGTTAATGTTTCCTACAGAAAATCAACCTCTCATCAAAAAAATATCCGCGTCACCCGGGAATATCATCCTGCGACTTCCCTTAACTCTTATGTTGCCTCTCAACCAACAACAAAAAAATCAGGTCACTCTCGTTGATCGGGCCCAACATATGCAAATTGCCAGTGCCTGGATTTGGGATGACGACACAGGTGATGACGAAAAAATG
This sequence comes from Bdellovibrio sp., assembly GCA_016187935.1. Lineage (GTDB taxonomy): Bacteria > Bdellovibrionota > Bacteriovoracia > Bacteriovoracales > Bacteriovoracaceae > GWA2-49-15. The sequence goes on from JACPIU010000025.1 coordinate 34,893, forward strand.
CTGACAGATATTCATAAGAAATTCTATTCGATTGAAGTACGGCCGTCAGATGCCATCCATCTGCTTAAGTACAACCAGGAAGAGGAAAACATTCTCATGGCAATCCCGCCCATCCCCTTTTCCCAAGTTAAAAAGGAACACCCATATGTGGAAATGCTCTTATAGATGCCTGATCTTCATCTTTATCTTTTTTTCAGGTCTCATTGCTCTACCATCAATATGTGGAGGAACCAGTCGGCACCTTATTTTGATCACCCACTGGCAACAGTCCGGTCGGGCCCTTCTAATTAAACAAAAACTCATCGATGAAATTGGGATTCCTGACAAGGCCATTGACCTCATTGAAAGATTTAATCCCTGTCAAAAAAACTTTGATGCGCTCTACTTTCTATGTGTAGTGGATGGAGAAGATATGTTCAAGATTGTCATATCGCAGCAAGAACTCTTTAGGGAAGCTTTTGGACACCTACTCTCAGTAAGGTCAGTACAAAAAAAGGAGGCCTTATGAAGGCCCTCTTTCTTAGACAAAATATGCAAAAATTCTCGCTAAATTATTTTTCTTCGTGGATGGCAAATTTAGGAGTAGTCCCTTTATTGCGGTCTATTCTCTTGCGCTTATTTCCAATGGCCCTCTTTTTTTTGCGACGAATCTCTTCCGTTTGTTTTGTATTAGAAGGCATGCAATATCTCCTATCTATAATCAATACGTTAATCGTATTTATAACCTGTCAAAAGGAGTCACTTCTACCTGGCCCAGAGCAAAAAGTCAAAAACTTCTTCATTGTCCTTCTCGTGGGTCTTTGTCTTTGCAACCTTAGCAACAAAGGCCTAGCGGCATCGCTTGATCAGGCCCCCGAAAAGGCCCCCCCTCTCATGCCGTCTGAGCAACCGGTCACCACCATACTCCTTGGCCTGGGCGAACATCGACAGTTGATCTTACCAAAACTCGAACGCTTTTCAGTAAGTAATAAAGATTGCTTGTCTTACAAATTTAGAGAATTCGGCCAGAAAAAAGGAGAACTTTGGATTTTGGCGAAAAAAACTGGCTTCAGTGAAATTGTCGGACAGGATCAAAATGGGAACACCTACAAGGTTCAAGTCTATATCATGTCCAAACGAGATCAATTAAAGCTACAAGAAGTTGCACAAGCTGCCGAACTTGCCGGTTGGAAAACTACCTGGATCGGACGTTATTTAAGTATTAATGGCAAGATTGGCAATTTTAATGATTACCTTTTGGCCCACCAAATCTCAGCAAAAATACAAGATAGAGGTATTTTTAATTTATCCTTTGAAGCGGATGTGGCAAAGGACATCATCGTCAGTATCTATCGTACACTATATGAAAATTGGCAGGACTATTTTCGATGCACTTACAATGGCATGAACATTGAGTGCACTATCTCTGAATCGAATCCACCTTCACCACAGTTGTTGAAGTCTTTAAGCGATAAGTATCTTGTTCAATTTCGTCCGGTTGCTGATAGTGCTTTTAAAAAGAACTATCGGGCCAAGCTCCGTTTCTTTCAACTCACCCGTGCCGATGGACAATACTTCGATGTAGGTATGGAAAATCTCAGCAGCAATCTCGGTTCACTCTTCCAGCGGGATGCGCTGAAACATCTCATTTTACAAAATGATGTCCTATTGCAAAGTGAAAAAGTTGAGTTGGGCCTTTTGGCCGAGCCGGAGGTCACCTTTCAATTGGGCGATGAAATCGAAATCAAACTTGGCGATGAGATTCCGTATCAAACTTATCATCACGATGAAAAAACTACTTCCCTGGAATGGAAGTTTAGCGGACTTCAATTTCGTTTTAAATTGATCAAGATCGGCGAAAAATTTCAAATGCATTATCTTGTATCCTACCATCGCAGTGCTGAAGGGAGTAGTTCTTCAGGAATGTCCTCACTTCAACAGTCTAAGGAAGAAGCTTCCCTCTTCGTGGATGCAAAAAAACCCACGCAGCTATTTCAAGTCGGGATGATTGCATTAGAGCAAAAAAATAGGGGTATCCCTGGATTATCCTCAATTCCAATTCTTGGTCAGGCATTTAAAGAAGAAGGAAAATCCCAAGTTTTTAAACGCGTCTCGGCGCTTTTTATGTTGGAAGAAATTGATCCATGATTGAAACCACTCAAACATCGCTCAGTGATTTAAAAAGGTGGGCGCTAAAATACATCCAAGAACAAATCATTCGCGGTGAGCGGCCCTGCCTCTCTTCCTTAGATAAAAAATTTGGAACCTTTGGCGGAATTGGCCGATCCCCGATTTTCAGACAGTGGTTACAGAATATTTTTACACTGGAATTTTTACAAGCACTCATCTTTGAGAAAGAGAATTTTGAGATTTTAATTTTGGGCCCTCGGAAATTTTTCACCGACCGGGGTCTTGGAGTCCAATCACAACAGCTCGATACGAACGATGACGAACAGTTAAATACAGAAGAATTAAATCTTGCGCTGGAACTTTGGGCCCAAGGGACAGGTCAGGGATGGAATTTCAATCGTCCATTTATAAGTTTTGAATGCGAACTCTTCGCGGAACGGTTTCGGGCCACTCTCATTCATCAATCCCTGTCCCCTGACAAGAGTCATCGACTTTTTTTGCGCCGTCTGGGAGACACTCCCCTCAAAGCAGAAAATATCATCGATGCCAATTTACTGCCTTTTATTCTCTCCGCCATTCGCGCTAAAAAAAATATTTTAATCACGGGAGCAACGGCTTCAGGTAAAACGACGCTCATGCGTGCACTGGTTCAAGAAATTCGGCACGAACATTTGGTGGTTTTGGAAGATGTGGCCGAAATTGACCAATACCCCGGGCATACGCATCTGTTGTCGCGAGAAAATCATGGATTAAAAGAATTACTGTCCTATGCCCTAAGAATGCGACCGGATCGAATCTGGCTTGGCGAAATTCGCTCTCAAGAAGTCGTCCCACTTTTTATGGCACTCAATACCGGGCATCGTGGAATGCTGGCCACCTTGCATGCCGATTCTGCACCCGAGGCTCTTTCTCGCTTGACCATGCTCTTTTTGATTTACAGCAATTTACGCGAAATGGGACCAGGGCCGGTGTCTCAACTCATTACCCAAAACATCGATTATGTTATTCATATGTCTGAAAGAAAAATATCCCATGTCATACGCTGGATTGGAGGCGGTCATACTCAGCGACCGGCATTTGAAATACTATTTGGAAAGATTGTCGCGGGAACATCTGTTCCTCTAATAGAGACGAGAATGTAAGGCGGAAGCGGCTTCCTCCATGCGATCCAGTGGAATAGCAAAAGAAATGTGTCGCGAACCTTGCTCTAATACTTTCGAAGTAATTCCCATTCCGCCTAAAAAAGTATCCAAGGAAAAATTGCCTGGTAAGGTTCCGATCACGGAAATAACGCCCACTTTCTCTCCTAACAAAATACCCGGATTATTATGGCCAAATCTTTGTTCCAATTGTTTCAGGGTGCGTGGATGAGAAGCCAAGGCCATTCCCACGGGGCCAGATGTTTGCGAAAGTCGTTTAATCCACGTCCCACCACTTTCAGGGGCCAGGGTAGAAGCGACATAGACAGGAATTCCGAGATTACAAACTGGTGCCATGGTTTGATCAAAAAGAACTTTGGCCCCGAGAGAGGCCATCAGAGTGGCGTCGTCATAATCCATTTCATGAATCACATGCGCGCTGGGAAGAATGCGAGGGTCCACGCTAAAAATTCCTGGCACGTCAGTCCAAATTTCCACACTCGCTGGTTTTAGAGCATGTCCTAACAGAGTAGCGGTATAATCCGATCCCTCACGTCCAAGGATAGTGGTACGGCCCATTTCATCCATGCCGATAAATCCCTGAGTGACGACGACTTCGTCTTTATGAAAAATGTCTCCAAGTAAGGTCTCTGCCTTGGTGGTAATGATCTCCCATTTCGGCCTGGCCTCGAGAAAGTTACTATCAGTTCGAATCATCGACCGAGCATCAATATGGCGTAGAGAGCGATCAGGCATAAGATGTTTCAAGTAGGAGAAAAAAATTCGCGAACTCAACCGCTCGCCCACACTATAGAGCTGTGCCATGATTTCCTGCTGGGCACTCTCCATTGAACCTCGACATAATCGTTCTGACTTAGGCCCATGGTTGGTCTCAAGCAAGAGATCTTCGGCTTCCTTATAGAGTTCCTTAAGATCATCAATAACAGCTTCGAGCGCATCCGTCTTAAAGCTTGCCAAAACATCTTTTGCCAAACAGAAATGACGCTCTCTGTTTTTCCCCAAGAGCAGTTTAGCTTCGGGCAAATCAAGTCTGGCCAGCCGATACATTTCTTCGAGCTGATTGGTCGTGTTATAGGTAGCACTAATCACCACAACCTTACGCCAATGATTTTGCGTCACGATTTTCCCACAGCGTTCCATGGCCGACGCATCCTTCACACTGCTACCACCGAATTTTGCAACAATCAATTCTTTCATGGCCACCAACTAGGTACGGGTGAGTTTTTTATAGGTGAATCTTTGGGGGTTGACTGCCACTTCCCCTAAGCGACGTTTTTTATCCTCTTCATAATCAGAAAAGTTTCCATTAAACCATACTATTTGACTATCGCCTTCAAAGGCCAAGATGTGTGTTGCCAAGCGATCCAAAAAATATCGATCGTGAGAAATCACCACGGCACATCCGGCATATTCCATAAGCGCTTCTTCAAGCGCCCTCAAGGTATTGACATCAAGATCATTGGTTGGCTCGTCCAAGAGAAGAACGTTGCCGCCATCTTTGAGCATATTGGCCAAATGAACACGGTTTTTTTCACCACCTGAAAGTTGTGCAGCCTTTTTTTGCTGATCATCACCGGTAAAATTAAACCGTCCAAGATAGGCGCGGGCATTCACTTCTTTGTCACCCACCTTAATGATATCTGTTCCACCTGAAATAATTTCATAGATAGTTTTATTTGGATCAAGTTCGCGTGATTGGTCCACATAAGAAATCTTAACAGTTTCACCGATACGGAAACTTCCCGCATCGGCCTTTTCCTGCCCCATAACCATTCGAAAGAGTGTTGTTTTACCAGCACCATTAGGACCGATCACACCGACAATACCTCCGGGAGGAAGTTTGAAGGTCAAATTTTCATAGAGAAGTTTTTCTCCATAACCTTTGGCCACACCTTCAGCGGTAATAACCACATCGCCCAATCTTGGACCGGAAGGAATAAAGATTTCGTTGGTTTCATTTCTTTTTTCCTTACTAACTTTCAGACGCTCTTCATACTGGCTGATTCTTGACTTGGATTTGGCCTGACGTGCCTTGGGTGAGCTGCGAATCCATTCCAACTCTTCTTTCAAAGATTTTTGTCGCTTGGATTCTTGCTTCTCTTCAATCGCTAATCGTTCCGATTTCTGTTCCAGCCAAGAAGAATAATTTCCTTTGAAGGGTATTCCATGACCTCGATCGAGTTCCAAAATCCAACCGGCAACATTATCTAAAAAATACCGGTCGTGGGTAACAGCAATGATAGTACCTTTGTAATTTTGCAAATGCCGTTCCAACCACCACACTGTTTCCGCATCCAAATGGTTAGTGGGTTCGTCCAGCAATAGAATATCGGGTTCTTGCAAGAGTAAGCGACAAAGCGCCACACGTCGGCGTTCACCACCAGAGAGCGTGTTCACTTTCTGATCCCCCGTAGGACAGTTTAGAGCGGCCAGGGCCAAATCCAAACGACTGTCCAAATCCCAGGCATTGGCGGCATCGAGTTCATCTTGCAATTTGGCCTGTTTTGCCAGGAGCGCGTCAAAATCCGTAGCAGTTTCAAATTGGGCATTGACTTCTTCCCATTCTTTTAAGAGCGCAACAACACGTTGACATCCTTCCTGCACAATCTCCCTGACTGTTTTAGTTGGATCAAGCTGAGGTTCTTGCTCCAAGTATCCAACTGTATATCCTTTAGATAGAACCGCCTGACCTTGAAAATTGTCATCAACCTGGGCCAAAATCCGAAGGAGCGAACTCTTACCCGACCCATTGAGGCCGAGCACTCCAATTTTTGCGCCATAATAATAAGAAAGATTGATATCTTTCAAAACTTGCTTTTGATTGTAGTATTTGCTTACCCGTGACATGGTGTAAATAATTTGACGATCGGTCATAACTTTTCCTTTATCCAGAGCAACAATTAAATAGTAATAAGAGCAACAAAATAATATAACGGCCTTCTAAAGGCAAATTCTTACACTTCAAACACTATATTAGTCCACTAAACAGCACTCCCATATGCAACAGATGTCCTCCTAAAAAAAGCAAAATCATCAAAACAAAGTTAAGCAAGGTGATAAGCCTCTCAAATTTGTAAAAACGAATTTCTCGAATATCATGGAGAAAGCGCAACAGTCCCTGAATCTCAGGCGCCAGTGCTCCTCCCCAATTTCGCCAGCGTTCTAAAATATCCTCTAAGGCATGGGCCACTTCTTGCAAATCCTCTCGTTTCGCTCGCCGCATCAGATTGGTCACGTTCTCAGGTACTAAGGTCGCCAGATCGCCTCCGGCCAAAGTCAAGGCATGGAATTTTAAAAGTCCGTGAAACCACTCATCAACATCGCCAAAAAATCTTCGGTGATAAATGCGCGTAATTCGATCGCCGATCACCACACCAAGCATCTGACCAAAACAGATCATCACTGGCAGTGAAGAGAAAGTTTCATTGATGCTCATGCCATCTGAACGGAGGTAAGAATTCATGACCAACGCAAAGACAAGAGAGAAGAGACCTAAAATTATATACTGGGAACGCGAATTTTTTAAAATGCGCTGACAACGCTCTTCCAATTTTAAGTCCAAAGACAGACATTCCCGCAAAAAAGACAAGTCTTGAAGACCAAATCCGAGCTGACGAAACGTTTGCGCCATAGAACGGGCCATCAGATGAAATGATTTATAGGAAGGCAGATTCCGCACAACTTTCTCTAATCGAGCAACATCAGCTTCTGAACATAACTGTAACTCTGAAAACATAAACAATAACCTGCGTCCATGTTTGAGTGATGTCTGAGGTTCTCCTTGGATTTTTTGCAGCCAGTTTTTCCATCGCTCCCCATAACGGTCCCAATATCGTTCAAGGGGAGTGACCAAAATAATCATTCCTAGGACCACAGGCAAAATAAAAAAAATACTGTTATTCATAGGTAACCCTAATTGACTAACTTAACTCAGCATGATTAATTGGCTATCATGGTTACTCAACTAAATCGGTCTCAACAATCTCCTGTCACTTGTCGCATTCCCCGAGCTTCAAAAAAAGTTGGCCAGCAGCGAAAGCATGAAAAAAAAATTGCCGAACTCACTTTGCTCGCCCAAACTTTGGACCCTTTCAAAGGCCCCACCAAACAAGAAAGTAAAATTTTAAAAAAATACGGGATTGCGGATTTCGCCGATCCCTTCTTGCTCACCAATCAAGTTCTCCTTCTGCTTGAAGAGGCCATCGAAAACACCTCCTATGACCGCTAAGATTCCCCTTGTTACCGTTCATCCTGCCTCACTAAAATACCTACAAAAAGGTCATCCATGGGTAACACTCGACTCATTCTCCAAAAAATTTCCCCAGAGTCCCTTTTTGACTACCCGAAATGCCAAGTCTTCTTTTCTCCTTCTGCACGATCCACATCATAGCAAGATCAGGGCACGGCTCTGGTCATCACAGCAGGGGCAATCAGATCGATGTGACATGGAGACCTTTCATTTACAGCTGGTCGAACGTCTGAAGGCCGCTCTCACTAAACGCAAAATGCTCAAATCTTCTCACCCCCAAGTCTTCAACAGAGATAATTACTATCTTTTTTTTGCCGAAGCCGATTTCATTCCTGGACTTCAAGGCCTTTTGCTCGGTAACAGTTTTATCCTATTTGATTTCACCCGGACCATTTGGGAACCACACATTGACTTTATTTTTTCACAAGTGAAACAGCTCACCTCGACCGTCTTAAATCAAGATATCCAGGAATTTTTTTATCAAAAACGACCAGGCCCCTTTCTCTCCTATCCGTCAAAAACTGCGGCCCCTGCGAACGACTTTGTGATTGCTGAATTCAATCTCCGTTATAGTCTAAATTTCAATTTAGGTTCCGATCTTGGACTGTATACTGATATGAGTTCCGTGCGATTTCATACTTCTCCTCTTTACTCGGATGCGCGAGTTTTAAATCTTTTTTCCTACACCGGTGCCTTCAGTCTCTTTGCGCTTTCCCAAGGCGCGCGCCAAGTGACATCCGTCGACCTATCGCCTAAGTACATGGCGCGACTGAATGAAAATTTGCTGCTCAATCCCCAATTGAATGCTTCGATCCATCATTCACTGGTGGGGCCGGTCAATTCCAAGGTTAAAGAATTAATTGATGCCTCTGCCCTCTTTGATGTCATCGTTTGTGACCCTCCATCGGCCTCCAGCGATGGGCATTCTCAACACAACCATTGGAAATCAATGGGGGAATTCTTAAGCATGCTGGACACTTTGGTGGCTTCAGGCGGTACTCTCTTAGTTTTTAACAACACCCATCAAATTACACGCAAAAAATTTGAACAGGATTTAGCGCAAATTCCCGCTCTCAATAAATATACTCTTAGAGAATTTTATGGCCTAAGTTTTGACTGTCCGCGCCTCCCTCACTTTCCCGAAGGTGATTATTTAAAGGGGGTGGCATTGAAAAAAAATCATGTTTGATCTCCAACCACAATAGCGTTATCCTTCTCCATCTTTCACCTAAATTATTGGAATGAAAAATATGGCATCACAAAAAATGAAAGCATTGGTAAAAAAATACAATCAGCCAGGATTGTGGATGGAGAAAGTGGATATCCCCAGCATTGGGATCGACGATGTTCTGATTAAAATTCACAAAACCGCCATTTGCGGAACTGACATCCACATTTATAACTGGGATGAATGGGCGCAGAAAACCATTCCCTACCCAATGGTGGTCGGTCATGAATATGTTGGCACGATTGCCGCAATTGGAAGCAATGTCAAAGGTTTTGAGATTGGCGAAGTTGTCAGCGGGGAGGGGCATATTGTGTGCGGCCATTGTCGCAACTGTCGGGCCGGACGCCGCCATCTTTGCATGAATACCCGTGGAGTGGGAGTAAACAGACAAGGATCGTTCGCCGAATTCTTATCTATCCCTGCCAGTAATGTATGGCGCTGTGATCCCAACATTCCCCAAGACGTTCTGGCGTGTTTTGATCCCTTTGGCAACGCCGTCCATACGACCCTTTCTTATGATCTGGTAGGTGAAGATGTGCTCATCACAGGGGCCGGCCCCATTGGTATTATGGCCGTCGCCATCGCCCGTCATGCAGGGGCCCGTCATGTCGTTATCACGGACGTCAATCCCTACCGCCTTGGTCTGGCAAAAAAAATGGGAGCCACCCGAGCGGTTAATGTTCAAGAAGAAAAATTATCAAACGTCATTAAAGATCTAAAAATGACTGAAGGTTTTGATATCGGGCTTGAGATGTCGGGGAACGTTCAGGCCTTTAAAGATATGATCGACCATATGGTTCACGGTGGAAAAATCGCCCTGCTTGGTATTCTGCCAAACGGCACGGGCATTGATTGGGACAAAGTGGTCTTCAACAGTCTCAATATCAAAGGTATTTACGGTCGTGAAATGTTTGAAACCTGGTATCAGATGACAGTTCTCTTGCAATCGGGACTAGATATTAGTCCTGTCATTACCCATCGTTTTCCCATTGACGATTTTGAAAAAGGTTTTGAACTGATGAAGTCAGGTCAGTCAGGAAAAGTAATTTTAAACTGGATTTAATTATGTTTAACCAAATGAAAGATTATTTCATAAAAGAGATGGCCGAAATTAAAGAGCAAGGATTGTATAAATCGGAACGCCTTATCAACACCCCCCAAAGTTCCCATATCGGAGTTGTCGGAGGACAGGAAGTTATTAATCTCTGCGCCAATAATTATTTGGGCCTGGCAAATCATCCCGATGTCCTCAAAGCCGCCAAGGCAAGCTACGATAAGTGGGGCTATGGACTTTCTTCGGTGCGATTTATCTGTGGCACTCAGGAAATCCACAAAACTTTAGAAAGAAAAATTTCTGAATTTCTGGGAACTGAGGACACCATTCTTTATTCATCATGCTTTGATGCCAATGGTGGACTTTTTGAAACAATCCTGGGTGAAGAAGATGCCATCATCAGCGATGAACTCAACCATGCCAGCATTATTGACGGTATTCGCCTTTGTAAGGCCAAGCGCTTTAAATATAAAAATAATGATCCCAATGATTTAGAATCAAAACTCAAAGAAGCTGACCAGTCCGGCGCGCGTTTTAAAATGGTTGCCAGCGATGGTGTTTTCTCCATGGATGGATATATTGCTAACCTCAAAGCAGTATGTGAACTGGCCCAGAAGTATCAGTGTTTGGTGATGGTGGATGATTCTCATGCCGTGGGATTCATCGGGCAAAATGGTCGAGGCACCCACGAACATTGCAAAGTTATGGGTCAAGTTGATATCATCACCGGCACCCTCGGTAAGGCCTTGGGAGGTGCGAGCGGAGGCTACACCAGCGGGCGCAAAGAAATCATCGAAAAGTTACGTCAACGTTCAAGACCTTACTTATTTTCCAATACCCTCGCTCCCAGTATCGTCTGTGCTTCTTTGAAAGTTTTGGAACTGTTAAGTCAGAGCGATGAATTGCGAACCAAACTACGACAGAACACCCAATTTTTCAGGACAGAAATGACCAAGGCCGGTTTTAACATCTTAAAAGGCGAACATCCGATCGTGCCTGTTATGTTAGGTGACGCCATTCTGGCACAGAAAATTGCTGCGCGCTTATTAGAATTGGGAGTCTATGTCGTTGGCTTTTATTTCCCGGTTGTTCCCAAGGGACAGGCCAGAATCAGAACCCAAGTTTCTGCCGCCCACTCGCGCACAGATTTAGAATTCGCCATCGCCCAATTTATTCAAGTGAAGCGTGAATTCTCAGCAGGAGTATAAATGCCGGAGAAATCTAAGCGCTTAGCTATTGCTTTTATCTCGATCGGCGCCAGTGTATTCATTTTAATATTGAAGTGGATCGCTTTCAAAATGACGGGCTCAAGTGCCTTGAAATCCGATGCACTCGAAAGCGTGGTGAACGTTGTTGCCGCTGCCTTCGCATTATTCGCGGTTATTTATGCCGAACGGCCGGCCGATAAAGAGCATCCTTACGGTCACGGGAAAATTGAATTTTTTTCTGCCGCCTTTGAGGGAGGTCTCATTACCCTCGCCTCAGTCTTGATTATCTACGATGCGATTAATACCTTGATTTCAGGCCCAGAGCTGAAAAATATGGACTTAGGTTTGGCCATCAATGTGGGCGCCGGGGCCTTAAATGGATTGCTTGGTCTCTTTCTTATTCGTCAAGGACGACAGCTTAACTCGGAAGCTATTCAGGCCGACGGCCATCATATCCTCTCAGATTTTATTACCACGCTTGGCATTGCTGCCGGTCTGCTTTTAGTCCTTTTTACCGGATGGGTCTGGCTCGACCCTGCCATTGCCTTGCTTGTCGGTTTAGTGCTGGCAAAAACCGGTTTTACGCTGGTAAAAAAATCCTCTAACGCCTTGATCGATACGCAGGACCTTGCGCAACTCTCCTTGATTGTAAATGGTATTAATATTTGTCGCACTTCTGATATTATCGCCATCCATGAGCTTCGAATCATAAGGTCTGGCAGACACATTCATGTTGACATGCACATCGTGGTTCCTGAATTTCACGACATTCGCCACGCTCATGATCTTGTGGAGGAGTTCGGCTCACGTGTCATGAAAGAAACCGGACTCGAGGGTGAAGTCCATTCCCATATCGATCCCTGCTATCGAAGATTATGCCGCAACTGTAAAGCTTCCCCCTGCCCGATTCGCCAGCATGCTTTTGAAAAGGAATTTGCCATTTGCGAATCGGACGTGATCAAAACCGATCTCGAAATTCTTGGGTCTCGTATTTAAGCTAGACAAACGAGATTTGATCTGGTTTAAGTGACGCACCTCTCTAATTCATGGAGTTGTCGGCATGATTACGCAAAATCAATCACATGACGTCATTATAGTTGGCTCAGGCTATGGCGGTATGTTGCCGGCCTATCAACTCACCCAGGCCGGATTCAAGGTGTTGCTGATCGAACGCGGAAAGGCCTGGCAGCGCAATATGTTCCGTCACTCTTGGTCCACCGAATACCTAGGCGACCTCTTTGACATTTCACTGTCAACTTCCATGAAAGATATTTATAGGGGTTCCAAAATTTTTGGCGGCGGCTCGGTCATGAATGATAAAATTCACCACCGCACTCCTTCGGAGGCCTTCGATTTTATCGACCCAGATATCAAAAAAAGAGCATGGCCATCAGATGTGAATCGCAAAATCCTTAATCCATTTTATACGCAACTGGAAGAGCTTCTCAGCATTCATCAAATTGCTTGGGAAGATGTTTCCAGAATCGGTGGTAACTTCGCACGTATGTTTAACGATGCCGGGCTCACTTGTGACCGCAATAATTTCAATGTGGGAAGCGGTTGTGTTCACTGTGGTTTTTGCGAGGCCGGATGCCAATTTCCCGCAGGTAAACTCAATTTAGTCAGTGAGGTTTTTCATCTTGCACTGGATACAGGTAACCTTGAGGTCGTGCTTGAAACATCAGTAAAATCTGTCGCCCCACTCAGAGGAGGTGGGTATCAAGTCAATTGCATCCAGAGTGACAAGTCTTTCGACACTCCTGCAACCTCAACATATTTTGCCCCCAAGGTGATCTTGGCGGCAGGACCTATTGGTACGGTCCCGCTCCTTTTTCGTTCAAAATCCAAATTGCCCAAGCTCTCACCCGCTCTGGGAAAATGGATCAGCAATAATGGGGATATGAATTTTATCTTAAAAACTCCTGATAGTTATCCCGATCATCTTGGTTATCGCTCGGCCACCAGCACAGGTGTTATGACCTACGCTTTCTGGGATGAGTATCGAATCACCATGCACCCGGGAATGGCACCGATTCCCGTCTTCGCCGGCGTGGATGCGCGCCGTGAAGGAAAACTATCCTGGGGATTGGAGCACAAACATTTTGTTAAAGACAACGTCATCAATCGTCTCATCCCCATCAATGCCATGGGAGTCGTGCCCGCCGAAATCACGATGGAAATCGATCATAGAGGTTATCCCAAGATTCACCATCCTCGCACTAAGGCATTGCAGGCCCATGCCAAGACACTTCATCGCCTCATGAAAGGTGTCTGTCAGACAGTCGGTGGAGAGCTACTCATCACAGGCATCCATGGCGAGCTTTTCGATATGGGAGGCAACCATATTATTGGTGGCGCACGAATGAGCGAGCAAAAATCCACCGGAGTGGTCAATCCTTCAGGGGAAGTTTTTGATTATCCCGGTCTGTACGTAAGTGATGCCAGCGCCATTCCGGGGAGTCTGGGTATCAACCCGGCCCATACTATCGGTGCCAACGCCATGAGAATTGGCCACGAGTTGGTTAAGAATGAAGGGGGACATCTGAATGAATAATAAAATACAACGGCGCGATTTTCTCAAGGCCGGCGGTAGTCTGTTTTTGTTATCAGGAATGAGCACTCTTCCCACTTCCCTTTCGGCAGCAGGGCCAAGCGGCCCCAATCCTTATAGCGACAAACTCTTCATTGCCTTATACGACACAATCATCCCGGGCATTATCACCGATTCCACTGGCACGCCCGGCGCTCTGGAAGCAGGAACGGTCGACTTCCTCACTCAAACGGAACGGAGTCAAAAACTTCCAATCCCAGTGGGACTTATTCGCAGCTACCTGCGTGTTGCTCTCAATCTAAAGGCACTATGGCGTTATCAAAAAAGCTTCGTGCATTTAAACCTGGAGCAAAGAACAGAAATTGCCAAACGAGTCGAATATCTGCCGGGGATTCCGCTGGTCTACCGCTTAATTCGTGCCCCGTTCTATACAGGTGCCATCAACCGCGTGGGTTATGACTATCTTGGTTACCCTGGTGCCAATCGGGGTTACCCTGATCATAGCTTTAAGATGGCCATCTCGAATCCCCATAGCAGAGTGATTGACGGGAATCTTCCCTAACTGTTCTTGACGTCTCCACCACGATTGACTGAGAATATTTTTTCAATTTGAATTTTTAAAAAAGGATTTTCCTATGAAAATTATTGTTGCCTTTCTTATGATACTTTCCTCCTTTTCTACCTTTGCCGCGCTCGGCATTAAACCCGGTCTATGGGAAATGGAAATGACGATGGGTGGGGCAGATGGCAAACAAGTTGACCCCATGGCAGAAATGCGTAAGGCCATGGCAAAAATGTCTCCTGAACAGCAAAAGCAGATGGCGGCCATGATGGGAAAAATGGGTGGAAGGATGGGTATGACTCCTGGCGGTGCTATGCGAATTTGTTACACCAAAGAAATGCTGGAAAATGAAGCCAACCTCAATCAACAGAAAGATAAGAAATGCACCAGTACAATCAAAGAAAAATCTGCCAAAAAAATAGTCGCCAATTTTAAATGTGAAGATGGCACCTCTGGCAATTCTATTTTCACAATTCAAGACACCAGTAATTATTCAGGCGACGTTGATGTGACCGACAAGTCTGGACAAAAATCTAAAATGTCTTTGAAAGGAAAATTTGTCTCAAATGATTGTGGCGATGTAAAACCATTCAATACTGCTATGCCAGCAACGGCAAAACCAGTTGTTCCTCCAGCAAAAACTAAAACGGCCACTCCTTAAATTACTTGATTGACGAGCATTGAGATCAGCTTCTCAATGCTCCATTTTATATCCATTCGAAAGTTCGTTTTTCTTTATTTTTTCGAACACCAGGCACCCGAAAAATTTGATTGTGAAAAGAGATATATACACCCGGCGGCATTATCTTAAGCGCCATCAATGCTTCAGTAACATTCTGCATCGCATCGGAATCATCAAATCCCAAGGGCCGCATAGCACCTGTAAAGGCCACTGCCACTTTAAGGTCGGATAGTTCGCGTGCCAACAATTCAGCTGTGACAGTCATTGTATCCGTGCCATGGATAATCAGAATCGGATGACCCTCTGTGGCCAATGCTCTGACTTTGTCCAGTATTTGTTTGCGGTCATTATCGTCCAAAAACAGAGAATCTTTGTTCATTAAGGGATGAAAGACAACTTGGGTATAAGGCAGACGCAATTTTGATAAGATGGCCTTCTCAACATTGGGCGTCTTATTGGTGAGAAGTCCTTCTTCTTCATCGTAGATTTTTTCAATCGTTCCACCAGTGGTCACAATTTGAATTTTCCTCGGTCCCACTCGACCTCCTCATTGGCATGGCCTATAACTTGACTATAAAAAAAGCATGGCCCAGGGGTTGACGAGGGCGCATTTGCCTCCATATTGTTTAACACATTTTTTTATACTAGTAATTTTATCTCTTTAATTTTGATTTTTCTTTTGGGAGGATCTTATGACTGAACGTAAAGGCCCTATTACTGTCAAAACGGGCGACATTTTCCCCATCATTAAAAAGTGGTTGTACTCCGAACACGACATTTTTGTACGTGAGTTAATAGCAAATGCCACTGACGCAATCACCAAAAGAGCTTCAATGGCCAGAACCCAGAATACGGAAGTGCCTGAAGGTTATATCCAAGTTAATGTCAACAAGAGCAAAAAGACGATTACCATTTCCGATAACGGCATCGGGATGACTGAAGCTGAAGTGGAAAAATATATTGCTCAGCTTGCTTTTTCCGGTGCTGAAGAGTTTATCGGCAAAATGAAGGCCGCTGGTGGCAGTGGTGATAATGATATCATTGGTAAGTTTGGCCTTGGTTTCTATTCTTCTTTCATGGTGGCCGAAAGAGTTATTCTTGACACGCTATCGATGGAACCAAATGCTAAAGCAGTGCGTTGGATTTGTGATGGTAATCCTGAATATACTTTTGCTGATTCCGACCGCAAAGAGGTTGGTACCTCTGTCACTTTGGTGATCAATGAAGAAAATGCCGAGTTTTTAGATAGCTATAAGCTTTCTTCTACGTTGAGAAAATTTTGCGATTTCATGCCCTGTAAAATTGGCCTTCTTGATGAAGAAAGAAAAGTTTATCCCTACAAAGATGATGGCACCGAAGATAAGAGTGCCGCGCCCTTGCCTAACTCACCTGAAATGATCAATGAAACTGTACCTCTCTGGAAAAAAGACCCCAAAGATCTTAAAGATGAGGATTATACCAAGTTCTATCAAAATCTTTATCCCATGGACCCTGCTCCGCTTTTTTGGATTCACTTGAAAATTGATCACCCCTTCACTCTCGAAGGAATTTTGTATTTCCCCAAGCTCAATCCCAATCGTCCTTTTAACGAATCCAATATCAAGCTGTACTGTAAACAAGTTTATGTTTCGGATAGCGTGAAAAATATCATTCCCGACTTTTTGGGACTTTTAAAAGGTTGCATTGATTCAAGTGACATTCCCCTAAACGTGTCGCGATCTTCACTTCAAGGTGACCCCAATGTTAAGAAAATCTCTAACTATGTGGTAAAAAAAGTTGCTGAATCACTAAAAAAACTTTTTAAATCTGATCGTCCCAAATTTGAGTCTATCTGGGAAGATTCCGGGCTTTTCATTAAGTATGGTTGCGTTTCTGACAATCGCTTCGATGAACAAATCCGCGATCACATTATCTTTAAAAATAGTGAAGGCAAATATGTAACTCTGCCTGAATATCGCGAGTCGATTCCTGAAACTTACAAGACCAAACTTGGTGACAAAGTCCTTTATTTTGAAAAAGGTAAAAGTGATTCAGGTCTACGTTCTCAATTGCTTTTGGAAAAAATCCATACGCTGGAAACAGAAGATCATATTGATCCCCATTTCATGCAACATGTGGAATCTCATAAAATGGGTGACCATGCCTATAAGTTCACCTCGGTTGATGCGGAATTTTCCAATATCTTCGGCACAGAGGCGAGCACAGGTGATGACATGAAAATCAAAGATCTTTTTGAATCCATCCTTAAAGAAAGTGCAACAGATTCAAAAGAGACAGATAAACTTGAAATAGTGGTGGAAAAAGTAAAAAATGCCATCTCCCCCGCCTATTTCAGAGTTGATGAACAAATGAAACGTTTTAGTAAGATGACGGCCCATATGGGGAATGGTGTTTTTCCTCTCAAGAAAACCCTTGTCATCAACCCCAATAATCCTCTAATCCAGAATGCTTTCAAAATTCACGAAAAAGGCGGACGCCCCGATCTAGTGAAAAAGCTCTGTCACTTGGTTGAGGACTTGGCCAGCATTTCAAGCGAAGGTCTAAAACAAGAAGAGCGCGAGATTTTCGTCAAGCGCTCTCAAGAGTTAGTGCAAGATTTAACCAGTTATGCGCTTTAAGAAGCGATAACCTGAGGCGCTAGGTTACCTAGAGTATGCGATCGGCGATCATAAGGAATATGAATCTCTGATCGCTCTTCTAGCTCTTTACACTCAAGACAAAGTCGTGCCATAGGACGCGCAGAGAGTCTGCTTAAGGATATCTCTTGTCCACAGTCTTCACATATTCCAAAGGAACCACGGCTTATTTTGAATAGTGATTCATCTATTTTCTTTAACAAAAAAGTACTTCTCCCGGCCAATTTATAAAAAAGAACTTCTTCGGCCTCTTGAGTCGTCCAATCAGCATCATCTTTTAAGTCATTCTTGGCAGAAGGACTCACTTCCTCGTTCTCTAACTTCACGCGCTCAATTCCGATCAGTAAATCTTCGCGCATGTTTAAGAATTTTTCTTTAAACTGCAAAGTAAGAGAAGCGTCCATAGAATCCTCCAAAAAATTTTGGGAAGTGGGAATCTTGCCCATCCTTGGGCGCTTATCCCCGCGTCCTTTCGGACTAATCGAGCGTTCCTTCCTGGATCGCCCTTCTTGAATAACCATATGTGCATTGTCTGTGCCAGGCAGGCCCCCTCGCTTCGACACTGCGCACAAGTATCTGTATTCACGTCTTCCCCTTGATGATAGTTAGAAGAGGTCAGAAATCCAGGTAGGTTACATACAAATCGGAGCTAAAATGCCTCCGATCTAAGGCCTCACTGGGTGTGTTTTTCTGGGATCAAAAAAGGACTTGGTTACTGACTGGCCCCGCACAGTGGTGTCATTGGTCTTCTTTTCATAACCCCTCTGCGTCGTTACTCGGTCGTTCACTTGTGCGACTTACCTTTAGTAAGTCTCTATTAGACTAATTGCTCTTTACCGTCCTTGGATAAAACGATTTCGCCCTTTTCAACTTTTTCCAATAAAATTTTTAGAATTTTTTTTTCGGCCTCTTCCACAATATTTTTTGGTTGGGGTGGGCCAAGCATTACTTCTTGTATTTCTTCCTGCATACGAAGACTCAATTGAGACATGAGATGACGTTTTAATTCCGGTGAAGATCGTCTCAAGGCCAGTCCCAACTCACGCAAGGAAACTGTCTTCAAGAATTCTTGTAACATTCTCACGGTCAGAAATTGCAAATCTTCTAATGTCACCATGAGAGTTCTGACAACCTGAGCGGTTTTGGGGTCCTTTATCTCTAATTCGGTCAAAATGCGCTGGCGGGATTGTGGATCAAGTAAGGCCAGCATGCGCGCGGCCTCTTTCGGGCCACCTTGAAAAGGCATAGGCCCTCCTAATGATAGTAGGGATCACTTTTAATAAGATAATTTTGCACATAATCCTTCACCCCTTCCTCTAAGGTATGAAGTTTCAACTTGGGTAATATCTTTTTCGTTTTCCCCATATCAGCTTGGGTAAAATATTGGTACTGATCTCGGATATTGATTGGCATATCAATGTACTCAATGTTGGGCGTTTTATCGAGAGCACGAAAAACAGCGGTGATGAGATCTAAAAAACTCTGGGCCTTACCAGTTCCGGCATTATAGATACCGGAGTCTTGTTTTTTTGCTCCATCTATTAAGCTGATCATTATTTCCACCACATCACTCACATAAACAAAATCGCGCAGCTGCTCCCCATCCTTAAATCCTTCCTTGTGAGATTTAAAAAGTTTCACCTTTCCAGCAGACTGAATTTGACCATAGGCCTTATGCACGATGGAACGCATCTCACCTTTATGATACTCATTGGCCCCGTAGACATTAAAAAATTTAATGCCAAACCATTTTGAGGGGACGTCTTTCTGGGACAGAACCCAATCATCAAAAATTTTCTTGCAAAAACCATAAGGATTTAACGGGACGAGCGTATGTGCCTTGGCATGAT
>JACPIU010000030.1 GCA_016187935.1 Bdellovibrio sp.
TGAGAATCGCCAATTCTTGCAGTGTGACCACATCACACCGCACTCAATTTGCGGAGAAACAGCGCAAAATAATATGCGCATACTTTGTTCCGAGCATAACAAACTCGCCTATCAAAAATTTTCCTGTTTTTCGCTTGGGTGAAGTCGCAGACAGACGATATCTGGTAACCCGGTGGCGGTGTTTATGCATGGATGTACTTTCTGAATTAAAGAATAATAATGCATTGTAGCTATCCCTGGGCGTGTGGTACCGTTTGAGTATCAAAACCAAATTCAAGAAAATTATTTAAAGTATTGCTCACTGTTTTAGAATCAACGTCGAGTAATCCGACAATGTCCTCAGTTGGAATTCCCATATGCCTCGATTTCAAGATTAGTGCCCGTTTAACTACACGAACGTCTTCAAGACCCTTCTTAGTTAGAATTTTTATTTTTTCTAATTCTATCTTGCCGAGAGATATTTTTATTGGTGCCATCATAAAGATGGTTCATCAAAATCAACGAAAGGCCATCGAGCTATGCAGCAATCATCGGGAAAAACTTAAAAATCAGAGTACTAGTGAGATAAACTACCGCCGGGGGACAAAGCATTATCAGGTAGAGCGGCATCAGGATTTAACACGCTGATGCTCTGATCATTCACACAGCTCACTATATCGACCGAGTCTATGTCCTCAGCAGTGTGGACGCCATCAGGCCCTGTTGCCGGGCCCAACTTGGAACAACCACAAACGGCCGTAATATTCAAAGGAGCTGCTCCTTCGGTAGCGGCCGGACAATTGGCCTGCACATAACAGG
This sequence comes from Bdellovibrio sp., assembly GCA_016187935.1. Classification (GTDB taxonomy): domain Bacteria; phylum Bdellovibrionota; class Bacteriovoracia; order Bacteriovoracales; family Bacteriovoracaceae; genus GWA2-49-15. The sequence continues at coordinate 799 of JACPIU010000030.1, forward strand.
TGTTTCCTGGGCATGTTGGTTCTGCGCTATTTTCAAAACTTTGACCAAATTTTCCAAAAGCAGTCTTGGTGCAGGTAGGATTCCCCTCAACTGCTTGTCGTTGATTCGCTTTTTGGCCGAATTTAATAGAGGCCAGTCTCTCACCTAACTGGGAGCAAGCGTGATTTGACCTATTATTTCGATTGCTGCAAAAGGCTTCAACTGACTGGGCAAAACGATTAAATGCTGCCGGATTAATTTTAATTTTATCAATAATTTTTCCCAGATTGGGTGCGGAAGCGGTCAAACATTTTCTAATCACATCAGAGGAACTGCTGACTACACAGATACCATTCTGAGGATCGGCCGAACTTCTGACTTTGACCGGTGTCCCTGGGAAAGCGGCAGTCGGTGCCCCCAAGGCCGTCCCTGGTGCAGCAGGGTCTCTGGGAGCACCTTCGCCAAACAACACTGGATTACAGCGATATGTGCCTCCTCCGTTTCCGCAAGTTGAATAGTGAAAAGCATCGCCCTCTGGATAAGCGGTCTGAGCGGCGTTACCCCAAGGAGGTGTGCAGGCCCCGTTGGGCGATGATCTTGTGGTCGGCCAGCCATTATAAAAGCACGGGAAATTAGTAGGGACAGCTTCGTCCTCAGCATTGGCAATTTCCATCAAGACATTAAACAATTCAGTGACCACTTTGTCTTTTTCATATTTTTTAAAGGTTCCATCCTCTTGCAATTGTGAATCCAAATTCATCAGGAAAATGATATACGCTTCATGGATTTCCTTAATCGACTTAATGGGCATCTTCTTGGTGACATCAAGCCGCATGGGAAGATTTGAGAATTGGAACATTTCCGGTTTCACTTTTATTAAAACCGAAATCTCTTTCCCTTGCTGCAAACGAACCTTGGGAGAAACATTCAAGCGGGAAACCTTATGAATTACTCCCTCTCTATCTACCAAAACGATTTCTTTGTCATTAAAACTTTTAATTTTTCCTACGATGATGGAATTTTCAAGCATCAAAGCATTTGCCAAAGGGACGAAGAAACAACTTACTAGTACGGTTAATATATATTTTTTCATAAATACCTCGCTAAACTATTTTTCATCTCTAATTACAATTATTGATCCCTGTTTCCCTAAACGAGTTACAAGCATCACTTCCTTCACAAGGAAAACCATAACCTGCAGCACATCCGCCGCCTGGAGTGGGTGTGCCTGAGCAAAGTATACAGATCCTGGAATCGCGTGGCACAGGCGGGAAACAGATTGCACCATTGGCCACATCGGTGTTGGTTCTGGCACACCGACAAGTGGTTGTTGAATCTCTGGTACAAGTTGGTGGAGGAGGTAGGGGAGCGCAAGTTCCCCCCACGGCAATTCTGTCAGTGCCACACATACAGGCAGCGGTCACAGGTGACGTACTCCTGGTACAAGCGGGGACGACAGGTGGGGGACAAAATGGTTTAGCATGATTACGACAGTAATTTGTGCACTCAGAACTTGTGGCGCTTGATGTACAAGCTGCTTTGGCAACTCTTTCTTCTTCAGCAGCGGCCTGGCGAATTCGGGCATTCATTTCGGCCCGACAGATAGCGGCGGTCTGGCGGACATGGTTTCTTCTTCCGTATTTCTCACAGGTACATCCATAAGTCAGATTGTCACGTGAAGGGTGGGCGGAATCACACGCTGGGATGGTCCCAGCAGCAGTTGGTGCACCGGCACTGGAGATACTGCATTGCTCGCCCGCTTTTATAACGGGACAAACCGTTTGATTTTTTGGAATAAAACATTTTACTATCAAGACCGGTGCCGCTTCATTAGTTTTGTGAGTGGCAGGCCCTACGCAAATTTCATATTCCTGATTACCACACTGGCGTTTTTCAGCACCTGCATAGATTTGGGAAGTTTTTAATATTATCGGAGTCCCCTGCCACTGATAATCACTGACAACGGGCGCGGTGGCCGTGACCGCAGGCAAGGGTGGAGCTGCCGGAAGAGGAACGATGGCCCCTCCCGAACAAGTGCGTCCGCTATCCATAGTTGCCGCTGTCTCACCTGTCCCGCATACACAGTTGGCCGTTGCGGCAACCCCATTGGCACAGGCCTGAAGGGCTTGGCCATCCACACAGAATCCGCTGGTAATCGAAGTTGCTGGATCACCGCAATCGCAGGGGGCTTCTGCCGTTGCCGCCACACCTGCAGCACACTCCGCTGCCTGTGCCTGTGTATTAATAAGGAATAGGAATACAAAGCTAACACTTGCTATCACATTAAAATTTTTCATAACCAAACACCCTTATCTGTAAATAAAAAACCTACATATTACAGTACTAGCTTTTCGGAAATTTACATCAAAAAATTCAATCCATGAAAACCACACAAACTTAACAACTTGTAATTACTGGAGTTGCAGAAATCTAAGGATTGATTGCTCCACGAACAGGGGCAAAAAAACCTGCTCCGAAAAATTGCAAAGTCCAATAGCAAATTTCCCCAGTATAGACGCGATTGTGATTTGCTTGCTCAGGAAGCTTTCCCCTCATCCTTGATAGGGGCTGTGTTGTTTTGGACTTCACTGCCTTCTTCTTCAGATACAATAATCTGGCTTTCAGGCAGTTTGAAACGGGCACCGTTCGGGATTCTGGTTTTAGGCAGTAAAACCGTATGCGCCGGCACGATCACTTTTTCTCCCACCACCACATCACCCATAATGGAGGCCTTGAGCCCAATGGTGGCCCCGCGCTTGATCACCACGGGAGACAAAATGAGAATGCCCTTTTGTCCATAATGGCCAAAGAGAGTGGCACTGCCTCCAATCGTGACATAGTCTTCAAGAGTAATCATGCAGGGGTCGGAGATAAAAGATGTGTTGATCATGACTCCCTTGCCGATCTTCATTCCCATCATTTTGAAAAAAAGAATGTTAAGTGGACTGGGTGTCACGAAATCTAGAAACGTAAAACGCACAATATAAGTTAAAGCATTGTGATAAAACCACGGGACAGATTGCAGTGAAAACCAATTCCCACGCCATGCTTTAAGTTTATAGGGCATGAGTTTGTTGGCCATGGGAGCAATAAAGATGAGTGAGACACCGTAGATAAAAAAGCCTGCGGCAAAACCCAGTCCTTTGGCGATGGCCTGCGCCCACATCGGGAATGTGGCAACAGAGCGAGAAATCATGTCAAAAACAAACAATGCCGGACTTAAGGCCAGTCCCATACAAGAGAGGGCCACCATCACAACGGGAACAAAGACAATCACAAAGCCGATACTTTGAAAACTGCGAACAAAACTTTCAAACGCCCCTGCCAGTCCAGGTTTATGGGATTTGGTACTATGGACATCGATAAATTGTGGCCTTTTACCACCGCGCTTTTCAATCTTGACAGGATTACTACTTTCGTTGCGTGACAAATTCCCTCTCCTATACTTGAATGCCACTGGTATTCATCATACCATAGGAACCGCAAAAATGATGCTTGAGTATGCCAGTGGTCCAACATTGCCTGGAGTTAACACCGATGAGTGCTAAACAAAATTTCGAGGAACTGACCAAAGAATTGCCCAATGTGGGCAAAACACTCTTTGTTCCACTCTTAGGTCGTGCCCGGGCCAAACATTTTGATATCCCATTTGAAGACATTAAGGCCGAAAAACTTGCTCAAAATTATGAGCTAGGCCACCATATCTATCTCAGCTCTCTCTTCAGTAAAGCATGTATCGTGCGCGCCCGTGCCTTTGATGAATGGGTTCGCTCAAGTCTGGGGCATGATGGGATTCTTATTTCCTTGGGAGCGGGATTGTGCACTCGCCACCAGCGCCTTTCACGCGAGACCCATAACGCTCAAACCTTTGAAGTTGATTTTCCCGAAGTGATTGGGCTTAAGCGAAAGCTCTATGGTGAAGGCCCGGGCCAACTTTTTTTGGCCTCTAATATTTTGGATGACACCTGGGCCTTGGAAGTTAAAAAAAATCTTCTGGCCCAAAAAGGTATCAATCAACCCTTTTTTATTACACTGGAAGGTGTCGGTATGTATCTGACTCCCGAACAGATCACCACTCTAATGAAGCTTCTCAAAAGTCATTTTCCAGGGGCGCAGTTTGCCTTTGACTATATAAGTCCCTGGCTTGTTTCCCGCGCCTATCTCTTGCCGGCCATCAGCCAGACCAACTCACAATTCCATTTTGCCCCTGACAATATCAGGGAATTTGCAAAACAACACCAACTCATCCTCAAAACGGATAAATCTATCGTCACTGAATTGCTCGACCAATCCACGCTGGGCAAATTTTTCCGCAAAGGCCCGTGGTCATCATTGTACAAAATGGCTTGGTTTCAACTGCCCTAGCTAGCAGGCCTTTAAAAAGGCCGAGATGCTAGGCGCGATTGAGTGAGCGCGGAGGCTTGCTAAAGGCAAGCCACACAAGCGAATGATTGAGCAACGACGCAGATTGGCCTTTTTCAATGGCCTGCTAGGCAATTTTTTTCTCCACTTGACCTCAAAGCTTAAGTCTCTTGGGCCCTCATTCCTTTGCACCGAGAAGCAAGCACACTAATGACCACTTAACGAGTGCACAAGGAAAACTATTATGAGAAAACATTCTTCTCTTTTTGTTTGGATCGCTTGTTTCCTACTGATTGCTCCCTTTCAAGGAGTGCTGGCCAATCTGGTGCAGATTCTGCATACCAATGACACCCATTCTCACCTCGATCACGCCATTCATCGGCCTTGGTTGGGAGGCTATGCCCGACTGAAGTCTCTGATTGATGAAAAGAAGGCCTGGGGTACCGCCAATGGCATGGGAAATCTGATTATGGATGGAGGTGATTATCTGGAAGGCAATATTTATTATCTCTCCGAGAAAGGAAAACGCACTTACGAAATTTACGGTTCCATCGGTTACGATGTGTCAGTCATCGGCAATCACGATTATCTCATGGGTAGCCGTGATTTAGATGAACTCCTGGGCGCGGTAAAACCCTCATTTGAGCTTTTAGGTGCCAATTTCTTTATCGATGCAAAATACAAAAATGTGAATCGAGTCATCAAACCCTACACTGAAATGGTCATTAATGGAGTTAAGGTTGGCATTGTGGGAGTGACTTTAAATGATGTGCTTTATAAGTGGCGAATTCAAGAAGGAGGTATCACCTCTGAAGTTGACGCCGCTAAAAACTACGCCCGCATTTTGCGTGAACGCGGCAACGAAGTGGTGATCTTGCTCTCCCATGCCGGTTTGGGCAAAGATAAAAAAATCGCCAAGAAAGTTCCTGATATCGACATCATTATCGGTGGTCACTCGCACGACGAGACCTTTCAAATCCTTTGGCAAAAGAGCAAAGGTGGAAAGAAAATTGCCATTGTCCAGGCCGGCCAGCATGCCGAGTGGTTAGGACAATTAATCTTTGATTACAACAAGGCCAAAAAGAGTTTGAAGATCGCCCAATTCCAGTTAATTCCTGTTACCAACAAAGAAAGTGATGAACAGATTGCCGATAAAATTCAAGATGCCAATCTTCCCCTTTACGATTTGTTCGGCGAGGAATGGCTCAACACCGTGGTCGGCCAATCTGAGCTACGTCCCATCTATCGTGGAGGCAATCCCAAAATATGGCACTTCTTTATTAACGATGCCATGAGAGAAACCGCCAAGGCCGATTTTGCCATCAATGTCAGTGCCCTTTCGGGCTCGGACTTTCCGGTGGAAGGCGCAATCACAAGGCGCGATCTGTACAACTCCAACCCTAGAACTTTTGAGTTTGAGAATAAATACGGTTACAACATTCATACCGCCGAAGTGCGCGGGGTGTGGGTTTCTCTGGTGGCCAAGGTCGCCATGCGTTTTGGTCTCCCGCTTTATGTCAGCGGCCTTGAATTCGATTATAAGCAGAAAGGCAGCGGCACCTGGGATGATAAATATTCTATCTCCAACTTGCGCACTCAAGGGAAGAAACTAAAACTGACTAAAAATTACAAAATGGGAATGTGTGAGGCCATCGTGCGCGGTGGTTATGCCATCACACCTTGGGTTCGACTGCTGCTCAAACGCCCGGATAATACCCAAGTCTCTATGTGGCAATCCATGGAAGATCACTTAAAGAGATATCCCGTGGTCAAAGAAAGTTACTTAGAGGATCACTTTGGAAAAACTCCCGGTCGTGCACCGGCCAGTGGGAATAAGATTGAACATATGTATATTCCCCCACGCCCTCGCTAGAAACGCACTCCACCCGTCACTGCATAAGAGCGGTGGCGGGCCTTGGGCCTTTGGCGGTTTTCAATTTCAAACAGGCCACCCTCAAGATGCACGAACAGGCCCTTCACAACTAGCAAGCATTAAAACCGCCACAAAACTGACCAGCAGATGTAACATGACTCTTCAGATTTTTAGGACGCCGGAGCGGCAGGCGCTGGCTTGACTTCGGGTGGAAAGAATTGTTTCTCGATAAATTCGTTCACATCCGCGAGAGGCGCCGCCTTCTCTTTGTGAAAGCTCAAGCAATCACGAATATAACGGGCCTGATAAGCATCTGTACCTGAAACGGCATTTTCTTTTTTTAGGAACTCGATGATTTCTACAAATCTGGCATGCAATTGCACTGGCTTGGTGGCCTTGTAAGTTTCCAACAGTTCAATTAATTGCTTCCATTTTTCATTGCTCAAACGAAAATTTTCACCTGCCATGGCCCCTCCCAATTTGCTTAACATTCTGTCACATTCACAGCTAACCCGCCAGTGGAAGTCTCCTTGTATTTGCTCTGCATATCCAATCCGGTTTCGCGCATGGTTTTTATGACTTCATCCAAGCTCACTTGGTGGTGCCCATCTCCCATCAAGGCCAAGCGACTGGCATTGATGGCCTTGATTGCGCCCATGGCATTGCGCTCGATGCAGGGGATCTGCACCATCCCTCCAACCGGGTCGCAGGTTAGGCCTAAATTATGCTCCATAGCAATTTCGGCAGCATTCTCAACTTGCCAGATTGTTCCCCCCAGCGCTTCGGTAAGTCCTGCCGCTGCCATGGAGCAGGCCACTCCGACTTCGCCCTGGCAGCCCACTTCGGCCCCCGAGATGGAAGCATTTTTCTTATACAAAATCCCGATGGCCCCAGCAGTTAAGAGAAAATCCACAATCCCCTGATCTGTCGATCCGGGGCAAAAACGACGATAATAGAGAAGTACAGCGGGGATAATACCCGCTGCACCATTGGTAGGGGCCGTAACCACTCTCCCACCTGAGGCATTTTCCTCATTCACGGCCAAGGCGTAAAGATTGACCCAATCCAGCACTTCAAGCGGATCAGGAATAAAATAGGCCCCACGTTTTTCTTTGATCGCCAATAATTTTTTATAGGTTTCCGGCGCACGACGAGGAACGTGAGTATTTCCCGGAAGAAGGCCGGTTTCTGCCAAACCATTCTTCACACACTCTTGCATGGTCTTCCAGATTTTTTCTAAACCGCATTGAATGTCTTTTCTGGCCATCCAAGCTTCTTCCTTCTTGGCCATCAAGGCCGATATTTCCAGCTTTTCGCGTTGGCAAAGTTCCAGTAATTCTTGCCCTGAGGAAAAACTCAGTGGCCCCACCGAACGTTCGCCAATCTTGTCACCTCCACTATCATCAACAACAAAACCGCCACCGATCGAATAGTAATTGCGTTCAAAAATCATCAAGTTCCCCGGCCCAATGGCACGAAAATTCATGCCATTGGGATGGAGAGGAAGAGACTGCGAGCGCAAAAAATGAATATGCTGGTTTAAATCAAAAACAATTTTGCGTTTGCCCAATAAATAGACCTTACTTTGCTGACGGGCCAGATCAAAGATATTTTGTGCCTTGAGATTTTCTACTGATTCTGGAGATTCACCGGACAGCCCCAATACCAGAGCACGTTCAATTCCATGGCCTTTTCCCGTCCAGGCCAAGCTGGAGAAGAGATCAATCTCCACTGCACTAACAGTGTCAAGATCTAGGCCTTTTTGCACCAAGGAATTAATAAAACACAAAGCCGCCTTCATGGGTCCCACAGTGTGGGAAGAAGACGGGCCAATACCTATTTTAAAGATATCAAAAACACTGATATCACTATTCACTTTTTAATCACGCGATATTCGGCTTCAACAATATTATCATCACTGACTGGCTTCTCCATGGCCGCTGACCTGGCACGATAAGTTTGAATCCTCTTTGGTTTTCGCAAAAAGGCACGAAAAAGCTGGTAAAGGCAGAAAAACAAAATGATTCGGAGAATAAGCGCCATCATATTTAAAGATCTCCTCAAAGGAAAAGCACTAGCTAAATCATATCAAATTTCCCATAATGTGGGCTCCATCTAAGGAGTGATCATGGCCAGTAATCCAAATGATAACGAGCAAGCACAAATTGTCCATTGGGCCGATATGACTGCCGACCGCATTATTAAACAAAAGGGCGATAAAGGCCAGTATGTCTTGGCCTCGGGCATTACCCCTTCGGGCGTGGTCCATTTTGGAAATTTCCGCGAAACTATTACAGTTGATTTCGTTGCTCGGGCACTCAGAGCGCGGGGTAAAAAAGTACGTTTCATTTTTTCCTGGGATGATTACGACACCTTTCGCAAAATTCCTGCCAATATGCCTAAACAGGAAGAATTGAAAAAATACCTGTTCCAACCCATCGTCGATACTCCTGATCCTTTTGATCGCGATGAAAGCTACGCCGCTCACCACGAGAAAAATTACGAGGCCCAGTTGGAAAAGGTGGGAATCGAAGTTGAGGCCATTTACCAGGCGAAAAAATATAAAAAAGGTGATTACAAGGATCAAATCAAATTGGCGTTAAGTAAACGCCAAGTGATCGTTGACATCCTCAACAAGCACCGCGCCGAACCCTTAGATGACTCCTGGATGCCGGTAAATGTTTATTGTAGCAAATGTAATCGGGATAAAACCGACAACATCAAGTGGGATGGAAATTGGGAAATCTCCTACCGCTGTGAACTGTGTGGACACCAAGGCAGTGAAAATTTACAAACCACCTCAAGGGCAAAACTACCCTGGCGCGTCGACTGGCCGATGCGTTGGGTTTATGAAAGCGTGGATTTTGAACCGGGTGGCAAAGACCATTCCAGCGAAGGCGGGTCCTACACGACCGCTCAGGAAATCGTCAAAGAAGTCTTTGGGGGAACCTCACCGGTTTATTTGCAATATGACTTTGTCAGCATCAAAGGCCGTGGCGGCAAGATGAGTTCTTCAAAGGGCGATCTGGTTACCGTCAATGACGTGCTTAACATTTATGAACCCGAAATGGTGCGCTGGATTTTTGCCAGTTACAAATCCAATGTGGATTTTGCCATCAGTTTTGATTTGGATGTGATTAAAACCTATGAAGATTTTGACCGCCAAGAAAGACTCGCCTATGGACTGGAAGCGGGGAATGACAAAAAAGTGGCGATGGCAAAACGGGTGATCGAGCTGTCACAAATAGGCCCGATGCCCAAGGAATGCCCATTCCAACCAAGCTTCCGCCATCTCTGTAATGTACTGCAAATTAACGATGGCGATATCAAAAAAACGCGGGTCTTTTACGCCCAAGAGATTAAAAATGAGCGCGACGAGAGACGTTTTCAAGAGCGCTCTCTGTGCGCTCTTCATTGGCTCAAGAGTGACGCTCCCGATGAATTCAAGTTCACCCTGAACCGTGCTCGTCCGTGCCTCGATTTGACTCAGGGACAAACCGATTTCATTCGCAACCTTTACACTTTTTTAGAGAAGGAGTGGGATAATCTAAAATCCGATAAAGAATTGCATGAAAAATTATATGAAGTCATCCATGCCATTCCCGGATTTGAACCCATGATGGGTTTCACCACTCTTTATCAAATCCTCATCTCACGGGAAAAAGGGCCCAAATTGGCCAGCTTTATTTTGGCCATTGGCAAAGAGCGAGTGCTTAACTTACTGGCCTCCTGACCAGCTGGCGCGCTTAAATTTTTAAAGTAGGGCCAAAAGGCTCCCAACACCTTGTTATTACATCGCATTATGAGACCCTGGCCTGAGCATTTTCTTACAAGCGCGCCATGTGGAGCGCTTTTTTTATATACCCCCTTGAAGAAACTCATGCACTACGGGATGGTCGAACAGATCGAATCCATCGGTATTCAAAGGAGTAATGTCATGGGTAGTTTAAAAACTGCACTTATTGGTTTTGTCTTGTGTATGGCAGGCCTGCAAATTTCCGCGGCCAATGCCCAATATGCTCAATGTACCGCGCTGTTAGAAAATCAGCTTGGTCGCTCGCAACAAACTTTTACCGGCACTGGTTATGATTTACGCCAGGCCTGCGACGATGCTCTTAAGCAATGCCAGTCTGAGATTCAGTGGCGCTCATATCGCGGTGATTATGGCAGCTATCGCTGCAATCTTCCCCAAGTTGGTCCGACACCAATTCCCGGGCCTAATCCTCATCCGTACCCAGGCCATGCGAGCTGTGAAGCTGCACTCAAGACACAATATGGTGCTATCATTCAAAGTTTTTATGGTACAGGTTATGACCGTCGTGAGGCCTGCCACCAGGCACGATATCAGTGCCAGCAAGAGCTGAACCGCTATCAACAACACGGTCGTTATGCCCAGTGTGAGATTACCCGTTCCAGTGATGGTGGATACGATCCAAATCCAGGACCTTATCCTTACCCCTATCCTAACCCTAATCCTGGCCCCGGTCGTTTGTTCACTCAATTGTGCCGCGCCGGACTTTATGACTACACACAGTTGCTACAAACTTTTGAAGGAACTGGTCAAGCCTATGACGCCGAAACGGCCCGTCGCAACGCCTGTGACGAAGCCCTTCGCCAATGTGGACTGTACCGTTATGGACAGACATTCTGTCGACAACTTGATTCTCGTTACTAATGCATAAAACGAAAGAATGAGAAAAGGGCCCCAAATTTGGGGCCTTTTTTTGTGCTATTTTAACCTGGGTTCGGAATTAGGTTTTTTTAATTTTAAAAAGATCGTTGCCCTAAATAATCGACGATAAACTCGAGCGCTTTAAAGCTATTTTGGTTTTCGGTAGGATTATGTTTTCCCAATTCGATATTCATCAAATTCAAAATATTTTTGGCCTCATCTAAATATTTTCCCGCCTCAGTTCTCACCGCCACCAGGGCAGTGGATAAGGATTGATTTAAGGAACTGTTAAATTGCTTCTCCTGCCATAAATCCTGGATGGATTCACCTGATTTGTAGCGAGCAAAAAGTTCAGGGTGGAGGTCAAGCCATTCAAACAAAACTGAATTCACCTGGCCATTTTCCAAATCAAGCAGCTGATCTTTTAAACCCGGGCCCTGGAAATCCAAAACATCGTCCATTAGCTGAAAGGCCAGACCAAGTTTAATCCCAAACAATCGGGCATATTCCACCAAGGGCTTCGGAGCATTTTTAATCAAGGCAGGGGCCACCCCACACCAACTCATCACGCTGCCGGTTTTCTTCAGAGCAATTTCACGCAAACTTTCGCGCGTGTAGGCACGATTTTGGGCAGCATCCAACTGAAGCCATTCTCCTTCTGCCAAATCACGAATGACTTGCGCCATTTCACTGACGATATCTGGACGTTGCAGGCTGGCCAAATCAACAATGACGTTGGCCAAGAGATAATCCCCCGCCAAGACCGCCTTTTTGTTGGATGCCACGACATTGATGGAAGGTTTTCCCCTTCTGGTTGAGGCATTATCCACCACGTCGTCATGAGAAAGAGAGGCGGCATGCACCTGCTCAATCGCTCGCGCCGGTAATTCACAATCATCAAGATTAAGGCCAAAAAAGTTCCCCATGAGAAAAGTCAGTAGAGGACGCAGCCGTTTGCCACCGATTAAGACGGTTTGTTGGAGAAGATCATTTATTTCCCGACGGCAGTTTTCACTACGAGCATCGACACTTAAATCTCCAAGCCGCTTTAAGATATCATTAGGAATATGGGCCAAAAATTGCACTAAAGACATACTGTTTATTTACCTGGAGAATGGACCAGCTCTACTTAACACTCTGAGCAATTTATGTAAATCAAAAAGCAACAATTTGGGGTCCTCAGTGAGTTGTCACCTGATAAAAATTTCAGTATTGTCGCACCTCTTCATAGAACGGGGCAGGCGATGCAACAAGACGCTCTCACTGTGCGAAAACGAGACTCTTACCAGATATTTAACGATATCGCTGCCACTTACGATTTATTAAATCGCATCCTCTCATTCGGAATTGATCGAAGCTGGCGTAAAAGATTGGCCAAGCGACTGGTCGAGGGACCAATTCAGGTGCTTGACTTGGCAACCGGCACGGCCGATCTGGCCATCGCAATGGCCAAAAGTTGTCCCTTGGCCACAATCAAGGGGATCGATCTATCGAAAGGCATGATCGACATTGGAAACAAAAAAGTGCAAAAGAACGGACTCTCTGAGCAAATCAACTTAGAGCTTGGTGATGGCGTCAATTTGAACATCAATGATCAAAGCATGGATTTTATCACCATCGCTTTTGGCATCAGAAATTTTTCGAATCCCCTTGAGTCTCTCAAGCAAAGTCGACGTGTGCTGAAATCTGGTGGCCGGATTTTGATCCTTGAATTTTCATGGCCGAACAATCGTCTGGTGCGCCGGTTGTATAATTTCTATTTTCGTCACCTTCTCCCCTGGCTGGGGAATTTGCTGTCAGGACATCGTGATGCCTACACCTATCTCAATCAAACGGTGGAAGATTTTCCCTATGGAAAGGCCTTTCTTGCCCTTATGCAATCGGCCGGTTTTCAAGAGGTGAGCGCCACGCCACTCACCTTCGGCATCGCGACTCTCTATGAAGGACGCAACAAACATGGATGAAATTCTCCTTCCCTTTTATCTTCGGACCGCTCCACTCCTCTCTGCGGGAGATGAGTGGGCCAATCTCGAATGGGAGTGGGAATCCGGTGAGGCGTCGAATCTTTTTTTATGGGCGGGAAATCAGGCCAGCTACCCCAAGGCCTATTTTTTTAGTTCCTATCAACAGACCCGATTTTTTGCCGCCGGGATTTTCAAAACGCTGCCCACAAACAAAGATGAAATGAATCAATTCTGGGAGCAAATGAAAGTTCAACCCAATAGTTTTTTAATTGGAGGACAAGCTTTTTTCTCCCAGACAGATCATCCTGAAAGCATGTGGGATAATATCCGCCCCCATTTTTATTTTGTACCACGTCTCTATTTCCGCCAATCGTCCCAAGCAACACTTAAGATCGGATTAAATCTCTCGCATCTTGAATCCCTTGATTATCAGGAACGCAAAATTTTGCCTTTTGATTTTGTGCAGTTCTTTTCCAGTATGCAAACTTCTGGAGCAACATCACAATTTCATTTTCTTGCGCACAAATCTACGCCCGATAAAAATACCTGGACCGAACTGATTAGGCATTTCAGTGGCGAGAAAGTTGTCTTTGCACGGCGACTCTCCCTAAATTGCGATCAATCACCACGCCAATTTCTGGAAGACAAATGGCTGGGTCAGGAACGGACGAAGCCGTCTAATATCTTTTGGCTTGAACTTTCTCCTAAATGGTTTTTCTTATCTTTCTCACCCGAACGACTTTTTAGTTTACAAAAAAATGTCTTGGCGGTTGATGTGCTGGCAGGAACAATGGCCAGAGGCAGTAACAAAGAGACAGATCAAAAATTAGCGGACGAATTACGCCACTCCGCCAAGGATCATCACGAGCATAAATTTGTCCTCGATGAAATTATGGCAAATTTATGTGGGCTGGGACTCAAACCGGAATTACTTTTTTCAGGCCAGATTCTTAAATTGGCACACGTCCAACATGTCCATTCACAATGGCAAGCGGAAACACCCCAGCATCTCTCCCCTTTTGCCATTATTTCGGCCTTACACCCGACTCCCGCAGTGGGAGGTTACCCCCGCCACATTGCCTTGAAGCAAATTGCCGAGAGTGAAGGATATGAGCGCGGTCTCTATGCTGCCCCTGTAGGGGTCATGAGTGCCGATTACAGCGAAATCTTAGTTGCTATCCGTTCGGCCCTGAGTGAAGAAGCGAATCTTCACATTTTTGCCGGGGCAGGAATCGTGCGTGAAAGTGATCCCGAATCGGAATGGCAGGAAACCGCTCACAAGATGAGAAATTTCGTCCCTCTTGATCTGAGTCTTTCCCTTGGAGCAAATGCATGAGAGTGCCCGAAATGCACAATATCAATCAGCTCTTTGCCCTGCTGATTATCGATCAGATGATCAAGAATAATATTCGCGCCTTCTTCGTTTCACCCGGCATGCGCAATGCCCCGCTCTTATGGGCGATCGACCAGTTGAGAAGCGACGACATCATTGTGGAAGTGGGAATTGATGAACGGGCCCATGCCTACCGCGCTTTAGGTTTTGCCAAAGTAACTGGTGAAACGCCTTGCCTGCTATGTACCTCGGGAACCGCCATGGCAAATTATTTTCCTGCGGTTCTCGAAGCGCAGAAATCGCAAACACCTCTGCTGATTTTGAGCGCTGATCGTCCAGCTTCACTGGTATACGCCACCGCCAATCAAACCTTGGTACAACCGCACTTACTGGCACCGGCCGCACCTACCGTCTTAACACTCGATGCTCCCGCCCAACATAGCTCACCTCACGAATGGGCCGCCCTCTTAGGCCATGCTCTACAAAGAGGCCAATCATTTTCAAGAACACCAGCACACATTAATATCAGTTTCACCGAACCCTTGGATGGTTCAATCCATGAAATTCCTTCCTCCATGCTGAAAGAAGGACAATCTATCCTCGCCGACTCGCAACCTTACACTCGCCATATGGATAATATTGATCCTTACATGTTTGAAAAAATTTTCGCCGAATCTGGACTCTTAGTGATTGGCGAATTGCCTTATTTTGAAGATCATTCGGCGATACTAGAATTTCTAAAAAAAGGCCCTTGGCCATTTTATGCTGACGTCACATCATCACTTAAATTTGATTTTAATCTGCAGCACGGTCAAATTCCCACCTTCGATCATCCCGAAGTGATGGAATGGCCGAAACGACACGCCTTAAAATATGTTGTCCACTTAGGCGGTCGAGTAACCTCGAAGCATTATTATTCTTTTTTGGACAAGAATCCCGAGACACAATTGATCGTGGTTAACGCCTCTACCAATATGGAAGACCCGGCCTTACGCTCACGCATAAGAATTCATCAAACACCCCTGCAATTCGTCCAAGAGCTGATCCTGCCTAAAGCACCGGAGGTTATGTCACTGGAAGGCCTCATTCCCTTTGTACAAAGAAAGATGGCCTTGATTCACCAATCATCACAAACTTTTCCGGCGCTTTCTAAGACCATCATCGAGTTGGCACCGGATAAGAGTATGCTGGTTTTAGGCAACTCCACCACTATCCGATCTTTCGACTCGTACACTTCTGTGATGCTGAGCAAGCATTTATCAGTCCTCACCAATCGCGGAGTCAGTGGCATCGAGGGACTTCTTGCCACAGCAATGGGTGCAGCGGATGGTTTGAAAACAAAATCCATAACTCCCATCACTTTGGTATTAGGTGATATCTCGGCCATGCACGACTTGAACTCGCTTTTATCTCTGAGGAATCTTCGCGCCGCCCTGGTCGTTATCGTGGCAAACGATTTCGGCGGAGGAATTTTCAAATTACTCGGGCTTTCGAACCTCGATCAGACGATGGATATGATGACGACTCCTCACGATTGCAGACTGGCACCCATAGCTGAAAGCATGGGAATCAAGTGTTGCACTCTCTCTTCACGAGGAGAACTGGCGCAAAAATACCCCGAGGCCATGCAAGAAGCAATCTATACTTCACGCCCTATTTTGTTGGAATTCATAATCAATCCACAAGAAAATCTGACCCTTTATAATCAGCTCAAAACTATTAAAATATGATGCATCCTCTTCTCATGGCCATTCGACCAAAAACGCTCTTCGCCGGCATCGGGCCAGTTGTTTTGGGATTGGCCCTGGCGTATCGCACACTTGATGATCAGTTTAATTTTTATCTGGTCCCCTGGCCAATCCTTGTGGCCTTATTTCTTCAGACCGCTTCCAATCTAATCAATGATTATTATGACGGCAAAAGTGGCGTTGATAAAAATCGAAATTTCGGTCCTCCCCGCGTCGTGTCCCAGGGGCTCTTAACACCGGCCCAGGTGAAAAAGGCCTTTCTCGCGTGCCTGCTCATGGCCTTCACAATTGGAGTAGCGCTGTCACTGATGCACGCCGGTTGGCCGCTTTTTCTGTTAGGAATCACCTCAATTCTTTTCGCCTACCTCTATACTGGCGGTCCCTTTCCTCTCTCCCACTATGCTTTAGGTGAACTTCTCGCCTTGATTTTTTTCGGGCCGGTGGCGCTTGGCGGTACTTATTATTTAGAAACATTGTCATTCTCACCGCTCAATTATTACCTCATGGCGCACGCCATCTCTTGTGGTTCTCTGGCAAGCGCTCTTATGGCCATCAACAATTTGCGTGACCGTACCAGCGATTCACAGGCGGGGAAGTACACATTGGCAACTCTTTTAAAAGAGAAATATGCCCGACTTCTTCCTCCTTTCTTTATAATCATGGCGTTCTCTTTGCCTTTGGTCTTGTTGCTTCAGACTATTTTGAACAGTACGTGGAATTTAAAAGTTATTGTCTTGATACTCACCCTGGCCCTTCCCTTGCTTTTTGCCAAAATTTTTCGCATCTGCCTTACCACTCCGATCGGTGCTGAAATGAATTCGGCACTGGCACTCACCGGCAAACTACTTTTTCTCTTTAGTCTGGGCATGGCGCTTTTTAATCTCTTATAATTTGTGGGAGGGATCCATTCATGAGCGTTGATCGAATCATTGATTGGAGCATGACGAAAGTAGAAATCCCTTTTCGCACACCTTTCACGATTATCACCGGACCAGAGAAACGCACTCTTCATACCCGTTCTATTCTTGAACTCAAAGTTCATCTCGCTTCAGGACAAGAACTAGAAAGCGAGGCCCATCCCCTTCCCGGTCTGCATGCCGAAACGATAGAATTTTGCCAACAGGAACTAGAAACATTTTTGCAATCGGTTCGTCACCTTGCTTTTGAGTTTCCTTCAAAACATCTTGCTTTCTTTGAACTGGACAAACTATCAGGATCAGGACGCGTTGCCATTGAAGGCCTTTTCTTACCCTGGCTTTTCTCCGCTCCTAAGCAAGTCCGCTCTCAGGCCCTGGTGGTGCCTGACTTACTCAAACCACTTCCTGCACAACTGGGCCTCTATAAATATCTCAAAATCAAACTGGGTCGCCTGGAGTTTAAGCAAGAACTCGCCTGGGCCGAAGCTCTGCATGAAGCACTTCCCTCTTCAGTCCGCTGGCGACTGGATGGCAACCAGCAACTGACACTTGAGCAAGTCACCCAATTATCACAGATGCCTTTTAAAGCACGCATCGATTATATTGAAGAACCGGTAAAGGATTTTTTCCAAGTTTTATGTTCCGACACACAGACACTATTTCCCCTGCCGTTCGCCCTCGATGAGTCGCTCAAATTAGTTCTCAACACCGGCCTCAACCTAGGACAGCTAAAGTCCAGAGGTCTCAAGGCCTTTATTATTCGTCCGCCTTCTCTCGCAGGTTACAGTGTTGCTCTTAAGGCCATAGAGATGGCCGACTCTTTTGATCTCTTGTCAGTTTTAAGTTCCAGCTTCGAAGGGCCTTTGGGTTTTGAACGCCTTCTCTGTCTCCTTTCTGTTCCTCGACAATCACTGATAAAGGCCGAGGCCCATGGTCTTGACACTATCACCTGTCTCGACTTTGAGCACTTCCATGTTAAAATACCTGATGTAATTTTTTTTAAATTATGAAGAATTCAATGAGGAGTTCGCGATGAAAATGATCATTACCGTATGCTCACTGCTTTTTTTAGTGGCAAGTTGTTCCTGCTTTAAGCACAAAAAAGATTGTTGCGCGGAAGGGCCTAAGTCCTGCGAAAGCAAATGCCAGCACCAGGGTACCGATCATAAATGTGACGGCCATAAAGGCGAAGGTCAACACTGCCCAATGCACGCCACTCCTACACCGACACCAGAACCTGAAAAGAAATAAATCAAGCTGAGTTGGGGATTAAGGTTAAGAGCCTATCCCAAAACCTTCAGATGCTAGGCGCGATTGAGGGAGCGCGGAGGCGTACACAGAGTGTACGCCGCACAAGCGAATGATTGAGCAACGACGCAGATGAGGGTTTTGGGATAGGCCCTAAATCAGTTGCATTTGCTGGCCTGGATGAGCTGGACTGCTCGCGCTGGATCGTTCGAAGCCAGATAGTTAGATACACCTTTAACTTTTTTCAAGATGACGTTATTGGAAACGTTGCTATGGGATAGTAATTGGATTTCTGTTTCCACAATCATATCGTGAAACAAATCTAAATCGACCAGCCCCTGGCGAGTTGTCTCCTTAAACATAAAAGTCCGGGCCTTGCGATGGCGCTCGCGTTTGGTGGGATGATCGGACGGATAAGTTTCCAAAACATAATCAATAATTTGTCCCTTACCCTGATTGTTTTCCACCACTGGACGAATCAATCCAATGACACGATAAATCCCGCAATTTTTAAAATCAAATTCGCCCACATCCACCGCTTGGCCGGAGATCGGCCAGGCAATTGCAAGAACAATAATCCAGAAAAGCTTTTTCATCGGCAATCTCGCGCACGTGAAGGGGTTAAAGCGGAAGTCCGTGCTGCTTCACCTTCAGGAATTCCTTCCCGCTCACAGGCCAACAACTCAGCGTAGGCCCGAATCTGCTGCGGTTTTCCTTGTTTTAACAATTTGTAAACATTGGCCAATGCCTCGGCACCCGCTTTCGCCCGTCGTAAATTTTTAAATTTGGATTTATAGGCACCTTCCTTACCCCATTGGGCAAATTGCAAGGCCCTTTGCTTGTCCAGAACTTTGCGGATTTTCTCAGGGGCCTCTGCACGATCTTGATAGAGAAGAATTCGTGCCTGTTGCCGTTCTTCGAAGGCCACCCGTCGTCTTTGACAATTACATTTATTATACGCGTTGGTACAACTTGGATAGGTATATCCCATCCCAACACGTTCTGTGATTGTCCAAATGGGGAACTCCATCAAACCATCTGAGACAGATGCTTGACAGTCGGCATGCTGGGGTACATTGCTCAGATATTGATCGATATCATCCAATCGCAACAATTCGCACCTCATCTGGCACGACGTTCTGTCCGAATGGCAGCGAATGGCAGCATCGTCCCCCACCACCAACGCCGGACACCTTCTGCAACCGCCACGGCATTTTTCTTCGGCCTGTGGCAGAAGTGCTCGTACCCGATCACAACGACCTTTCTGTTCATCACACACCGTCTTGGTTGTTTGCGCTTCTTCCTTGTATGATGAACTCTGGCGTGCCCTTTCCAATAATTCATTTTTCAATTGTTCTTCCGCGGCATTCAACGTTGCTTGTCCACTCAAACAACGACCGTCGCGAGATTCACATAAATGGCGGATGACTTTATCGGTACGTGCCTCTAAATTGAGCAATTTGTTCTTGGCGCTCTCAACCAAAGAGGCCAGCTCATCAGCGGCAATGCTTTTTGTCTCAGAATTACTGGAGTTAAGCTGACGCTTCAGAAGAGCAGGAATAGTCACACCCAATTCTTTCGCCAAAGATTTATTAAGCTCTATCTTATGCTTCAGTTCAGTCTCGGCCAGTTTCCCTTCCATGGTCTCCAAGCTTGAATCCATTTTGCGCATGTAACATTGAAGAGTGCTTATGCTCAAAGTACCACAGCTTGAAAAACTTCGCTCACCCCCGGCCAGAGCAAGCATTTTTTTAAAATCATCACTCATGGCCTTGATCCGCTCTTCGAGCAGAGCGCGATTCCCGCTATCCACCGCGGCATGGAAAGTTTCTGTAATGCCAGCAGGAACCTCCGGCAAGTTTAGGCCCTGGGCAAGACACATTCCTCTCACCGTTTGGTTTCGGCCAGTTTGAGGATTTAATGCCGTGATATAAAGAGTGGAATCCTCTGACTCTTCCGGATACGGGTCAGGATTGAATACCACGTCCATTAAATACAGATCGGAAGAAAGTTGCGGCACCGAAGGGTAACAGCCATGGCGCATGGCCATGCGATGAAGTTCTCCATCACTGGGGGCCCGACCAAACTCTTTTAAAAAATCGGCACGTAGTTTACCCAAGGTTATTGAGCTATAACTCCAGTCATTGGCATCAGCGGCCGCCACACCACAAACCGTCGAGCCAATACTATCAACACCGGCCTTCATCAAAAGAGAAAGTCCTCCGCCGCTGTTGCAATGATCAAGCACCGCATGCACATTGGTGAGACGCCGGATAATATCGTCATTGATAATTTCCGTGGTACCATCAGCGTTGGTTCGAATCGACATCCCATTATTCGCGCGGATAATCCCCGCCATACGGTAGTAGCTCATATTCCTGGAGCTGGCGGGTTCTGATTCGGCATTGGGATTAAAGGCCGAAACGCTAAAGTCACCCCTGCTCGCCCCCTTACCACCGTGATCAGTCATGTAAAGTTGAAAGGAATCTCCTGTAAAATTAGCGTCACGCAGACCGTTTTGAAAGTTGGTCTCAAAATTATTTACGGTAGCGACACCATCCGGCCGTGCCCACGGATTTAATCCTTCCCGTGTGGCCTCATCACTTCGCAGGCAACTGAATGCACCGCTGTTGCCCGACAATTTGGTGCCCTGACAATCGGCAGGCAAAGTCGATGAGTAACGAAGAAGGTCCAATTCGTAAGAGCTATCGTTCAATCCTGGGGCGCAAGTGGATGAAGACGCTCCGTTGAACATCAACGCCCGACAGGTTGTGGCCCAACTCAAAGAGCTGCTTATCGGCCCCAGTAAAAACAGGATAGGCAGGAAACACTTCACCATATCTTCTTATCGGACAATTGGGTCTCCTTTTTAACCTGTGTATCTCTCGGTAATTACAGACAACTGCCTCTATGACAGATTCCACATTTTTTCCATCATTAAGGAACTTCACTGGCAGGACGACGTTTCAGAATCGTCCCCAGTCCAGTCAGGGTCCGCTTGACTTCATCATTTTTTTGAAAGCCAATTTGAGTGATTTGCATTTCCAAGTCATGAATGTGGGCGGCCCCCCAAGCAATCACAACTAATTTTGATGTGGGAAGCACTTCGTTCAATTTAGAGAGCAACCTCTCATTTCTCTTCTTTAAAATGTCGCCAAAAATAGTTTTAAGGATACCCTCTTGTTTCATCATGCGATCAATTTCTAAAATACTACTGATGTTCAGATTGCTTTCTCCCGCTTTAGCTACGCTCAATAGGTTGATAAAATTGACAGTCTCGCGGCTTAGTTCAGAGGTATCCACATCCGCCCAAACAAATTTGATCTTGGTTTTCTCGGGGAATTTAAATTCATTTTTCTGCTCTGAAACACCAATCTTCTGGGCCAGATTTCCATAAAACAGTTCGCCTTTGATCAAACCTTTTGTGTCCTTGACTCCTTCCATAAGAAATACCGCTTCCTTATCGCGATAATCTTTCACAATCTCCTGATAAAACGAGGCATCTCCGATATGGGCCATGGGAAGCAGAACTATTTTTCTATCACCTTTGACAAAACTTCTTTCCACACAGACGAGATTGCCTTGATCGATGCTGAACCCTAGATTCTTATGCAAAATATAAAAAGGACTTATGAGAGAGATCATGATGGAAAGTGCAAAAAAAGCTCCAGACAGGACGGTGTTAAAAATTATTCTCGGGCCTCTCGAAGAATAATATTGCACTCTGAAAAATCTGGATGAATCATATCGAGAAAGCAAAAAGGCCATGATGCAAATTACAAGTTGCAGGAGATTCATAGTATAAAAAAAAGTTCTAAAAGTATTCCCTGTACTCATCAGAAAATGAAAATTACTGTACTGTGTAATGAAATCAAAAAAACTCACATGCTCAACTGCACTGAAAATAAAAGGTGTTGAAACAAATGACGAGGTTAAAAGAAAAAGCGAAAGGATAAAAACATAATTTGAAATTCTTGATTGATAGATCACAGAAAGTAAAAGCGTACCAAGAGCAAATATCCAAAGTAAGGATGAAAAAATATTGCAACAATTCATCAATAATTGGGACTGGGTTTGGAAAATGGTCACTAGCCCCGCATGCATGAATCCGACACATGCCTCAAAGAAGGACAAAGCAATAAAAGCTCGAAAGATTCGATCAAGTATTTTGTTTGACATGCACGCCCCGGAAATTCTCTTGAAAAACTCTTTGTTTTATCGGAACACAGACTAAGATCATGAGAGACCTAATCGCTCAAGGAAAAAAAGGCCGCTTTTGATCTATTTCACCGATTGAATAGGGAGAGAATATCTTTCAAGGCCCCCAGTGACCTGGGATCGCCTCACCTCTCTCACATCAGGGACGAAGCCATTAACAAACTGACATTGTCCGTTTTCAGGTTTGAGATAATATCCCGTACCCAAATTAACAAATTCGTGCCACAAATTCGTGCCATGTACTCGGTGTTGTGTGCCAGAACATAAGCGCGCCGATGTTCGCACTTGGATCATGATAAGAGATAAAGTCCCACATGGTATCGAACTTCTGTAAGAAAATATTTTGAAAAGTCAGAACTTTTTTTGCTTTTGAGCGCAACTTGAGTTGAGAGTTCTTGCAATTTTTTTTCCTGTTACGTGTTTGTATGCGTGAGCATTTCAGTTTTAAGCGCACGCAATTTTTTAACCGCCGATGCATGATTCAAAATGTTCAAAGTCGTATCGTGGGCCATTTTAGCGCGATAAATTTGGATTGAAAATGTGTGGCGGTCAGACGTCTTACTTCCGAGCATAACAAACTCGCCTATCAAAAATTTTCCTGCTTGCCGCTTTCGTGAAGTAACCCGGTGGCGTGATTTATGCAGGCATGTCCTTTCTGAATTATAAAAAATAATAATGCATTGTCGCTACTACTGGGCATGTATCACTGTTTTCGGTTGTCCGTTTAATCCGTACTGGCCAGTACCGCGCCGGCCCCAATCATCATGGTGCCGGTGACTTTGGGATGGGAGATTTTTTTCGCCCAAGTGCATTTGCGACCAAGCTTGTCCATGGCATAGGCCGTGGCCCAACTGTAAAGAGCAAGGATGGCCATGAAGGTACTGCCAAGAAGGAAGTATTGTTCAGTCAGAGGTGCATGGGGATCCATGAAGGGCGGAAAAAATGAGGTATAACAGAGAATTGCCTTTGGATTGGAGAAGGTGACCCAGAATCCTTGGCGAAAGAGAGTCCGGAAACTTTCCTTGGAGTAAGATGGATGGTTTTCAATTTGCACATTTCCAGAGTTCTGTAAGAAACTCTTGACTCCCATATAAATCAGATAACCTGCACCGAACCATTTGAGCCAGGTAAAGACAACAACCGATGACTTGAGTATGGACGTGATGCCTATCGAAGCAAGGAAAATAAAAAGCAGGTGAGCGGTTAGTGTTCCAATGATGCTTAACATGGCCCGACGGTGACCATGGCGCGCTCCTTGGGCCATGAGAAAAAGAGAGGTGGGACCTGGCGCAGCGATGACCAAAGCCGATGCAAAAATAAAAGACAAATATAATTCTGCTGACATCAAAACCTCCATTCGCCCAATGTGTAAACGAACTGATTCATGTCAAGGGCCATCAGCAAGATTAACCACAAAGGGACACAACAAAATATAATTTTTCCTAAAAATGAGCTTTCATAGAAAGCAATAATTATGCCAGAATGAGGGATTGCCGGAATATATGGTGGGTTCGAGAATCGATTGGAACGGGAACTCTTGTGCCGATATCCCGTCGCTAGCTGACTACATCGATCCAGAAACTGGGGAATGCAAGAGTGGCGAGGGACTCAGAAGGCCGACACGTCCTTGAAGCATAGACTCGGCCAAGGTCCCTTCTCCCAAGTCCCTGATAAGCCTCTCTATTTTATGAGAAAATATACTCGCGCCAAGCAAAACGCCCCAGACCGGCCACGACTGATTGATAAACCTTGTGCTCCTTGAGCTTGGCCTCACCGAATAACTGTTTGAATCGCTCACGCAAGAGAGGGCTTTGCGCTGTTCCGCCAGTCAAACAGATTTCGTCCACCAGGGATGGATCAGTCCCGGATTGACGAAAAACCTCCAGCATGGTGTCCATAATCCGGTCTACCGTGGCGCAGGCCTGTTGGAAAAATTCCATTCGCTTCAGCTTCTCTTCGATCTCGATACCGGGAGCAAAGAAACGAAAACATACCTCAGGGTCTGTCCCGAGCGCAATTTTCGCGCGCTCAATTTCTCCAAACAAAGGCCAGCCCAATTGGTTTTCCACCAAGGCAAAAAGTTGATCAATGCGCCGCTGGTCCTGGCCGCTTACACTCCAAGTACGAATCTCTTTTAAAAACTCCCAGGTATCTCTTTCTTTTAAGTGTGTGATGTGCGCAGGTGAGCACATTTTGCTCAAGAGCCCACGGGGAAAAGTGATGAAATTATTGGACATGGGAAGCCGGTAGGTGACGTTTTTACCGAAATGGGGCGCGATCGATTCTTGCATGATGATGCCGTCAAGCGCGTCTCCCGCGAGAAAAATACCACTCAAACCCAACACATCTTCTGGCACATACTCGCCAGGATGCAGGCGAAGAAGGGTGAAATCAGACGTTCCCCCGCCAAAATCGCAAACCAAGACCAGACGTTCACTCTCGCCCTCACCCTTGAAATCCAAACCCGCGGCCAGAGGTTCGGGACAAAATCTCACGTTTCGATAGCCCGCCAAACGTGCCGCGCTTCGCATACGGCCTTCCGCCAAACGATCAAGCTCCTGATCTAAAGAATAAAGCGCTGGCCGCCCCAACATCACATCGCTCACCTCTTCGCCAGTGTATCGGTTGGCACGCTCACGCATCACGCGCAAAATAGTGGCGATCAATTCCTCAATTTTGAATTTGCGCTCATGAATCACAGTCCCGCTGTATCCCGGTTCGGGAAGAAATTTTTTCACCGATTTAAAAAAACGCCCCTCGCCTCCTTGCTCACGATACTGACGAACCGCTTCCTGCCCGAAATACCACTGATCGCGATGAGGAGTGTAAATCAAAGATCGCAGCATTTGATTACCGTCAGATTCGAGCGGCAAGATGCTGACCATTCCTTCTGCTGAAACATGGGCGAGCAGGGAATTGGAAGTACCAAAATCAATGGCATGGCAAGATTGATGAACGCTCATGGACGCCTCCTCGATTTTAAGCTTCAAAAATGGATAGTAATTTCTAAAATAGAGGCCGAGGCGCAAAGTGGGAACTCATTCGGCGTTTTTTAGAGGGGCAGTAAAATAACCTCGCAAAAAGGCAAAGTCAAATGAACAGATATTATGTATTGGTATTTTTACTCAAAAAGACATCGAAAAATGTGTACATCCTTATGAAATCCTTAGTAATCTAGAGACTGGCGATCTCGCGTGATTTTCTTTTCCCTCAGTAGTCAAACGAAATGGGTAAACCTAAGGCCCGCTTAATTTTAAATTTTTTTTTCGCGGCCTTGCTAGTTAGCATGGCGACTTGGTTTATCACGAAAAATACTCATTCTATATACTGTTCAGGCTGCGCCTCCCATAAGATTAAACTGCCAGATTTTGTTTCATCCTATATTGCCGCAAAAATTGCCATTGAAGGAAATGCCGACAAAATTTATGATTTAGATTTGCAGCAAAAATATAACTCGCATTTCGCTCAAACCCACCTTGAAAAAATTCTACCCTATTACTATCCACCGCATAGTTTGGTTTTTTTTGCACCTGCGGTAACTTTACCAACGGAAAAGGCCTATCACATCTGGCAATGGCTCACGGCCTTGACCACTCTTTTTTTATTGGCCTTACTTTATTATGCAGAAATTTGCCATAACCAATTTTCATTCTTGATTGCAACTTGTTTAACCATCATCTTTTTTCCTTGGGTTGCCAGCATGATGAACGGACAACCGACTTTAATCATGACAGTAGGACTCTTGGGAGGGTATTTATTTGCGCAACATCGTCGTTATTTAGCAACGGCCACGATTCTCATCATCACGGCTTTCAAACCCCAAATGGCCATGATACCTGCGCTCTATTTGCTTATCCTTTATGGTAAGCGGATGTGGATTAGCATGATTGCCGTGACCCTTGTTATATTGACAATCTGTTCTGTCATTTTTGGAATAAACATATGGCAATCATACATTCATTCGTTACTAACCGCCCCCTACTCGCTTCGACAATTTGAACCAATCCATCTTCACATGACAAATATGAGAGCAATTTTGCTTTTGATATTTGATAAGCAATACTTTGCTTTGATCAATATTGTGAGTCTGTGTCTATGGGGGATAGGCCTTGTCGCAGTAGGAATCATGGCCTGGATAGGACGCCAAAAGACACAAAAACTCCAAGATTTTGGTTTCTCGCTGGCCATTGTTCTGTCGTGTATTTTTTGCCCCTATTTGTTTATTGTTAGCTTGACCTTGCTTATCATCCCCATTGGTTACTGTATTCAATATGGTAGCAGGAAAACTTTTTATCTCGCGATCATGGCAATTTTGATTCTTGATTGGATTTCCTTAGAGCATTGGGATTTAAGTCCCTACGCCTGGGTCGCCGCCCAACTTTGTTTATTAGCTTGGATGTCCTATTCCTTTCTAAAAGAGAAAAAACTTTCAAATGCTTTTGATACCAAAAATAAAGGCAAGGATTTATCCCTTCTTATTCATTAAAAGGATCCAACGACCATGGAATTGATCTTATTTTTCGCCGGATTAGTGGCCGGTTTTATTGACTCCATTGCCGGAGGGGGCGGTCTTATCACTCTGCCCGTTTTAAGTCTCTATTTACTCCCCGGCCCGCATTCTATCGGGACCAATAAGATCGTCGGGACTGTGGGGGCATTGACGGCCTTAATCATCTATAGCAGAAAAGGCCATTTGCAGATTGGCAAAGGATTAAGATTTGTCTTGTTGGTAGGAACGGGGTCTTTTCTTGGAAGCTCAAGCGCTCCTTACCTTCCAATCCATTATTTTAAAATTTTACTGATCATTTTGTGTCCACTGCTTTTGTTGCTGGTTTGGCACAAAGACAAATTTATCCGTGAAGATGTAGAATACAAAGTCTCGCCTTTTATTTTTATCCTCACCGGGGTCTTTTGCGGATTCTATGATGGTTTTTTTGGACCCGCAGGAGGAACCTTCATGTTACTAGGCCTGCTGTATGCCGTGAAGTTACCCTTATTTGCCGCCTTGGCCATTTCCAAACTCGCCAATACTCTTTCTGCCGGTGTGGCCTTGGCAACCTACTCGACGGGTGGGTTCGTACATTGGAAGACTGGCCTTATCATGATGGCGGGAATGGCCCCAGGGGCCTTTTTCGGGGCACACATTGCCAGCAAAAAAGCGGATAAAATCGTCAAACCGGTTCTCACATTCATCGTCTGCTTGCTACTGCTTAAATTAATTTTGAATGTATAAGCTATCCCTTAAGCCCGCCCACATAATCCTGCACAATTTTGTTTTTTGGGTTCTCAAAAATATCAATACAACGTCCGAACTCGATGATTTGGCCGATTTCCTTTTCCCCATCATACCAAAAAGTGGCCACAAAATCGCAAACTCTCCTGGCCTGGGCCAGGTTATGGGTAATGATGATGATTGTATATTTACCTTTCAGATCATGAATAAGCTTTTCCACCACGTCGGTTGAAATAGGATCTAGG
The DNA here is from genome assembly GCA_016187935.1 of Bdellovibrio sp. Lineage (GTDB taxonomy): Bacteria > Bdellovibrionota > Bacteriovoracia > Bacteriovoracales > Bacteriovoracaceae > GWA2-49-15. Next base: position 28,591 of record JACPIU010000030.1, read on the forward strand.
CTTGAGCAAGGCTCGTCCATTAAGATGATTTCCGGTCCGAGGGCAATAGTGCGGGCCATGCAAAGTCTCTGCTTTTGGCCTCCCGATAAATAGTTGGCAGGTTCTTTCAAAATATTCTTTACTTCATTCCAGAGACCGACATCTCTGAGGGCCTTCTCAACTCGCTCAGAAATGTGATCAAATTTATGTTCTTTCAGAGGGAGAATAATATTGCTTTCAATCGACAGTGGCAAAGGAGTCGGTTCCTGAAAAACGATGCCCACTTTTTTACGCAATTCATTCAAATCCAAGCGCGAATCAAAAATGCTTTTCCCATCAATCAAAACATCGCCGCTTACCTTGGCAGATGGAACCACTTCAATCATCCGATTTAAGCATGAAATGAAGCTGCTCTTCCCACAAGCGCTGGGGCCAATAATTCCAGTCACACATCCGGTATTGATCTCTAGATTGATATCTTCAAAAATTTGCCTCTTGCCATAAGACAAACTCAAGTTCTTTATTTTTATTTTGGGTTTCAATTCACAGCAAGGTTTGCAACCAAGTTCCTTCACCCATGGATATTTATTTTGATTCATAAAATAATTCTCTTTTTGTACCAGGTTTTTAAAACTATGGTGAAAAGTCCGTTGGTTATAAAAATTAATACAATAAGCACCATCGCCGTTTTGTAGGCATTGGTATCACCGCCGGGAACATTCATAGTTAAATCATAAATGTGAATAGAAAGCGCCCGACCTGAATCACTCAACGATTCGGGCATTCGGTCAACATAACCGGAAGTGAAAATCAGGGCCGCAGTTTCGGCAAGAGAGCGGCCGATACTTAAAACTCCGCCCACAATGACAAAGGGGAGAGCATAAGGAATGATAATGGAACGAATGGTGGTGGTGCGGCCCAGACCGAGAGAAAGAGGGACCAAGCGATAATTCTTCGGAATGGTGCGAATCCCTTCTTCCACCGTGCGAATAAAAAGCGGCATCGACATGATCGCCAAAGTCAACCCACCCGACCAAATGGAAAAGCCAAACCCCAAAAAAACACAAAAAAGAGCATTCCCGAATAGACCAAAAACGATTGAAGGCACGCCGGAAAGTATCTCAAGCGCTTTGCGGACGATGTGAACAACTTTCGGGTGCTCATCAGAATATTCGCTTAAAAAAAGCGCCGTTCCCAGGCCCATGGGAACGATAACGATCATGCAAACACCCAAAATGAGTAAAGTGGAAATAATAATTGGGAAAATTCCCCCCTTCCGCCCTCCGCTCAATGGGTCTTGGGACAAAAAAGAAAAATCAAAATGCCTCAGAGAATTGACAAAAATATCTTGCACCATTAAAACCAGAATAAGCAGTAGAATGCCAGCAGAAAGCCATGCCAAAAATTTTGTCATTCTTTCCATGATTCATGCCTTCGCCAAAAGTCAGCAACAGAAATAAGAACAAATATCAACAGAAAGAGAATTAATCCCGTGAAAAACAATGCCGAACGGTGTTCATTCATGGCATAGGCCATTTCCAGTGCAATATTGGCCGTTAAAGTTCGAATAGGATCGAAGATGGAGGTGGGCATCTTTACAATATTTCCGCAAACCATTAAGACTGCCATGGTCTCACCCATGGCGCGCCCGAGGGCCAGAATCATCGCGCCTACAATTTGTTGTTTGAGCGAAGGCAATAAAATAGACCAAATGTAAGTTGATTTTCTCATTCCGAGGGAAAGGGCAACGCGATAATACTTTTTCGAAGACGGCCTAAAATTCGCCATCAAGTTCAACGTAATGATTGGGAAAATCATCAAGGCCAGGATTAAAATACCCGCCAGTAAACTTTGACCAGGAGGCCTGATTTCATTCAACATGGGCACCAGTTTCATCAGACCCCAAAAACCAAATATGACTGAGGGTAGGCCAGCATATAATTCAACCACTCTTCGAAACGGCCATGCCAGACTCCCATGCGCGTAAAAAGAAATAAAGATGGCCGAGAAAAGGCCTAATGGCGACGCTAAAATCAAGGCTCCTAATGAAACGAAAATGGTCCCCGCAATCATTGGCAGAACATTAAACTGTCCCTCAAGCGGGTACCAAGATTTATCTATGAAAAAGGCCCAACCTTTTAAATGAATCGCCGGCAAACTCTCACGGGTCACGAAAATAAAAATCAGCCCGACTGCGATGGCAGAAAACAGCCCATTGATTGTTAGAACCGATTCAAGAATAAAATCTTTGTTTTTTTTAGTAAGCTGGTACAAAGAAATGATCCTTGATTACGTGTGTAGATTCTGGGGATAAAACAAATTTGATAAATCCCTCAATCGATCCGCTCGGTTTTAATTTCGTGATTAAATTGAGTTCACGAGTCAGTGGATAAGTGCCATTTTTAATATTCTCGACTTTGGCACTCTTGCCTTGAAAGTTTAAAAGTTTAAGTGGCACTCCAACTGAGGCATTATATTCCGCTGTGCCGATTGAAACGTATCCAATGGAATTTTTATTGGTGCTCACTGTTTTGATTCCCTGTTCGTTATCTCCAATCACAATATCCGCCTTAATTTGTGAATTCTTTAAACCAAAAAATCCTATAAAAAGCTCAAGTGTTGACCGACCCTCGGCCTTATTGACCACAACAATTTTTTGATCGGCGCCTCCTAGCACTTTCCAATTTGTGATCGAGCCTTTGTAAATATCGACGATCTGCTCTTTGGTTAATTCTGATACAGAATTTGTCTTATGTACGATGATGGCAATTCCATCTGTGGCAAAGGTAAAGGCATGTAAATCTTTTTCATCGGCCTTCAGGGCCCTAGATACCATTCCGATTTTGGCCAAATCTTTTCTGACATCGGCCACGCCTCGGGAAGAACCACCGGTTTGCACATCGATTCGAACACCTTTGTTTTTTGCCTCGTAAAGCTTGGCCAAATCCAATAAGGTCGGTGCAATCGTTGATGAACCGGTAATCACGATTGTCTCTTTAGCATTGAGGGGAAAACTCAAAGTCACCAATGCGAAGACGAAGATGAAGATTGTGAACTTAATCATCTGGATAATTCTCCCTAACAAACAAAACAAGATAAAATTTATTGCTAGCATGGGACGAATGGTGGTTCCAGATACTATGAAAAAAGCTCATGCATAAATGCCCTAAAATCTTGGCATAAAATTCTACAGACTATTCACACGGCGCTTCTTCATTTCAAGCACTTATAAAATATTTGACAATTTCCCTTGGTTGAAATCATGGGGGCCCATACAATTAAGTGAATAACCAAAACTCAATTGGCGGAACGTGGGTTGATTGCAGCGAGTTTTCAAATTTGGGGGTCTATCGCATGAAAACTTTTACTCTTGCCAGTTTTACTATCGTTCTGACTCTCGTTCTGAGTTCCAGCTTGCAAGTTGCCGAAGCCGCTAACCGTCTCTATTGTACCTGGTCATCTTCCGCCAATGGTTGCTTGTACAAAGATATGAAACTCTATAATCAACGCTTAGTCAGCGATATGCACTGTGCCCCTACTTCCGCCGCCATGGGACTTTCTGCCCTTACCTACGGCGGTATTAGCTATTATACCGGCAGCAGTACTTCCGCCAGCGATCCCTACTGGACCTATAACAAGTTTGTCTATAAGAGCGAAATTGATCGCATTAAGAACTTCGCAAGCGTTATGAATACCTCATCCACAGATGGCACAAGCGGTTCTAATGTGAAAAAGTTTCATGATCGTGAACGGGATTTTCCAGGCGCTTCCGGTTATGTGAATAATGCGGGAGACTACTCCATCAACAACACCTTCGTGCGCTCTAAAGTGTGGAATAGTGAAGTGCAAATTTTAACCTACGGACATTATAAAGAATCTTGCTCCAATATTCTCGGGGCAAAAGTATGCACCTATGATCGCGATGGCGGGCACGTCATTGCCTTAAATGGCTACTATTATGATAATAACAATGGTGTGAACGTGACCACTTTTGATCCATGGGGCGCAGTTGTAAAAAACCGCACTCTGACTTATCTCTCCAATCTCTCGACACTTTCAATTTTAGGCATCCGAATCGATGGGCGAACCTACGGTAGCAAAACCCATTATGTTTATCGCAGCGATGATCGAGTCAAAATCATTGACCACACCAACGGTATCCAATCGAGATAAGACGTTAGGGAGCAAATCCTAATTCGCGATAGAGTTCTTGAGATCGGGCGCTGTCAAAGCGCCCGTATTCATGTAGGACGATTTTTTGAATTTCAGGATGTTCTTTATGAGCGACTAGAATATCGCGTAAGATGGGATAGAGATGTTTCTCCTTGCCTTGATACAGATTGCCCAGGACAAAAAGCGCCATACTGGGATTAAAACGGGCCTTCCCCGAAGCCTCACTTGAATCAAAGGGACGTTTCGCCTCCGCTACCAAAAGCTCTGCCTTTTCCTCATCTGGCACATCCAACTTGGCCACGAATTGCAGCATATATTGTTTTTCTTCCGGGAAGTGATGGCCCATTCGCTGCATGACAATTCCCAGGGCCAGCATGGCCTCATCAGGATTGGCTTCCAGTTCCTTAATCTTTACGTCCACCAGTTTCGATTCGTCCGTTCTGGCGCGTTCATGCAGTTCAAGGAAAGTTGTCATGAGGAGTAAATTATTACCGCTTTCATCTTCGGGAAATTGCGGGGCCAGCCGCTGAAAATAATCCATCAATTTATTTTTCTCAATCATGCTGCGTACGCTGGGGTTGAGGGCCTGAATTCGCCGCTCGATTTCTGGCGAGGAAGGAATTTGAAATGTTTTGGGGGTGGCGGTTGGAGACAAGGGAGTCAATGTTATAACAGGAATCGCCTTTTCCACCACGGCCCGATCGGTAGGCATTATTTTTTCTTGCGAATGTTCCGCAACTGGAGTGTTTCTTTGTCCGAAGTAAAACCCCAGGAAAAGAGCACTCAGGGCACAAGCGGCAATAATCCATTTATTCATGTTGATCTTCCGCGCTCTCTTTTACAAACTCTACCGGCAGGCCTGGACTGGCGGTTTCATCCTGCATAGAATCCACAGCAACGGGCGCAGGAGTGGCCTTTTTTCCCAGAAGTGCTTCCAAGTCTGATCGTATCACTTCCTTTTGGTCGGGATATTTGTCGAGATATTGCTGGGCCATGCCAGTTTGAACCCACGGCTCAACTTGGCGTTGGATGGCCTCTTTCGTGCCAATCCAGGCCTCATTCTTTTCTGTCACTCCAAGGTATAGGGCATGAGCTGTGAGAGGGACGCTCATCGCCATGGAGGTGGAAAGGGCCATATTGAGTTCAGCTTCACTCTTGGCCTGATTGGCGTCGGGCCGCTTGGGTATGATTTCTTTTTCTAAAATGCTCAGACTAATTTCCTTCTGCAATTCAGGGTACCCCTCGCATAGCGAGGCCATCTTAAGGAAACGCAATTTTTCCACCGGGTAGGACATGGGAGGGAATTGCTTTAACGATTCGGCAATGCCTTCAAGGGTTTTCTTGGCCTGGGCCCGAAGACGGGCCATGAGGTCTTCTCTGGCCCCTTGGTATTCAGGGTGCGACTCTTCTTCGGTATTTATCTTATTGAGCCAAAATAGCTCTTGCCCGAGATCGGCGCGCGAAAACATCTTTAGAAATATCTTATCGCTTTCCGAAAGCTTGATTTTTTGTTTGAGTTCTAAATAGGTCGTTGTGGTACCCACAATGCTGGCAGGTTCTCGATGGCGAGACAACCTGCCCGCTTCATCCATAACATCACGATCACCACTCGGAACCATTTCTTCCATCACGGTATCTTGGACGGTATCTTGGGATGACTGAAAATAGCTTCCCACCCAATATCCGATGCCGGCAAAACTCATTATAAAAACAAATATAAGTAGGAACTTGCTCATCTCATTCTCCCTTTTCTTATGCTTTCTTGTCGGTCAAAACTGGAGAAAATTCTAGGCTAAACAAATTTGTTCATTTCTTAGACACCGACATCTTTTTTTGACCTCGGTCTATTGTAAATTCAATGGATTATCGAATGGCATGGCCTTTTTTATTGGCAAGATTTTCGCAAAGATAATTTACATGCAAAAGCATTTTACCTGGGCCTCTTTTGTCTTCTTGTTACTGGCGCTCTTACCACCGCTTTATGGAGAAGACGCGCCACCTTGCCTGTCCCTGGGTGGTTGTCTTCGCCTGACTTTGAATCCCAGACTATTAGGACTTCCGCCTGGCGGGGATTGTCAGGATAATGCTTTTCACCTTCCTGAGACGACTCTGGCGCGGGAGGAGCGTGAACCAAGCCGGGCGGGCCTTATCTTAATGGGTCTCGGTCTCGCTCCGGTTGAATTTTTCCTCTCCACCGCCATTCATGAGGGCTCTCATGCTGGCACCATTGGACTGTTTTCAAACGTTGACCTGACAGCGTATAAACCTTGGCCACACACCACCCCAGGTGGAAATTTTGTCTTTGGTGCCGTCTATTGGAATGGTAGTTCAACCCCGGGTGAACGTGCCCTGATCAGTGCGGCACCAATGATCACGGATACGGCCATTTTAGGAACTTATAGCGCCCTGACTGCCACGGGTAATGTCCCTCATAATAAATATGCTCGCATGGGACTCTGGGTCTTTGCTGCCGGACATTGGGTGGATATGGCCAATCATCTGGCCGCTCGAAATGAATTCACCGATAGTCGAAAGCTAATGCGGTATCTGGAAACTGAACATGGTCTTTCCAATACCGAGGCCATGGCCTTGGTAAAAGGGACCCAAGCTGCCGTCTTGCTCACCAGCGGCTACTTCATGGCGAGAGAATTAATTGATATTTTTAAATCAGCACCCGGACGCAAACAACAACCTACAAGAACTGTTTCATCTTCTCAAAGCAGGGCCTTCGAAATTCGAGATGTCTATTTATTGCCCGCCGCTAATGGCAATCAAGTAGGATTGGTTTTGGGCGGAAGGTTCTAATCCCTATATCATGGCATTTTCGTAGGCCATTAGTTTTTTTGCCTGCATTTTCTCACTCAATAAAAATCATCTTCATTCGATAAGAATACAATCGGGAGAATTTCAAATGGCAATAACAAAAAAAGAAGATAGTTTATTGGTCAGACTTATATTCGCACCTGTCTTGATTGTGACTGCCGTTCTTTGCTTATGGGAAAATGAAGGCCGTTTTGATTTCTATAAAGCCGCCGAACAGTCTCTGGCGATTTCCAGCTCCGACATCGTGACAACAAAACCGGAAGCCGCCATCTCCGTCACCGGCAGCAATCATCCCTCCCCCGTTTTTGATGAATATGTGGGCAATGTTGAAGGATATCATAAGATCGTGCGAATCACGGAGATCTATTCATGGAAAAAAACCACCAGCAAAAAGTCGGATAAGTGGGATCTCGGGTGGCATTCATCCATGCAAGACAATACCCGCAACCGCGGCCTGGTCAAAACACTTGCTAATGCCTCCCATTATCCCGATCAATACAAAATCGACAGTTTGCTCGTCTCTCCCCAGAAAATTCATTTTGTAGATTCGACAGTTTCCCTTGCCACCAACACAATGGTACTTACAGAGCAAGGCAAAAAGCTGGGTTTATCCCAAGCACAAAATGGAAGTGATCAAGGTTATCTCTATCGACATCAAAGTCAAAATAATGTGCCGCAACTGGGAGATGAGAGAGTTTCATATGAAGGTATTCCTGTTGAACAAACTGTCACCTATTTTGGAAAAATTGAAAATAACCAAGGTGTGGCAAAACAATATGAAAGCAAAACCTCATTTATCTCAGCGCTTATTTTTGACGATGCCATCCTTCATCATCTGGTAAATGGCCCACGTCCTGTCGCCCTAGAAAAAATCAAGGCCTACCTCTCTATGCTTAAGTGGATCGTTCGTGCCGCCGGCCTTTTGGCCATCTTCTTTGGTTTTTATATGGTCATTGAGAAATTTGTTCATATCCTGTTGGATTTACCTTTGATCGGAAGCATTGTGAACTTCGGTGTTTGGAGCATCAGCTTAGTCATGGCCTTAGCGATCGGCGGCACCACTATATTACTCAGTATGCTCTACAATAATCCGCAAGTCACCTTACCACTCATAGCGGGTCTCGCTTTCATGATCTATTACTTCAAAAAAAATCAGAAAAAAACCAAGGCCAATGCCCAAGAATTTCTGCAAAGCAACTGCCCTGGGCCTGCCACCTTGGAATTTGAGACTCAAAGAAGAGAAAACACCTTTTTAACTTTGGTAAAATTGGCCCTCATGGAAAATGGTCTATCCACAAAAGAGAACCGCTTTCTAGTATCCTGGGGCAAGAAGCAAGGACTCTCCGAAGAAACCATGACACAACTTTTCCAACGAGGAAAAAATACCTGCAACGTCCCACTGGCAATCACCATGGATGATCTCTATCTCATGACTTCTCTTGCCATGTGCGACGGGCTGTTATCAGCAAAAGAATTAGCGCACCTAAATAGCATAGGCCGCCAAATCAATTTAGGACCCGAGCAGGTAAAAAATATCATTCACGCAGTTAAAAACGGTAAAAGTCCAGCCCTTGATGTCAAAAAAGTCGCCTGATTTTTTAATTTTTTTGCACCTTCATATCAAGCAAGCTATCCTTAATTCTTGAGCATGATCAACCTTTGTAATATGGGGCTTAAACAATGAACACGATCGGTGTGCATGAACCTGTCATCCTTCTTCCCAAAGAAGATATCGACCTCAATAAATGGGCCGTCGTGGCCTGCGATCAATTCACCGGCCAGCCGGAATACTGGCAGGAAGTCGAGGAATTTGTGGGTGATGCTCCATCCACCAACAATCTTATCTTTCCCGAAGTCTGGTTGGGCAAAGATGATGAAATGCGCATTGAACGCATCCAAAAAAATATGCGCGACTATCTCACTCGCGGACTACTGCGTGAGCACAAAGGGTTCATTCTGGTAGAACGCTCCACCATGACCAAACATGGGATGCGCACCAGAATGGGCGTTATGCTCACCGTCGATCTGGAACATTATGATTATAGCAAAGGATCAAACAGTCTGATTCGTGCCACCGAGGGAACGATTCTCGATCGCATTCCGCCCAGAGTTCGTATTCGCCAGGGCGCACCACTGGAATTACCCCATATCATGCTGCTGGTGGATGATCCTGAGCACACAGTCATCAGACCTATCACTGCGGCCAAACAGTATCTCAAGGTTCTCTATGATACCGAACTCATGATGAAAGGTGGGCACATCTGTGGTTATGCCGTGGATGCCGAACGGGCCTCCACCATGCAAAAAGCACTGGTGGCACTCACCAACCGCGAGAACTTTCAAAAACGTTACTCTCTCAAGGAAGAACGTCCGGTACTTCTCTTTGCCGTCGGCGATGGCAACCATTCCTTGGCAACCGCCAAGGCCGTCTGGGAAAATTTGAAGAAAACTTTGACTCCCGACTCAATCAAAAATCATCCCGCCCGCTATGCCCTGGTAGAACTGGTCAATGTGCATGATGAAGGTCTGGAGTTCGAACCTATTCACCGCGTTCTCTTCGGTGTAAAACGGGATTTCTTTGCGACACTTCAAGAGACCTTTAAAGATTCGGTCTCTTTTGTAAATTGCAGCCGCGAATTAATGATTGCCAGAGTCGGCGGCGATTCCACACACCGAATTGGCCTCATTACATCACAAGGATATGGCATAGTTGAGTTTGCTCATCCCACGAAAAATCTTCCCGTGGCCACACTCCAGGACTTTCTCGATCCCTTTATCAAGTCAGGAAACGCCCATAGCATCGACTATGTCCATGGTGACGACGTTGTATGCGATCTTGGTTCTAGGCCCGGTAATGTCGGTTTATTCTTACCATCAATGAGTAAAGATGAACTCTTTAAAACCGTTCTTCTCGATGGCGTTTTACCCCGAAAGACTTTTTCCATGGGAGAGGCCAATGAGAAACGTTATTACCTGGAGTGCAGAAAGATTCTCTAAAGTGACCAGCTCAGCTTAACTTCCGCTGTTTTATCTTCAATTTTGGCAGGAACTTCATCCCTACGAAAGTATTGCCCGACAGAGATAGAAAGGATGACACCCTTCAGAACAGGAATGGGAATACTCCATAACAATTCGTAATTTTGCTCTACATAATCGTAGGAGGGATCTTGGTTCGTATTTTTAAGCCCTATCAGAGTTAAAAAAAGATCACCGTAATTCCCTAAAGTCATATGATTGATTAACGTTCCCGAATAAGAAAAGGACGATTTGTAAGGTTCTGATTCCTGAAAATACACCGATTCCACAGTAAAACTTGGGGCCAACCACTTTCTTCGAAAAAGGGGAACATAGTTAAGATAAATCCCCGTTTTATAAAGATGATCGCCATAGCTATCGCGCGTCTGATTAAGCTGCAATTTGGCGGTTGATATGCCCTTCTTTGTCAAATAGTTGATCTGAGGATTAACCTCAATGATAGTTTGATAGCTTTTTGACGAGACATTTTTCGACGGCCGATAAAAACTTCGATTATAGGAGAAAGTGATACCTGGGATTGTCTTTTCCGAATGATTTGCCTGCAATAATAAAGAACTGCCATATGAAGAGTAATCTCTTAATTTTTGCTCGCGATCAAGAGCGGATAAATTAACGCCGCTGAAAATAAAAGTGGAAGACCATTTTTTTCCCATGCCCGAATAGTAATAAGCGCTACCACCTAAATTCCTGTAGGCACCTGCGACTTTTCCATATTCCGATTTTATAAGTGGCATCAGCTTGCGATCATTATTATTGAGCAGATGAATATTTTCATGATATTGCAGACCGCTTGAAAAACTTAGGGAATATAAATCATTGGACAAGGCCTTAAAATACATATCCGCATAGCTCTTCAATGCTTCATTGGCCTTTTCTGAATGGAAGAGAGTTTTTAAATATAAGACTCCCGCATCATACTTTCCTTGATTAATCAAACTGCTTCCCAAGTAAAAATCCAATCCTGATTCGAGTTCGGTATCTTGCACTTGCTGTTCAGCCAATTTGTTCTTGGCGTCCAGAAACTGGTTAACAGCACTGGAATAATCTTTGAGTTCGGTTTCAATGATCCCGAGAAAATATTCAGGGTACCCGGGTAAATAATTAAAATAGGTACAGATGGTAAAATAACGTCTGGCAAATTCAAAAAGTTTGATCTTGAGTTCGCTCTCCCCTTTACTCTTCTGAGCTATGGCAAAATACTTTTGGGCAATATTGAATACGATTTCGAGAGATTGTTGGGATAGTGGAGTAAGTCGGTTGAGTTGCTCTTCAAAATCCTTCTGATCCACAATCATGGAAATTTTCTGCCCATGGGACTTGTTCAAGGCCATTTTCAAGGCCCGAAAGGCGGAAGCGTAATATTTTTTGTTATAAAACCAGTCGGCAATAAACAAATAAGATGGCAGATGGAAATTGGTCGCCCCAATAATGTTTTGCTTGACCATTGCAAAGGCCTCTTTATCTTTTTTATCAACCATCATCAGTTCCGCCTTTGCCAGTCTGATTTCTTGATACTCAGATTCCATCGAGGCCGAAGAAGAGCGGACAAACACCCACGAGAGTGCCAACAAAATAATTAAAAATGTCTGGAAATTAAAACAACTATTAATTTTCATGGCCCATTGTTGTGCAGTATCAGTTCATTCTACTTTCGAATCAGATAGTTATCCAGTAGCAAGGGCGCAACTAGGTAATTCTTTGATTTATGGTAACTAGCTCATCTTCGATTATAATAATATTTATACCCGTAGCTCTTTGCTTGGCATTTTCACTCACGTGAAAATCTAATCGTGAGGAGTGTAGCCTGATGCTTATAAGGGAGAAGAATTAATGAGCTTACTAACGAACCGGCCAGTGGTGGTTTTTTTTATGGTGTTGGCAATCGCCGTGGTTCCTAGCGTTCAGGCAGACCCCAGCATTGGGCGGGTAGTGAAAATTATGGGTGAGGCCAAAAAAGAGAATAACCTCATGGCGGTCAACCAAAATCTTAGAAATGGCGATGACATCTATGTGGGCGACCATATCATTACAGGTGAAAAGGCCTTTGTAAAAATCCTCCTGAGTGATGATACCCTCTTTCAACTCGGGCCTAAAACTGAATTTAAATTTGAACAATTTGCCATGAAGGGACCGAATGATCGAGATGCCGTCTACAATCTCACCAGTGGCAAACTGCGCAGTTTATTCACCCAAAAAAATAAAGATAAATCACTTATTTTAAAAACCCCCACGGTTTCCATGGGCATCCGGGGAACAGAAATTCTCTCCGACGTTTATAAAAAGAATGGCGAAGTGAACACCGATATTGCCCTCTTATCAGGCAAGCTCGAAATTTCCATTCCCCAAATTAATCATGAAATTAAAACGCTCGAACTCACACCCGGTCAGATTCTTGAAGCGGTTGGCGCAAAGGGACCTAATGTTGGTACAGCAGAACTACCCAATGTCGCCCGAGCGATACAATCCAATATTAAAGAGCTGCCAAAGCAAATGATGAATCAGTTAAAACGCCCCGAAAATCAGGGAGGAACAGTCTTTTTGTTTGATGCCTATAGAAAAGATTTACAGAATTCAAACGAAGTTAAATTTTCTGAAATTACCGTTTCTCAAATAAAACCCGAGTCCGGTAAATTTGATGGAAAGAGGGCCGAGACTGTATCAACAGAAAAAACGCCATTAGACCGGCCCAAACCACCGATGCCTGTGAAACCTCCAAAGCCACCGATGCCACCCAAACCCCCCATGCCCCCAATCGTCATGACTCCGCCCCCTATCAATAAACTACCCATCGAGCCTATTGCGACTCCTGCCCCTTCTCTTCCACCACCGGATTCAGATGGTACAACAACTACTACAGGACCAAGCGGAGCTCTCTAATTATGTATCTAAAGTGCTTGATTAAAATCTGACTTCTCCCGTCAGTCCCAGGTTCCAGGAATTATTTTCTAACGAATGGGAGCCGTTGGCACCAATACAGGCCATAGGAGTCACGGTACTACTTCCTCCAGGGCAAAAAAGCAGATTACCGCCAACACTCCTTTCGGCACCGGGAATAAAAAGTGGAGTTTCTTCCCGATCAAGGGCGCCGCGAATAAAAGCACTCGCCCTAAAAGAAGATGTGGCAAGACCAAGATCGACTTGCCCGATACCGCCAAGCGGAGTGTGCTGATAGGTCACGCCCCCAAAGAGATTCAAGTCAGGAGCAAGTTGATAGTTGGCACCCAATCTCACCGTCGTGCGATTAGGGAGGATCCCCAAGGTCTCGGCCAAACCATCGGTCCCGCTACTTCCATCTGTTGAACTCGGGAAGGCCGTTTTAAAAGAAGGAATCAGTTCAATTTCCACACCGGCATCAATGCGAAAACGGCGGGTAACTTGTAAACTGGCATCGACTCTCGTTCGACTGATCAAGTTAAAGTCACCTTCAAAACGGGAGTCATCCTCATCCATGGCAGAATATGACTTCATCCAAACGCCACCCTCTAAAACTAAATCGGTGCGGGCCTGAAAGGTAAATCCTCGCAGCTCAAGTTTGGGTGAAACCACGCCAAGGCCGGTGTTGATATAGAGAATGCCGGAGTGCAAGGTTTCCGTCGAGGTAGGTGTTCTAAAAGTGTTATAGGTATAGGCAATGGCGGACGAGAGATAGCTCTGCAAGGTGAAGCCGGCGCCCAGGCGATTCACACCTTTTAAGTCGACCGCCACCCCCATCACGGCGTCGCCTTGGCCCAACTCACCAAAAAAGATACGGACGGCGGTACCACCAGAACTTTGTAATCCGGCGGTAAGCGTGGTGTAATTCGTGCTTTCAAAAGGATTGAAGGATGATCGTCCAGTGGTGACCTCCCTTAAAAACTTGCCGAGGGGAGTATCCACATGCGCCACCATTTTATCAATTTCGCCATCATCAGTGAAAATACGATAGGCCAAACCATGCCCTGGAATACTGGTATTTTGTGCCAAAAGATCAGCTGTGCCTGGGGAATTCTGCATTATTTCCCCATAATTAATCACATTGATCTTTCCCTGATCTTCGATAATTAAATTGGTATGGTGAAGATTGGAAGCGGTTTGAAAATTCACCAAATACGCCTTGGCGTTGGGCCCAACCAATCTCTTGTACGCCTTAAGCATGGCAAAGTGAATGTCGCTACATTGGCCAACTGAGCCTGTCCCTGAAATTAATCGTCCGTATTGTTCAAACCGTGGAATAAAAGATCCTGCATTTGAATCACCATAAAGAGCATTTAACTGACTTCCAAGCGAGGCAACATACGCCATCGCGGCCTGGGGACTATGTGACATCGCATTTCCCGAGGCAGTCAATAGTTCATCAATCTTCTCATTGGTGAGCTTACCTTCATTGTATAATCTTCGATATTCCACCATGTCGGCCGACAAGCGAGTCGCACCGCTTGCTTCAGGACTGATGGAACTGCTGCCACCCGAACCAGTGCGCAGACCGATCCTCATCAAAAAAACGACTTCCCATTGAGTTCCACTACCGCTGCCTGAACCGCTTCCACTTCCAGGACTGGCAACAATGGGCGTGTCTGAATGCTCCGGACAAGTGGCACATCGGCCGGGGCCTGATAAACTGGCGCGATCGTGGCGACCTTTTGCCAGGGTAAAAAGACGGAGAGCTTCTTCGTTTGAAATCCTTCGACTACCGTCGTAGCGCATGCCAAGACCTGGAATATCTGTAATCTGAGCATCTAAATTTAAAATCGCATCGCCCGGATTTCCATAAACAACATGACACACAACCAAGATCAAGAAACCAACAAGATTTCCAAACTTGAACATAAAAAAACCCCTTCCCAACAGAAAAAACCCCGAGGTTTAAAATGCAATTCATGCGCCAAAAGTTCGCCTCGCTAACTGCTTGAAAGTTAAAGTTTATCATAAGACTAGGGTGTCTCAAAACAAGGCAAATTTAGGCAAAGTGAGAAAAAAATAGTCAGTAAAGGCCAGCTAAAATCAATGGAACAATACGCCATTTCGTCATTGCCCTAAAACAGTTGAGCTTTTAAGCTTTATGATTATATTCATTCTTCTTCCGTTTCTTCTGGTGGCACTTCAAAGTGGCGCAATTCTTCCCAGGCCTTATCAAGAATGGTCTGCGATAACAACTGATCTTTGGCGGTTTGGCGATCGCGTTCGGTGAGCAAGATTTCCCTCGCCAGCTCATGGGTATTACCAGCAGCGGTGGAAAAGGCCTTGGCATTTTTCTCGGCCTCTTCGGGCGTGGCACGCATTTCTTCAAGCAACCGCTTCACTCTAAGACGTCTGTCAATTTCCGCTGGCGTTTCAATTTCAGCTTTTGAAATTTGGCGCGGATTAAAAGCATAGACAATAATTTGGTATTCGCTTGGCCCAAGGACTTCAAGCGCACTAAACGTTTTTCCCTCCAGTTGAAAATACATCACTACTTTCTTAATGCCAAAAAGCTTGATCAACTCGTCCGGTAAAATCCATGGCGATTCATAGGGAAGATGGTGTTTAAGTGCCTTAATACCCGGAAGCCCTCCCGGTTTGCCTTCATAGGGTTCAATGGGAGCGCGAAAGCGCGAATTTTTGGCATACTTCCCTGCAAATCCATCCAGTGAGGCACCCAGGCCATTCTGTCCATTGGAGGCTAAATTGCGCGTTTTGCCGCTCGATGAACCACCAGACGCTGCTCCTCCAGGTCCCGGCAAAGTTCTCTTATTAGGCCCGGCGACCGGCATTGTGCCGCCGCCACCTACTCTCTGATTTCCTCCAGTGTTGTCGCCAACGACTGGCGTGGCGGTGGGGATTGGTCTGGGTGTTGGTCCCGGTGTTGGCGTGACTTTCACCACATTATTATTGCCATTATTGAAATTATTGAGCGCATCACGTTCGCGCTTTAATCTTTCGATTTCAGCACGCATCCGCTCGACCTCCGCCCGTCGCCCTTCTGCTGCGAGTTCCGCTTCTCTTCGCTCAAGCTCTTTCATCTGCCGCTCTAAATCTTCCAGCTTTCTTCGCTGTTCAAGTTCGTTATTTGTGACTGGATTAGCTGTTGGGGTGGGGGCCGGTGTTGGCCCAACAACCGGAGCATCAATATGATTGGAAAGATTGGCAACTGGAGTAGCAATCGAGGCCGGAGCACGATAAGTAGCACGCTCGGCAA
>JACPIU010000033.1 GCA_016187935.1 Bdellovibrio sp.
ATTGTCTCATTTTTAGATTATGATTTGGGATATTTTGACGAAGAGGGCAAAAGAATTGAACCGGTAGACGATCCCTTTGGCCCAAAAGTGTTACCTATGTCTCCGGAATAAACTGTTACCCATGTGTCCGGAACGGACCTTTTTATTCGGGGTAAGAAATTAAAGATTAAGCTAGGATGCACGGTGCTTAAGAAGTAGCTACCTTATTTTACATCGATTTACTATTAAGTTAATATATTAATTTATTTAGCTTAAACTGTATGTAATTAACTTATTAGTTAATAATTAATATTTTAGTTAATTATTAACGATTTATTTCCTAAAATGTGGTATTATTATCCTAGAGGTTATTTTATGGAATTTATAAGTAATTTAGCAGATGTAGCCGGAATCATTAGAGATTATCTAAGAAAGAACAAGCTGAAGGCGAAAAATTTTGCTGATTTAATGAATGTAAAACCATCTTATCTCAGCAGAGTTTTAAGCAAAAGCGAAAATATGTCTGCCAGGACAATGATAAAACTGCTGAACACCATGGGGTATGAGTTGGTTATCATGTCGAAGAAAGATAAGAATCTTTTTGAACAATGTGCTTATGCTGAACTTTACAAAGACAGTAAAAAGTATCGCGATGAAGTTCGCTCTGAGGTGATGACCGAATTCGAAGAGGATTTAAAAAAATCTTTGACGAATTTTTTTGACCGCATCACCACCAATACCAAGACACAATCATCGTCAGAGAGTAGAGAAAAAGTAAATGAGTAACGAAAGAAAACTGATTATCACAAGTGGAGAGAAAATTGTAGGTGACATCATTGAAAAGGATGGTGATTTTACTTTTAAGTATGATGATTCATGGATTGGCTCAAAAGAATCGTTCGACATGAGCCCAAAGATTAAAAAAACACTGAAAATTCATTCTGGTAATCAGATAAAAAACTTCTTAGAAAATTTACTTCCAGAAGGTACCATCCGTAAAAGAATTGCGGAAAACAATAAGACCGATGATAAAGATATCATTAAGCTTCTTGAAATCACAGGTCGCGATGCCGCCGGAGCATTGCAGGTTTATTCAGAAGAAGATTTTAAAAATCTTAAATACAAATCTAGCGAAGTCCATACAATTTCGATTGATGAATTGGCGACCGGTATTAAGAGGGAAGGGAGCGCGCTTAACTATATTACGAGCGTCGGTTTAAAGCCGTCCTTATCTGGAGCTCAAGATAAAATTGCTTGCAGATACGACAAAGCCAATAAAACAATTTCATTCCCAACTAATGGCGGAGCAACAACACACATTCTTAAGCCGAACAGTGTTGCCAGGGATACGCATCATAAACTTCTTGAGTTATCTGCTCTTAATGAACTTGTTTCGATGAGACTTGCAAAGAAGATATTGAGCAACGTACCTAGCACTTGTTTTTACGAATCAACTGAGCGCGATCTATTTATTGTTGAAAGATACGATAGGATGGTTGAAAAAACCGACATCAAGAGAATACATCAATTCGATTTTTGTCAGTATTTCGGTATCGGTAGTGCTGACAAATATGAGGTAAGTAATAGCGGGGGAAGTATTGGGTCATATGGTATCAAAAAACTTCTTGAGGCAATAAGAGATAAATCGGAAGAATCTTTAGACGTTGATTCTTTCTTGGATTGGATTATTTACAATTACTTAATTGAAAATACCGATAGTCACTTAAAAAATATCAGCATGATATCCACGGGGTCAGGTTTTAAATTGGCCCCTTATTACGATATGACTTCTGTTGGATTCTATCGTGATGGAGCAATATTTCTTTTTGATAACCACTTTGCGTTTTTGATTGGTGGTGTATCAAAGATGAACGATATTGGTGATCATCATTGGACTCTTTTGGCGAAGGATTTGGGACTTGCTCAAGGAATTTTCCTTGAAAAAATTAAAAATATGTCGATCAAAATCTCGAGGGATTTGCCTGAGGTTTATAACGAACTAAAGAAAGAAATTACTAATGCGAAAAATTTAAAAGGCACTGAGAAGATACTCAAGTACATTGGGACATCGGTTAAAGAAAAATCATATAGATGTTTAATAAACACTAAGTATAAAAACATTCGTGAGAAGTGTCTTGAATGTGATAAAGCCCTGTCAACAAAAACTGCCAGTAAATCGGTTTTAGGAATTGGGCCAGAGTGCCTGATGAAAATCGAGAAATGACATTTCCAAATTTTGCTTTGATCATGTCATAGGAACTTTCACTTTCTTCAAATGTATGCCCCTTATTCTCTCCATTTGGTTTGGCAGTTTGTTTTTGATCAGCATGTTTATAATTATTTTCACCAGATCAAATGGTAAAGGAATATCGGCATTATCATTTCGATAAATAGCAGACGAGTGTGAAACCTGAACCGTTTTCAAATCATGACCGCCAGCAAGAAAATTGTGCGATAAGCAAATTGTGCAACAGGTTGTTGCACAATTACCTTCATTCTACGCAATTTGAACTTTGTAATTAAGTTCGGCCTGATTAACTTGGTCTTGCAAAGCAACGGCACAGAAGTATTTTGGAGAATCGCCAAGCTTGCGGGCAAACTCGACCGCGCGTGCGACGCTGACAAATTTTCTACCATTTTCAATATCGCTTACGTGCGAAACAGTGATGTCCAAGACATCGGCAAGGTCTTGCTGGGTGAGATCATCGCGTGTACGAATACTGCGAAGGAGCATGGCAAAGGAAACCTCTTTGCCTAAAAGGTTCTGCATAAATTCTTTGGCATCTTTTTTCATGTGTTTCATCGCCGCACCTAATATTTCAATAATATCCACAAACTCAATTTAACCATACACCAGTCTGGTGTATACGATAACCAGCCATCGAAAGAACTGTGAACTGACTACAAAGTGACTACGGCCACCGGAAATGGCACGAAATCCAACGAAAAAGACAGCATGAAAAACTGAATCAACTCTCGGAAATTGTTAATAAAAAGCTGTGTTTTCAGAAACTTACCATTTTGCTCTGATCTGACTCATAACCCGAAGGTCATGAAATCGAATTGCTCTTACATTGTCATTATCGCTGATCTCTTTCGAAGCGTTCTGAAAAGGCATCATGACAAAAGGGATTGCTACTTAAAGCCAAACCACGCTTCCCAGAGAGAATATGATTGTTGATTGTTCTTAATTAAAATATCTTTTTCATAACAGGTAAATTCTTTGAGTTGAATTTGCGTTTTTCCTAACAATTGATTTTTAGTATTCTCTTTCCATTGACATGATATCGTTTTTTGAAGTTCTTCAGGATTTAATTCATAGCTGATATATAGTAACTTAGCTAAATTTCCATTAACCTCGGAAAATGTAGCTAAGATTTTTGTCATCCCCTTTTCGTATTCAAAATCTCCATTTGCTTTTTTGCTAAGTTTGATTTCTAGTTGATTTTCAATTTGAATTTTATTTTCCTTATTGTCCCAAATCGAAGCCAGTTTCATCTCCGTAGATTTATGAATTGGATATTGTTTCGTGACAGTACAGGCCATCAAAAATAAAGTTATTAGGATGGAAGTGATTTTCATTTCAAAAACCTCTTTATGAAAAAGTTGTAAGCATTAGTATTGTGTTTTTTAATCAGCAAAGGATTGGAATAATAAATTTCAAGATGGTTTGCAAAATCTTCCTCAGGTTCCAACGCTGAATCTTCTTTGAGAAGTTTTGCAGGCCTTATCAATTCTATTTTTCTTGTCGCTAGATTGAGATTACCAAGCCTCCATCCTGCAGCAACAACGAATTCTTGTTGTTCATCTGGAGATAACTTAATAAATAAAAAATGCCCGAGTTCGTGAGCAAGGATCAATTTTTGCGGAGTTAATTTTTCATTAAAGAAAAGATCATAGAGTGTAATTGACTTGTCGGACAAGTTTGAACTTGCAGGATTTTTATCAATTTCACTTTTACTTTGTCTTCTGAAAGAATTGATTTCAATTTCAAGATAAGAAGGAAGACTTGCCAGTAACTCTAGAACTGTTAATAATTCATGTTTTTTCCATTCAGATTTTTTTAGAAAGAGTTTAGGTCCCCAAAAATCAGAATTATGAAATTTGGCCCGGCAATAAGAATCCTTATTGTAAGCATTAACATGAGTAGTAAGGTCTCGGTTGTGTTCATTCACATGGTGTTGCTTGACCAATATTTGCCATGGTTTACAAGGAGGTGGCGAAGCAAAAGCTTTTGAGAATATGAGGCATGAATAACCGACACTGAACATTAATATTAAAAGCAATTTTATTTTTTTTATTTCTAAACTTCGTAGCGCTTTCATTTTTTCAAGCCTATTCGGTCGTTTTTATCTTCATTACGGATTATTCAATAAGTCTATGGCGGCAACGGTGGTAAACAACCTCATAGGGTCATCATCAAATTCAAGGAATCCAAAATTCTTATAAAACGAAACAGCGGACGCATTCAGTGCATCGACAACTACTATTTTGATCGCTGATATTTTACTAATCGTTCTAATCTGTTTTAGGGCCTGCGCTAAGGTAATTGCTCCATACCCTTTACCCTTATAGCTTCTATCCACTGCCAGGCGCCCAATCAATGTAGCTGGAACTTGCTTGACGGGAATACCAAACTTTGAGGGCACTGACTCTTTTTGAACTGAATAGTTGGAGGTCGAATAATAGCTAATGATGCGCTTACTGTCGTAGTCGAAGAGGACATGAGTCTGACTAATATCGCCTTCGCTTTGCTTCCGGGCGTACTTTTGAAGATAGTCATTTAGCGACGGCTCTTGGCAGTCGAAATTTTTACGGTATGTTGCGCGGTCTGATTTTTCAAGGTCGAGAAGATCAGTAAGGTGAATAAAGGTTTCTATCTCCTACTCCTCGAACTTTTTTGAATGCGCTTTGAAAGCCTTTTTCAATTTTACATTCGCGGCAGATGGCTTTGCTATTTCTTTTTCTACTTTTTCAAAATCACGTTTACTCAGAAGCAATGCCTGCATCTCTTGATGTTCAATAATGTCTTTCTTGGCCTTATCGAGGGCCGTGCTCACGAGGTAGCTCGTCAAATCTTGTCCCGTGTATTCTGCGGCCATACGAATGATCTCTTTATTCTCAGAGCTAATTCGCAGCCCAATTGAATCTTGTTTTTTTACTGCTTCCATAAAGTTCCTCCGATAATGACCTATTATAACATGGATGCACTCTAGTGACAACTATGTTGCAACCACGTTATATTGTCGGCATATACTGAGAAATACTTTAGGCTTAACCTATTGAAATCAAATAAGGTGCTTCTGTGCCGTCTGGGATAAGCTTGAATTTATCAATGGTGGAATTGAGCATTGGAGAAATTGTGAATTGCTCGTGTGTGCAACCGATGTGCAACGCCCCCCCCCGAAACATCCCGAAAACCCCAGAACAAACAAGCAATGTAAATTGAAGAACCAGTTGTTTTCATTAAAAAATATTCAATGATTACGATCTATTGGAACGAGCGCACAAAGTGCTCATAACCCGAAGATCGTTGGTTCAAATCCAGCCCCCGCAACCAAAATTTTTAGAATTGTTTTAGATACTTAAGGCCCCTCGAAAGAGGGGCCTTTTTAGTTTTTGGGGGCGAATTTTTCGCAAATGTGCAACGGCCAATAGAACTCAACCGTAATCGACTAACAATCATTTGAGTCGAGCATGAGCTTTGGTATTGGACCTCAACTTGCGTTAACTGAATTGGCCTTGATGGCCAGGTAGTGACGAGTCTATTACATTATTTAATGTGCGCATTAGAATTCAGATTTCAAATATTAAGCTATACATATGTGTGATCCTACTGGCTTTACCATTTCGATGCTTCAATGCCTTTGGGGCAACCCATTATCCTTATAACGGATGTCTACTTTTTCTTGATGATGCAAGGGATGAAAAAGATTTGGCCCTTGTTGATCATTTTAACCCGAATGCCCTTTTGAGGTCGTGGTACCGTTATGGAGAGCCTTCTGCTTCAAAAAATTATTCAAAACGAAAAGCATTCATCGAGGCAATAAAAAAAAGAAAAATCCACTTAGGTGGAGGCATCTCGTTATCAATCGTCAATGAAAGAGATTTAGTCGATCCTCAATTTAGAAAGGAATGGCTCAGCGTCGAATTAGATGGAGTTCCAATCAAAAATGGCAGACTTTACGGTTCAATATCATCCCCTCATTTCCGAAAATATCTAATTAATAAAATTATTGATCAAGCTGCTCTTGGAGTCACTGAGTTTCATTTAGGGGAATCGAATGGAGCGTTGTTTTATGATGATTGGACGCTTGGTATTAAAGGTGAAAACGGTTTTATCCAATGGTTGAAAAATAAATATTTGAAGATGGATCAAAGTTGGTGGGGACGTGAGTTTGGAAAACTTGGCGAAAAAATATTTCACCAAATTCCAATAACGAGATTAGATTTCTTATCATTTAATGAAAAAGAAAAAGAAAATTTTGAAAGAGAGTGGGGCGTATCAAATTCATGGAGTGGAAATAATAAACTTGGGGAGCCAGCATTCTTATTTAGTATTTATAGAAATAACCTGGAGAATTTTTTATCAGAACTTAGGGAACAACTTATGAAAAGAAACTTTAAAGAAAGTTTTATTGACGTTTGGGGTTTTGCAGATTGGATGATCAATTTAAATAATAAACCGGATGCTTTTTTGACAAGTCCACCTGATGAAAGATGGGGCCTTAATTGGGAGAAAAAGCCGGAGTTCTCACTGCAAGAGCACAAAGTTAGAATATTCGAAATTATGAAAAATGAGATTATAAAGGCTTCGCCGATCCCATTAGTTTATATGTTTGACCATCCTAAACCTTTTTTTGAACTGGCTAAGCTCACAGATGAAAGACAATCTGAAATTACAGCATTTTTTTATAGCATATCCAAAGAACTCAACGTCAATTTTGTTATTAGAAGTTATTCTGAAGAAAACACCAAGCTAGGGCCAAAGATGGCAGCAACGCTTAAAGAAATCTGCCACAACAGTAAGAATTTTGAATATTAGACAAGTTTGATAAAATAGAATTCATAGAATTTCAAAGAATCAGTTCAGTCTGTATGCTAGATGCAAGGCCACAACACGAAAATATTTTGGAGAGTCATCAAGCTTGCGTGCAAACTCAATGGCGCGAGCGACACTGACAAATTTGCGACCGTTTTCGATATCGTTTACGAGAAACTGTAATCTCTAGGATGTCGGCAACCTCTTGCTGAGTTAGATCATCGCGAGTGCGAATGCTGCGAAGGAGCATGGCGAAGGAACATCTACACCTAAAAGGTTTTGCATAAATTTTTTGGCATCTTTTTTCATCTGTTTCATAAAAACTTCTTCAAGATCTATGCGGTCTTTTTCATCGCCTTTTCTAATAGCTCATGAATAAGGGTCTGATAAGGTTTGTCCTTGTCGATGGCCATCTTGCGAAGTGCCGCCAGAAGACTTGGGTCGATGCGGATGGCGATGATTCTCTTAATCGGTTTGCCAGATTTTGGACGGCCAACTCTGCGACCGCGTTTGATTTCTTCCGTCGTCATTTCTGGAATGTCGGAGAAGTCAATCTCGCTGTCTGGCATATACTTCAAGCTCTTTACTGCTCGCTTGCCGTGCGCTGATGATGCGGATTGTTTCTTTTTCATCTTTTAGTCTCAACAGTAGGTCTAATTATTGTATATACAACAATTGTGTGTCAGTCAACTCCGGGCCAGTGATAAGTCCTATGAGTTCAATTTACGTGGTTCCTAACAATTGATATTTCGTGTATTCTTTTCCATGTCTAAGTTGATCACTCGATAAAAATATTGTGGGTGGTGCGCAATGAATGAGAAGCTCCCAGGAGGCGAAGTCCTCCTCTATAAAACAGACGACGGCAACACTCGAATTGAGGTTCGCATGGTCGGCGATACCGTGTGGCTTTCATTGAATCAGATGGCCGAGCTTTTTGACCGCGATAAATCGGTCATTTCAAAGCACATTAAAAACATCTTTGAGGAATCAGAATTGCAGGAAAGTCGAACTGTTGCAAAATTTGCAACAGTTCAAAAAGAAGGCCCGCGAGAAATTTCTCGGGAAATTGAACACTTCAACCTCGACGTCATCATCTCTGTCAGCTATCGGGTAAAATCCAAACGAGGCACTCAGTTTCGTATTTGGGCCACACAGCGCCTCCGTGAATATCTCGTCAAGGGATTTACCATGGATGACGAGCGTCTCAAGCGAGAGGGGGGCGGAAACTATTTCGATGAACTCCTCGCTCGCATTCGTGATATCCGTTCTTCGGAGCGGGTTTTCTGGCGCAAGGTTCTCGATATCTATGCCACCAGCATTGATTACGATCCAGATTCAGATATTTCAAAGCAGTTTTTTCCTACCGTGCAAAATAAAATGCACTGGGCGGCGCATGGCCGGACTGCTGTCGAGGTAATCATCGAGCGCGCAGATGCAAGTCGCCCAAATATGGGGCTCACTTCTTGGGCGGGATCACATCCAAAAAAATCTGATGCAAGTCTGGCCAAAAATTATCTTGCACAGGATGAGCTGAGCGCCCTCAATCTCATCGTGTCGGCCGATCTCGATTTTGCAGAACTCCAGGCCCAGGGACGAAAACCCATGTACATGAAGGATTGGATTACTAAGCTTGATAGCTTTTGGAACCTGGCACTAGAATCCTGAATTGGAGTTATGATGAATCTAGGCGACAAGATAGGAATGGGAATTTTCATGATGTTTGCAGTTGCATTCATTGGTGGAGTTTTCTATGAATTTTATGGGGCCAGAAACTTTGTTGAAAGACTCTATTTTCTTGGTTTGAAATTAATTAATTTTAATGAAAACTGGGGAGACATTCATTTCCACTCCAGCAGTGAACCAAAAGAAACTGCTTCTGGAAAATTCAAAGTGATAAATTCTACCACAGTACTTTTTAGACACACGCAACCGATCTTTTCAATGCAGGTTCATACTCCTTTTCCTTTTAAAGGAGTAATTGAGTTGAAGGATGGATATGCTCATATCTCTGCAAGAATTCCAGTGATCCAAGCAATAGTTATAGGAATTTGGTTAACTGCTTGGACTGCGGGAGGGCTTGGGATAACTATATTTGGAGAAGGAAACAGATTGATTGGTCTATTTTTCCTTCTAGGAGGATGGGGGTTCCTCGGAGCAATGCTAGGTTATGGATATGTCCTAGAGAAAAAAAGATTACTCATGGTATTAGAGGAAATCAAATCATCACTGGGTGTATCTGGAAGTTCACTTCAGTCTAGAAAAGACGAAGGAATAATTTCATTTGAATGGAAAAATACAATTATTTTCGCATTGGTAATCGTTACTTTAGTATTTGGAAGTCACCACTTGATATTTTCAAGTGCTCTAAAGAAAATTACAGAATCAAAAGACCCTCAAAAATTAAGACTTGAGGACTTTGAGTCAGCTTTCGCCCTTGATAAAAATATAGAAGAAAAGGAAAAGCTTCGTAAACAATATCAGCTAGCTTGTGATACTCAAAATGATTACAACTGTCGACTTCTAGGATATATACATGAATTGAATAAAGATGTTAGCGGAGCATTCAGATTGTATGTGCGTTCGTGCTCTGACAAAGACCCGCATGGTTGCTATAACATTATCTCAAGCCGTGAACATGCTGCCAAAGAAGATATTTCTAAAGCTAAAAGCATTTTAGAACCATTATGTATTGGCCCAAACCGTGACAACTTTAAAATTTGCTGTGACTGCTATGACAAGGAAAAGAAAAAGGGCAATCTCTAATTAACTTTAATAGTAAGGGAGCTTGGTCGGTATGCATGGATTTAAAGCGCCTCTTGTATTAAGTCTGTTTATCCTGATTCTCGCATCGGTGATTGCTTTCAATGGTGATTTCATTAGAGACTGGTGGCATGAAAGAAGTGCTCGATTAAATAAGGAAAATGCCCTTAGTTATGCATCAGATATCTGCCAATTTAAAAATGCTGCTAATACCTCGATGTTCTTTTTTGAGAAATGCAATGTTTTGATAAGGAACGCGAAAGAAACAAACGACGAAAAAGAAATATTAAGAGTACTCGAAATAATGTGCGCAGCCGATAACGCCTTGGCCTGTTATGATTTTGGTATGAAGCTAAGAGATACCCAAGCAGACCGAGCTATTCAACTTTTCAAGAAGGCCTGCCGCGACGGCATGGGTGGAAACATGCAAGCATGTGGTATGTATTCGCGTTGGTTAAAAACCACGGATAAAACCAAGGCATTGGAGTTAGCCGGTTATGCTTGTAAAAGTGGTCACGTAGAATTTTGCAATGATCAAATCATCGGGAAATAAAATCTGTTCAGTTATTTTGTGTTGCTACTACATTGGAAAGATACTTAAAATAAAAATTTAAAACCGTGACTAATTATCTGCTCGGCATCGATCGCTAAAAACGATCAAATTATAGATTATTATAAAATTTGCATAAAGTACCATTTTATAGTACATTTTGATAATGGTAGCGAAAAAGGCTTCTAAAACCATTCATCTTATCGGGTACTTAGAAGAGCTTCAAAGTAAGGGGAGACTGACCTTCACCAGCTCAGAGGCCATCAAAGCACTCGGTCTATCACAGATCGCATTTAACCGATCTGCTGAGAGACTTATCGCCAAGAAAAGACTTCTGCATCCCTCTCGTAGTTTTTTTGTGATCGTCCCGGCAGAGCATCTTCAAGCAGGTGCGCCGCCTGTCTCTTGGTTCATCGACGCTCTTATGAAATTCCATGAGCAACCTTATTATGTTGGTGTTCTTAGCGCCGCGGCCCTTCACGGTGCTGCTCACCAGTCACCACAAGAATTTCAGATAGTCACCAGTGCTCCACTTCGTCCTATTCGTGTTGGCCGGGCCAGCATACGGTTTCTCACTAAGAAAGGCATTGAACAGACGTCTACCCAGAAAGTGCGAACTCCGTTTGGAGATATTCCAATATCAACTCCCGAGGCCACTGCCTTTGACCTCGTACAATACGTTCATCGTGCAGGCGAACTTTCAAACGTTGCGACTGTATTAATTGAGATGGCAGAAAAAATTGATGCAAAAAAACTTGCGGCCGTGGCCAAGACCTGTGGTGAAACCACTGTCGTGCAAAGAGTGGGTTATCTTCTCGACACGTTTACAGACTCCAGGCCGACGGCAGACCTGCATGAGTGGTTAGAGAAGCAGAGGCCTAAGCTCACAGCTCTTCGACCAAACTGGAAAGCACCGAAGACGATGCGGCCCAAAAAAGATGATAAATGGCGACTTGTAATTAATGAAGTCGTGGAGCCAGACGTATGATTCCGCAAAATGCCATCAGAGAGTCGAGAAGTGTTGCACCATGGGCAGATGACTTTCAAGTTGAGCAGGACCTTGTGATCACGCGAGCGTTGATACACATTTATAACGATCCCTATCTCGCTAAAGAATTTGCCTTTCGCGGTGGCCCCATCGGCCCGGCGTTGGACGCCATCCGCACGCATCTTGATCCATGGTTGGGAATTCCAAGGCGAAGTAGAAAAGATGAACGCTTCACTTTAATTTATCATTACGAATCTGAAACTCAGCCGGTGTCCGGCCGATGCGCTTGAAGGTTGAAGTTAATAATGGCGAGAATTTTACGGTGTTTGATCTTCAGAAGCGGAGGATAGAGGCGCAAAGCATTTGGTTCCAGGGAAAGGCAGAAGTCTCTACATATTCGGTCGAAGAACTTCTTGGAACGAAGTTACGTGCACTTTATCAGCGCAAAAAAGGCCGTGACCTTTATGACATGGCAATTGCGCTCGAAAGATTTCCGACGCTCGACCTCGCAAAAATTGTTCAGAGTATGCAGCAGTATCTTGCGCATGAAAAAAAGCGCGTTTCTCGGGCGCAGTTCGAGGAGAACCTGGCCGGGAAGATGAAAGATCAGACTTTCCTCAATGATATAGCACCGCTACTGCGTCCTGATGCTCCTTCCTTTGATCCTGTTGACGCCTACCAACGAATTCTGACTACACTGATTGCGCAACTGCCCGGAGAACCATGGAAGGGCAACGAGGGTCCTGTCATCTTATAATTGTGCAACAACCTGTTGCACAATTACCCTCATTCTACGCAATCTGAACTTTGTAATGAAGTTCGGCCTGATTCACTTGATCTTGTAAAGCAACAGCACAAAAGTATTTTGGAGCGTCGCCAAGTTTGCGGGCAAACTCGACGGCGCGAGCAACACTGACAAACTTTCGGCCGTTTTCAATATCGCTTACGTGAGAAACTGTAATCTCTAGGGTATCGGCAAGCTCTTGTTGTGTGAGATCATCGCGAGTGCGAATACTGCGAAGGAGCATGGCAAAGGAAACCTCTTTACCTAAAAGGTTGTGCATAAACTCTTTGGCATCTCTCTTAATCTGTTTCATGGCAGCTCCTAATATTTCAATAAGATTCACAAACTCAATTTAACCATACACCAATTTGGTGTATACGATAATCAACCATAAAAAACTGATTACAAAGTGACTACGGCCACCAGAAAAGGCACGAAATCAAACGAGAAAGACAGCATGAAAAACTGAATTAACTCTCGGAAATTGTTAATAAAAATCTGTGTTTTCAGAAACTTACCATTTTGCTCTGATCTGACTCATAACCCGAAGGTCGTTGGTTCACTTCGGCCGGCAAAAGTGTCCCGCAGGACAGTTTTGCCGACGACGCAGCCCATGCAACCAAAGATTTTGTAATTGCTTTAGATATTTAAGGCCCTTCGAAAGAGGGGCCTTTTTAGTTTTTAGGGTGGGATTCTTCGAGAATGTGCCACGGCCAATAGAAAGCAAACGAAATACTACGAACATGTTTTTAGCAGCAACAATGGAGCAGTGGTTTGTTCGACTTCATTTTTTTGAGGTGAGACACCCCTGGGGGGGAAAAAAATCGTTATCAATTAGGTAACTGCGACGGGAGCTATTTAGTCGTCGTCCGGGTATACTCACAGGACATGTATATTTGATTGTTGGCGGTGACATAAGACAGATTATAATGCTGATTGAGCGCATAGGCGCGCCCAGATTCAAAGGGCAAACGTAAATTTGTCACGGCAAAAGGTGTGGTCGGCTTACTATCACTATCGGTCGTCCCAATCCAGGCCTCAGGGTCGTCGTTCAAGACTCCCTGGACGAGTTCAACTCCCAATCGAGCGTAAAATTTCTCGTGGTTTTTTCCGCTAAAATAGATGTTCTTCATCTGCGCTGTTTTATCCAGAGGGATTTCCATCTCTCCTACTTTTTGACTGTTGAGATGGGCGACACAGGTCATTTGCTTTTTGATCACGGGCGCTTTGGCATGGAGACTGGTAAAAAAAAGAACGCTGAGGATTATAACAAGGCCTTTCAACATGGAAACTCCCTATGAATTAAAATGAATGTCCAATTCTAATTCATAGGAAATTAGATTGCTACGCTAATCACTTTGTAATTGAGCTCGGCCAACAGAGACTGCCCGAAACCCTATGGAAAAGCACGATAACGCATTGAAATTGTGGGCATATATAAAGACTAGCTATGTATTGCCGAAATTTATTGAAAATCGGCATCAAGATGCCGATAATATATTAATGTATAAACGGATATTGAACTTACAAACGGCTATCAAAAAGAAGAGTCACTTTCTTTTTGGCCCCAGGGCGACGGGGAAGTCCTGGTTAATCAAGCATGACCTTCCGGACGCGCAGGTATTTGATCTTCTCGATACTTCAACCTTTGCTCGATTTTTGAGACGGCCTGCGGCCTTGGCGGAAGAAATAAAAGGAAAGTTTGTTGTTGTTGATGAAGTTCAAAAATTGCCCTCGCTTCTTGATGAAGTTCATCGATTAATAGAGAACAAGAAGGTTCATTTTTTGCTTACAGGTAGTAGTGCAAGAAAGCTAAAGCATGGTGGTGCCAACCTTCTTGCTGGTCGGGCACGTAGTCTGCAGTTGTTTCCCTTAACAAGTCAGGAACTGTCCGATTTTTACCTGGAAAAATATTGCAACGTCGGTGGCCTACCGATCATTTATCAGTCGGATGAGCCTTGGTTAGAGTTAAAGGAATATATTAATCTTTATCTTAAAGAGGAGATCATTGCAGAGGCCATAGTGCGGAAGATTGATCACTATGCGCGCTTCATTGATGTGATCGGGCAGCGTTCGGGTGAAGAATTGAATTATCAAAGTATTGCGGATGATTCCGGAGTTCCTCCAAGAACGGTTGCCAACTTTGTTGAGATTTTAAAAGATACTTTGATTGCCTTCGAACTGGAACCGTATTGTAAAACGAAAAAAAGAAAAGCTGTTTCAAAAAGCAAAATTTATATGTTTGACGTGGGAGTGGCGAATTATCTCGCCGGCCGCAAGAATCTTCTGTTGCGCTCAGAAGCTTTTGGTAAGGCCTTTGAACACTTTATCATTCAGGAACTCAGGGCCTATATTGGTTACAATCAACTTGATGGGCCGATGAGCTATTGGCGAACGACGACGGGACAGTTTGAAGTAGACTGCATTATCGGTGATGATGTCGCTATCGAAATAAAATCGGCGGAAAATTTCCATGAAAAAATGTTGTCGGGTCTTCTGGCACTTAAGGAAGAACAGAAAATTAAACGTTACATTTTGATAACTCGTGACCCTGTAGCAAGAAAAAGCAATGATATTGATGTCATGCCCTATCAAACCTTTCTAGAGAATCTGTGGAATGGGAAGATTTTAAAAACGCTCTGAGCAATCGAGAAAGAGTTCCAGATACTTTCCGGACTGCAATGTGCTAAAAATCCGCCGAAACTGCGAGATTCATCACCGCTTCTTTTGATAAGGTGGCGATGCCGGGGATGAAGCCGGTGCTTTTGTATTGGAGTTCGGTGGAGAGGAGGAAGCGATTGGCCCAGGGGAAGCCGAGTTTGAGGGCCGTGAGATGGCCGAACTCTTGGGATTTTGTTCTGAAGTCTTGGCCGCTTGGGTAAGTGAAAAGGGCGAGCCTGGGGGTGAAGAGGATCGGCGTGTTGAAGAGGCCGGATAGGGAAGAGCGGTAGTTTAAGATTTGCAGCTCGATCCCGGGGAAATAGGTGTCGTGATTTGATTGGGCCATGAGTTTCGAGTAAAAGTTGAGATTTCCAACCTTGTAAAAGATGTTCAGGTCAATTGATGAACCAAAAGAAGTGAGTTGGTGCTTGAAGTTGAAATTATAGTGATGATCATCTCCAATCCAATTATGGCCAAACAGCGTCGGATCTAAAAGACTGATGTAGCTTAACGTTGCCTGCTTTTTTAAATACTTTCTTTCTTCAGGCGACAGTTGCTCATAGTGGACGCCCCTGGCCTTGCCGCCCAAAGGATGATCGAGCCGTGCTTGCTCAAAAGTTTCCAAGGGGCGAAAAAGATCGTAGGTCCAGGTGATGAAATCCAGTCCGCGTAGATCGCGCTTGAGAGGATCGCTGCCTTCCTCTCTTTCGTAGGTTTTGATGTCATCATCAATGGCCGGTTCGTCCACCGCCGTTATGTAGAAGATATTCCCCAAAAGCGCCGCCCAGTAGCCCGAGAAATTTGTGGTGCTTTTTCCCTGCGCAGAGACAAAATCATCTTTCTGCATTTCAGTCACAAAGACATTCGCGGCTTCATAGCCGGCGGAATGGGATCTTATCCATTCACTGGGATGTTGCAGTTTGTATGCCGCCAAGTCTGCATCACTCACGCCGTAGACCGCGATGGTGTCTGAACTTAAGTCATAATCGTAGACGCCATCTTTTTGTCCTTTCATCCCCACGGTTCTCAATGCCTGAATATGGAATTCCTCGTGCAGCCAGGCGTTCGAGCCGGGAAGGGGAAGTGAGTAGACAACGAATTCACCCACGAACATAAAGGTTTTTTTCAACAGGGTATCGTTGCTAGTGCGAAAAAAACGATCAGACACCCACTGAAGGCCTTTGTGGTAATCCTTGCTTAAGACTACGCCGTTTTGCATGCTGGGATACTTGAAATTGACCAACCCGTTTTCTCCCCAGAGAGGAAGTTCCAGTATGAGCGGCGCCGGCGTTGTGGCACTTGCACCAGCTACATTCGGAGGAGTTTCCGCGCTAATTGCGGTGGTGGTCACGAACAGTAGGAGGAGGGTATAAATTTTAAAATAGTTTGATTTTTTTTCGCTCATAAAATTGTGAAAAATTACGCCTTCAATGATTTACTCGAGTAAGATTGTACCGTGGAATGGTATTAAAGGGGAGAAAATGGGATCTATGGTGCATTAGTTCTTGGCCAAAATGGAAAATAGGCATTCAGACAAAAAAAAGTGTCCCTGCCATTAAATTTTTGGCCAACTTGGTGCTGGAACTTAATTTTTTACATAAATCGCATAGCGCATTTCTCGTTTCATTAATTTCCCAAGTGATTTAATTTCTGGCCGGGAGGTTCCGCCAGAAAACTCAACAACCTTCATATCTTTCAAGTAGCTGAGCAAGATACGATAACCCGTCTTGCTGACCCCAAGTCCTCGAACGCTTGGGTGTAAGCAGAATGTAAAACCCGCGGATTTCGATGATACATCTGGATTTTCTTGAATGATCACTCCCATAAAACCAAGCATTTTTTTATTTTTAAAAACACCCAAGATGCGTCCTCTTTTTTTTCGGATGACTCTCAAATATTCTTTCCTGTCATTCCGAAGTGATGTCGCCGTGTGAGCAAAGTATCCATGCTGTGGTTCTGCGGAAAAAACAATTTTCTGTAATCGCAAAGCCAAATTGACTTCGTGAAGTGTCTGCAGCGCTTTTATTTCGAGCCCAAGATGATGAAGGTCTAAGGGCGGGTTCTTTTTTTTTATGAGAGCATGCAGGGCCGGTATCGTTTTCCCATAGAGAATTTCATACTTAGTATTGAATCCAGCCTCTTTTAAAGTCTTTGCCAAGACTGCATCTTCCATCTTAGATATTCCGATTCTGGTGTATCGAGGTGTCTGTTTGCCAAAATCCCGTATCGTCGTTCTCACCCAGACCAGTGCTTTACGGCCATGCCTCTGGTCGTATTCAAAGAAAAAGGCCCTTTCGCCACGGATTCGAGGAAATTTTGCTTTCATAGATAGAAAAACAGCTATTGGATGCTGATCTTCCTTCAGCACTTTAATTAATCCGCTAGAATTTGCTTGCTTGAGAATCCCCAAGGCCATGGCCAATTGAGCTTTCTGATCTTTTGTGCTTACTTTTTTTGTGGTTTTCGTGAACGGAAAATCGTGATCGGACATCCACTTTGCTAAAAAAGGCGTTAAGTAATTTAATTCATTTTCTTTCATTCGTTTCATGACAACTTCTCTATGCTAGGCACCTTTTCATGGCCTGAGTGCATGAGATCATCAGTTTCAAAGGTATTAGAATCAAAAATATCATCGCTTCATCCAGGGACAATCGAAAAAGACCATATCTTCCCACATTTCGCAAATAGCATACATCCTTATCGGCCCTTATTTAGCTACGTCGATAGATGTTCGTGATAGCGGCTTGCGCAGTAGGGAAGATCACAATTTCTTGAATGTTAACATGAGGCGGTCGTGAGAGGGCCCAGAGAATGGTATCGGCGATGTCTTCGGGTTGAAGCGGGCTGACGCCCTCGTATACTTTTTTTGCTCTTTCAGAGTCACCGAAGCGCACAAGCGAAAATTCCGTCTCCAGCATTCCTGGTTCAATGTTTGAAACGCGGATATTGGTACCAAGGAGATCGATTCGAAGGGATTCGCTAATTGCACGGACTGCAAACTTGGTGGCGCAGTAGACACTTCCACCGCCATAGGCCCAACGACCAGCGGCCGAGCCAATGTTTACGATATGGCCATTGTTTGTCTTTATCATGTAGGGAACGATTGCACGGGTCATATAGAGAAGGCCTTTCATGTTAGTATCAATCATTGTTTCCCAATCATCAATATTGGCCTCCTGGAGTTTATCAGCTCCACAAGCAAGACCTGCATTGTTAATCAGAGCACTCACTCGTGGAAGGAGTTCCTGGCCGGCATTCAGAAATTTCTCAACCGCTTTTCGTGAACTTACATCAAACGTGAAGGTATGTATTTTAGTGCTTTTCGATAATTCGACTTTGATTTTGTCTAATCTCTCACCGCGACGACCAGTTAAGATCAGTTCTGTACCTTGCTGTGCCAATTTACGAGCTAAGGCCAGCCCAATTCCGGAAGTGGCACCGGTGATAAGTGTAATGCTCATATCTATTTTCTCCGAGATGAATTTAGGTCTAGTGTACAATAAAATGGCCAAAGGTATCTATGTACAAATGTTTAGGGGAGAAATCCACCAATAAGTTCCCCTCCGCCAATGCCAGAAGAGACATGTTTTACTTTTCAATTTGTTATTTTTGCTTTTATCAATGTTTCTCCATGTTGAGAGAGGTCCAGCCCCATCACTTCTTCATCTGGACGCACCCTCAGGGGCTTAATCTTATCGGTAATAATGTAGAGAACATACGAACCGAAATAAGTGAAGAGGCAGACAATCACCAGAGCGATCAGATGATAGAAAAACGTTCTAGTTTGGCCAGTCATCAATCCAACGTCTTTCGCAAAGATGCCGGTCAGAATCATACCCAAAATTCCCCCCAGTCCATGGCAGGGAAAGACGTCAAGAGTGTCATCCACTCCTGTTTTGGTTTTAAAATGCAATGCCAGATTGGATGCCAGCGAAGCAATAAATCCAATTAAAATACTCGAGCCTGTATTTACAAAACCTGCACCTGGTGTGATCGCCACCAAGCCAACGACAGCTGCCACGCAGGCACCTAGGCTTGAAACTTTTTTCCCCTGCAATTTTTCAAAGAAAATCCAGCTCATCATGGCTACTGAAGAGGCAACGGTGGTATTTAAAAAGGCCAAGACGGCCACATCATTGGCCGCCAAAGATGATCCAGCATTGAATCCAAACCAGCCAAACCATAAGAGCCCGGTACCTAAAATAACATAAGGAATATGGGGAGGATTATGCGAAATCTCTTGGCGCGGTCCCAAATAGATCGATCCGGCCAATGCCGCCATTCCGGCCGAAATGTGTACAACGGTTCCGCCGGCAAAGTCCAACACGCCCCAAGATCGGAGCAAACCATCTGGATGCCATGTCATATGCGCTAGTGGGGAATATATAAATAGAGAAAAAAGAACGATAAAAATCAAATAGCTGCTAAATCGCACACGCTCGGCAAATCCTCCACTTACCAAGGCAGGAGTGATGATAGCAAATTTCATTTGGAAGAGAGAAAACAAGGCAAAGGGAATGGTTGGAGAGAAATCCGGATGAGTTTGCATCCCGATCCCACGGTACATAAAAAATGTAAAAGGATTGCCGATAATTCCCCACAGGCTGTCACCAAAACTTAAACTGAAACCGACGATGATCCACAAAATGGTGATCACTCCCAATGCGACAATACTTTGCATCATGGTGGAGATGAGATTTTTTTTGCTGACCATACCACCATAAAAAAAGGAAAGCCCGGGAGTCATGAGTAGAACCAGTCCTGAAGAAGTCAAAAGCCAGGCAGTATCACCTGAATTGATGGGACCTCCTATTTTCGACTGAGGATTCACTGGCATAAAAGTAGCGATGGTACCTGCCACAAAAATCAAGCCGAGGTGAAAAAGATAACGCAATTTCATTGTTTCATTCTCCTTTTTAAGTCTTCTTTGGAGGGTGAACTGATCTTAAACCAGTTTTTTTAAGCGCGCTAGGCAGTCCCGATTTTTTGATGTGCAATGCTTGTGAATCATATCTGCGTTAGGGCAAATGCTAGGCACATATTAATTTATTTGAAAGTAAGTCTATGTTATTATCACGTGCATGAGAAAGAAAATCATCGTCATAGGTGCTGGAATAGCAGGTCTTACCTCCGCCCACTATTTAAAAAAAAGCGGTCACGATGTGACTATTCTAGAAAGTAGTCAACGAGTTGGTGGTAGAATGACCTCCGATCATCTTGATGGTTACATCATAGACAGAGGAGCACAATTTCTCTCTGAAGGGTATACAACTCTCATTCCGTTAATCAAAGAAGTGGGCCTCGCAAACGAACTGGTAGAATCAAGTCCTTGGGCGGGAATGGTTCGAGATCAAAAAATATGTGCCATGTCTATTGAAAAACCGTTTTCTCCAGTTGTCAGCGGTTATCTCAGCGTAATGGAGGCCATAAAATATCTTTTTCATATGACTAAATGGGCCAAAACCATTTTTAAAATTCCTCTTGATGATTATTCAGCATGGGCCGATTTTGATTATCAAAACAGTGAAGAATTTATTTTGCAAAACTTTAACCCAACGACGTTGGAATATTTGATCGAACCTCAGATGCAGGGTTTGTATTATCAAAATCCTCATGACTCATCTATGGCGCTTGCGCTGATGCTCCTTAGTTTCGCAATAAGAAAGGGCAAGATACTAAATTTAAAAAATGGTATGGGGTCATTGCCCCTTAAATTGGCCAGCAATTTAGATGTTCGACTTAATTGTGAGGTGAATCAAATTGAGATTGGTAAAGAAAATAAAGTTTCAATCAATATAGCTGGAGAAACTATCTCTGCTGATCATGTTGTTCTTGCTGTGCCTGCTGTCATCGCGCGAAGAATTTACACGTCGAGAGATGCGACGGAGGAAGCTCTTTTGAATACGCAATATAGTTCCACCGTTAATATTAGTCTGGCATCAGATGTTAAAATGCCGAAATCAAAACTTTACGGTTTTTTAATCCCAAGAAAAGAACGTAAAACTATTTGTGCGATAGGAATTGAATCAAATAAGGTTGTGGGACGAGTAAAAACGGGAGAACTCCTGGATATTATGATTGATGGTAATGTAGGCGCAGATTTTGTTAATAAAACCAATTCAGAGATTATTGATGCAATAGCTCCTGAATTGGAAAATTTTTTCCCGGGTTTTCTGCAATCGCGCAAGTTTACACATGTTATTCGTTGGAGGCATGCAGAACCTCATTCTCCTATCGGACGAAGTACTCTAATTAAAAAATACAAAGCAAGTCTTGCCTCCAATTCGCCAGTTGTTCTTGCGGGAGATTATCTCGGATTTCCCTATACAGACAGTGCGGCCTTTACCGGGAAATGGGCAGCTCAGTTTTTGATCACATGTAGTGCTTGACCATGGCAATCCTGTCAAACTTTCTCTCGCTAATCTTTGGAATGGGAAGGTATATTAAACTTGCTCGATGTAAAACAACCTTTTTTCCACCAAATTTTCTCATTAAGAATTTCTGAAAAATCTTTTTCTTCAAGGAAATATTTATAGATTTCTAGTCTGTTATAATTGGAAAGTCGCTTTTTTAATAATCTAAAAGTCTGATTGAAAATAAAGTCCTTGGTGAAAAATTTCAAAACCGTTGAAACAGGTCGATGCCCTATTGATTCGGGAATCAAAATATCTTTATAAATTAAGTTGTTAGGTAATCTAGTATGGAAAAATTTTAAATAGTTTTTAAATATTAAAAAATTGTTTAAGTAATTAACGAAATCATTTTGCATATGCCAGAATAAGACATTTTTCCCATCGATTTTCTCATCATAACCATCTTTTTTATATTGATATGGCAAATCTCTGTTCCATGGGGTGTATTGATTTATGAAAAGAGGATTTTCGAAGAGAATATACTCATTCAAATCAGACATAATGTTCTTAGGATTATCTTGAATAATTCTACCCGTGTGGATTAGGTGTGAAATGAGGTCTTGATCACTGGTTATCACCGGCCGATTTCTTTGTCCGGCCCATTTCAATGTTTCTGATTCCCTCCATCCATCTCGCTCTTGCCATGCTTTTTTAGAATAGGCATCAATGTTTTTACAAAAAATATTTAAATTTTCTTCATAACAATCAAACCAATGAGGATCACTTATAACGGTAAAAGCGGGACAACCTTGAAGAACGAAAGTCCTATTATTTATTTTTTTTAAGAGTGTGGCAGGATCTTCATTCAAAATTAAATCGCCATCAAAATGGATGATTTTCTCTCCTCTGAAATATTCTTTCAACACCATCCATCGCAAAAAACATTTTTTTTCATAATCACCAAATCTATCTAAAGACGAGTAAGCCTTTGAAAAAGAATCATACATCTTGCTTACATCATGAGTAAGAAAATTATTCTGGTGAAGAGTCTGAAGATAGTTCTGTGAAAGTTTCTCGATACCTTCTAGAAATAACAAATCAAACGATGCGGTGAAATTTCTTGATCGATATCTTTGAGCAATAAAATTTAATGGGATTTTTTCTTCAAAATCACTTGCGCTAAACTTATTCCAAAAAACCATTACATATTTCATGAAAGCGTTCTCCTTGTCATAAGCTTAAATTGGCGCCTTTAAAAATCAAATTGCTTTTGAAGATAGTATCTTTCCAATGAAGCGCTGCGGCTATTTGTGAATTGTCTTGCCCCTTTGCTCTTCTTTCGTGCATATTAGCGCGCCTATGGATAATCAAAACATCATACGTCCAAGTACATCAGAAACCTGTTTGAACATAGGCCTAATAGCGGGACTCATGATTTTTGCAATGCTTGCCCCATTGCAAGATCTTCCACGAATCACTATTCCTATTATCAATTATGATCTCCGAATCGCTTTTTTGGGTATTCCTTTAATTTTTATCGGTCTCATTGCTAAATGGCGAGAAAATCTAAGCATACTTCTTAAAAATATGGATGTGCGAAATTTTTGTATTCTGATCATTTTATTTCTTCTCTATTGTGTCTCTTATAATTTTATTTTCACGTTTTCCAAACGGAGCATCGGATTTTGCATTTGGCTTTTTTTTAATATCTTTATTCTCATCTCATCATCTTTTCCTCAAAAAAATTATCTCTTACGTGGACTTTTAATCGGACAATTTTTTGTAGGCATTCACATTATTCTTTCTCATTTCTTTTTTCCAGATATTCCAGTACCCGCCGTGACCGAGGATTTTAGATACCAAGGTTTCTATTTACGGGTGTTTAGCTTGATGGGGGAACCGTCTTATGTGCCTTTATCTATGGCCCCATTGATTCTTCATCTTCTTCTGAAAAGAACTCCTCTTTCCACGTTTGAAAAGGTTACTATTTATACACTCTTTTTGGCTCTAGGATTAATCTATGCTCGAACTGTATTGGTTGCGACTTTTTTTATTTTCCTCATTACCATTTTTTACAAGAGACAAGAAAAGAAATTTCTCATCCTTTATCTTCTAGTTCCCCTCTTTCTGAGCTATACCGTTTCGTTTATTCGCTTTCCAGGATATTATGGTTCCAATCTTTTTCCTACGCCCAAAAACCTTATCAAGCATCTAAGACCATATATTCGCAAACCTTCCAGCTTTGAACAAATTGATACTGACAAAGCTTTTCTACTGGGAGGGTCAAATCAAGACCGATTACGCGCCCTCCAGAATGGCATTTTCCTGTTTAAAAGATATCCTTTTTTCGGCGTAGGGTTGGCGAATTCTTATGAAGTTTGCGAGAAGGAATGTATTGTGCCAGAGAGAGAATTGGTTTTTTCTCCTCACAACATCTTTCTTGAATTGCTAGTCGACGGTGGAATTATCGGGTTTACCATCGTGAGTACAGCTTTTTTCTTTTTGGCCCGCTTTAGAAGAAGGGAAGGGGATC
This sequence comes from Bdellovibrio sp., assembly GCA_016187935.1. Lineage (GTDB taxonomy): Bacteria > Bdellovibrionota > Bacteriovoracia > Bacteriovoracales > Bacteriovoracaceae > GWA2-49-15. The sequence goes on from JACPIU010000033.1 coordinate 23,651, forward strand.
TATCGCATCTCATGCCGATGCTGCTGCTCATGATTTTAATGCAATTAGCACAAAATATTAATATGCCGGCGATTTGGATTTTTTCAAGTATCATCTTACGACACAAGATAAAAATAGGTGCCCGTGATTCGAAAGTCGAAGCATAGGCACCTGTTTAGTTTGTGGGGAACTAGATCGACTTAATCAATTCAACTGCGGCTTTAAGCTGCGCGTCGACATTGAGCCTTTCGGCCATGTCAAATTTTAAGCGCATTTCACGAACACCCTTTTCTTGAGGCAGATCAATTTCGAGGTCGGGTTTCATCCCGATTCCCTGAAAAGAATTACCTTGGGGTGACAAGAATTCTTTAACGGTATATTTAATGGCGAATTTATTAGGTAATCTATCAATGGTCTGGGCGTTCCATTTCCCAAATGTCGTCTCACCTACAACTTTTACATTCCAATTTTCTCTTAAGGCGGCAGCAAATAATTCTGCCCCTGAAGATGTACCTTTATTGGTGACAAGGGCGATCTTAATATCTTTTCCAAGCAAACCACTTGAAGATTTGTATTTTTCAGTTTTGCCGCTTCGATCTCTCGTTTCAACAATAATGGCCTCTTTAGGCAAAAATAACTCCGCTGTCCTTACTGCTTGATCAAAACCGCCTCCTGAATTGTCTCGCAAATCGATGATAAGTTTTGAAATATTTTTCCGATTTATTTCAGCAATTTCTTTTTCGACAAGCTTTGGAGTTTCTTCAGTGAAATAGCCGATGGTCAATAATGCCGTGGTGTTGTCAACTTTTTGGAGCTCGACTGGTGTCCATGGAATAATTTCTCTCTTGATTTTTATGATAAGAATTTTGTCTTCTCGTAAAATTTTTAATTCAACTGATTTCCCAACTTCACCCCTGATAGCACATACCAAATCACGAAATTGCTTTCCTTTAAATTTTTTACCTTCGACACTTAGGATTTGATCGTCCATCTTAAGGCCAGCTTTCTCGGCCGGGGACTTTGGAATAAGACTAAGAACTTGGCCATACCCTAGATGTTCATCGAATTTCATTTCGATACCAATTCCGGTCACTTTTCCTGTCAGATCAGTTTCTAATTCCTTAACTTGTTGTGGCGAAAGAAGTTTATTCCAATCGCCTTTACTTGAATTAAGTGAAGCCAGCATGCCAGCAGTCGCTGCCCTATAAAGTTCAGCTTTAGTTAGATTTTTATCAATATACCTTTCTAAAAGCTTTTCCATGACCAATTTAAAATTTGTTTCAGCATCTATAAAAGTTTCTGACGGCTTATCTTTCCAATTTTCATATTCACCAATGTCGTCCGCCAAACTATAGAAAGAAAAAAATAATGCTAAAAGGAAAAACGATGTTTTCATAATTACCTCCTTATCTATAAAACACGTGAGCTGGCAGGAAGTTCAGAACTTGAATCAAATAAAACTTCGGTGGGATAATTTTTCCCTTTTTCCACATTCCATGTTGTTTCAAAGGCGATTGTCAGTAGTGCTATGCAAGCTGCCAAGCTAAAACCTAAGGATAGAAATAATTTTTTCTTTGAGGGCATTTGGAGTTGTAATTTATGCCAAAGTGTGTTGGATGGGTATTGAGGAATTTCCCGTGCTTCCTCTAATGCTCTCTTGAGATCAAGAAATTCTACTAAGTACTCGGAGTCTATCAAAAGTTCTCTCTCGACAAGTAATCTTTCTTTTTCATCAATCGAACCAAAATAAAAAGACAATAAGCGAGACCTAGTTTTTTGTTTCATCGCTGAACTCCGCTTTAAGATAATCCACCAATCGACTGAAGCGAGACTTTACTGTGCCGACAGGAATTTCGAGTTGGTTGGAGATTTGTTGGTAATCCATACCTTGTCTTCGCAAATTCCAGGTATCTTTGAGGTCCTTCGGTAGAGTCGTCTCAACAATACTTAGTTTGCGTATGAGATTGGAATGAATCATGTTTTGTTCCAAATCAACTTCTGAATCAAAATTCTCAATATCATTTTGGTCTTGAGTCTCATTGGTCTTCTTTTTGAGATGATTAAGGCTTTTATTTTTTGCCAAAGTAAAGAGCCAGCTTTTTAAATTACTATCTGGCCCATTTTTGAATTTTCCTGTCAAGAGCTGAACAAAAATATCATGCAAAAGTTCTTCAGCGGACTCACTGTTAACAGTAAAACGATAGATAAAGCGAAACAAAAGACCGGAATATCGTTCGTATATGATACGAAAGGCCCGCTCTGGGTTTTTATTAAACTCGTTTAACAGTTCTTCATCGCTTTTTTGGTCCATATACCAATTAAACAATTAAAAAAGCAAAAGGTTCATAAGAAAAATGCGCAACGCACAGGGTTATATGGGCAGGATTTATTTCTTTATGCAGAAATCAGTTTTGGCAAGGGTATTGATGTTATGCAGTTGAATAAGTTTACAGTCTTCATCGGTAGCGTAGACATTAGCGGTGACACATTCTTGTGGTTTGCCATTTGTGGTATTCCAATTCATATTGTTTTTGCATGCAGTATAGGCATCCTGATTAACACATGCCCAGTGTTTTCCCTTGCAGTTATAGACCAGGCCCCTTCCTAATTCATCATAGGACGGGGGAGGGGAATAACGTGCTTTTTCTGGGATTGAATTTGCGATTGGAAGAATTGTCTCTGCAGATTGTTCAGAAATAAAGTACTCACTGACGACCCAAAAAAAGAACAGAAAAGTCACAGTTGTTTTAATAATTTTTAAAATATATCGACTTGACAAAAAATCTCTGAACATAGACCACCTAGTTGAACTTTTACAGAACAAGATTTAATTGACAATGACTTGCATCGATATGTTCACATAATGACGATCATCGAATTAGAGCGTGATAGGCACTCCGCGATCAATTAGCCCCACTTTTCCTTCTTGGCGCGCACAGTGGGCACTACAATAGATTACACCGTCTTTTTCAGAACCATGGCCGATGATGGTGCATTGACAATGGTGGCATCGAGGCGCAAGCGCGTGGATAGCACATTCAAAAGAATCAAATGTATGATGCTTACCTTGTAAAATAATTTCAAATGTTTTGTCATATTCATTTTGGCAAATTTCACAAGTTTTCATATGGAAGTTCTCCATTTCGTATTTGGTATTACCTTACACTTTGATAATTTAAAATCAATTTGAGAGTTGTCACGCACTTGATTGAACCAAGTCAGATTGTTTCATCAATGCACGATGCATTTCCACGATGTCATATAAGACATCCAATGCAGCAGAAATTTTGCGAAAAAAAGATATCTCATGTTTTATTAAATAAAATTTTGGATGTTGCGACCAAGCCTTTTGAAGTCTTGCATTTAAGATAATAGCTTCCTCAACTGATTCTGTTCGAATTGGATTGCCTCCTTCAATAGAAATCCCACCAACAGCAGCGGATTCGAAAAAGACCACAGCATCATAACGGATGATCTCATCGTGGAGTGTTGTTCCCAAATGTTGGAAATATTCGTTTTGACCATCCGGCCAATAGGCAACACCGTCAATGGTTCCACGGTCACATAATAAGATACGATTTTTATAAGTTGCAAACTGGATATCTTCCAAATTTTTTTGAACGTGATAAATTGCCCTCTGTGTGGCCTTTCGAACCTCGACTTCAGATGACCTTGGAAATCCGCCAAGATAAAGTAGTGTCGCAGCTTCAGGCACAATCACAACTTCAGGACCAAGTTCACGCCGAAAAAGATCTGCTGCTGTTGTTTTTCCTCCACCCGGCCCTCCCGTTAGGACCACTCTACAGCAGTGATTATTATTCATAAATTACCCACTATCCAAAGATACCGGGAATAGTCTCGTGCAATACTTCGTTAATTTCATCGGCCAAGAAAAACTTAATTTCACTGCGAATTTGTTCAGGAACTTCGTTGAGGTCTTTTTCGTTGGCACGGGGAATAACAATTTCATGTATCCCAGCACGATGGGCGGCCAAAACTTTTTCTTTAATACCTCCTACGGGCAGGATTAGACCACTTAAGGTGATTTCACCAGTCATGGCCAGATCATTTCGGACGGGTTTTTTGGTGTAGAGGGAAGCCAATGCGACAGCGACTGCAACACCAGCGGAAGGGCCATCTTTGGGGATGGCACCAGCAGGAATGTGCACGTGCAATCCTGATTCTCTGATTTCTTCTGAGCCGGTTCGAAAATTGGGGTGGGCCCAGATATAGCTTAAAGCACAGGTCACAGATTCGCGCATGATATTTCCAATGTAACCGGTAATTTTAATTTCTTCTTTTCTTTTTGGTAAAAGGGAAGTCTCAATGTATATGATATCACCACCTGTTTCGGTCCATGCCATGCCTGTTGATATCCCATTCCCCCATTTTTTGCGTATCTGTTCAAGGAATACTTTTTTCGGGCCGAGAAATTCTAAAATATTTATTCTGGTAATTTCGACAGGAGAATTATTCCCCTTAGCGACTTGCATAGCGATCTTTCGAGCGATATGGGAGATGGAACGTTGCAATTCACGGACACCTGCCTCACGGGTATATTCGCGAATGATAGTACCGATAACATCATCCTTTAGGATGAGAATATTTGCAGGAATGCCTGTGTCTGATATTTCACGTGGAATCAGATAGCGTTTAGCAATTTCAACTTTTTCATATTCGGTATATCCCGATAATCTCAACGTCTCCATTCGATCCAAGAGAGGTTTAGAGATATTATCAGTGGTATTTGCCGTTGTAATAAATAACACCTTGGACAAATCAAAAGGAAGATCAAGATAGTTGTCATGAAATTCAAAGTTTTGAGCAGGGTCTAAAATTTCCATAAGTGCTGCCGCTGGGTCGCCACGGAAATCAACGCCTAGCTTGTCAATTTCATCGAGCATGATAAGAGGATTGTTAACAGTGGCACGTCTAATAGCTTCCATGATACGACCTGGCATAGCACCAATGTATGTTCGCCTATGTCCCCTGAGTTCGGCTTCATCATGCATGCCACCCAAACTCATCCTTTCAAATTTTCGTCCGAGTGCTCTAGCTATTGACTGGCCTAAAGATGTTTTTCCAACACCTGGTGGACCCACAAAACAAAGGATCGGGCCTTTGGCGGATGGATTAAGTTTTAATACCGCCAATTGCTCAATAATTCTTTCTTTTACATCTTTTAAATCATAGTGGTCCTCATTGAGAATTGCCTCCGCTCTGTTCAGATCGAGATTGTCTTCAGTCTTCTTATTCCAAGGCAACTCTATTATGTGTTGCAAGTATGAAGAAATAACCTGATATTCCGGAGAAATCGAGGTTAAGCTACTAAGGCGTTTCAACTGCTTTTTGGCTTCATTAAATGCTTTCTCAGGCAGTCCGGCCTTTATCATTTGATCTTCAAGAGACTTGATATCTTCCTTTCCAGATTTTTCACCTAGCTCTTTTTGAATTTCATCGAGCTGTCGATGCAAGACATATTCTCTTTGCTCTTTACCCAGTTCATTGGCCACTTGGGTTGAAATTTTTTCTCTCAACTTTTGAACATTTTGTTCATAGGATATATAGTCATATAAGATTTGGCACACCTCTTTTCTTGATGAAGCTTCAAGCAATGTTTGTTCTTTTTCAACGCCAAGACCGAGGATAGCGGCAATCAAATATGTTTGATAAAGAGGATTTTGAACATTTTTGACAAGTTCAGAAATAGGTAATCCCGTCTCAGCTGTAAAGTTGCGCCTCATATCAGTAAAAATTTTTAGTGTTTCTCGATGTAATGCTTCCGTTTCGGGAGTTGAATCCTCTGACATTGGAAATGACGTGACATCAGCTTCAAAATAAGGTTTGTCTTTTAGGTAACGATTCACTTTGACACGAGAAATTCCATTTAACAAAACATTAATGGAATTTTCAACCCTGTTCATCCGACTAATGACCGCCTTTGTCCCGATTTGATAAAGATCTGAATGATCAATATCCAATTTATCCTGAGAGCTGGCACGTATAGTTACGGCAATGAGACTCTTTTCGGGTCCAGAAAGGGCGGCATTGATAGCTTCAACACCTAAAGCGCTTGCGACAAAAACAGGCAATGTCGTTCCGGGAAATAAAACAGCATCTTTCAGGACTAAGACTGGTGCGGATGAGGAAACCAATTCGTTCTTTTCAGCGCTCATGATTTTCTCCAATCATTTTTTTTTATTTTGACAATTAACATACCATCCCGATATTCCGTTTTTATGCTTGCTACATCGGCATTTACGGGAAGTTCAATCCTTCGCTCAAAGGAGCTATATAGTATTTCCATCGAAAGATGCACCCAGTTTCGCTCAATAAATGAATCTCTACGAAATCCCTTTATGATTAAACTTCGATTGGCAGTTCTGACCTGCAGGTCCTCCGGGTCTATCCCTGCCAATTCCATCTTGATAACCCAACCATCTATAGTTTGATAAATATCGGTGCTGGGACTCCAATCAGTCGAGATGCTTCGAACACTTGTGCCGTTTTTTAAATTCTTTTTACCATTTCGTTCCATTCTTTCTCCCATCAACGAGTTCGAGGAGTGATTCATTTCTAGGAGCAGGACACGTAACGTTTCAAACGATTACCTAAGTAGAAATTCATCAGACTCTAAAAGTAAGGCAATATGTTTCTTTTCCTGAAAAACCTATGGAGATTTTATCGGCCTTACATTCAAGGTCCTCATTGAATTTGCAACTTGAAACTTTGCATGCGCCAACTCCGGCAATCCTCTTCTGTTCTTTGCAGTGACCTGCGGAACCAAGGAAGGTGTCACAATTAGGATTATTGGCATCACCGACGGTAATTGCCTTAGCATGACAGGAGTTCTTAATATTATACGCGCAAGTATCAACTGAGCACTGTGATACTAGAGACATTTCGAGTGTTAATTTTTCCATATCATTTCTCCTTTGAAGCCTCCACGATATGATCTGAAGGTATCAGGGTTGAATATGAGAAGAAATGATTTGCAACCTTGTTGCCTATGATTAGAAACTCCTTTCTACGGATTTGAAGATAATAATAACCGTGCCAATGACTTGCCTCAAAAGGAGGATTGGTTTTAGGTTGTTGACGATTTTTCTTCTAAAGAAACCCATTCATTAATCAAGTCATCGAGTTTTTTTTCTGCATGATTGATTTGTTGTTGGAGTGAAACTAACGATTGTGAGTTTTCTTTTCCCATAGTGTTATAATCAAAACTGGCGAGTTGAGTTCTGAGTGCCGTGACAACATTTTCCTGGGCCTCAATTTCAGATTGAATAACAAGAAGCCGCTGTTTGTCTTTATAGGATAATTTATCTTTGATTGAACCACTGTTCCTTTTCTCCGCCAAATTCTTGAGATCGGATTCAAGGGTGATGGCCTCTAAGAACATTTCCGCCTGAGAGAAACCCCCTGTAAATATCTCAAGTCCTCCGTCATGAATCAGCCAACATTGATCAGTCACGTTTTCAATAAAAGTTCGATCATGACCGACAACGATCAAGGCCCCGGAGTAATTTTTTAGTTCCTCTTCAAGAATGCCGATCGTTTCCAGATCTAAGTCGTTCGTTGGTTCGTCAAAAATCCATATATCCTGCGCATGACGCATGAACTGAGCAAGTTGGAGTCGATTTTTTTCACCGCCTGAAAAGGTTTTAATGGGGCGTTTTATTTCATCGGGAGTAAATAAAAAATTCTCAAGATAACCGGTGACATGTCTTTTTTCGCCTGTGTTCGAAATTACAAAATCGATTCCTTCTCCTACCAAATGCCAAGGCGTTTCTTCTGGATTGAGATTCTCACGTTTTTGTGAAAAAAGTCCAAAGGAGAGATTCTCAGCACATCTGACCATTCCTGCGGAAGGTTGGAGTTTTCCCATAATCAATTTAAGAAGGGAACTCTTCCCAACACCATTTTTGCCGATGAGAGCTATTTTGTCTCCTCGGGCAATTTTGAAAGTGAGGTTTGTGAAGAGCTTTTTATTGTCAAAACATAGACCCAAACTTTCGGCCTGTACCAAAATTTTCGTTTTGCGGCCAAGGTTTTTAAGATTCAGTTCGACTTGTTTATGGGCCTGATCTTTGAGTTCCCGAATTTTTTGATTTAAAAGTCCATAATCTTCGATTCGTTTTTTACTCTTGGTCCGTCGCGCACGGGCCCCGCGAGAAATCCAAGCTGTTTCACGGCGTTGGTAGTTTGAAAGTTTATCTAATTCTTTTTCTCTTTCTCTTTGCGCCTCTTTCAAAAAATCGAGATAGGCCAAATATGTCCCAACGAAACTTTTTATCTTCCCATTTTGAATGTGAATAATGCGATCAACAACATTGTTGAGCAAGCTGCGGTCATGAGAAATAATCATGAATGTTTTTTTACTGTTGAGTAGTTCATCCTCAAAAACGTCGATGGTCTCAAGATCAAGATGGTTGGTCGGCTCATCCCAGAGGATCAGTTCATGAGGAGCTGAAAGACCCAGCGCCAATCCCACTTTTCTTTGCTCGCCTCCAGAAAAGTCACTCATAGTTTGGGTATGGTCAGTGAGTCCAAAAAATTTCAGGTAGCTCAGATACGAATTGTAGATGCGATCTTCTCCCTTTTTATTAAGTTCTTCATAGAGTTGCGTTTGTTTGGCAAGAAGTGAGTCAAAATCGTCATTCCCTGAAGTAAGTTTGATATTGATTTGGTCTAATTGCTGTTTGATGATTTTAAATTCCGGGTAAAATTCAAAAAAATAATCACTGAGTGAAACACCCTCAAGGATAGGAAGTTCCTGGGGTACAATAAAAACAGAAAAATTTTTATTCTTATCGAAGGAAAACGGCGGAACAGTGGTGTCTGGCGGAATTACATCGGCCAGGATTTTAAATAGGGAAGACTTTCCATGACCATTCAGCCCGAGCAATCCAATTCTTTCACCCTCGTTTACCGTGAAAGTAATATTTTGAAAGATAGTCTTATGAGGGTAAGTCAAAGTTAAATTTTGTAAGGTGCAAAGGGTGCCCAAGATGCCTCGCTGGTAGTGGAATAGGCAACTGGTAGCACAAAAGATGTCTTTTCACAGGCCTAACTACTCAAAAATACTCCAACAACCCATAAAAATTACAGAGATGATTGTCTCTGGACCGGATTAGTCTAGAATGCCGCACTTTTATGAAGAAGATCGTCGGATTGCTGCTAATTATAGTTGGGTTTGTGGGATGGAAGTTAATCCCTACTTTTGATTATCGGACATCAGAAACATCACAACCCGACATCTCAAACATCCAAACACCTGCCGTATCAGCTGTAACTCAATCTCCTGACACCATTGCAGTTATGAGTCAGGCAGAAGAAATATCGAATGATCAAGATGAAATCAAAAGAGAATACCAGGACGTTGCCTATAGCTTGGCGCAGAAAATCAAGCAAAACAATTTAGACGTTACACTTCTTAATGAATGGGTGAGCAAATTGAGTAGAACGGAATTTTTACAGAAGTTGCCTGAAGAAGTGCGTGAGGGCTATGAGAATTTAGAGAAAGTCATCCTTAAAATCAGGAATAATCATTTAAAGGAAGATGGCATGACGGAAAGCTTTTTCACTAAGTATAAGGTTGAGATGCCTCTCTGGCTTTTGGAGCGACGAGAAAAGTTAAATGCTTATCCTCTTCCTGAAGATGTAGCATCTCTTGTGCTCAAAAAGACTTCTGACGCTGAGATATCCAATGAGGATGTCGACAAAATTTTACGCGGATGTGGCAAAAAAAATAATAATTGTATTGATAAGGCCTTTGCTCTGTTAATTGATGCCAATCATGCCCTTGATGATAGTCAGCTCAAAAGGATTCAGGAGTTTTTATGAAAAATTTCGTTAGAGGTATTAGTTTACTTACAATTTGCCTGATGTTCTACGGTTGTAAGACCAGTATTGATGCGCGATTAACCGTTCTGGAAGATGGCGCTTTTATTGTAAGAACGGCGGAGGACGGTGTGCTTTCACTTCCGAAAGTCGCTCTGGATGCCGAACTGGTCGTGGACGGGAAAAAACCAGAAAAGTCGTATCTTAAATTGCATATGCGCAAAGGGACTAGAAAGTATCGTCCTGAAATTCCTGTTCGCCTTCCGAAATTAGATATTTTATTAGGTTCAAATGATCCCATCCGTTTGGATGCCAAAGCACTTGGGCAAGATTTTGGGATCATGCTGATGCGGGAAATTCGCCCCGGCAAAGATTTGTTTACTATGACTTTCCACGATTCAGAGTTTGATACAACCATTGGCAAAATGGTTTTTGAATATGAGCCAGATAAAATTCTCTTCGATGCCAAGAACAACGAATTTCTGGCCAGCTATCAAGCTGTAAAACGGAAGCAACGCGCAGTCGTGATTAGAATCAATGGCGATGTTGATAGCATGATTTCTCTTCCCCAGAAATTTGGTTGGTTGGAAGAGACTCTTGATCATATTGTAAATTACGGAGGGATGGTGCTTGTTTCGCCTTGGGCATACGCACGGTATGCCAACGTCTCTTGGATTATTGGTGATGGTAACAAGTCGACGGAACAGACAGATGAAAAATGGAAGGCCGTGGCCAAAGAATATCCAGTGATCGATTATTTTGCCTTTGTTCATTCCGGTGATCAGCGCATTTACAGCAGCGAAACAAGAGATCAGATGACAATGGAAACTATTGGTCTCAAGAAGAATCAATTAAGACTTGTGTATACGGGCGCCTGTTCTTCCGGATCTGGGTCCGAATGGTTGAAGGAATACGCTACTGCAGGGGCCGGAGGGCAACGCGGTACTTCCGCATCTCCCATTTTTCAATTTAGTGTTTTGAAAAAGTGGGTTTACGGTTTCGATTTTGAAGATTCTGTTGTTAAGGCATGGAAGGGTGCAATCCGAAAAGTTCGTGCTTTAGAGTGGATTAGTTTTGCTAAATTATGGGAAGAGAAAACAGGTTTTATGATGTGGCGTAACGCCGATGATTTGCTTCACGATAGCGAAATCTTAATAAGTTATACGCAGGAACTTCCAGCAGCTAACTTAAGAATCAATCAATCAGCCGTTTTAAAAAATGCCGTAACAGATGATAATATCATTGAGCGTGCCGTCAATGATATTATTGCAGAAAGAAATGGCGAACTTTTGCTTCAAGAATAGAAGTTCCACTTTGCATCTTGGACTGATAGGATGATCAGTCAGAGATGCAAAGTATATGACTAAAAAAGAAATTATCTTTCTGTTAATCCTTGCCACAGTTCAATTTTGTCATAGCGTGGACTTCATGATCATGATGCCGTTGGGGCCGCAATTAATGCGACTCCTGAGTATTAATCCAAGTCAATTTGGTCTCTTGGTTTCTGCCTATACTTTTAGTGCTGGCATCATGGGTCTGTTTGGTGTTTTTTTTCTTGATAAATTAGATCGCAAGAAAGCATTGCAACTGTTCTTTATCGGTTTTACTGTTGGGACAATTGCCTGTGCTCTGGCAAACTCCTATCCAATCCTGCTCATGATGCGCGCTTTGACCGGAGCATTCGGTGGTCTTTTAGGTTCAATTATTTTATCTATTGTTGGCGATGTTTTTCCTTTCGAGAAACGTGGTCGTGCCATGGCCATTGTTATGGCAGCATTCAGTGTCGCGGCGGTCGTGGGTGTGCCCTTTGGTCTTTTTTTGGCCAATAGTTTTGATTGGCGCGCTCCCTTTTTGTTTTTGGGTATTTTGAGCTTACCAATTTCAGTCATTATTTGGGCCAAAATTCCTATGCTTCAAGAACATTTGAAACATCGAGATATAGAGCGAACAGCTTTCTTAATTTATCGCGAAGCTTGGTCTAATCCTGAGGAGCGTGGTGCTTTAGTTTTTATTGCTTTTTTGGTTTTGGGACAATTCATGGTGATCCCGTACATCAGCCCCTCAATGGTGGCCAATGTTGGGTTCAGTGAAAATGATTTGGTTTGGATCTATCTGGTCGGCGGTCTGCTTACGATTGTCACTTCCCAATTAATTGGAAAGGCCGCTGATCGTTATGGTAAAGCTTATATGTTTAAGATTTTCCTACTTTTTTCACTTTTCCCCATTCTTGTCATTACCAACATGGGGGTGTCCTCCATTCCTTTTGCCTTAGTCTTTACCTCGCTTTTTTTTGTTTCTATGGGAGGGAGAATGATTCCGGCCATGGCCCTTCTCTCTTCCTCTGTGCCGGTGCAAAAACGTGGATCTTTTATGGGTCTAGTAAATTCCGTGCAGCAATTCAGTGCAGCTATTGCCGCATTTTTTGCAGGATATATTGTGCAAAAAGATCTGATCACAGGCCAACTCTTGCGTTATCAATTAGTGGGTTATTTTGGAGTTTTTTTTAGTCTAATTGCGCTTTATTGTTTAAAATATCTCAAGAAACAATATTAATTGTGTGTCACAAATACAAAATAATCTGCGTATTTTAAAAAAAAGGAGATGGTTATGCGAATTATCATGATATTTTGTACTTTTTTTTCGATGACGTCTTTCGGAGCAACTTCGCCTGAGATCGAAAAATATCTTAACGATGTTTTAAAGGCCAACGATGCTGTTCATTCAGCTTTTATTAAAAGTGATGATAAAGAACTCAAATCGGTGTGGGATACTTTTGAAAAAGCGCTATCTGGGCCGCGTCCTGATGAATTAAAAGATTTTGTCACTGAAAGTAAATCAGCAGCCTCAAAGTTAGTTAATGCCACAAAATTTGATGAAAAACGCAAACTCTATGGTGACGTGATGAAGCCCATAGCACTCATGCTGCAAAAATATGGCCCAATTGCCTCCTATAAAGTGTTTACTTGCCCGATGGTTAAAAAGGATTGGATTCAAGATATTAAAGTCGTTCCTCAAGTTCAAAATCCCTACGATCCCAAAATGGTAAAATGTGGAATGATGAGGGAATAACGGACCCATTAATTTAAAGGATATCGTATGTATAAACATCACATCTTTGTTTGTGAATCGTGCCAGTATGAAACAGAGAAGGGACCCAGTGATCCGGCACTTGGAAAAATATTGAGAAAAAATATTAGCTCAAAGGTCAAAGAAATGTTTTCGACAGGAGATGTCTGTGTCACCGGAAGTGGATGTCTCGGGCAATGTGAGCAAGGAATAAGTAGTGTCATTTATCCCAAAGGGGAATGGATAAATGGATTAAGACCAGGCGATGAAATAAGAATTATCGAGAAACTCACGAAACGATAGAATTACCTTTTATTTCTGATAAAAACCAAAGTTACTAATTGTGTATGCACGGTTATGGTGAAAGACGTGTAAGAAAACCCGCCACAATAAAGATACAAGACACCATGACAAGCTCGACCAGAACGGTTCGAGCTACATTTCGAGCAAATTCCATCTCGCGATCAGGCCTCCAGCGTTTCATGTGTATGAACGGATTGATAGAGGCCACACTGAGAGTCAAAATGAAAAGGCCGAATTTTGTCAGCACCAATTTACCATATTCGGTAGAAACGAGTGATGCGAAGTCTACACCATAGCGAAGCGCCATGGCCAAGCCTGTCACCCCAATGAGCGCCGTGCTTGCCATGGCAAAATGCGAGAAGCGAGTTACTACGAGGATGCTTGCATTTGCGGGTAAAGAATTTGGGGTCGAATGAAGCCTTGTCTTGAGCCAGAATAAGAGAGTCATTAGCCCTCCCGTCCATATTGATACGGCGACAAGATGAATATAGTCGAGTATGAGGTTGATCGCGGTTCCCGTTTGCACAGTGCTTGCGTGCCCACTCAAGCTAAAGCAAAGAGGAAGGATGAGCGTGATCCACCAAAATTGAGATAATTTTTTTATTAGTGCGATAGTCAGAATTACAAGAATAAGCCCTATCTTGCATAGGCCGATATGGCCAAAATGGGTACTGGTGGCAACGCTAAAAAGAACCGAGGAATTCCATGATTCGGCCATCTCAACGGCAACCAGAATGAACCATATGAGCGAAACCAGGAAAATAGTGCTCGTCAATACTACTGACAATTTTCTGCTGCGGTTAAAGCAAGAGCTAACTGTTTCACCCGCAGCAGAAGCAATCCCGGCATGAAAAATAAACATTCCAAGAAGCCAACTGCATAACAGGTAATCTAATCCATGAACAATTCCGAGAATTGTATTCATGATCGAAAGCTACTCTTTTGGAGCAAAGGTGAAGTCATACTCACCATGGGCCTTGTGCGCATCAATGGAAGTGGCTTTCCATTTGACGTGATATTTCCCTGCTTTGAGGGGGCCTTTCAAAGAGATCGACAATGCGTCCTGCTTTTCATCGATCACAATCTCACCTGAATCCATTCGATTCTTGCTTGCGACTTCTATCACCTCAATCTTGGAAAACTTAGGTTCCACCTTGCCGCTTAGTTTAAGCCTAATTGTCTGGATTGGTTTAACGACGACTTCATCTTTTCCTGGTGAAGCCGTGACGAGATCAATGTGGGCCAAGGTGATTGCTGGACATAACGTGAGCATGAGGAAGACAAATTTAAAATTCACTATCTTATGTCCTGAAGTTTGGTGAGCGTGTCAACAACCGAATTGGAATCTATGCTTATGTTAAATTTCCAAGCACCTCTCATGCCTAAAAATATTTTTTTCTCGTAAATCCCTTCACCTTTTTCTTCCACAGCATATTCTGGTGGGCGCATACTCATTGTGGCCATATCATAAGGAATCACTACCTTTGCGCCAGTGACAGATTGCTCTTCAGTATTAGTTATTTTTAAGGTGAGGATGCCCCAGCCGCGCTTTAGTTCTGACCAATTTCCGCTGATTTGATACTGATTATTGACCGTTGGTTCAGCTACATCAAATTCAATCGCCGTTGCAGCATGAGCATCATGAGAGTGATGCTGGCATGTGGATACGCTGCCAACCAATAAAAATGCAAATAGAACGGACATCATTGTTTTCATTTAATCTCCTTAATATTTTTATAGGCCACTATACGTCATTGATAAGGCCACGGTTTGAGCATAGGGTTGATTAGCTTCATAGCGATAAAATGGAAATGCTGTTTCATAAGAGACTCCAATAGTCCAAACGTCAGCATAAAAATAATTAAATCCTATCTGAGTTGTAAACAATCTGGCAGCGGAGCCTTGAGTACTTTGTCTATCAACTGAAGTCTCAAATTGCCAGAGTTGTTTCAGACCTAGAGTACTACTCCATCCATTGAATAGATAAGCGATGCTTTCGCTAGTTTGGACACGATTTCCAGTCTTCATGGTGTAAGGAGAGCTTATTGGTTCGTTGTGCAAATGTGTGACATACTTTTTCAAGGGATAGAAAAAAGAGGCGTCCAAGGAAAACTTTATTGGACGATAGAGTTTCGAAGAAGCGATGCCAGCGTGGAGTGTTGTCACACCCTCTCCGGTAATATCGGCCCCGTATGGGTCATGAGAGTGATGTATGGAATTCCCCATGGGTAATCGGGCGCCACCATATAAAGATATTTCAGGATGAAAAGTCAGAAAGTTAAGGTCCTCCCAGAGCATATACCTCGCTTCAATTGCGGGATCTCCCATGGCAGTCGAAGAATGATTTTGCATGGAAATCTCATAATCATTGTGAATCATGGGAGCACTGGCACCGATTTGCCAATCATCATTTAGGCGAAAGGCGCCACCAATAGTTGTAATGAATGACTGTTTAGTTGTTTCTGGAGAATTCGCACGATAATTTCCATATGGATCAAACTGTCCTTCTACGGAACGATACTGAGTAGAAGCACCAAGTTGAAAATGCTGTTCTGAGGATAAGACATTTATAACCTGCCCACCTCCCCCAGAATGGCAACTGGATGCCAGAAGATTATCGAAATATCCCAGGCATAATGCAGCAAGCAGAAATGTTTTAAATTTCGGTTTCAAAACTGTACTCATCTTTCTTATCACCATCTTTTATTGTGAGTGTGACTTTCCATATCCCACCCATCGAAAATAATATTGAAACACGATATGACCCGTCAGCTTGTAATGTTGCTTCTTCTTCAACTTCCATTCCAGGCATACTAGGCATTTCATATAAAATACTTAACTTTGTTTCAGATGCCAATGGATGAAGGTCCTGGGCATGTACGCTGCGAATGATAAGAAGAAGTTTTTCGTTGTCTTTGGGTTTGCGAGTGAGAGTAACACCATTTTCATCTGCCAAAATCATAGACACATAATATTTCTCATTGGTCGTGACTTTGGCAGGGCCACTGGCTTGCCCCAAAGAACCAGTCTGAATCAATTCGTCCTTTACTTCTTTGTTCATCGGGCCGCAGCTAGAAATAATGAGGGAGAGAGAAAAGATAGCAATAAACAGGTCTTTACTTAATTGCATTTTCGACCCCTTGTAGAATGACACCTTCACCATATTTCTTCTGGGCCTCCAAAGCCTCTGCTTCCGTGGCAAAAGCTCCGAAATAGGGTGCCATCACGTTTTCGCCAATATCCGCCTTGATCTTCGTGCTTTTAAGCAGAAAAAAGGCCTTATCACCTGCCAGTAATTTTTCGGGATGATTAAAATCAGCGACTTCAATTTTCTTATAGCGCGGATCATGTTTGACCGCCTTTTTAAGGCAGGAGATGGCGCATACATGCAGAGGTTCTTTTGCGGCCGGTTCAGTTTGTAAAACAAAAAGGTTTTTGGCATGTTCTGCGAGTGGCATTCCACAAACACTACATACTCGGCCGGCAGCCATTGCAGAACAAGCAATCACGGAAATCCCAAGCAAAAAAGCAGTGATCTTATACATAACTTTCCCTTAAAAATTACAAGGCCCCTTGGCACTCAGGCGTTTGGTCAAAACGCTTTTGTTGTTCAGGCACAAGTTGTTTACGAATTTCCACTACTAAATCAGAATAAACCCTAACTTCCTCAGAGCAAATAAAAAGTCCATTTTTAGTGCAATTATCAAGAATGGCCTGCCAGTCTTGATGCCCTAAGAACACACGGCCACAAGCATCCTTGAGATCAACTTTGGCAATTGCCCGATTGAAGGCCGCCTTGTAGTCTTTACTCTGGACAAGTTGAACCGTTACTTGCTCGATTTGGCCAAAATAATTTCTAAAGGCATGATGCTGCTCAGATTGGTAAGGCGTTTGTGGCATTGCCTCGAGCGCCTTAATTCGCAACTCATCAACTTTTTTAATCCAATCGCGAAGCGCAACGTCCTCTTTGCATCCAGAAAAACCTATAATAAATAATATAAAAGGCAAATATCGTTTCATAAGCGCCCCCTAATCAGTTCGATGGCAGCAGGTTCTTTGGTGTAATTACCTTGAAAAAGCATTCGCTTAAGTCTGTCCTCATTGGCCATGAAGCGATACTGAACGGCAAAAAAGGATGTTTCAGATTGAATATGATTGCGTGAAGCTTCAACAAGCATCAACATCTCAATTCTCTCGCCTAAACTTAGACGTTCATAAAGTTTTCGCAGAGTCAGCTCCGTCAAAACTGTATGTCGTTTTAAGTCTGGATAATTGGCGATATCGAGATTGTAGTTTTCAACCAGAAGTTTGAGTTGCCGTTTTAGTGTTTCAGTCGCGGCACGCTGCTGGATTTTCAAAGTTTCTTTTTGGGCGGCCACAACACGCATAGTAGCTCCAGTACCAAATCCTAATCCGCCTGATTGTGCTGGCCCATTATTCATGCCTGAACTGCCAAGAAAAGTATACATGGCTTCTTTTCTCATAAAGTTTGAAGCGGCAATAAGATGGTCGAACTCGCGAATTTCTGGCGAAGAATCAACAGCGCGAAATTCGAAATCTTGATAGCGTAAAGGTTCCAGTATACTAAAATCTGGTAGTGGAATTGGGCCAAGTTTGACCTCTACTTCACTGGGATATCCCATCATGTACGCCAAAAGAGTCGTTTCTTCCAGAATGAGAACTTCTAGTGCCCTGCGATCTTCTTTAAGTGCTAAAATTCGCGTTTCAATTTCACGGGAAGCACCATCGCGCAATCCTCCGAGAATTTCATGGATGCTCACAATCCGAAAAAGTTCTTCAAATTCTTGAATATTTCTATTTACATGTTCGAGAACGGCACGATCAAGTAAGGAATTAAAGTAAAGTCCCTTGCTCGTCATAACCAAATTGGCCCAAAGTGCTCGATAAGCTTCTTTGTCTGCAAGATAAAGAAGCTTTGCGCGCTTCAGAGCAAACCAATTAGCAGGAACTAAAAATGGAGTTATATCCTCGATGATTCCCATCGCAGCTCCAACATAATTACCCATTACGGCATCAACTGCCACACCAGCAATTCGCCAAAGATTAAGACGTGGGAGTAGATTGCCCCTTGCTATCTGAATTGCCTCTTTAGCTTGATAAACGCGAAGAGCATTTTCCAGAACTTCATAATTATCATTCGATATTTTTTTGACTACATCATCAATTGAAATCGTTACAGTCTCAGCGGCGGGACCTATGGGAGATAAAAATAATTGAAGAAAGATAAGGACCGCAAATATTTTCTTGGAAAACATATCTAACTCCTTATTTAACTCGTGATCCAGAAAAGGTAAAAATGTTGGCATTTGAACTTGGTCGCATTTTCCCCTGAATTTGAGTTACGCTTTCTAATTTTCCATCAATAATTGCTTCAGCCATATGAGCGGACATGATCGCATCAACTTCATTTTCAGCAGAATTTTCTTCAGCTATTTGGATATTATAAATATTGGCACATCCTTCGGAGGCAATATTTATCACGCCGTTAACAATATCTGGGCGAACATTATCGACAACACAGCCAACAGCTGCATAATCGGATTCTGGATTCCACTGCAGAATTTGGACTTTAAAAAATAGGCCGGTTAGATCAGCGGTAACTTCTTCCCAGGTGCGAACCCGATCCTTTGGTACATATCGTGGAAGGCTCGGTACGAGGGTCAGTCGAATTTTGAAATTATTTTTACTATTGCCATTAATCCCAATATTACCGCCAGCGATTGACCCTTCATAAGTACCTGCAACTGCTTGATAAAAACGCTGTCTTCTTTCTAGATCGACCTCTGCGGCCCGGGCCTTGGAGTCGACATATTCCCTCTCGGCGGCGATTCCATTGCGCGCCGCTTCCTGAGCCTGAATATCTGAAACTTCCCGAATTTTTTCAAAACTCTTCTCATCATTGCATCCAGAAATCAGTCCCAATCCAAGCATCGTACAAATCAAGATCGTTCTATTGTTCCCATTTCTCATAAAGTCCTCCTCAGCGATAGAGTCATAAGCGATATTTCACATGGCGTAAAGACCGCCCCGTAGTGAGTTTTGGCATTAACACTATAGTGGAGAAAGGCGTGTGTACATCCTGTTGATATCTAAGGCAAAAATTATTCTTCCTTTGGGGTAGCATCTTTAGTTCCTTCGTGACATTCACACTCAGGTTCGGGTTTTCCGCATTTGCTACAGATCTCAACTTTTTTTCTACGGGCCTTCTTTTCAATCGGTTTCTCTTTAGAAACTGTCTGAGAGTCAGTCTTGGCAGTTTTCTCAGTATTTTCCTCATTGGCGTTGGCCAGTGCTACCAACCCAAGGAGGGAGAGACTTAAAGCAATCATCATTGGACCTTTTCTAATTCTCACTTTTGTACTCCTTTCTTTTAATTACACTTATATTTAAGCGGTCTCAGGGCCGAATCTGATAATCCATTTCTCCGTCATTGAATAAGCTACTGGCAGCACGATTAAAGTTAGAAGAGTAGAAGAAATGATTCCCCCAATGATGACAGTGGCAAGCGGACGTTGTACTTCTGCACCTAATCCTGTGGCAAGGGCCATGGGAAGGAATCCCAATATCTCAGTTAGTGCAGTCATCATAACGGGTCTGAGGCGTCGCAATGCCCCTTGTTCAACGATAGAGATTCCAGTAATTCCCTGCTCCCTTAACGTGTTGAAGTTATTAACCAATACAATGCCGTTTAAAACAGCAATACCCGACAGAGCGATGAACCCGACACCGGCAGAAACACTAAACGGAATTCCATTAAGCTGGAGACCCAGAACACCTCCAACAAGGGCCATAGGTACACAAAGGAAAATCAGCAGAGTTTCCACCACATTTCTAAAGGCCGCATAGATCATCATCAGCACTAGCAGTAATGCTATCGGGGCCATCAGGGCAAGTCGTAACTTTGCCGCTGAGAGGTTCTTAAAATTTCCACCCCACTCCATGTAATATCCTGAGGGTAGCTTGAGTTCTTTTTCCACGCTGGCCTGAGCTTCACGAACAAAAGATTCAGTATCTCTTCCACGTGGATTAATGAGAATTGCTATACGCCTTTTTGTTTCCTCTCTGCTATATGAGCTATAGCTTTCCTTGAAGCTGATATTCGCCACTTCGTGCAAGGGAATTGTGGAACCACCGAAAAGTCCTACGGGTAGATTCTTCAAAGTTTCGATATCATCTCTGTGTTCTGGTCCCAGTCTTACGAAAATTGGAAAACGTTTCATACTTTCATAGAAGGTGCCTACCTGCTCTCCACCAACTGCAATTCCAATCGTTTCCAGGACCTCTCTTGTTGATACTCCAAGTTTTTTTAATATCCCCTTTTTTGGGGATATTTCGAGTACGGTCATCTTGCCTTTGGCTTCAAGCTCCACGTCACCTGCTCCAGGAATATTTGAAATGATGCTGACAGCTTTCTGACCCTGCTCTGTCAATACGTCCTGGCCTTCTCCAAAAATCTTAAGTGAAACATCGGCACGAGTGCCTTCGATAAGTTCATTGAATCGTAATTGAATTGGCTGACTGACCAGAATTCGCTGTCCGGGCGTGGAGGCTTCAAGTCGTTGCACGATATCTGCTACAATCATCGACTTATTCCTCTTTTTGCCATTTATTTCGGGCCACTTTTCTTTGGGTTTTAGCATGACAAAGCTATCAGAGATATTGGGCCCCATAGGGTCGGTGGAAATTTCAGAAGTTCCAAGTCGACTAAAGACGTGACTTACTTCAGGTATCTGAGTCAGGATTTGCTGGGATTTTGTTTCCAGCGCGACTGAATGAGAAATTCCGACTGATACTGGGCGAATTAGTTGAATAGCGATAGAGCCTTCATTTAATGTCGGTAAAAATTCTCCGCCAAGGCGAGCAAATAATACGATGCTAAGGATAATTGAAGCTATGCCTAAGGATAAAACAATTCCTTTTACCTTCAGGCCGATGGCCAATGTCGGGGCATACACCCGTTGAAGCATTCGCATAGGCCAGGGTTCCTTCTCGCCCAATTTCCCGCGAAGGAGAAGACTTCCTAAGGCAGGCACGAAGGTAAAAGAGAGAATCAGTGCCGCAAGAAGCGCGAAAATAAATGTGGCTGCCATGGGAATAAACATTTTTCCCTCAATACCAACGAAGGCAAAGATTGGAATAAAAACGACAACAATAATAAGCTCACCAAACCCTGCTGATTTACGAATTTCCATCGTTGCATTGTGAATTGTGTCCTTAACTTCTTTTGAAGTAAGCTTTCTTTTGAAAGCAACCGTTTTTTCATGAATATGTCGTACGCAATTATCAAGGACAATCACTGTACCATCGACAATAATCCCAAAATCAAGCGCACCGAGACTAACCAGATTGCCAGAAATTCCATATCGTCGCATGAGAATGAAAGTAAACAGAAGTGAAACGGGAATAACTATTGCAGTGATCAGCGCAGAGCGAAGATTACCAAGAAGCAGAAAAAGAATGAGGATGACGAGGGTGGCGCCGATAATCAAATTGTGTGTAACTGTGTCAAGAGTTGCATTGACAAGGTCAGACCGATTGTAAAGGGCCTTGATTTGATAATTTTCCGGGAGCCCCATCTTAATTTTGTCGATTTGCTCTGATACACGCAAGCTCACATCGCGACTGTTTTCACCCATCAACATTAAAACGGTACCAAGGACAACTTCCTGGCCATTATAAAGAGCGGCTCCCGTTCTGAGTTCTTTCCCATATCCAACTTTGGCAATATCGCCTATCGAGATAACCTGAAAGTTTTCAAGTGTCCGAATTGGAACATCACGGATATCGTCAAGACTTTGAAATAGTCCACTTGCTTGCACAATAAACTGATCACCCGTCTGCTCAACATACCCCCCGCCAGAATTTTGATTTACTTTTGTAACGGCCTCCTCGATATTACTGAAGTGAAGCCCGTACTTGGCCATGAGTTGAGGATTGGGTGCAATATGATATTGCCGTTCATGGCCGCCAATCGTGTTTATCTCAGCCACGCCCTTGACAGTAAGGAGACGCGGTCTTACGTACCAATCTTGAATGGTACGAATTTCAGTGAGCTGTTCTAACCTTTTCTCATCTTTTTCGGGGTTTTTGGCCTCAATCACATAGTGATATATTTCACCAAGACCAGTGGAGACCGGACCCAGTTTTGACTCCGCCGACTCCGGAAGCTGACTGGAAACAGACTGAAGGCGCTCTGAAACTAACTGTCTTGCCTTGTAGATATCTGTGTCATCTTCGAAGACAACTGTAATCTGAGACAGACCATAACGTGTGAGTGAGCGAACTTGGGTGACACCTGGAGCTCCATTAAATGCCGCTTCCAAGGGAAAGGTCACCGTCCGCTCAATTTCCTCCGGCCCTCGTCCTTCGACCTGAGTGTTTACTTGCACCTGTACATTCGTGATATCTGGAACAGCATCAATTGGGAGGTGTTGAAAACTTTGCCATCCCGTGAGGGCAAGAATCCCTGTGGCCAGAATGACGACCCAGCGATGATCAATCGAGAAACGGATAAGTTTTGAAAGCATGACAATTCCTTAATTATTGAGTACAGGCATCTATGGTGTCAGAGTTTAAATCAGCTTCAGTCATTCTGAGAAAAGTGACACCTTGAATTGCAATTTCGTCATTTGCTTGAAGATCCACTGATTCAATCGTTGCAATCGTTTCCTCTTGCTTCAAAACCTTAACTACAACTAACGTAATCCAATCATCATAACGCCTGTAGGTGCCAGTGGAGCTTTTGATTCGCACAAGTGCAGATGTGGGAATCTTCCATGGCCCCGTTCCGGCCAGGGTTTGAAATTTGATTTCGAGGTGCTTGATTGCGATAGGGGAAAGTTTGAATCCCTCTTCTTTGTTGAATTCTGCTACAGCTTTATCTCGACTATTCGCTAGTCCTCTATCAGAAAAATCGAATAAGCAATAAGCAATGATTAAGAGTGCTTTTACAATCTTCATAGTGATTCCTCAAAAATTTTTCCGTCTAATTTATAAATCAACCAAAGGGCCTGAGTGGCCTTCAACTCTCGCCCATGCCTTCCCCTCATTAAGTCGAACCTCTGGCGGTGAGATTCTACTAAAACTGAACTGGAGACGAGACCTCTTATATAAAGGCGCTCAATCTGATCATGTTCATTTTCTATTGTTTGAATCGGCATAATTTCCTGAAGCGCTTCGATTGCATTTCGATATATTTGCATTTGTTCAGCGCGCTCATGACTTTCCTCCGCTTTTTCCAGTGAGATTAGTTTTTCAGCAATAGTGACACTGTTATTTGCATGGATCCGTCCTGCACCATTGGCCTGAAAGATGGGGAGGGGAATGTTTAAGCTGATACCAAAACGAAACTTTTGAAATGGTCCGTCGGTTTCCGTTTGCACCGTGGGCCCGATCTCTAAATCTGGCCAGGATTGTGCTTGAGCAAGTTGCAATTGTGTCTCAGCAAATTTGTGATTGGCCAGGAGTCTATCAATGGTCGGTGAATAGGTCGTGCTGTCATGAGAAGAGTCCAATACTTGTGGCATAGTTTTAGAAAAATCAGGCAAAACATTTTTCAACTCAGAAAGGGAGTGTCCGGTCGATAAATGGAAATAGTGTTCAATCACTCGTTCTTCATCTAACAGTTCTGAACGTTTGATTTTTGCATCAGCATAGGCCATTTTAAATAACGAGGATGATGCCTGTTGTTCAGGAGATCGACGGGGAATCATCGTGATCTGTCGATTTACTTTTTCAAAGATTAGAATTGTTTCGTCTAGAATTGCTCGTTCGTGTTCAATCTGTTTTAACCGATAAAGGTTCAGTATGGTTTTTATGATGACATCCGCTTGAACTTCCCGAATTTCCGCTTCTGATTGTCGCTGCATTGATGCGGCTTGATCAATCCGTGCGTTGCGCTTGTCTCCGAGTTCAATTGGTTGAAGCAAGGAGGTTTCAGACTCGTAAATATTATCACCAAGAAATTTACCTTGAGTGAATCTAGATGAGAGCGCAGGATTCGGACGTTGCTCGGCCATACCTATTAAAGTTTGGAGACTTTCACGCTGGAGCTTCACTCGTTTAACCTCGGGGTGTTCTTCTTGGGCACAACGAACTACGTCTTGGGCAGTCATTGGGAGTGGGCATTCGATATGTGCTCCGTGGACATGCTTGCCATCTCTTTCTACCTCCAATGCCATGGCATAGGGCAAAGTCATTATTTTTGTTATAGTAGTCGCTAGAAGAATCAAAAAACTTTTCGTCCTCATGGAGGCACTCCCAAGATTCCAGATCTACAGTGAAATAGGATCAGAAGACAATTCTTCACATTCGCAAATCAACCAAATTATTTTGTGATTTCAAATTTGAGGAGGTCTGTCGATGCCGTGAGAAAAACGTGAATAGACAGCAGAGGTCATGGAAAATAGTGCTACCTCTGATAAGAAAGGAACTAATAATTGAATTGATTCTGCTCTTAAGAATGTCCAGCAGTGGCAAGGGCTGCAATCCAAACAACTATGATTGCTATCCTCAAGAGGATTGTCTTGAGGATGCTGATCTTGAAAAATTATCGCATCGATAAAAAGGTCAGGATTTGTGATGCTAGTGCCAGACGTTTCACAGAGTGGTGATTCAGATATGCAAAACGCGCCCAAGCTACGCTCGGCTGTACTCATAATAACAAAAAAAAGGATGATAAATGACCAGATTTGCTTCATTGAAAGTGAATATTATAATTTCTACTATTGCCAAGTCAATCTCAATTACTGATCTATTCTCTGAGGCACTGTCACACTTGAAAGAAATCGTTCGTATTAGCCCAGTATATGAAATCGAAACGTTCCGCGCGACAATGGACAGTGGAAAGAATTCTTAATAACATCCTCCAACTCCAAGAGGTTTCTGCTAAGTATGCCCAATGCTTTCATGCTGATCTTTATAGTGCAGCCATACGCTATTTTTCGACATGGAGAAAGGCGGTTGAAGCGGCTGGATTTGAATATCAGAAGGTGTCAAAACGAAAATTAAGAGGTCATTGGTGTCGCGAGACAATTCTAGCTGAAATCACTCAACTAGCAAAAAAGAACTCGAATCATGTGAGGATGTACAGACGTGATCTTTACAGCGCCGCTATTCGTTTCTTTGGAAGTTGGAAGAGTGCTATCGAGGCCGCGGGATTCGATTACGAATCTATACGGGAAGACTGGATACCTTCGGATTCAAATAAGATTCGATTTAGACAGAAGAAAGACGTTCTGAACAAAGAAGAGAAGTGATATAATATTCTAAAAATTGTCACAAATCATTAATGTGGATCGTATTCAAATATACAAGCGATGATTATATATTTTATGTTTAAGCAGATAATTCTATTTATATTCTTTTGCATGTCTTCAGTGGCCCTCTCCGAGGATGGTCAACTTCAAATTCTCATTGAAGAGGCCCTAAAAGGACGACCATTGTTAGAAGCCGCTCGACACGAAGCTTTGGCAAAAGAGGCCGAGATCGGACCTAGAGGGGCTTACGAGGACCCTATGATTGAAATTGCGGCCTTAAATTATCCCTCTGATACTTTGTCAGCAGGTGAAATGGGGATGACAGGCAATGAAATTTCTATTAAACAGAAAATCCCTTTTCCGGGAAAACTCACCAAGCTTCGTAATGCTGCCAGGTTTGAATACGAATCAACATCGTCCACTTACGGGCAAATGAGGTTAGATCTAATTAGAGAAGTACGGATTGCTTTTTGGGAACTTTTTTTGGCCTATCAAAAAAGAGACATTTTAAAAGAGCAAATTGCGTTGATTGGGCAACTGGTCAGTGTTATGCGAAGTAAATACGCTCTTGGTAAGGTTTCTCAAGCTGAACTTTTGGCCCTACAAGCTGAAGAAGGTAACCTCAAAGATGAAATACTGACAGCGGAAAAGCAAATAAAGGTGAGGTCAGGAGACCTCAACCGTGCGGTTGGACGTGATAGTAATTCGCCACTTGATCGTCCAGTACTTTCCAATAGACCAAAATTTGATTTTGCCACTCTAAGTGAAGATGCTCTTAAGACCAAAATACTGGAGCGCAATCCAGGTCTAATGGCCAGAAAGCATGATTTAAATGCCTCGGAAGAAAAACTTGCTTTTACAAAACGCAACTATCTGCCCGATTTTGAATTGCGGCTTGCCTATATGGATCGGGTACCAAGTCCTGGTGATCGTGGAGTGGATTTCGTATCGGCAGGTATCGGTTTTTCCATCCCACTATGGGCATTTTCGAAGCAAACAGAAGAGCGTCAAGGCGCCGCAGCTGAAAGAGCGAGATCGGAAAGATTATTTGAAGAGGAACGTCGACATATCCAACACCTGGTCCATACCATGTTTTCAGAACTGCGAGAATCTCATGATCGTCTCCAATTATATGAGGGAGGCCTGATTCCTCTGGCCCGACAAGCGGTTGTGTCCAGTAAAAATGCTTATCTCACAGGGAAACTGGATTATGTTGCAATGGTAACTCTGGTCAAAAATCGCTTTCAAACTGAATTTTCTTATAACGAAGCACTGGTAATATTCCAGTCTCGAATCGCGGAATTTGAGGCCTTGCTTGGTGAGTCTTTGGGGGGGAATCCATGATCGCGCAGAAACTCTTGTCTATGATCATTACGGGGATCATCATTGTTAGCGCTGTCCACCTCATTGGTTGTACACAGAAGCATGAAAGTGAAAATCACTCGATAAAACACGAAACGGTTCAGAATAAAAAAGAACTCTATCGTTGTTCTATGCACCCCGCTGTCACTTCGGATAAGCCAGGTATTTGTCCCATCTGCCATATGGACCTCGAAAAAGTTGAAGAGGATACATCCAAACCTGTTGCCTCGACGAGCGATGTCCAGTCAGTAGAAGGAAGAGGATCATTTTCTCTTTCTCAAGAAAGACAGCAGATGATTGGTGTCACAACCGCACAGGTGGTGACTAGGCATTTAGGTTATGAAGTGCGTGCCAGTGGCAGAGTGGCTTTTGATCCAGAGCTTTTTACCGCCATTGAGGAGTACAGACAAGCTGTTATGTCGAGAGGCCAAATGACAGATACTCTCATGCAAAACCAGGCCAATGATCTGATCTCATCGGCTAAAACTAAATTGAAACTGATGGGGCTTTCCGATGATCAGATTCGTAAACTGGTATCTCAAAAAACCAATGCTATGGATCTTCTTCTACCCAGCGGTTCGGTGTGGGTTTACGCAGAAGTTTTCGAGTATGAGGTGGCCGGATTAAAATCAGGGTTGGCGGTTGAGGTCGAGACACCTTCTCTGCCAGGAAAATTATTTACTGGCAAACTTTCAAGCATTAACCCGGTGGTGAATTCCCCAACTCGAACAGTACGGGTGAGGGCCCTTATACCTGATCCAGAGTCACTTTTACGTCCTGAAACTTTTGTGAACGTAAAGATAAAGATAGATTTAGGTGAGAAACTCGCGATTCCTGAAAGCGCAGTTCTCTTTTCAGGTGAACAGAAATTTGTCTTTGTGGTTAAGGAACAAGGTCATTTCAGTCCACGTGCCATTCAGGCAGGTTTGAAGGCCGAAGGTTTTTACGAAGTGATATCGGGATTGCAAGTGGATGAAACGATCGTAACATCCGCCAACTTTCTGATTGATTCCGAATCACGTCTAAGAGGTGTCCTCGAAAATGCCACTCAAACACCTGTCCCCTCACACGGGGGGCATTAATCATGATCGAACGAATTATCGAGTGGAGCGTCCACAATAAACTGTTGGTCTTTATTTTCACCATAGTTGCCATAATAGCTGCAACCGTGTGTTTGAAAACCATTCCCCTTGATGCCATTCCCGATCTTTCGGATACTCAGGTTATTATCTATTCTAAGTGGGATCGTTCCCCTGATATTATTGAAGACCAAGTCACTTATCCGATCGTTACGGCACTTTTGGGTGCCCCGAAAATCAAGGCGGTGAGAGGGTTGTCGGATTTTGGTTATTCGTATGTCTATGTTATTTTCGAAGATGGGACCGATCTCTACTGGGCGCGTTCCCGGGTCGTAGAGTACTTAAGTAAAATCTTGCCTAGGCTCCCCTCAGAAGTGAAAACAGAAATCGGGCCGGATGCCACCAGTGTCGGATGGGTTTATCAATATACACTGGTAGATGAGAGTCACCAACTGAACCTGGCAGAGTTAAGAAGCATTCAAGACTGGCAACTCAAGTTTCACCTTCAAGCCGTCCCAGGCGTCGCAGAAGTCGCCACTATCGGAGGTTTTGTTAAGCAATATCAAGTCAACATTGATCCAAGCAAGCTCTTTCATTATGGGATGAATATTACGCAAGTTGTGAATGCTGTCCGTTCGGGCAATACGGACACTGGTGGCCGCGTTGTAGAATTTTCGGGAACGGAATACATGGTACGAGGGCGCGGTTATATTAAGAGCAAGGAGGATATTGAGAGCATCGTTGTTATGACAGATCCTCAGACCGGAGTTCCGATTTTGGTCAAGCATCTTGGGAGAGTTGAACTAGGGCCAGACATGCGAAGGGGCGTGGCAGAATTTAATGGGATGGGGGATGCGGTTGGTGGTGTGGCCATCATGCGCCAAGGAGAAAATGCCTTAAATGTAATTAATCGAGTGAAAGAGCGTTTGGAAGAACTAAAACCCAGTCTACCGCCTGGTGTGAAGATTGTGCCGGTGTATGATCGTTCTGGTTTGATTGAGGGTGCGATCGACACTCTCAAACATGAGCTTAAAATTGAAGTCATCATTGTCAGCTTGGTGATTCTACTTTTCCTCTGGCATATTCCGTCGGCAACGGTTCCTATTCTCACCATCCCCATCTCTGTTTTCTTGGCATTCATTCCATTGTATTTTACCGGTCTTACCACCAATATCATGTCGCTAGCGGGCGTTGCCATTTCAATCGGTGTGTTGGTCGATGGTGCCATTGTCGAGGTGGAAAATGCTTACAAAAAACTGGAGGAGTGGAATGCTTCCGGGAGGAAAGGGGATTTTCATTTAATTCGATTGAATGCCTTGAAAGAAGTGGGACCTTCAGTCTTCTTTTCCATTCTTGTGATTGCCGTGTCTTTTCTTCCCGTGTTCACACTGGTTGATCAAGAAGGAAGACTTTTCAAACCGCTTGCTGTTTCTAAAACATTGACGATGATGTTGGCTTCAGTGCTGGCCATTACTCTCGATCCGGCCCTTCGTATGATGTTTACCAGAATGGATTATTTTAATTATCATCCCCATAATACAACTCGTTTTGCCGGTTCCATGCTGCAGCCTTTTATCAACTTCTATGAGCGTGTAAGAAAGGGAATTATTTGGCTTGGGAATCAGGTGTTAGTTGGAAGATATTATCCCGAAGAAAATCATCCCATCAGTAAAATTTTATTTCGTGTCTACGAACCTGCTGTCCGTTTTGTAGTCAAGCATAGTGGTAAAACTTTGCTGGTTGCTATTCTTATGATGCTATCAACGATTCCAGTCTATCTGAAACTCGGCTCTGAGTTTATGCCTCCATTGAACGAAGGCGCTTTCCTCTATATGCCGACTGCCTTTCCCGGAATGTCGGTAACAGAGGCCAAACGGATTTTACAAGTTCAAGATAAACTCATTAAAGAGTTTGAGGAGGTCGACACTGTTTTTGGTAAAGCAGGCAGGGCCGAGACACCAACCGATCCGGCACCGTTTTCGATGGTGGAAACCACCGTCGTTCTTAAGCCGTCATCACAATGGCCTCCGGTAAAACGTTGGTATTCTTCTTGGCCTGAATTCATGCAACCTCTGTTTCATTGGATGACTCCACCGCATCGAACATTCGAGGAACTGCAGAATGATATGAATAGCAAATTGCGATTTGCCGGTATCCCAAATATTTGGACTATGCCGATCAAAAACAGAATAGATATGCTTTCAACGGGAATCAGGACTCCGATTGGTATTAAAGTTCTCGGCAAAGATCTTAAGGTGATTCAAAATATTGGTGAGCAGATTGAAGTTGCGCTTCGTCCGCTTGATGGGACGAGAAATGTTTATGCTGAGAGGGCCGCTGGTGGGTATTATCTCGACTTTGTTCTGAATCGAGATGAACTTGCCCGCTACGGAATTTCAGTGGCCGATGCCCAAATGATCGTCAATACGGCGGTCGGTGGAGAAAATATCACTTCTACAGTAGAAGGGCGTGAACGTTATCCGGTTAATGTTCGTTATGCGCGTGAATTTCGAGATGATATCAATGCATTAAAGCGCGTGCTAGTTCCGACTCCCACAGGAGTACAGATTCCCATCACTCAGATCGCGGACATACGTATGGTCGAGGGACCGGCCATGATCAGAAACGAAAATGGTTTGCTAGCAGGTTATGTGTATGTGGATATGACGGGGCGGGATGTGGGTGGGTATGTTCAAGAAGCAAAAAAAATCGTTGAACAGAAGATCAGGGTTCCGACAGGGTATAGTCTCGTTTGGAGTGGTCAATATGAAAATATGATTCGGGTGAAGGAACGTTTGAAGATTGTTATCCCTCTGACCATCTTTATCATTGTGCTCCTCCTTTACATGAATACAAAATCAGGTATGAAAACTGCCATCGTGATGCTTGCCGTGCCCTTTTCCCTGATTGGAAGCATATGGCTTCTCTACTTATTGGGTTACAATATTTCCATCGCGGTTTGGGTAGGGATGATTGCTCTGATGGGTCTTGATGCCGAGACGGGTGTCTTCATGCTTTTGTATCTTGATATCGCCTATGAGGACCAAGTGCGTGCAGGTAGGATGCGTACCAAAGAAGATCTTGATGAAGCTATCTTACATGGGGCGGTAAAAAGAATTCGCCCGAAGATGATGACTGTTATGACCACGTTCATGGGGCTTTTGCCTATTATGTGGGCCACGGGTGCTGGCGGTGATGTTATGCGCAGAATTGCCGCGCCGATGGTGGGGGGACTTGCCACTAGCTTCGTTCTTGAGTTGTTGGTCTATCCAGTCATTTTTCATCTATGGAAATGGAAATTTGTGATGAGGGAGGGTGCTGTAATTCCCACTCCTTCTGCTCATGTGCTCAAGGCCCATTAGGTCCTTTTTGAGTTCCCTATTTGTCTGAAATTGGTCATAATTACGTATTATGAACAAAAAGATATGTCTGACGGGGATCAAACCCACCGGAAATCCCCATTTGGGAAACTATTTAGGTGCCATTCGCCCAGCTATTAAAATGGCGCAATCGGGTGAATATGCAGGTTATTATTTTATCGCTGATTACCATTCTCTAACCGCCGTTCATAACGGAAAAGAATTAAACCAATATATCTACGATGTGGCGGCGACTTGGATGGCCTTCGGTCTCGATCCCAATCAAGTGGTACTTTATCAACAAAGTCATATACCCGAAGTGTTGGAATTGCATTGGATTTTGTCTTGTTTCACTGCCAAGGGGCACATGAATCGCGCCCATGCCTATAAGGCCATCGTGCAAGAAAACGAAAATAACGGGCGTGATCCCGATCTTGGTGTGAATATAGGGATTTATACTTATCCTGTACTCATGTCCGCCGATATTTTACTTCTTCAGTCGGATGTTGTACCCGTTGGGCCCGACCAACTTCAGCATCTGGAAATTGCCCGAGAGATTGCCCAGTCCTTTAATTTTGTCTATGGCAACCTTTTAAAACTACCTAAGGCGTTAGAGCAAAATGTCCCACTCATTCCAGGATCCGATGGTCGAAAGATGAGCAAAAGTTATCAAAATACCATCCCTCTTTTTGCCAGTGAAAAAGATTTGAGAAAACATATTAATAGAATTAAGACCGATAGTTTGCCTCCCGAGGTACCTAAAAATCCCGATGATTCTTTAATTTTCACTTTGTATAAATTTTTTGCCACTCCTGAAGAAGTCGATAATTTAAAAGCATGGTACTTGCGCGGGATAGGTTGGGGAGATGCGAAAGCGCAACTATTTGAAGTGATTAATCGAGAGTTACAATTGCCGCGTCAGCGTTATCAAGAATTAATCGCCAATAAACCTGAAATAGATCGAATTTTAAATATGGGTGCTGAGCAAGTTCGTTCTAAATCCCAAGCATTGTTGAAGAAAATTAAAAAAACAATTGGGGTGATCTAGACAATGGCCCAGCAAAAAAAACGTCTTCCATATAATGTCGATGGGCCGTGTTTTGTAGATTCCACTTGTATTGATTGTTCTTCTTGTGACTGGATTGCTCCAGATATTTTTGGTGCCCAAGATGGCACGCATTATGTGAAAAAAAATCCTGAGACTGTGCAAGAATTAGAACGGTTTCAAATGAGTTTGCTTTCATGTCCTACCAACTCAATTGGCGATCAGTCCAAGCGACCAATTCGTAAGGCCTTAGATTCCTTGCCGCATTTGGTGGAAGAGGATGTCTATTTTTGTGGACTAACTTCACACAGAAGTTTCGGGGCCCAAAGTTATTTTATTAAGCATCCAGATGGAAATTGGTTGATAGATTCTCCCAAAATGACACCTTACTTGATAGAACGTTTTAAAGAGTTAGGCGGCTTAAAATATATTTTTATTAGTCATCAGGATAATGTGGCAGATGCGTTTCATTATGCGGAGATTTTTAAATCCTCAGTTATTATGCATCTAAATGATGCAGGGGCTGGTCTTAAGGTTGATATTTGCATTAAAAAAGATGTTGCGATTGAGATGGGTGAATTCACAATTATCCCGACTCCCGGACATACTCAAGGTTCTCTCTGCCTATTGTATAAAGGGAAGTTTCTTTTCACCGGGGATCATCTTTATTTTGAAAATGGTCTGAATGTATTCAGTGAATATTGTTGGTTTGATTTTGAAGAACAAATCTTATCTGTGGAAAAATTAAAAAAATATACTGAAGTGGAATGGATACTACCAGGACATGGCGGAAAACATAAAATTGAACGCGGAGTTTTTCCCCATGCCATTGATCAAATGATTGCAACGATAAAAAGTACCTATAAATAAGGAAGAATGATATGGGAAAAGTAGCCTTGCGACCGCTTAGGGATACATCTGTTTTTCGCAAAATGGCCATGGGTACGTGGGCGGTCGCGAAAGACCCAACAGTGTATGGTCTGCTTGAAATTGACTTAAGTAAAACACTGGCCTTATTAGATGATTATCAGAAAAAACATAACGTGAAAATCACTCCTGCCCATCTTGTAGGCAAAGCTGTTGCCTATTGTATGCAACGGCGACCAGAAATAAATGGAATGATCCGTGGGAAAAAAATCTATTTGCGCGAACATGTATCACTTTTTTATCAGGTGAACATTCCAGGTGAGGGTGCGGATAAAATCACCAAGGCCACCTTATCTGGCGCAGTTCTGCATGAGGCAGAACATTACACTCTGGCTAAAATTGCTGAAGAATTGGCCCGAAAGGCCCAAACCTTACGAGAGGGAAAAGATTTAGAAATCAAACGCAATATGGAACTTTTCAGGTTTATCCCTTGGAGACTTACCGGGTTGTATTTAGATTTTGTTAGTTGGCTGATGTATGGACTCAACCTTGATTTATCATTCTTAGGTGTTCCCAAAGACCCCTTTGGGTCCATAATGATAACCAATATTGGTGGATTAGGTTTAGATATCGCCTTTGCCCCCTTGGTTCCTTACTCCCGAGTCCCGGTGTTATTGGCGGTTGGGGCCATTACCGAGAAGCCGTGTGTTGTGGATAAGAAAATTGTTATTCGACCTATCTTGCCCATTGGGGCAACATTTGATCACCGGCTCATTGACGGCATCCATGCCTCTCAAATGGCCCATGATTTTAAAAAATGTTTCAATGAACCGGAGAAATATCTATTCAATAGTGCTCCATCTTTGGAATAAAACTATAGTGGATGATCAATTCAAGCGATGTGATATCTGCTGCAACATTTTTCGGAATATCTTTGCGCAGAGAGATTTTAAATTCGGTCAGTCCTCCCGGTCGAATGTAAATATCTTCCTTTTCCTCCGTATTGTTCACGCTTTTTTGATGTAATAAATTCCTAAATAAGGCAGGGAAGACAGACGATTTTTTGTATTGAGAAAGCTTTTGACTTAAAAGATCAAACCGTGCTCCCCAAGTAAAGGGCCCCCCATTTTGGGGATCATCCATTTCAAAATAATATGGGATACCATTTCGGCGGACATAAAATTTACCAGGATGCTGGATAGTGATATCGAGGTTTCCGTGCTCGGCCTCGGCAGGTAGGTTATTAAGAGATGTTGCCATAGAGCTAATTTCAATGTCTAAGATCCGCACATTGTCGTGGAATTCGGGAAAAATGTTACGGGTGAACGTATTAAGGTAGATGACATCACCTTTATTTAAAGTTTCGATTTCTGCCGCATTAAATCGAATGTGCTTTTGTGTACTTGATTCATGATTATTACCGGAGACAATATTGTCGAAAATCCTTTCATAGAATTCTGCCAATTCACCAAAATATCCTGCTTTCAATTCCTTGATTTTGTCAAAATCATCATCTGGACGTTCCTCGTTTTCGATTAACTTGGCAATTTGATTGATCAGTATTACTGGGTTTGTTTGCAGATTAATGCTTTCCAAGAGACGATAACTAAAGGCCTTACTTGTTGTGTAACGATATTTTTGCAAACGCAAGTAAGAACGTTGTTCTAGGGCCGAAACAAGTTCCAGTGTTTCAGGTGAAAAATAGGTGGCTTCCTTATGAAATTCCATTTGAAAAGTGGATAGTTGTGCCCACTGTTCCATCCGGTCCAAATCTAAATTTTGCATTTCGGTTTGGATAATCGAAAGTTTTGAGATTACATTTGCCTTTTTCGCTTGCAATCCCCTAAGAGTGTTAGTGATCTGTCGAAAGGAAGGATGCATCTCCTCAAGCCTTCGAATTTCTTTTTCCAGTGTACCAACAGGCATCTGTATATCCCGAAATTGAGCAACTTGTTTTTGTAGTTCATCTAATACAGGAGAATAGAAATCATAAGTTTGTTTTAGCTGTCTCGTTAGTTCACCTGGCTTCATGCTTGTTAATTGATCAAGCGAAAGTTTAGGATGTTTTGAGTACCAATCATTTCTCGATTCTTTTAAATTTTCGAGTTGGGTGTACGCCGTACTCAATTTCGGAATTGTTTTTAGTCGTGTAAAAAAGCTCTCTTCATCATTAGTGAGTGTCAGAACATTTTGAATGGTTGACCCAACAGCGCCAAAAGCAGGTTGACCGGCAGGCATGGCACGTGCAAGCCCGGCGATTCCTAAGAGTGCTTGGCGTAATTTATTCTTTCTTTCCTCGCTATGGATATGGCGTTCAGCTTCTGATCTTATTTCACTTTCAATTTTGGTGTAAATGTCATTAAAGAATTTTTCGTGAATGCTTAATTCATCCAAATCCTTTTTTAGAGTGGGGATCAGTTTTAGAATTACAGATTCTTTTTCATACCCTTGAGAAAGTGCTTCATAAACTTTTGCAATTGCCAGTGACAGCGCTTCTTTTTTTGCCTCATGATTCTTTGAGATGCGCTTAATCCATTGGGTTAAATATAATGTTTGAAAATAGATCGAAATTTCATCTGCGAGAAATTTCTGACTGACTTCAAAGCTAACGCCCGGAATCCAATGAGCATGATGACCAAAGATATCGCGACCATTCTCAATTTGTAAAATTCGTTGTTGGACGATAGAGAGGTATCGTTGAAAAGCGATTTCTTCATGAATGGCAAATTTTTCAACGTGCTGATGGGCCTTATCGAGTGTCTTTTGAATGGTATGGAATTCATTTAAGGCCATTTCAAAATGACCGTTGGCATAGAGATCGTTGGCATATTGAATTTCTAAACCAAGATGTCGACCGATGAAAGACTCACCATCCATTTTTTGTCCAAAATAGATGACACTCTTTGCTTCAGTTTGAGACAAAGTTGGGGCGGCCGCATCGTTTCCCTTGGATGTGGTGGGACAGGGGGTATTGTCAACGTTCCTATTGTATCGAATAGTTTGATGAACAGCATTGATAGGAGTACCAGGTGCTCCGCCAATATTATCTGCCGCTTTTTGCCCCATGCTCCCCCGAGTGCCCATGACAAATCGCGAGAGGATATCCTTGTTCAGATTGCTATAGATGTTTCCTGGACGGCCTCCTAGACCTGCTTTTCCTGCCATCTGCGCATTTGTTCCTGAAGTCGGGCAACTATTGACTCCCTGTGTGGTATAGTGAAAATCGCATATCGATCTCTTCACAATCACACGATTCTCTCCTGGAGAGGTGGTTTCAAAACACTCTCTAACTTCAATGCTCTGATAAACAACATTTGATGTTCCAGAGATCGGTCCTAAAGATGCTCCGGCAGATCCATTCCGTCCTGGACCAGCATCTTGTCCGTTACCACCATTTGAAATGAAACGTCCTGAGGTACTTGTGCTATCTTCTTCTATTGAATCAATAAAGAGGTGAACATCAGTGGCATCAATACCATTGCCCCCATCTTGAAGTTCATTGGCCGGAGTTGGATATGATTGGGGAGTAGTATTAAAAGATCCAATGCCATGGAAAATCAATTGTTGAGCACGAATCGTAAGTGCCGTTGCTGGTATTTTTACCGCTTCGAAAATTTCAACCACACGAGCATTTATAATCAATTCCTTAATATCATCACGATTGTTGATCAATTCAAAGAGCTGGGAATGATGTCCTGCTTTGAGTGTGACATATTGACCCTCTATAACTAGTGTTTTGCTACCGTCCTTAATTTCTCGATGGTTGAATCGCTCCTGCTTATTTGATTTCTTTTCGACAATTTGCAGATAACGGATACTCTCCTGATTTGGAATTGGACCTTTTTGTAGCAAACGATCAGATTCAAGCGTAAACAGAGAGGGTGTCAACTGTGGATCACTGAGATTTCCCTTATGATTGTCAGACTCTACAACAGTCGGGGAAGTCTTATCTCCACATGATGACAAGAAAATACAGATAATGAATAAGAAGATAAGATGTATCAATTTTTGCATATCGTTCCTCCGAATATTTATTCGTGAGATAGCATGCAGATTGATTCCAATCAAAAAATGGCAAGGTGACGATCTGGGATGTTTTACAAATGAAACGGAACTGGAAGTAATTCTTTCATTTGTGGTAAGGATGTCCGGTCCAAATACATTGGGAACGATATAATTGCTCAATAAATAAAAGTCTTGCTAAGCGATGAGGGTAGGTAAGTGGCGACAAGGAAATACTTTCTTTGCTCGTCTTAATGATTGCCTCGGCGTGTCCGCTGGCACCTCCCAAGACAAAACAAGCAGCGCCACTTCCTTCTAGAATTGATGCCATTTTCTCGGCAAATTTTTCTGATGACATCGGTAAGCTACCCCATTCGGCCAGTAGATAGAGAGGGACATTGTCGATTTTGCCAAATAGCTTGTTCACAAGGGTGAGAATTTCCTTAGCTTCGGAAATTATATTCTCTCCATGGGCCTTTACTTCGTGAACCTTGAAGTGGAATTTAGTTATCCGTTTTCGATAATCATTTTCAACCTTAAGGAGTTCGCTCTCATTTAGCTTTCCGACAATGATAAGGTGAAGATCTTTCATGAGAATGGAGTAAAATTAGAAATAATTTTCATCATCAGAAGAATCGGATGAGCTACTACCTGTTTTGGAACGTTTTTTGGGTTCTTGAAAATAGTAATTTGACGGGATTTCGACTGGATTTGAGGTGGGATACAGGCCTTCCAAATCATAAGTGCTACGGATGGTTTCTTGAAAGATATGGATGATGACATCGCCGAGGTCAATCAAAGTCCATTCTGTTCCAGAACTGCCCTCCAATGATTTGACTGGGATATCATGTTTTTTCATCATCTGGCAGATGGTGTCTGCCATTGCGGTGGCCTGAGTCGGGTTACCCGCAGACCCGATGACAAAGTAATCGGCCAAGCTACTTTTTTTGCTTACATCTAATATCTTGAGATCGGTTCCCTTGAAATTTGCCAAAATCCAGGCAGCCGCCATGGCCACATTTATTGGATATTTAAACTTCTTGTTGTTGAAAATTTTGTCAATTTCTGCAGTGATAAAATCTTGTGTCATAATGCTCCACTCCGTTCAATCGCTTTAAGCATAAGGTTTTTTAATCTTTCAATGTTGTGTCCCGAGACAGCAGAGATTGGCAGGACATTTTTATCCAGCATCTCTTCAAAATGTTTTTTGTATTTCTCTATTTTCTCTTCACTGAGAGAGTCAATTTTTGTGAGGCAAATAATCTCTGGTTTTAAACCCATTTCTTCTTTGTATTTGATCACTTCATCTCTCACGACGATATAACTTTCGTAAGCTTCATAGGGCTCAAGGCACCATGAAATATCCACCAGATGGACAAAGAGGGAAGTTCGCTCAACATGTTTTAAAAAACGCATCCCAAGTCCTTTACCTTCGGAAGCATTTTCAATCAATCCCGGAATATCTGCTACTACAAAAGTTTTTTCACCCACACTGACAACTCCAAGGTTGGGCTCCAAGGTGGTGAAAGGATAATCTGCAATTTTAGGCCGGGCAGCAGAAATAACCGAAATCAAAGTTGATTTTCCGGCATTAGGCATTCCGATTAAAGCAATATTTGCCAGCAATTTTAACTCGAGCTCTAAGTGGAGTTCGATGCCTTTTTCACCCGGTTGAGCATGTCGTGGCGCTTGGTTGGTACTAGACTTAAAATTCATATTTCCAAGGCCACCACGACCTCCTTGCGCCAGCAAAACTCTTTCGCCGTGCTTGGTTATGTCAGCAATAATTTCAGCCGTTTCGGTCATTCGGACAATCGTCCCGACGGGAACTTTTAAAATTAGGTCATCACCATTTTTACCGTTCATATGGCGTCCAGAGCCATAATCACCATCTTGGGCCTCAAAGGTTTTTCGGCCTCGGAAATGGAGAAGTGTGTTTAGTCCTTCATCGCCCTCAAAGTAGACGCTACCGCCATTTCCACCGTCGCCTCCGTCAGGGCCCCCAAATTCAGCGAATTTTTCCCGTCGGAAGCTGACAGCACCTGCGCCCCCATTTCCTGACGATACGATAATTTTTACTTCATCTATGAAACGCATATCTCGCTTAAACCTAAAAAAAAAGGAAACCTAACGATGGGTTCCCTTTTTTAAAAATTCAAAGAAAAATTTAGCAATTGGTTTCAGACCACTGAAACCAATTGACGATTCTTTGTAAACCATTTGAACTGCACAACGCCTTCGCGTACAGCAAAAATAGTAAAGTCTCTACCCATATCGACGCCAGTTCCGGGATGAATAACTGTTCCAACTTGACGGACAATAACGTTGCCTGGAATGACTCGTTCTCCGCCAAATTTTTTAACGCCTCTCATTTTTGGATTTGAATCACGGCCGTTTGTGGTCGAGCCACCGGCCTTTTTATGTGCCATGGTTTATCTCCTTCTACTTAAACTTATTTTAAATATTTCTCTGCTAATTTGTGTGTTGACTCAATCTTTTTCGCTTTTCCTTGACCGTCTGTTACTTCAGTAATTAGCAGAGCGGTAAATTGTTGGCGATGCCCCTTTCGTTTACAGTATCGACCTGGGCGTCTTTTTAGCATTTCAATTTTATCGCCCCTGTCATGCTTGAGCACGCGCGCAACCACCTGAGCGCCAGAGATAGTGGGTTTTCCAATGATGGTGTTCTCACCACCAATGAAAAATACTTTGTTAAAGGTGGTGTCTTTTCCAGCTTCAACATCCAATTTTTGAACGTCCAACAAATCGCCCGGACGAACCTTGTACTGGAAACCAGCAATTTCAACTACGCTATACACGGAGGAACTCCTTGATGATGGCCGTAAGGGGGATTGGCGTCATATTTTTTAAAAGACGCATCACTTATATCCCTTAAAGTGTGTTTTTCTAAAGATTCCAAGTGGTTTAAAACTTTTTTCACAGACTGTCAACGCAGCCAGGGGGCGTCGACTTATATTGTGCGGCAAATAATGCCCAATCCATTCGACACTATTCCATGGATGTAAACAATATCCTTTATTTAACCGAAAGAGAGATAAGGCAAGGAGGATTTTGTGAGTGCTACCAATGGAACAATGATTTTTCAATTTTTTAAGGAAATAAATCTGCCTATCTATCTAAAAATGGAGTCAGAAGGATTTGGTCCTGATTTTTTTAACTTTCTAAGAAGTATGCATTTTGAGCGGCTATCGACCGAAGATGAAAAGAAATTTGAGAAAGATACACATGCTGCAGAGCCCAATGGACGCATCCTCGAACTTAAAACATGCACTCCCCTAATGACACGACAAATGAATTCAGCGATAGAAAGCGACAAATATGGTCCTGAAAGCATAACCAATAATGGAGTTTGCAAGGTATACCGTTTTAAAGGAATGGCATTAATGATTTGGGCCTTTCAAAATAGTACTTGGGAAATGGCCTTTACTCCGACGGCTTCGCTCAATGATAATTTGATGATGTATCGGGCCGTTTTCAATCGCTTTTTAAGTTGGGCATTGGCACCATTAGGCATTTGCGGTTTTTGGGGGCATTTTACCAATGGCGGTGTGATCGTCAAAAAAATGCGAGAGGCCCATGGAGAAGCGATCTTCTTTGATGTCCTTCAAAAAAGAATTTTAGGCCCAGGTGGAATTCAAAAGATCTCAAGCGGCTTAACGGTTTATAGGCTTGATGCTCGCGCTAAGCTGACTACCCAAATGACGAAAGAAGAATTTGCGGCATTTTTATTCCATTCGACCAGTTATTTTGATCTTCAAGGATTGAGCATGCCCATTCGCCAGGCCATTTTGTGGTTAACAAAAACCGCCGTCGGTGTGATCACCTCACAAGTTGCCGGAGTAGACACTCCAATTTCCTCCGCATCTTCTCCTGGTCCTGGCGTTTCCAAGTAATCGGCCAAGATCAATCAACCAACCGAACTCATTCAAGCGCTTTTATCATGGTTAAAACCATTTTAAATTTTTCAATGGCATTGACAGCATGAGGGATATTGGCCGGCATGATGATTGATTCTCCCGCCTTCAAGGTGAAGGGAGCTTTGTTGATGATTATTTCACCTGTTCCATCAATAACATTGATAAGGGCATCAAAGGGAGCTGTGTGCTCTGATAACTGCTGGCCTTTATCAAAAGCAAATAAGGTAACATTACCAACTTT
Source organism: Bdellovibrio sp. (assembly GCA_016187935.1). Taxonomy (GTDB): domain Bacteria; phylum Bdellovibrionota; class Bacteriovoracia; order Bacteriovoracales; family Bacteriovoracaceae; genus GWA2-49-15. Next base: position 65,012 of record JACPIU010000033.1, read on the forward strand.
GCGTTGAATAATTTGTTTGCTTACCACTCCACCACTTGAATATTCGATGGAGTCATTGGTGTTGAAAATAGTGGAATCTTTAAATTCATTTTTTTTCATGGAAAAGTCCTAAATGATGAGAGCGTAAAATGCGAAAAATTCGTCACAGTTGAGGACGACTTTTTAGGTTACATGTGCAAAATGGCGGGAGAGACGGGACTCGAACCCGCGGCCTTCGCCGTGACAGGGCGACGTTATAACCAACTTAACTACTCCCCCGCAATGTTGCAATGTGGGGCAAATATAGTTAATCTCGGTAATTACCGTCAAGGAAATTCTCCTTATAAGGAAAAGAGATTCCATGGAAGACACGGTGCAAGAGATTAAACAAGATTATTTTTTTAAAATATGACTCAAGAATTAGATCTGTTTTTTAGGACTTTATTTGAATGGTGCTTGGATTTAGGTCCGGCCCTGTTAATAGGTTTACTTTTATCCGGCCTGTTATTTGCCTTCATAGGCGACTTTCAAAATGGTCTTTTCAGTAAGCTGCTCTCCGTCCCGGAAGAGACGCGCGCAAAAAGTTTCTTGAATTCTATTAAAATGGCCCTTATCGGGATTCCTCTGCCTCTTTGCTCTTGTTCGGTTTTGCCTGTCGCCCAAACTTTACGCAAGAAGGGTTTAGGGCATTCACCAATCTCGGCCTTTTTGACCACGACTCCGGAAACTTCCCCAACTTCCTTTTTTTTAACTTGGGCCATGCTTGGACCGGCCATGGCCGTTTTGCGGCCGGTGGCTTCGCTTATTATGGGATTAACCACCGCTTTAGTGCTGATCTTCTATGGAGGAACATCGGGAAAAACAGTCGACAGCGCGATGCCTATAGATTGTTGTCGCGGGCATTGCAATCAAACAGATTTGGCCAATCCTCAATCTTCTTGGCAGGAAAAATTTAAGAAGGGATTTAGGTTTGCCTTTATTGATGTGCTGGATGATTTTGGATACTGGCCACTCTTAGGTTTGATATTAGGGGCAGCCATAGCTGTATGGGTGCCTATGGGTGCTCTGGAAAATGCTTCAGGTTTTCTGGGGCGTTTAGGAATAATCATTGTCGCAATCCCCATTTATGTTTGTGCTGAATCAAGCACGCCTCTAGCTCCAGGTTTGTTGGCCAAGGGCCTTTCTCCAGGGGCAGTATTTCTTTTTTTGGTGGCTGGCCCTCTTTCAAATTTATCCAGTTTACTTTCCCTTAAGAAAGCTTTTGGAACACGATTTATAACGATCCACACGGGCGTGAATACTCTCATCGCTCTTGTTCTGTCCTATCTGGTGGACATGCTCTATAAATATTTTGACTGGACCTTGTTGGCGAATCAGACCATGCAACATGGAGATCATCATGAACGGAGTACTTTTTTCTTGATTGTTGGCGTTATCGGGACGGGACTTTTACTCCATAGCTCTTTCAGAGCGGTGAAAAAAAAGTTTTCCAAACAACATAAGAATAGCGACGCTTGCTGTTCTGGGTAACATGAGGGAACCATGAATTATTTTATTACCGGTGGAACAACAGGAATTGGGTTTGAATTGGCGAAACTGTTTTTGCACCAAGGTCATCGTGTTGGTATTTGCGGGCGTGACCTTTCCAAGTTATCCAGCGTTTTTTGTGAGCAATACAAACAATCACTTTGGACCTATCAATTAGATGTCGGTGATCGTGAAACCCTGATCAGGGCCGTGCACGATTTTAGTGAGAAGGCCCAAGGATTGGATGTGATGATTGCTAACGCCGGACGATCCGTGGGAAGCAAAACGAATGTGCCAGATTTTAAAGCTGCCAAAGAAATCTTGGAAACCAATGTGCTCGGCGTTCTTTATTCTTTTGAAGCGGCCATGCAACATTTTGTTAATAAGAAATCGGGGCATCTCGTAGCCATTGCCTCAGTGGCCGGATTTGTGGGGTTGCCTGGGGCCGGGGCCTATTCTGCTTCTAAAGCAGCCGTTGTCCGTTTGTGCGAGTCTTGGTCAATCGATTTGAAACCACTCAACATTCCGGTTTCATGCATTTGCCCGGGTTTTATTGATACCCCAATGACTCAAAAGAATAGTCATGCCATGCCTTTTCTTATGAGTGGTGAAAAAGGAGCAGAACTTATTGCACAGGCAATTGCCTCTCGTCGTGCGCTCTATCTTTTCCCACTGCGCATGAATTTAGTTATAACCTTGCTCCATTTGATGCCGCGTTTTTTATATCGTTGGCTTATGGGGTTGCAGACATTTAATTATAGTAAACAATCGAATTGATGGAGGGATTGTGAGAAGGTTACAAGGTTGTATCTTTATAACTTTCATGTGTATTGTTCTTTTGTTGCTCGCGGCCTGTAAGAAAGAAGAGGTGAAAATACCTCAGGGGCAGATTGAGCAATCAGCACGACTTGATGATTTTTCAGATTTGAAGGTCAAAGAAGGTGGTTGCACAACAGAGGAAGATTTGAAAAAGAAATTGGAAGAAGAGGCCAAGAAACCTACTAAACTGCAAGGCGGCAGCACTGACTGTGTGGTTAAGTAATTGTTCAAGTGAAACGGATGCAAAAAGAATACGATAAAATTCTCTTCGATCATTACCAAAGAGTTGCGAAATTGAATGGTCTTGGTGGAACTTGCTCGATGGAAGATCCCTATATTCGTGAGTCAGAAACTAATTTTTTTCTCAAAGAAATTGGAAATTTTTGCCAAAAGCATGCTGGTGATTCTTTGACTGTTTTGGACGTGGGATGTGGAAATGGGTATCTCTTGGCCAAAATTAGTGAAGCCTTTCCGCAATTAAAGCTAATGGGGATAGAATTTGTGCCTGAATTGTTTGAATTGGCGACAAGTCGTGAAATCGCGAATTGCATCCTCGCCCTTGGCGATGCAAGAGAGCTTTCTTTTTTCCCCAGTAATGTGGATATAATTATCACCGAGCGATCAGTCATTAATGTGATGAACCGACAAGATCAAATTTTGGTTCTGCAAAATATTGCCTACACTCTCCGGGCCGGAGGGCTGTATATTCAGGTCGAATCTTATCGTGAACCACTCGATTTATTAAATCAGGCCCGTCGTGAGATGGTCATTGCGGATGATATTGAGGAAAGTGGGCACAATCTTTACCTCAATGAAAGTATTATTGCATCGATGGTACAGAAGGGACTCATTGAAGTGCAGGCGACATACCCGAAGAATTATTTATCCACTCATTTTTTTGTAAGTCGTGTGTTTCATAAGGCCATCCTTCCCAAAGGCGGGAAAGTGAAATATTCCTTGTTTGCTGAATTTTTTCGTGAGGCCTTACCTTCTGGTGTGGGAAATTTTTCGCCCATTCTCTTCAGAACATTTAAGAAAATCAATCAGAGCTGATCTACTCAATTTCTTTATCGTTCTTGTCTTTATCACGATCAGGGCAGAGAAAATTGTCATATTCTTCATTAAAGGCAAGTTTACGAGTGTCTTTGATGCGATCAATATAGAGTTTACCTTCGAGATGATCAAGCTCATGTTGGAATACAGTGGCGACGAAACCTTCCACCACGATGCGTTCAATGGTACCTTCGAGCGTGGTATAATCGATCTGCAATTTTCGGGGTCTTTCCACAAACCCTCTCAGACCGGGAATTGAGAGGCAACCTTCCCAAAAACCTTGAAGTTTGGTGTCCAGTATTTTAATTTTTGGATTGATAATAATATACTGTTTTGTTTCTGGTGCATCGGGATAGCGAGGGTTATCTTCAGGTATTCCAACAATGGCCAATTGCTTTGAGACGCCAATTTGAGGCGCGGCCAGTCCGATTCCTTCATAAGTCGCCATGGTCTCAAACATATCCTCAATGAGTTTTTGAAATTCGGTTGATTGCAGTTCTTCCGGCGCTATAAGTTTGGCCTTCTCGCGTAAAATAGGATGCCCCATTCTTAGAACTTTAAGTGTGGCCATACAATTTCTCCTTTATGGACTAGGATGTACGGGTATGCCCGAAGGCAGGAGCTGATAGCATATTACCTTCGCGAACAGAGTTTTCCAATTACTCAAGTCGTGCTAATGTGGCAAATAAAAAGTGCGGTAGTATGGTAAAAGTCCTCTTTGTCTGTTTAGGAAATATTTGTCGATCTCCCTCTGCGGAAGCTGCCTTTATTGCTGAGGTTAAACGGCAAGGTTTGTCTTCTGAAATTGCGATCGATTCGGCCGGTACTATAGGACACCATGCTGGTGAGAAAGCAGACCCTCGCACAATTAAACACGGAAAACTGAGAGGCCTAGAAATTACTTCGATTTCTCGAAAATTCGATTCTAAAACAGATTTTGCGACTTTTGATTATATTATTGCGATGGATGATGCCAATGTACGAGACCTGAAAATTCTTGACCCAAGCGGAATGTGCCATTGCAAGATTTATAAAATGACCGATTTTAAAGTGACTCGTACTGAAAATATTGTTCCGGACCCTTATTATTGTGGCCCGGAAGGCTTTGAGCTTGTGCTCGACATTGTGCAAGATTGCTCTTTGGGGCTTCTAAAACATATGCGTCAGAAGCATAGTTTTTGAAAAAACACTTCCGTGAAGACAAGTGAAAAAAATTATATAACGCCCGAAGGCCATCAAAAATTAGTTGATGAGCTTTATACTTTAGTCAAAGTAGAACGTCCTGAGATAACGCGGATTGTAGCATGGGCAGCCGCCAACGGAGACCGATCAGAGAATGCGGATTATATTTATGGCAAAAAAAGACTTCGCGAGATCGATAAACGCATAGGTTTTTTAAATTCCAGAGTTGAAGCAGCGGTCGTTGTGGATGTGGTTGGATTAAAATCCAAAAAGATACAATTTGGTGCTACTGTGACGATGAAAAATCTTGAAAATGAAGAAATTAAACAATGCGCTATCGTAGGGGTTGATGAAGTCGATACAGCAATAGGAAAAATTTCATGGCGCTCTCCTTTGGGGGCGGCCCTTCTTGGAAAAGAAGTTGGCGATATAGCAATGGTCAATGCTCCTTCTGGCCTTATCGAATATGAAATTTTGGAAGTAAAGTATATGACAGAGAGGCAAGCATGAAGATTTTATGTCCGATCGGGATAGGAGAGTTGGCAGATAAAATATCGATACTGGAAATCAAGCGACAAAAAATCAAAGATAAAACCAAACTTCAGCATATTAACCATGAACTCACTTCGTTGAGAGAGTTAATGAAAGTGAATGGTTTGGATGAAATGGAAAAATTTATTAATGATTTAACCAGCGTTAATGGTAAATTGTGGGATGTGGAAGATGCCATTCGTCTCAAAGATAGAACTCAAGATTTTGGAATTGAATTTGTAAATTTGGCCCGACAAGTTTATGTTTTGAACGACCAACGTTTCACATTGAAAGATGCCGTCAATTCATACTTCGGAAGTTCAATTATTGAAGTAAAATCCTACGAAAAATATAAATAATCCTATTATTAAGCATGGACTATTTCAAAACGCTTTTCAGGAAACGAATGTTTTAGAAAACTTAATTCCGGTAATTCTGGTTGATCTTTATTGATCAAAATAATTATCTTCTCCGTGACAGGCAGTTGATTCTGTTTCTTGCCGGCCTTTTCTGTAAATAATTGCATAAGACTCTCAAAATCTTTTTTTAAAACTTGTTTTGCAGCATGAATATGCGCGACAAAAAAAGGTCGTCCAAAATTATGCGACATGAAAAAGTTATGGCGTTCAGTTTGCATCGTTACTTCTTTGGTATTTGTGCGTCTTAGATAATAGGTTAAAAGTCCGTCTAAAAGATAATCGACCTCTTGAAATGGAGATGGAAATTCCGAGAGAGCCTTCCTTGTAATCCAAAAAATCCCGAGAACTTCAGGGCCGATTTGCTCACGAAAACTTTGTGATTGATTGTGCATGTAAAATTATGATTTTAAATGGGCCACTTTGTCGAGGACACCATTAATTAAACTCGGTGAATCTTGCGGACCGTATAATTTGGCCAAATTAATGGCCTCATTTATGACGACTTTGTAAGGAGTATCACAAAAGAAAAGCAGCTCACAGGTACCGAGTTTAAGCAAAGCTAAATCGACCTTATTAGTACTATTATTGCCCTTAAATTTTAAAAATTTACTCAAGCATTCTTCAATTTCAAGATTTTTCGCAAAGGCTTGGGCAATAAGTTGACGTGCAAAAATTAGACCTCTCTGATCAATGTTTAAGGCCTTTTCATTTTCATCAATAAAAATGTGTCGGAAGAATTCAATGGCCGTATCGAGGGCCTCTTTTTCAGGAGGGGGAGCAGTATGAGTATTTGCCACTTCCCATTGGTAGAGAAAGCGAAAAGCAAATTCTCTACCGACTTGTTTTGCATTATAGGAAGACATCAGTTTAAACTCTCAGTATTATTTTGTTTTTCAGGATTTGAGGCAAAGTCCTCAGGATTAAGCACTTTCTTGATATAATTATGCGTTAACCCGGATACGAATGACTCGACGTCGTCAAAATTCCAATAGAAGGATGCGAAGCGCACATACGCAACAGGATCAAGTTTTTTAAGTTCCTCCATGACCATCTTACCAATATCCTCGCTCTTGATTTCTTTTTGACCTGATTGTGCCAATAACAACTCAATTCGATCGACGATATTATTTAATTCAGCAACTGAAATAGGGCGTTTTTGACAAGACTTTAAGAGTCCATTCATAATTTTTTCGCGTTCAAAGATTTCTCGCCGACCGTCATTCTTTACAATCGTAGGTAGTTCCATTTCAATTTGTTCATACGTAGTGAAACGATATTGGCATACTTCGCAACGTCGGCGACGTCGAACTGCACTTCCAAGATCGAAATGGCGTGAATCGATGACTTTAGTATCACTAGCTTGACATTTTGGACAGTGCATGATTTCCTCTTTAACCTGGCTAAATTATTACTTTTTCCATCGGGGTTAGACAAGCGAGGAGCAACAATAATCGGCATTCATGGAATAATTACATAGCAGGCGCAATTAAGAAAGCACATAGGACATTTTATTGACGTTATCATGGGCAATTTGTTAAGTTGCAAGGATCGACTTAACTAAGGACCGTTCTGTGCATGCGTTTATTCAGTTTGCATTAGTGCTTTTTTTAGTCATTGTGGCCGGGCAAGTTTTTTCCTAATCAGTGTTCCATTTATTTTTTATAAACTGGAAATTCTCGACAGAGTCCTTGGACTTCTTTGCGAATACTCACAAGAGAATTTTCATCTTTACAATTTTTTAGGGCTCGCGTGATGGTATCGGCCAACCAATCCATGTGTTTTTCTTGCAGTCCACGTGTTGTGATTGCCGGTGTGCCGAGGCGAATGCCTGAGGTGATAAAGGGTGATCTCTTATCTCCTGGGATCATATTTTTATTACAAGTCATTCCTGCTAATTCTAGGGCCTTCTCGGCTTCTTTGCCGGAAAGTCCAACAGAATCAGTTTTTACAAGTAACAGATGATTTTCTGTTCCATCGGATACCAACTGGAGACCATTTTTCATCAACCCATGGGCAAGACAAGTGGCATTTTTTAGAACTTGATCTTGGTAAATTTTAAATTCAGGTTGCAGGGCTTCCTTGAATGCTACCGCCTTGGCCGCAATGACATGTTCAAGAGGTCCACCTTGGATACCAGGAAATACATTAGAATTTATTTTTTTCGCCAATTCTTCTTTTTGAGTAAGAATAATACCACCGCGAGGCCCACGGAGAGTTTTATGAGTTGTGGAAGTTACAATGTCAGCAAATTCCATCGGATTAGGATGGAGTCCTGATGCCACCAACCCTGCGATATGGGCCATGTCCACCATCAACTTTGCACCGACACTATCGGCGATTGAACGGAACCTGGCAAAATCAATAATGCGTGGATAGGCACTGGCCCCTGCGATGATTAGTTTGGGACGAAGCTGTTTAGCCTGTTCCGCCAAGGCATCATAATCAATAGTTTCAGTTTTGGGATTGAGACCATAAGCACTAATCTTATAAAAGCGGCCAGAGAAATTAACAGGTGAGCCGTGAGTGAGATGTCCTCCCTCTGCCAGGTTCATGCCAAGAACCACGTCACCAAGCTCAACCAGCGAAAGATAGGCGGCCATATTGGCCTGAGAGCCGGAATGTGGTTGAACATTGGCAAAGTTCGCCCCAAAAAGTTTTTTCACTCGCTCAATTGCCAATTCTTCCACCGCATCGACGAATTCACATCCGCCATAATAACGTTTTTTGGGAAGTCCTTCGGCGTATTTATTGGTGAGAACTGAACCTTGTGCCTCCATGACAGCAGGAGAGGTATAATTTTCTGAAGCAATGAGTTCGAGCCCTTCTTCTTGACGTTTCAATTCAAGATCAATCACGGCGTTCACTTCAGCATCAACAGTCATGAGTGAATTGCTTTTTATATGGAACATGGAAACTCCTCAGTTGGAAAAGTGTTTGAAAATTATACTGGCGTTGGTACCGCCAAAACCAAAGCTATTATTAAGGGCATACTCAACTTGGACTTTTTGGGCGACATTGGGCACATAATCCAGATCACACTCGGGATCGGGATTTTCTAAGTTGATTGTCGGTGAAATAATGCCATGATGCAGAGACATAATGCAAAAGATCGATTCTAAACCACCGGCCGCGCCTAATAGATGGCCTGTCATGCTCTTGCTAGAGCAGATTTTTATTTTGGGAGCATACTGTTGGAAAATACCCTTAATTGCTTTGGTTTCTCCAATATCACCCAGCGGAGTCGAAGTCCCATGAGCATTGATGTGTCCAATTTGCTCGATCTTCAAATTGCCTGATTCCAAAGCTAATTTCATGCATCTTTTTGCCCCTTCTCCTTCAGGATGGGGAGCCGTGATGTGATAGGCATCGGAGCTGGCACCATGGCCAACCACCTCAGCATAAATTTTGGCGCCGCGGGCGCGCGCCTTCTCCAGATTTTCCAAAACAAGAAGGCCCGCACCTTCACCCATCACGAAACCATCTCGATCGCGGTCAAAAGGACGAGAGGCCTTAGTGGGGTCGTCTTCACGTTTAGAAAGTGCTTTCATGTTGGCGAATCCAGAGATGGGAAGATTGCTAATAACGCTTTCTGCGCCACCTGTAATGATGACATCATGCCGACCGCTCTCAATTTCGTATGTCGCGGAAGTGATAGCATGAGTAGAGGAGGCACAGGCACTGGAGATATGGTAATTCACACCCTTAAGTCCATACTGAATGGAAATCACTCCTGGTGCCATATTTGGAATAATTGCGGGTATAAAAAAGGGTGAAACTCTTCTGCTGCCCTTACTTAAAAATGTTTCACAGGTTCTTTCTATCTCAGGTAGTCCGCCCATGCCGATACCTAAAATACATCCCATGCGGTCAGGCAGGTAGTTTTTTTTCAAATCTTCCAACCCGGCAAGATGTAACGCCTCATGAGCGGCCTTGACTGCAAAAAGAATAAAGCGATCATAACGGCCTGCTTCTTTTGCTGGAAAAACATTTTCGTTAAGAACGAAATTTTTTACTTCCCCTGCAATTTTACAGGGGAGTGCTTCAGTGTTGATATTTTCAATTTTAGAAATGCCAGACTGGCCACTCAGGAGCTTTGGCCAAATTGTGGTTAGATCAGTACCAAGTCCACAGAGGGCACCCATTCCGGTTACGGCAACACGATTTTTTGCCACAGGCAGACTCCTTCTTAATAAGAGTTATCGAGAACTAGGGCAGAATAAAATCTGTACATAAAAAAAAAGGCCCGAAGGCCTTTTTTTATTGCTTTTTTTCAAGGTAGGAGACTACATCCTTAACAGTTTTTAATCCTTCTGCATCTTCTTCAGGAATTTCAATTCCGAAATCATCTTCCATTTTCATCATAAGTTCTACGATGTCGAGCGAATCCAGATTGAGATCATCTACAAAACTTGTATCCAATGTGATCTTACCAGCATCAATCTTTGTTGCATCGCTAATCAACTTAATCACTTTCTCTTGCATCATGGGTGTACTCCTTGCTTTTATACCCTAAAAATAAAAAAACTCATAATAGACTAAATGTAAAGGCCACCATCAACTTTGATCACTTCACCGGTAATGTATGAAGAGGACATACTTAACAAAAAGCACGTCAAATTGGCCACATCTTGTGTTTTACCAAATTTCCCTAAAGGGATTCCGGTAAGATAGCTTAGCTTTACTTTCTCATCAAGGGCCACAGTCATATCAGTTTCAATAAACCCTGGACATACTGCATTGCATCGCACTTGGCGACTCGATAATTCTTTTGCCAAAGATTTTGTCAAACCGATGAGTCCGGCCTTGGAAGCGGCATATACTGTCTGGGCCCCATTGCCCATGAGCCCTACCACTGAACTTATATTGACGATAGAAACGTCTTTGGCCTTAAGAAAACTTCGAGATAAGAGAGCACACATCATGATTGCTGACTTCAAATTAACATTTAAAACTTCGTCAACATCGTTGCTTTTCACCCGCATAATGAGTTGATCTCGGGCGATGCCGGCATTATTAACCAAACCGGAGATGGGGCCGACTTCCTTTATAAATTTATCGAGCTGTTCCTGCGCCTTCGCTGTATCTGTCACATCAAAGGAGAGTCCATAAGATTTACCACCAAAGGATTCAAAATGTTGGCGAAGTTTTTCTTGTTCATCAACTCCTCTGCGGGTAGAAAAAACTACTGTAGCTCCTTGCGCACAAAGACTTTCACAGATGGTCTTTCCAATGCCTCGAGAGCCACCCGTAACGAGAATAATTTTTTCTTTTAAATCGGGAAAAATGGGGTTTCCGCTCATTGGATGATCTCCCTTAATTGTTGAAAGGCCCCTTCTTGATCAAGCGAAAGGGTTTTTATATCAGGACGGGTTTTTTTCACTAGTCCAGCTAAGACACGACCCGGGCCGACTTCCAGACATACAGTATTTTCAGGCAGAGATTTAATACTTTGCATCCATAAGACGCTTCCCTCAATTTGCCGATAGAGATTTTCTTTGATCAGCTCTGCTTTTGTACCAGGGCCATATTCGTTGGCATCAATGTTCGCGATATAGGCAATCTCATTCGGACATAGCGAGACGTTGAAAAGTATCTCTTGCATTTTCATTGCAGCTGGACGCATAAGGCGTGAATGGAAAGGAGCAGATACCGGAAGTTCCATGGCACGATGAGGTTGAGGATAATTTGTTTTAAGCCAAGCAATGGCCTTCTCAGTGGCATCTTTGTGCCCCGAAATAACAATTTGATTGGGTTCGTTGAAGTTGGCCGGCATGACCTCATTACCTGGATTTGAGACTTCTCTGCAGGCCTTGATGACAACTTCTTCAGGAACTTTAAGTAATGCATACATGGCCCCCACCCCGAGCGGAACTGCCTGCTGCATAAATTGTCCTCGCGCTCTCACTAAACGGAGAGCATTTTCAAAAGTCAAAGATCCGATAGCAATGAGCGCAGCATATTCACCTACGGAGTGTCCTAGACATCGATTGACCGTAATATTTAATTTTTTTAATTCTTGGTTTAGGGCAGTTAAGAGCGCCATGGAATGAGTAATAATAGCAGGCTGAGTATTTTCGGTAAGTTTTAGTTGGTCTTCAGGTCCTTCAAACATCAATTTGCTGAGCGGAAAATCCAGCGTTTTATCAGCGCGCTCAAAAATGTCTTTCGTCTGAGAATATTGTGGCATTCCCATCCCGACATATTGGGAACCTTGACCAGGAAAGAGAAGAGTAACTTCTTTGTTCATACAAAACTCCATGCCTGCTTAATATCGCAATAGGGTTGAACCAAAAGTGAGCCCTGCCCCGAAAGCATCGAGAAGCACAACATCGCCCCGTTTTATTTTTCCTTCAGTAACAGCTTCATGAAAGGCAATGGGAACTGTCGCTGCGGAAGTATTGCCATACTTTTGAATGTTGATAATCACTTTGTTCTCTGGGATGCCTAAAATTTTTCCAGTAGTTTCAATGATCCGCAGATTAGCTTGGTGAGGGATCAGCCAATCAACCTGTTCCAAAGACATTTTAGCATCATCTAAAACATATTTTGCACACTGAGCGAGTGTACGCGTTGCAACCTTGAACATTTCGCCACCTTTCATTTTCATGTAGTGTGATTCTTCCACAAGATGTTTGGCGGTGATGGGTGTCACGGCCCCACCGATGGGTTGATCGAAAAATTCTTTTCCAGTTCCATCTGCACCAAGATAAGTTGATAAAATGGCCGATGAGTCTCCCTCAGGTGCCCGTCCCACTAGAGCGACCCCGCAACCGTCTCCAAAAAGGATACAGATAGAACGATCTTTCCAGTTTACTTCACGACTCAGCATTTCAGAGCCGATCACAAGTGCGGTTTTGATCATCCCAGTTTGAATCATGGCATGGGCCATGTTAAGGCCATAAACGAATCCGGAACAAGCGGCGGCCAGGTCAAGACAGGCACACTTATTAGTGATTCCAAGCTTTGTTTGGAGAATAGAAGCACTATTAGGCAACTTCATATCGGGAGTTACCGACCCAAATAAGATCATATCAATAACGTTGGGAGATAAATTTGCCATTTTTAGCGCCTGCTGGGTCGCATGATAGGCCATGTCAGTGGGAAATTCGCCTCCGTCAGGAGAACAAATACGCCGTTCTTTGATACCAGTGCGTTCTACAATCCACTGGTCAGAGGTTTCTACCATTTTTTCCAAGTCCGTATTGGTGAGAATTCTTTTGGGAAGGTAGATTCCCGTTCCTAGGATTTTGGTTTGATAGTGGCGCATAAGCTACCTTTAAAAAAAAGGGCCCAGTTCAGGGCCCATTTTTGTCTGGAATCATTAACTAATTTGAATAACAAGGTTGGTCACTCTTTACTCTGGTTTAGCTTCTGCTTCAGCTTTGAGTGCAAGTTTCTCAGCGCGAGAAGTAAATATCTTGACTCCTTTATACATACCAGTTGCTGGGTTAACTCGATGGGGCAGCACATAGTCTCCGGTGGTGGCATCGCGACCAACTGTTTTTGCGGAAAGTTTGTGATGCTGCCCAGCATGTCTCATTCCTTTTCTAGAAACGCTGGTTTTCTTCTTAGGTACTGCCATGGTCAACTCCAACAGATTGAAAACAAAAAAAAGTAATAGTTTTACGGCGATCATCTGTACGATAATTCATTCAATAACGCAAGAACTTCCCGTTTTTGTGCGATGCGCGAGGTACTATGAAAATCTTTTTATGTGGCTTTATGGGGGCAGGGAAAACCTATCTTATGCAAAGTTTGAAGGGAAGATCTATGCAAACTACGGCTTGCTGGGATTTTATTGACTTGGATGAGAGACTTTTTGAACAACTTAGATCACCAGATGATAGACACTTGGGAGAGTCAATCGAGCGAATAGGATGGGATAAATTCCGCGCGATGGAAAAAGCTTTGATCTTCGAAATTTTAAACTGGAAGAAAAATGTGATTGTGAGCTTGGGTGGCGGGGGATTGAATCATGAAGTCGTAGAGGCCATTAAGAAACAGGCCGATGCATTACTCATTTGGGTAGATACACCTTTTCAAATTTGTTTGAAGCGTATTCAGGGTGATCACACTCGTCCACTAGCAAAGAAAAGTGAACGGGAATTACATGACCTCTACTTGCAACGTCGATCTTTTTATCAACAGGCCCATGTTCGAACTCAAGAATTAGATGATGTGTTGAATGAGCAAAATCCTATTGATTTAGAACGGCTTATAAGAAAGCATGTAGGCAGTGCGTGATTCACCCTATATACTAATCAATAGGGTGTACAAATTATGAGTGAAATAACAAAATATTTTGATGTCGTGATGTTGATGGCCGATCTGCGGGAGGCACGAGAACTCTCAAGTGTGTTTAAAAAGGCCGGAATAAATCCCATTTGTTACACAGAATATGGCCAATTTTGGCATGGCATTCTCAATCGGCCACCTTCTCTGGCCTTAATTGACATCTCTCTTATGGGGCAAGGACACATGCCACTTAAAGAGCATCCTTTGATTAAGGGAGGTCAGCTTCCAATCGCTTTCTTTTATAAGGATGAGCATCGTCCTTTGCTGACTTCAACTTTGGATTATGCTCATTACGGACTCATTCGGAAACAGGCAGATTACGAAGCTCCTCTAAAATCTTTGCTCTTGCGAGTAAATCAGCATCTGGCACTTGAGGGGCAATTAAAACAAAAAGAACTTGAATTGGGCAAGCGGGATGCTCAGCTGGCCCGTGTGTTAAAGGATAATGAGGAGCTTCGGTTGCAATTAGAGGCAAGTAGCGAACTGAAAAATTTTCAGTTCGATGGCGAAGCCTTACGTAATGCTCAAGATTTTTCAACCTGGCTAGTGGCAAACTTAGAAAAGTGGGATTGGATTAAGCGTTTTGGATTGTATGAATATTCCTTATCAGAGAAGAAATTGATCACCCCGCCGGTGGTTAGCCCCAAGTATATCCCTTTGCCATCCTTATCGGTAAGTGCAGGGCCGAGTCCGCTAATGCAAAATATGGCCGCTCAAATGGCATTGGAAAATTTAGGGCCTAAGTTGATTTCACTTAATCTTGTCGGCCCATTCGACACCCCATCTATTATGCTTTTTCTGGAGATTAAAGAACATAATCAAACAGGCAAAGATATTTTCCAGGACGATCGATTCCAGCCATCGTGGCCTCTTGTTGAGAATTTTTTGAGTGGTGCTTACGCCATTTGGGAATTACAGCACTTTACTGCTCCCAAGCCTAGCTCCAAGGAAAGGTCCTTGTGTGATATTCTGGCCTTGGCCGATCGGGAATTTTTTGGTGATATGAACACAGTGACAGCAGAGAGTGGAGGAGATTTTGTATTTATCGGTCTGGATATCAGCTTTCTTGATCACATTATTAAAAAATATCCTGACAACCGCTTTTTTTGGCAAAAATTTGGACAGGATTTCAAATCAAGGATGCAAAATCTTTTAAGAAATGATGAAAATGCCTTTATTTCTGTGGCCGGGCCGTACGTTTATATTCTGGCCGTAACTCAATTAACTTACCAACGAACCTGGGACCATGTGCGCGATTTAACACAACGTTTTTCCTATTGGAGATATTTTGAGAATCCTGAGAAAATTTTTGTTGAGAGTGTTCGTCCACTCATTCGACAACTTCCTGAATCGTCCGATGCATTGTTGAACTTTATTCACAATCCGACAACTCAATTTACTTCTTTATCGAGGAGGAAGACGGGCGAGCAGGTCAAAATTCCCAAAACTAATATTGCAGCAGAGGCGAGGCCATAGTTAGTGAGACTCGGAGCCAATCTTGATATCGATTTGAAACTTCTTAAGAGCAATGTACAGGCCCTTACGGTACTTGCTTCGAACTCTGATATTCTATTTATGGTCAAGGCCAATGGGTATGGGCATGGAATGGTTCCTGTCACTCGTTTCACCCTTGAGGAATGTGGGGTACGAAATTATGGTGTCGCCACTTTGTTCGAAGGTCTCAAGCTGAGAAAAGCTATCCCCGAGCACTCTTTTGATATTTATGTCTTTTCTGAGAATCATTTATCTTCCCAGTATGCCGAACAATATTCGCATAATGCTCTTATTCCGGTTCTTTCATCTTTAAGTGAATTAGATTTATTTTTGAGTGAGCAAGTTTTCTCACGTGTACCTCTCGTGCTGAAATTCAACACAGGAATGAACAGATTAGGTTTACCTATAAACGAAGATGAATTTGATTTGATCGTGACTAAGTTAAAAAATAAAGGACGCCGTGAGATTTTTCATCTGATGACTCATTTTGGCAGGTCGTTTGAGACACTGGCTGAACCAACCCAAATCACCCAGGAACAAATGAAGTCTTTTGAGGAAATCAGACAACGCTTTTTGCAGGCAGGATTTTCCATCATCTTCACATCAACTTCCAATTCGGGGGCGATTGAGCGGGGAATTGGGACTGGACTGTCTCATGTCCGTCCAGGGTTGATGTTATATGGTCCCTCGGCACTTTCTACGAATAGCACGCGTCCAAACTGGAAAGGTCATTGTATTTCTTCATTAAAGGTACAAGTGTTGCGAAGGATGAGTGTTAAGAAAAATACGCCAATTGGTTATGGCGGGACTTTAACTCCTAGGGATGGCACGATATGTGTTTTGGCCATTGGTTATGGCGATGGCTTTTCAACTAAGTTGCAGAACACCACACTTTATCATTTACCTGGCCAACCAACTTTTTTTGGGCGCATTAATATGGATATGGCGCAACTTTTTTATGCCGGATCAGGAAGTTCAATTCCCAATGAAGGTGATGTTTTAGAAATTTGGGGGCACGATGCTTCTCATGTTCTTAGCATTTCACAACAATCGGGCATCATCCCCTATGAGATTTATTGTGCCTTAGGGGAAAGAATTCCTCGGAAATATACTCTATGAGCGCAAACAACGCACATCCAGCAGATCACCCCTGGCCGTACAGAATTGTCGCGGAATTAGGGCAATCGATCATAGATGTTTTGCGCGGGCTGGGTAAAATTACCCTATTTGCCGGCCGTTTTTTTTATTGGGTCGGACGTCCTCCCTACCGCATCCGTTTGGTTTTTGATCAGCTTTTTTTTATAGGTAATAAGAGTGTATTTATTATTGTGCTCTCCGGCTCTTTTACCGGTATGGTCATGGCCTATCAGACTTATTTCGGGTTTAAGTTGATTAATGTCGATACATTAGTTGGACCTGTCGTCGCTATTTCATTGGCAAAAGAATTGGCCCCAGTTTTGACTGGTTTGATTGTCGCTGGTCGCGCAGGCTCTGCCATGGCAGCTCAGATTGGTACCATGAAAGTTACTGAGCAAGTTGATGCTTTGGAAGTGATGGGGATTAATTCTTTGCAATACTTGGCAGCGCCAAGAATTTTAGCTGGAACATTGGCCTTACCTCTGTTGTCCATTATTTTTCTGTTTGTTGGAAGTGTCGGCGCCTATATTATCGGTACGAAGGCATTGATGATCGACGAAGCGATTTTTTATTCGAAACTGGGCGAGTTCATGTATTTAGAAGATATGCTTCAGGGGGTTATTAAAGCTTTCTTTTTTGGCTTTGTTGTTTCTACCATCGGTACATATTTCGGTTTTGAAGTCACCGAAGGGGCGGAAGGAGTGGGACGCGGGACTAATCAAGCGGTGGTCTGGGGAATGATTTTTGTATTGGTTCTTGATTACTTTTTGACCAGTTTTCTCATCAGGATTCTGTGATGCCAGAAGACATCATTATTCAGTTTCAAAATGTTACTAAAAAATTTGGTGAGCATGTTATTTTGTCTAATTTAAATTTTGAAATTTATAAAAATAAAATTACAACTATTTTAGGATTTTCCGGTGCTGGCAAATCGACCCTTTTGAAAATTATTTTAGGATTAGTTCATCCCACAGAAGGAGCTGTCTATGTTCTCGGACAGGATTTATCCAAGCTCGGTGATTTCCCATTGAGAGAATTCCGTCGTAATTTTGGGATGGTGTTTCAATATGCCGCTCTTTTTGATTCGATGACGGCCTACCAGAATGTCGAATTTCCCTTAAAAGAGTTCACCAATTTAAGACCTTCTGAACGTGATCATAAAGTTCGTCATCTTTTGACTTCTGTGGGGATTGATGATTTTGGCATGAAAAAACTACCTTCCGAATTATCAGGAGGGATGAGAAAGAGAGTGGGATTGGCCCGAGCGCTAGCATTGTCACCTGCCATTATGCTCTACGATGAGCCGACCACTGGATTGGACCCTATTACAAGCAAAATGGTCAATGATTTAATTGTCGAGACCGCCGAGGCACATAAAGACAGAGGCCTGACCTCGGTTATAATTTCTCATGATATAAAGGCCACTTTGAAGATTTCCGACTTCATTGCCTTTTTAGACCGTGGTAGAATTGTAGAGTATTTGCCGGCCAAGGACTTTGTGAATTCCAACCATCCGTTGGTTCAGGAGTTCGTGCATTTATGAAACGAGTTAGATTGTATGAATGAATTTAAAGTCGGATTGCTAGCGCTGATCGCAATGGGAGCAGTTGTTTTCAT
The DNA here is from genome assembly GCA_016187935.1 of Bdellovibrio sp. GTDB lineage: Bacteria > Bdellovibrionota > Bacteriovoracia > Bacteriovoracales > Bacteriovoracaceae > GWA2-49-15. The sequence goes on from JACPIU010000033.1 coordinate 83,065, forward strand.
GTCATTGAAAATAACTTCAAACCAATCGGGCTTTGGTAACTATAGAAGTTTCAAGACGATCGTCAAAGATGCGTCAGGAATTTTCCCTAAAACGCCGATCAAAGTTGCAGGTATTAATGCAGGTCGTATTAAGAGCATTGAGCTTGAAAATAACGCTGCTCTTATCACTTTTGAAATTTTGAGCAAAGTGACCATTACAAAAGGGTCTAAACTTAAAATTAAAACAATTGGGTTTTTGGGTGACAAGTATTTGGAAATCACCATCGCCGAAAACGCCGAACCACTGGCCGAAGATGCATTCATCGAAGCCGAAGAAGGTGCGGGCATTGAAAAACTTATGAAAGATGCTTCGGAAGTCGTTGCCGATGTGAAGAAAATTACCACCAGCTTAAAAGAGAGCTTGGCCCCAGAGGGCAAAGAAGCACCCGTGACAAAAATTTTAAATGATGTCAAAGAACTTACAGGAAATGTTAGAACGGTTTCTGAGACTTTAAAGCGCGTCATTACTGGCAACGAAGAGCAGCTGAAGAGGCTGATTGATAATTTGGAGAAATTTTCAAAGCAAATTCGTGATGAGACGGACAAAACCAGAGATAAGAGTCTCGCTGCTGAGTTAAAAGAGATTTTGGCCAATACTAAGAATGCCACTCATGATTTGAAAGTACTCATGGCGGATATTAGAAGTGGCAAAGGGTCGATAGGGAAATTTTTAGTAGAAGAAGAGATTGCAGATAAAGTAAACACCGCCCTTTCCAGCGTGAATCGTCTCGTCAATAACTTTAACTCGATACGGACTGAAGTTAATGCTTTTACCGGGGCCAATTCTGATTATGGTGCTGACACTCGAGCACAAGTTCGAATCTTTCCATCACCCGAGCGTTTTTATGTGTTGGGTCTCTCGACATCTGAATTTGGGCCGGAAAATGAACGACACACGACGATTACGCAAGATGGGACAGAAACCCGTCGGGTTGAGAATTATCGAGATAAAAATTCATTCAGATTTGATATTCAGATGGGCCGGCGTGTTCAGAGTGTTTTTTTTCGCGGCGGCTTAATCGAATCCACGGGGGGATTAGGGGTTGATTATTTAGTTCAGCGATGGGGAACCACATTTACAGCGGAGTTGTTCGATTATCGCGAAGGTGTCGGGCCCAATGTTCGCCTCGCTTCAGAAATTCGATTATGGAATATCTTCCATATGAAAGTTATGATGGAAGATTTGATTATTAGTACCAGTCGAAGTTTTAGCGCTCTGATAGGTCTCAAATTTAATGATGAAGATCTGCGTAATTTGATTGGATTTTTCCTTTAGGGAACACTGATGGAAAAGAATTGGCTCATAAGAACAAGACAGAAACAGATATTAGGCCCGATCGGGCGTCAAAAACTCTTAGAGTTGCTATCAAAGAATTTATTGGCCCAAGATGATGAAATTTGCTCTGGTAATGGTCATTGGTTCTATGTAAAAGAAAAATCGTTAATGGAGAAGTATATTTATGAAGGTATCAAGCAATCCTTCAATCCAATTTCCGAAGCCAAGGACGTTCTTAATATCGAGGGTACCAATCCTAATTCTCACCCACCGCATGAGGCGACAGATGCGCCCAACTCTTCTTTAGAATCGACAGTCGTTTTGAAAATGCCACCTAAAACCGAAAAAGTGGTGGAAGCTGCCCAGACCTCGATTAAAGCTAATCAAGAACGTAGAGCAAAACCAATCGCGCAGAATATCGTAGTACAAGATGAAGTCAAGGATCATTTTCCCCAAAGTACGGACTTGGAATATCCCGCGTCAGAGGAATCTACATCCTCAACCGCTGCAGCACCTCCCGTTCCACGGGATGAAGCGGCACACGATGGTGAGACCAGCAAACATTCTGAATCTTCGGGACCAAAAAAAAAAATAAAAACTGACCCGGCACTCCTGCTTAAATTGAATCATCCTTCAGAAGATAAAACCGATGAAATTCCGCACGAATTTTCCAAGACGCGCAATGATTATTATCTATTTTATATTTTAATAGTCATGGCGATCGTCGTACTTGTGGTGGTGTTTTACTATCGAAAGATTCTCAACCGGCCGTTGCCTTTTTTGAGTGATGCAAATGCGCAAGAACTCTTTTTGAATGTGCACAAGAAATATCTCTTAAGTGATTTTTCCTTAAAATCTCAATTAGGCGAGATTAACTTTTCACAAAACATTTTTGGAATGATGCCTGAGACTCATAATGAACGCCCAAAAGATTGTCCTAATAAACCATGGACACCTGTTGACTCTTTTTTTGTTCTGCTGGCGCAAAATAAAAAGGAATGGGCAGATTGGTGCAATAAATGTCGTGCGCATCTCGGAGATGAAACCAAAGTATTTGAATTGCTGAACATGTCTATGTCGTATGACTCACAAAAAGAAATCAGTGGACAATTAAAACACTGGGGATATGACATTAGTGGATTAGAAATTGCCTTCAAGACCCTTGATGAGAATGCAAAAGTTGGTGCTAAAATCGTTCTTGCAGTTGATCAATTGATAGAATCACTCTCAATTCAAGAGGAAAAAAGCTTTAACCCACAGGCACTGAGTTTGTGGCACAAGCGGATAAACAGTATCGAGCATGAGAATGTAATGGTCCCGCTCTTGTCGAGTATTTTGGCAATTCGTCATCACAACAGAGGAATGGCGCAAAAATTATACCAACAAGTTTTTGCCTTAGGCCCTTGGGATATATTTACGCGACCACATTTCTACTCTCGTGTACACATAAACGGGCTATATAATAATTTAAGTAAACTTTTGAGATATACAAAGCTTCATTCTTTGGATCAATTTTATTCTAATATTTTATTCCATCATTTGGCCTTTTTAGATGGAGAGGTCTTAGCGAGGTTTTTACAGGACAATGCCCGACCGCTGTCATTATTAGATATCCGTACACATGCCAATTCATTTGTAGATTCTAAAATTGATCCGATTTTATGGTTTGATTTTCTTTATCGCAGAAGTACTGAAAATGAATTAAATAATTTCTTATCCTTCCTTGCCATGAAGGACAATGAACTTGTTGATTACAATGCTGCCAAGGGCCTGTTTATCTTGCATGAGAACGGGCGACAATTTCTCAATGAGAAATACAATCCTCTTGTAGAATCATTATGGCAAAGTTCATCTTGGGGAAATAAAGTATTAGCTCTCAAGGCCTTTGAAAAAAATCCTTCACTGCAACGGGAAATAACTGAAAAGAATCAAGAGTTGAGTCGTCCTCTCTTCGATGTAAAAAGACATTTTTTTAGAAAGATGATTCAAAATGGACGTGGTATTTTCTATGCGTTATACAATCTTTATAAATTGGGTGACATGGACGAAAAACTTTTGGTTCTTGTATTCTTAAGATAATGAATATCTACATCTATCCAACAGACACAGTATGGGGAATTGGTGCTTCCATTTATGATTTTCAGGCACATCTTCGAATTGGTGAGATTAAAAAAACTCCCGCAGATAAACCTGTTTCAATATTGATGCCAACGTTAAAGGACGTGCAGGAATATTTCAACTTACCTGAGACAACGAATTTTGTCCTGCTGAAAGAAATGTTTAAGTTGGAAGTGACCTTGGGTTTTCCTTTGCAATGGATGCAAAAAGAAATTCCGAGTTACATTTTTTCCGGAAGTTCTTGGGTTGGGGTGCGTTGCTTAGAACCAGCGTCTATGCCATCAATTAAATGTTTGATGAAAGAAGTCTCTGGGCCAATCACCAGCACGAGTCTGAATTATTCTGGCGAGGCACCCATTACATCGGAAGTCCTTGCACGAGAGTTTGCTAAAAAAATTGAAAATTGCACGTTTATCCCTCCATTACCCAACGACCCTCCGATGAGTGGTCAGTCATCGTGTCTCCTATGTTTTGATGATCAGGGTGCTTCTAAGCTAATTCGTTCAGGAAGATTTGTGAAAAGACTTCAAGACTGTGCCAAACGATTATTCTAGGACTGTTTTAATTGGATAATGAGAGAGATTAGTAGTTCCTTCACATCTGCTTCAAAAGTTTCGGATGTTTGATCGCCGTCAAGGATACTTTCAGCTTCTTTTCTTATTTTCTTATAATGTGGAGAATGGGGGTGGTAACGCAGAAAATTTTCTTTGCCGGTTGAAGATTTTACAGGGGAATTCTCCATTCCTTTGAGCCATGTTTCGCGAAGTCTTTGGAGTTCACCTGGACTTGTTAGAAATTTAATATTTTTTAAACTTGTGGCCATGACCGGGAAGTGACCTCTAATCTTGTCCCTTAAATCTTGTTCCAACATGGCAAGTTCTTTGGACCAGGCAGGATGAGCACAAAGAATGGTGAGTGTCCCGCGTGTGAATTTGAGTGGGAGGCTGTGGTTTGCGGCCCTTGTGCCAATAATCTTTTCCCAGCTTTTGATCAATGTAAGAAAATCAAAAAGTTGACCTTCCTCTGAATTAATTTTGTTTCGTGAGGTGCTTTTTCCCGATTTTCGATAAGCATCTGGAACTTCATCGAGTGTTTGCAGAAAATCGCTCAGCTTTCTATGATGAAATTTGGCCATGCTATTCAGAGATGTATTCCCTTTATCCTATATTAATTGATAGTATGTGAGTCTATGAAAGAAAAGGGCCTTTTTCGCAAATTAATTTTTTATTTTTTGAATTTAGTGGCGATCGTTGGGACATCGGGTTGCACCGGATATCGCCCTGTGCAGGCCAAGAATCCCTTATATTATTACGGTATTACTTCTGTGTCGGTGCCTCAATTTATTAACAAGTCAATTATACCGTCTATTTCAGGACCCCTGACGAAGTCTATTTTTTTAGTCTTGGCACGTTACCCGGGTTTGACTGTTTATGCCGGGGAAAATCCTAAGGCCGATGCGGTATTAATTGGTATTATCGAATCAAAGGATCATCGCGAAAAGGTTTACAATCATGGGATTAGCCGCCACTTTATTAATGAGAATAGTTCCTTGAAAGGATCAATAGGCAACCGGCCCGGGTTTTATGTGAACGGTGAATCAACTTATTCAGTCAATTTGCGTTTGATTTTGATCAAGAACCCTGATTGGCAATCGGTCTCCTTGGCGCAATCAGATTTGGGGAGTCAGCTTTTGGCTTCTCCTCAAATAATTTTAAACGAATCATTGGGTCTGCGTGGTTCCTTCAGCCATGCTCTGGATAGTAATGTTGGCCCGGATGATGGTGGTGTTGTGAATTTCACCAAGACTAAAGGTATTTACGATCAATCCCTTCAATCAATGGGGCAAACCGCCGCCGATTGGTTTCGAGGTGTTGTTATGAACGCATTTTAAGTGAGCAACTTATTGGAAACTAAAGCAGAATGGGCACCGTGGGAGTTTTATAAGATCTACACCCATCCTTTTGTAGGAAAGGATGAAGGATTACATCTCTTTTCTTTTCCTGACTCCCACTTGGAAAGAGTTTTATTTTATCGCAAGTATTCTACCTACTCGACGAATCGTTCCTTTCGCATAGTGCACGGACAAGATTTGACCATCAATTGGATTGATGAAAATTGGAATGGGATGGACCTTTTTGGAACAGACGATGTATTTTTTGTCCTCATGCCGGAATTGGCTTCAGATGAAATAAAAAAATATATTAAGCAGCATGGCCCTTTTAGCAAAACCATTATTATGTCTTTTACTGGAGAGCAGGACTGGTTTCTTGAACTTAAAAAGGTGACAAATTCGTCAGTATTAGTGCGCGCTCCTAAATTTTGGGAAGGGCATCAGTTGCTTGAACTCCTTATGCTTTTTTATGATCTTGAGCTTACCTATGAAGCCGAACAATTCATCCTCGAATCGTTACCTTTTGAGACCGCGCCTTTGATGGCCCAGCTCAATTTAATAAAAATATATTTTCCGAAAGAGGGCCAGGTATTAGGACAAAAAGATATCGAAATCCTTGTTTCTCGGCAGAAATTGGATTTTTTTCATCTTGCAACTCATTTCGGGAAAAAACAGCTGGAGCAATTTTATTCAAAGCTTGTGAATTATGACGGAGATTTTGAGGAATTTTTCCGTTTTATGGAAGGACATTTATTAAAGTTGTACGATCCATCTTATGCTCAAAAAAAAGGCCGTCCGAGTAAATATGATAAGGAAATACTTGATCACTCGCGCTTATGGAACCGGCAAGAGATTTTAGACAATCTCCTGTTCTTTGGTGATTTATGGATTCGCACGAAAGGATATGATGCCTCAGTGTTGGATTCCTTGCGGTTATGTTATTTGAAGACTTTGTGAAAAAAAAAGGCCCTTTATAAGGGCCCTTTTCTTAATATCCGATATTCCTCCAATTCTGGAGAGAAAAACTATTTCAGTGAAGTAACTTGCGCAGATAGTCGAGAGACGTGTCTACCAGCAGTGGTGCGTTTAATAATCCCTATCTTGGCCAAACGATCGATAAGAGACTGAGCTTTAACGAGAAGACCTTTTGCAAGTGTCTTGTCTTTTGATTCAAGTGCCAAGCGAACCTTTCTTACGGCAGTGGCAACTTCTGCCTTGCGGCCTTTGTTACGTTCTTGACGCTTGAGGTTTTGTCTTGCACGTTTAACAGCACTCTTATGATTGGCCACGTTATACTCCTTATCGCAAACCTTATATCCGGCCGAGTATTTATGACAAAAAAATTGTGATGGCAAGAATAAAGTCCTATTGGACAGGTTTTAACCTTACTCTTAAGTTGACCATGAGGGCACCTTCAGGGGAGTATTACTTCCGAATTTTCCATCCATAATTTTGGGGTAATCTATGCATAGCGTACATGGGATCGGAGTTATCGGAGCTGGCCAGATGGGGCGTGGAATTGCACAGGTGGCGGCGCAAAGTGGATTTGTGGTCAAGCTCTATGATGTCTCGGACAATTATCTTAAATCGGGAGTCCAGTTTATTAAGGACCAGTTATTGAAAGGGGCAGAAAAGGGAAGATGGTCCCAAGACATGGCATTGCAATCATTAGATTTTATTCGTCCAACGCTCAAACTGGATGATCTAGGTGATGTCGATGTTGTGATTGAAGCCGCAACAGAGAACAAACAGTTAAAATTTCAAATTTTCAAGGACATTGATAGGGTGACTAAGCCTTCTTGTCTTTTGGCCACTAATACTTCTTCTATTTCCATTACTGAAATTGCCAGTGTGACAAAACGTGCAAATCAGGTTGCAGGAATGCACTTTATGAATCCTGTTCCTGTCATGAAATTGGTCGAGGGAATTCGTGGACTTGAAACTAGTGATGAAACCTTTACTGCGATCGAACAATTGGCCCAAAAGATGGGTAAGACCTTTGTAAAAGTGAACGACGTCGCAGGTTTTGCAGTTAATCGAATTCTGATGCCAATGATCAATGAAGCTGTTTATGTTTTGTCCGAAGGTATCGCCAGTGTAGAAGATATTGATACGGCCATGAAATTAGGAACCAATCAACCCATGGGGCCTTTAACCTTAGCGGACTTTATTGGACTGGATACTTGTTTGGCCATTATGGAAGTTTTGCACGAAGGACTTGGTGATACCAAATATCGTCCTTGCCCACTCTTGAAGAAGTATGTAGCGGCCGGACGATTGGGAAAGAAATCAGGACGGGGTTTTTATGTTTACTCCACATGAGCTGCAGAGCATTAAATTTCAGATGGAGGATAGGATTGGCACTATTGCTGTGAATCGACCTGATCGTTTTAATGCGCTCAATCGACAGGTTTTAGAAGAGCTAAAAAATCTTCTCGAATATATCAGTAACACTTACAACCATGAAACACTCCATGGAATTTTGCTAACCGGTGAAGGGGAAAAGGCCTTTATCGCCGGTGCTGATATTAAAGAAATGTCTAAAATGGACACCAATCAGGCCGTGGAATTTGGTCGTTTGGGACAGAATGTAACCTTTTTGATGGAAAAACTGCCTTTTATCGTGATCGCCCTGGTCAATGGTCATGCCTTAGGTGGTGGGCTGGAAATGGCCATGAGTGCGGACTTCATTTTTGCCACTCAGAATGCCACTTTTGGTGCTCCAGAAGTGAAACTAGGCCTAATTCCCGGTTTTGGCGGGACCCAACGTTTGTCCAAAATTTTAGGTAGAAATCGGGCCAAGGAATTGATCTATTCAGGTCGAAGTATGGGAGCGGCTGAAATGCAGGAAATCGGTCTTGTCTTGCGCGTGTACGAAACGAAAGACGCCATGTTGAATGCTGCCAAAGATTGGGTTAAGACGGCTTCCAATAATTCCCTATACGCTATTGGTAAGGCAAAGCAAGTGATGAATATCGCCAATGACCTTCCCCTTATCGAGGGACTGCAATGTGAGCTTTCAGAATTCAGCGCTCTTTTTGCTTCTCAGGATATGCAAGAAGGGACTCGTGCTTTTTTAGAAAAACGTCCAGCTAAATTTGTAGGAAACTAACATAAAGGAATTTATTATGTCGTATTCTGAACACCACCAAGCTATTCGTGATATGGCCTCTAGATTTTCTAATACCGAGCTGGCCCCTTTGGCCCATGAGATTGATAAAGAGGCGCGAATTCCGAAAGAGATTCTCAGGAAGTTAGCTGATAATGGTTTTTTGGGTATTTTCATTCCGGAGGCCTATGGTGGTGCCGGTATGGATTATGTTTCTTACGCATTGGTAGTAGAAGAGTTGTCGAGAGGCTGTGCGTCGACTGGCGTCCTGGTTTCCGCCCATGCGTCATTGGCCACATGGCCAATTATGCGTTTTGGCACTGACGAACAAAAGGCCAAATATCTTCCCAAGTTGGCAAGTGGCGAAATGATCGGATGTTTTTGTTTAAGTGAACCCAATGCGGGTTCGGACGCCGGAGCTTTGACAACGGTAGCGGAAGATAGGGGAGATCACTATGTTATCCGTGGAGTGAAAAACTGGATCACGAATGGTAGGGAAGCAGGACTTGCGATTGTTTTCGCCAAAACGCGGAAAACTGAGAATCATAAGGGGATTTCGGCCTTTATTGTGGAAACCAATTCACCTGGTTTTAGTATCATCAAGGTTGAAGACAAGCTTGGCATTAAGGGGTCCTCCACCGCTCAATTGGCCTTTGATGATGTGAAAGTTCCCAAGGCCAATTTGTTAGGTCAGCTAGAGCAAGGGTTTAAAATTGCTTTAGCGACTCTTGATGGGGGGCGTTTGGGGATAGCTTCTCAAGCACTGGGCATTGGAGAAGCTGCGTTTCGCTATGCTAAAAGTTATGCAAAAGAACGAGTCCAGTTTGGTGCTCCCATTGCCGATTTGCAGGGCATTCAATTTATGCTGGCCGATATGAGTACTAAATTGGCGGCTGCGCGATTGCTTATTTTAGATGGGAGCCTAAAAAAGGACCAAGGTAAACCATACACAAAAGAGGGGGCCCAAGCTAAGCTCTTTGCCTCAGAAGCCGCCATGTGGATTACCACCAAGGCCATTCAAATTTGTGGTGGAAATGGCTATACCAAGGAATATCCTGTGGAACGCCATTTTAGAGATGCCAAAATCACAGAAATTTATGAAGGGACCAGCGAAATCCAACGTCTTGTGATCGCGGCATTGGAACTCAAGTCTTAATTGTGTTAAGGGAGTCAGGGGATGTGGCCATTGTCGAACAAGACCTGTGATGTTAGGTTAACCCGGTGCCTTCATTGAGGGTTGCCATATGATCAAAGAGATTTTGGAGAGTCTTCGTATGTCTAAGAAAAAAGAAGTTAAGAAAGAGTTAAAAAAAGCGCCCAAAAAAGAAAGTAAAAAGGATGTTAAGAAAGAGGCAAAGAAGGATGTCAAAGTTGTGGCCAAAAAGGTCGCCAAAGTTGCTTCCAAAAAAGAGTTAGAAAAAACGACCACTAAAAAGATCGTAGCGACTGCAAAAGATCAAGCGAAAGAAAAAAAGGACATCAAAAAGAAGCCAATCGAAGCCAAAGGTAAAAAGGCGGAAGTGGAGAAAGAGACTCCCAAAAAGACAAAGAAAGAAGAGAAGCTTATTGAAGCCAAAAAAGAAGTGTCCAAGAAAGAAGCCAAAAAACCAGATGCCGCGCCTGAAAAGCCATCGAAAAAATCAAAAGAGGGCAAACCTAAAACAGCTAAAGAACGTGCGAAAGATAGCGAGGGTGAGGTTGAAGCCAAGGGCGGTGAAGTTGCCGCTGAGGATGAGGAGGAAGGAACTTCCAGCAAACCCTCTGAGAATGATGATGATTTTTTTGGGGATGATGATTCTGAGTTTGGAGGGGAGGGAGACTTTGGTCCAAAATTTGAATTTGAAGAAGAAATAGAAAAGGAATTGGCGAAACCAAGAAAACGCGACAAGGGCTATGATGATTTTAAAGAAGCAATCTCGGATGAAGTTATTGCATTGGCGGAAGATTTTCCTCTCAAAGATATTATTGAAACCCTGAAGAATGTAAATTTTTTTAGTGCTAAAACAGATGAATGTTTAGAAAAGGGTTGTGACAATCCAGCTACAACTCTTGCTTATTGTCGTTATCATTACATAACGAATTGGAAGGATGTTAAGAAGAAGCAGACCATTTTGAAAGAAGGAAAACTTCAAGAATTTATCGAAGATCTCGTAAAAAAATATCCAGCGAAATATCTAGAGAACATTATTACAGACCTGAATGATGAAAAATCTTTCCTAGGTGTTCTCAAGGAAATGGATATCGATGCCGATGATGATGACGCTTTTGATGATGTAGAAGAGGATGTGGTCGAAGATGAGCAAGACATCGCATTCGAGACGCGCCCTGTTAAAATCCAATATACCGAAGAATAGGTTTCTGTTCTAAAGCTTTAAAGTGGAAAATCATCACCAAGTAAAGCATTGGCCTTTTGAGTTAGCGCCAGGTTTTCGCGAGAAATTTTGTAATAGAATTTTAATCCACGCAATTCACTGGTCTGCCAAGTTACGCTATATTCCATAGCAGTTTCGTTGGCGAAAAATTGATCAAAGAAAATTTCCGCTGAATCCACTAATCTATCCAGCAATGAAAGAGGGTCAGTTTTGTCAGTTAGATCGGCCGAGACTATGTAGGTCATTGGAAGATCAGATGATGACCCATCATTTTCAGAAACCAAGCATAAACCAAAGCACAGTTCATTGGCATACAATTCTGTAAACAACTCAAACTTTCTGTGGGTGAGAGAAAGGTCAGAAGAATATTGCTCTTGAAGCGCATGTTGAAATTTCTCCACCCATTCATTGGGTAGTGATCGCGTGTGTTCGCTATTGCGTTGATAACGTGAAAGCATAAATCTCCTCTCGTCGGGATGAAGCCTAGTGTATATAATTAATATATTTTTTTGGGAAGAGACTACTTTTTAACTCTGGAGGAATTATGTCGGTATATATTCTAAACGGTGCTCGAACAGCGGTGGGGAGCTTTATGGGTGGGCTTTCCACCATCAGGGCTTCGGAATTAGGCGCTACGGCCATTAAGGCCGCAGTGAATCGTTCCGAAATTGAAGGGACCAAGATTGATCAAGTGTATATGGGTCTGGTGGTGGCAGCAGGCGCCGGGCAGGCACCAGCACGGCAGGCCACTATTTTCGCTGGACTCGGAGAAGATGTGCCAGCAGCGACAGTAAATAAAGTTTGCGGCTCAGGTCTGATGAGTATTGTTCTCGGTGCTCAAAGCATTATGACAGGAGATTCAAAACTAGTCGTTTCTGGAGGAATGGAAAATATGTCCTTAACTCCTCATCTTCTTTATACCCGTACACCTTCCAAGTTTGGCAACGTTGAAATGCGTGATTCCATGCTTTGGGATGGCCTCTGGGATGTCTATACTGATCGGGCCATGGGTGAATGTGCCGAAGAGTGCGCTAAAAAATTTAATTTTACCCGTCAAGCTCAAGATGAATATGCCATTAGTTCTTTTAAGCGTGCTCAAGCTGCCATTCAAGATGGGACTTTTAAAAAAGAAATTGTACCAGTGGTAAAAAAGGAAAAAGGCAAGGATATTATTGTTGATCAAGATGAAGGCCCCTTTAAAGCTAATTTTGAAAAAATTCCCGCTTTAAGGCCGGCATTTTTGAAAGATGGTACAATTACTGCAGCCAATGCCTCCACTATCAATGATGGTGCGGCTGCGGTGGTACTTGGGGATGACAGTTATAAAAGTAAGGCCCGATTCAAAATCGTGTCCTATGCTTTCCATGCTCAAAATCCAACTTGGTTTACGACAGCTCCTGTGATGGCCATGAAGAAATGCAGCGAGAAGGCCAAAATCCCACTTGAAAAAATCGGCCTTTTTGAAATTAATGAAGCTTTTGCAGTGGTTGCGATGAGCGCAATCAAAGAATTACAATTAGATAGAGAGCGAGTGAATATTTATGGCAGTGGCATTTCACTCGGCCATCCCATTGGTGCTACAGGAACAAGAATTGTGGTAACTCTGATGAATGCTCTTGAACAAAAAAGAGAACGGTATGGCATGGCCTCTCTGTGTATTGGTGGAGGCGAGGCCCTTGCCATGATTATTGAGAGATTAGGATGAGCAATTTACCCTCAGGGACTGGCAATGCGGCAGCCGCAAAACCTGCCGCGCAGGCCGGAAAGTCTGGCATTAGAACGTTGAAACCTGGGGAAGTTGTTTTCAATGAAAAAGATGTAGCTGATTCACTTTACATCATACAAAAAGGCCAGATCAGACTCTATCTTCCCAAAGGCCGCGGATTTGTAGAAATTGGTATTTTACGCACAGGGGAAGTTATTGGTGAGATGGCCTTTTTTGATGAAAAGGCCCGGCGCCGAAGCTGTTCTGCCGCCGCCATTGTCACTACTGAAGTCGTAGAAATTTCATTCAATGCTTTTGGCAAAACAATGCAGGGTCTTAATCCTTGGTTCAAAACGATTGTTTATACCTTGGCAGAACGATTAAGAAAAACAAATGATAAGGTAAAACAACTGGAGAGTAATTCAGTCGGCTTGGGTGTGGGGGGGAAAATTGCAGATTATAAATTTTTTCATTCTATCGATGTTATAAAAATTTTATCTCTTCTCTATCTCACTTTTAAAACCCATGGAGAAGTCAAAGACGGCAAGGCTGAAGTGCATCAAGATAAATTTCGTTTTTATTTATTGGATGTCTTCAATGTAAAAGAAATTATCTGGGAAGAACTCAAAATTATTATTGAGGGACAGGGTCTTTTACAAATGAAAAATGATGCGGATGGATTTCCCAAAATTATGGTTGCCACGAACTTTGATATGTTCAGAACTCTCATGGTATTTTTCAATACACAAAGACAGCTTGACGATACAAAACGTTTAAAGATTTCTCCGCGTTGTGAAATTTTTTTGAAGGCGATTCTTGATCAATTGAAAACGACAACCATCACGGACGGACAGGGTATAGCCAATTTGACTCTTATTCTAGAGGATTTTAAGGCAACCAAAATGAATATTACTGAGGAAGACTTGGCCGATGCCCATACGGCGGGCTTTACCGGTGATATTTTAGTAGGAACAGGAAACGCTCTCACCACCAAGGTTGCGTACGCCAAATTGGATAAATCTTATTTGGGTATCAAAATGATGAATGCTATTGAGAAAGTGAATGAGAAGAAAGCAGGACATCAGCCAGGTTAAGAACCCTCAGGATCATAGACGAAATTTACCACAGAACCACTTTGATAAATTGCAGAGCCGTGCATTTTCAGAAAATGTGCGTTAGTGCGAATATCGGCAGGTAAAACTTCCTGATAGGGGTCTTGTGGAAAATTGGGCCCTTGGACTCGTAGGTTCTGTGAAGCCTGAGACCCGATATATTCCCAACCATCAACATTCGATTGGGGGATAGAACGGCCGTCGATTGTGACACGAATAGAGCTGACAAGCGGCTTGGAATTGAGTGCAACATAACCATAATAATAAGTTGGGGATACTGTTGTGATGAGAAGACATTCTGGATAAGTGACGCGAGCATTGCCATAAAGTTCAATCATATGTCCAGTAAAGGCTTCACCTGGTGAGGGCGCATATCGCATATTTTGATTGGTAAGATATCCCGCATATCTCCAGCCGTCTCCTTGGTTCGGGCCTGCAACTTCAAAAAACTCATCGCCGTTGGCCTTTTGCACGCGCAGTTTATTGGGGTCAAAGGTCAAAGGTGATTCAACCGCCGAGATCGGCCAAAAGTTGTATTGGTGTGCAATCACTGTGTCTTGAATGGAGTTGTTGACTCCATCAAAAAGATGTAAAAAATCGCTTGTGCAGATATCATAGCTGTCCGGAGTTGAATCACCGGTTTGATCATAAGGTAGTTTGCGCAAGTCACCTGACGGGAAAGGGGCCGAGTAGAGTTGCTTGGACATTTCTGTGTAACTGCCGCCTTGGCGCCAATAAACGCGACATTGATCGGTATGAGGAACAAGCGAAATAAAGCGCAGTTGAGTAGATCGCAAAACATTATTGCGTAAATTAATAAAGAGATTTTTGTTGGTTTGGATATATTGATTTGTACTAACTGGATCAGGGTAACCGTTTGAATCTTTTTTGTAGTCATTTCCATTCGACATTACTACCACGATAGTATAGGCATCTTGGCGGAAGATACCGTTTGTAATATTTGCGCTGATCACTTCGTAGGATCTTTGAATCCCTTTCTCATCAGCACTGGAGGTCGTGGTGAAGTTGTTAAGCAGGTTCGGGGCCTGGGATTGCTCGACGCGAATGTTAAGCGCCGATTGGCCAAGTCCGAAGATTGAAGTCGTGACCAGATAAGCGACATCGTTGATGGCACTACCTGGTTGCGGCACAAGCGGGGCAAGCAAAATATGAAAATCAAATCGGTCGGAAATATAGTCGATTGTGTTGCTCAAGGCCTGTTTAGTTTCAGGTGTAACAAAAACTTGAGAACTAGTGTTATCCCAGAGGAAGAGGAAGTCGACGCGAGGCTTGATCAGTGTGAATTGGGAGCAGACAGTGGCGTTATTTGAAAAAGTAAGTGGAGCGCTAAAAGTGTCTTGGGATTTGGATGCTATGAATTCTTCTTTGGCGCAACTCACAAGTCCCAACATAAACATGAGTATGGCAAAAAATCCTGCGTATTTAATTCGATACTTTTGCAAAAACATTGAGATTCCGTCCTCTTCTACTGCCTAGGTCTTTTCGGAGGGCCAAGCTAAAACTTAAAGGAAAGAGCGTTTGAGTAAAAAGGTGCGGCAAAAAGAGACAGTCAGGACACCTTTACTTTCATGAGGTTATAATATTTAGAGGGTAAAATATTATTTTTGCAGGATTCTTTCTATGGAAGGTTGGTATTACGTCGTAGGACAAGACAGAAAAGGACCCGTTTCATTCGAAGAAATTATGGCCCTGGCAAGCAATGGAACGCTCGTGCAAGATTCCTATGTTTGGCGCAAAGGCCTTGATGGATGGAAGAAAATGAAGGAGTTGTCCGAATTTTCTACTAATCGATCTAGTGATATCCCGCAAGTCATCAACTCCATTCCACCGACGATGAAGCCGACGGCAAAGTTCGATTGGCATACTGTGGATAGTAATAAGAAAATTTTCACCATCAGGATTGGCCCAGATCGTGGACAGGAAATCGAAGAATATGGTCCTTTCGCCTTGGATGCAGTCAAATCACTTTTGAATGAGAATAGAATTAATGGCAAATCATTAATTTTTGCCCCAGGAATGGAAGAGTGGATTTTTATCACTGATACCCCATTGTTTGATATGACAAGCGGGAAAAAAAATTTACCACCTGTTATTGCTCCCGAAGAACGCCGCAAATATGTTCGGCGTCCTTTTGTAGCACGCTTATTATTTCACAATAATGAGGATGTCTGTGAAGGGATTTGCCGTGATATTTCGATTGGCGGATTACAAATTCTTGTGGCCGATTTTCCTGTCTCGAAGGGGGATGTCATACAATTAAATGTTCATCCCGACAATTCTTCGGTTTCCTTTGTAGCAAAAGGAAAAATTGTGAGAATTTTGGAAGGCCGAAGAGGTTTTTCCATTCGATTTGAAGGCTTGAGTACTGAAGCGCAAGCGTCTATTCTCAAATATGTCGAGAGTGATGAATCGTAATGAATTATTGTGAATAGGTGTTATGGGAAATACAAGTGAAGGCGAAAAAAATACCGTAACGGATCAGAGAGTTGCGGGGTTGTCATTACCTTCGGGGTGGAATACTCAAGTCACGACCCTGCGGTCTTATAATTCGAAAGATAGTTGTCATGTAAAGAAGATTACTTATCGGGCAACTCCCAATCTACGATCCAACGCACTTCAGATATTTTTAGTTCATGATATTTTTGAGCACCATTTAAGATGGTACCCGCTTGTGGAAAATCTTGTACAAGATTGGAGTGATAATTATCAATTGGTGCTCCATGATCTCAAAGGCCATGGGTTGAGCACGGGAACGCGAATGCACATTGAGGATTTTTCCATCTATTGCAAAGACCTTGCAACTCTTATTAATTTGAGTAAAGAATCTCGTAATGAGAAGTGTAAAGTAGTATTAATAGGTCAAGGGATGGGCGCACTCGTCATCCTTAAGGCCATAGAACAATATAGGCATCTTATAGATGCGGTTATTGGCGGGCTCATTTTGATTAATCCTTCATTTAAATTGGCATTTCAGATTCCTTACTCATGGCAGGGGACAGGTCAGAATTTTTTTTCAGCTCTCTCGAAAATCAGACTTGCTCGGCCGTTTAATGGTCAAGATTTATTTGCCTTAACGACGGACGCGGAAGATTATAATGCCGATCCATTAATTCCCCGATTTTTGTCACTAGGCCTAATGTCTCAGCTTCTGAAAAGCACTAAGGAGATGCGACAATTTTCGTATTTTGTCGATGTACCTTCTCTTTTTATTTGTGGTAAACATGGACCACTTTTCGATCCGGATTCAGCTTTTCTCTTTCATAAGGGGATTCCAAATACGGAATCACTTTATTTGCAATATCCGGAAGAAAAACATGGACTTCTATATGGTGAAAATAAACAGGAAATTATAACGACGATAAAAAATTGGATTCAAAAAATTGGCGATAATGTGATTTGATTAGGGGAATATGTGAAGATTCTGACATTACTTTCATGTTTGTTAGTGGCCTGCTCACACTCGACGGCAAATATGTCTAAGTATGGTAGTTTTGTCTTACAAAGTGGCATAGTGAACGGAAAGGAGATTAAGGAGAATTTACTTTTTAAGCAGGCCTCACTTTATCAAGAACTCAATTTGCTTTTAGATATAATGTCCTTGCGACTCGATGAGATAGGAGGTTTTAAAGGATGGTTGAGTGAGGAAGACCAAAAACAACTCCAAACATGCCCAAATCCTATTTTACTCTTGGTTTATACGCTAGATGAAACTCGCATACGGCAGTCTCTTGTAACGTCTCAGATGTATGATTTTGGTTTCAAACTTTTTGCCATCTCTGGTTTTCGCGAAAATCTCTTGATGCATCCCGGAGCGGTGGAAAATTCTCTCAAAATGTACAAGTCTTATACATTTTGTGGCCCTCAAGTTATTCCGAGTCCTTTGGTTTTAACTATCCCGGGATTCGAACCTGTTGAAATCAGGTTGTGATGTTAGGCCGACTTTTTTTCTAAAATTTTCCATAAAGTTTTGTTTCATCCGGCCCGAGAAGATTACCTAGGAGGACCTGTATTATGGCCGGCGGCCAAACCAAAATCGAAAGATTTGGCAGATATTTGATTCTCGACCATTTTGTCGATGGCGGGATGGCAAAAATATGTCGTGCTCGTTACTTAGGTGAGCAAGCGGATAAAATTGTCGCTATTAAAATGGTCCAGGCCCAATTCTCGCAGGACGTAGCATTTAAGACTATGTTCATGGATGAAATCAAAGTTACTTTCGGCCTACTCCATCCCAATATCGTGCAAACCTATGATTATGGCCATCATAATGGTCAGCTCTACGTTGCTATGGAATATTGCGATGGCAGAAATCTCAAAGAATATCTTGATAAGTTAAGGGATCGAAAATTTGTCTTTCCGGTGGAAATCTCGGTTTTTATTATTACTCAGGTCTGCCAGGCGCTCCACTACGCTCACACCCTGACTGACAAAATGACTGGAAAGGAATTTAGTATTATTCATCGTGATATTTCGCCTCATAATATTATGTTGACCTTTGATGGATCAGTGAAGGTTATTGATTTTGGGATTGCAAAAGCAACCACAAATACAGAGGCCACACAGGCCGGAACAATCAAGGGCAAGTTGTCTTATTTGGCACCAGAGTATTTGGAAGGAAAAGAACTTGATGCTCGTTATGATGAGTTCGCTGTTGGTATTACGCTTTGGGAAATGCTGTGTTCTCGTAAAATGTTCAAGGCGCAAAATGATCTAGCGGTGTTAAAGAAAATTCAAGATTGTATTATCGACCCTCCTTCAAAAATAAACCCAAATGTTCCAAAAGAATTGGATGAAATTGTCTTAAAGGCATTGTCAAAAGATAGGAATAAACGTTATGAAAACATGGATCAAATGAACCGTGCTCTCATGAAGTTTTTGTACTCTCATTATCCTGATTTTAATGCCACGGACCTTTCATATTTTGCCAAAGAGCTTTTTAAAGAAGAAATCAAAAAAGATCGTGAAAAGTTATTTGAGTTTGGCAAAATTGACCTTAAACCTTTTCTTGATGATTTGAGACGAGAACAGTCTGGTGGAGCAGAAATAGCAAGTCCGCAAGCAGAAGCAAAAGCTACGCCGACTGCACGCGATCATGTTCTAGATTTTGGATTTGCTCAAGGCCAAAGTGGGGCAACTAAAACGACCCCCGGCGGAACAAGAGTTGTCGCAAAAGATGAACTGATGAAACGTGCAGCCCAAACCAGACAGGTTAAAGTTGCTGAAATTGATAAGAAAAGCGAGTTACAACTTGGCCAAGCTGTGGTGAAGAAAAAAGTCCCGTCTAAAACGAGCCGTGTTGCCGATTCGAATAATGCAACTCGATCCCAAGGTACGTCAGTAGGGCAGATTCGCACGAGAACGGGTGCTGTAAAGGAAGATAGTTCAAAATTTAGTTTGAAGACAATGGCCATTGCGCTAGTGGGAGTGGTGGCCGTGCTGACTGTAGGTTATTTTAAGTTCGGAGAACAATTATTAGCGCCCAAAGGAACAAAAGTTGAGAGTCGTCGGCCATCATCGGAAGGGAATGTGACAAAGGCGGATATGAAGCATGAGTCGATAGCCGGTGAGGAATACAAAATAGTTATTAGTAATTTTGAAAAATACGAGCAGAAAGCTTTTGTGAATGGGCAAGAGGTGGAAGTTTCTATATTAGGTGAAATCAAAATCAGTACGCCTGGCGAGTATATATTGAGAGTACAGACAAAAGGGCAAGAACATTTTGTGAGGAAAGTGAAAATTGATGAGAATAATCCTGCAATCAAAATCAAAAAACCGAATATGCCCTATGCAGTTTTTGGTTATCTTATGAACTCACGAACCTGTGTCAGTGGAAAACTTTTTGTAACCCTTTTTGGCGAGGAAAGAGTGGAACGTCTGCCAATTAGCAAAGGGGGGATTCAGTTTCCTATTAAAATTGGTCCTGCAGGAGAACCAGTGGAGACTGATTATAATGTTTTTTATCAGAAAGATGGTGAAGATATCCAACGCAAACTCAATTTCTCTATTAAATTTGAGAATGACTCAATCGACCTCTGCAATGCAATTCATAGACAGTCCGAAAGCGAATAAGATTTCGTTTACTTAAATTCGTAGTACAACAATGCAAAATTGGCCAAAAACATCGCAGCAGTGATGGTGTAACATAGGAAGTTAAAGATTGGACCATTAGTATGATCACCCATTACGTCAGGATCACTGCAAAGATTTGTGATATAGAGAAGAATGACAGGTATTAATATTCCATTAATAACTTGTGACCAAATTAGAATTTTAAAAAGACTGATATGTGGAATTAACGTAACCCCGGCCGCAATAATAATTAAGAAAGTAAAAATAGTGAAAAAGTTAGGTGCTTCTTTAAATGATTTATCAACCCCGGACTCCCATCCCATACCTTCACAGACATAATAACTTGCCGCCAAAGGAAGAAGAGCGGCAGCGAAAATAGAAGCGTTAAAAAGACCGATAGCAAAAAGAAAGGATGAATATTTACCTGCAAGCGGTTCTAACGCCAAAGCGGCATCCTTGGCACCCGAGATTTCGATCTTGTTGGTGAACAGAGTTTCTGCACAGCAAATGATAATAAAAAGAGTAACAATCGACATGGTGATGCAACCAATGATGACATCCAGCCGTGCATAATTTAAATCTTTCACACTGGTACCTTTTTCTACAACGGCGGATTGGATATAAAATTGCATCCACGGAGTAATCGATGTGCCCACTAACCCTACAATAATAGGCATATCCAGTTTACTAATCTCTCCAAAATTGGGGGAGATTAAAGATTTTCCTATGCTATTCCAATCTGGGCCAATGATAAAACCAGTTATTATGTAACTTATGTAAACGAAGCATCCTAAAATAAAAACTCTTTCGACTATTTTGTAATTTCCTTTGATGACAAGAGGCCATACGAGCAGGGCACAAATGGGAACAGCAATATAACGGGAAAGGCCAAAAATTTCACTGGCCGACGCTAATCCTGCAAATTCAGCAGTTATGTTTCCCAAATCGGCAATGAGGCATAATGACAGCGTATAAAAAGTAATTCGAAGACCATATTTTTCACGGATGAGATCGGCCAAACCTTTCCCTGTTACAATGGCCATGCGAGAGCCCATTTCTTGGATACAAATCAAAGCAATTGTAATGGGAATCAAAAGCCACAGAAGGCGATAGCCGGTATGCGCACCGGCAATCGAATAAGTTGCAATACCGCCAGCATCATTATCGATATTAGCGGTAATTAATCCCGGCCCGATGATGCTGAGAAGGATGAGGGCCTTCTTAATTGATCGTTTGAATCTCGTTTCTTGAAGCCTTGTTTCCATGGTTATTTTTCATCCAGTAACCAGGGAAGAATATCATCAACGGAGATGATTCCCATGAGCGTTTGCTTTTGATCGACAATGGGAACTGTAATCAAGTTATATTTGCTCATATGCTTCGCAACATCCCTCCAGGGAGTGGAGGGATGTAAATATTTTAGATCAGTTTTATTCATCAATTCTCCAATCTCAATATCTTCTGTCTGAATAAGAAGCTTAGAGAGCGAAGTTGCACCGATGAGGCGCCCCTGCGAGTCAATCACAAAAATATCGTATACTGTTTCAAGGTCTTTGTATTGTTCTTGAATTGTTTTGAGAATGTGAGACCTTCTATGGTGGGGACCGAATTGAAAAATTTCAGTGGACATGAGTCCACCTGCGACATCCTGGTCGTATTCTAATAGTTCTTGAATTTCTTCTTGGGTTTCATTGTCTTCAATATTGGCAATGATCTCATTGGCCTGTTCATGCTCCATTTCTGAAAGAACGTCGACGGCCTCATCAACCCCCATATTTTCGATAATTTTCGCCACTCCTTCAGGATCTTCATTTTTCAGCAACTCGACTTGCAAATCAGACTCAACTTCACTGAGTGTTGCAGCTGCTAGTTCAGGAGACAGATTGCTGAAGAGAGTTTCACGTGAATAATTATCTAAGTCCTCTAATATATCAGCTAAGTCGGCAGGGTGTAGGTTCTGAATTTCTTCATTTTTTAAACCAAGTCTCACATGTCCATAGATAGATTTTGACGGTATGGCATGAACGAACTTCCAATTAATAAGCGCTTCTTTTTTCAAATATTGGGCATTGGGATTGCACAAGCGTAGCGCACGATCCACCAGCTTCTCATACCCTAGGCGACGAATCATGCTTCGCATGCCAATAGCGGCATGAGTGATGCGAAGTTGATTTCCTGCCTTAACAAATTCTATATCATTAACGCGTACAACTTTTTTTCCTGAAGTATCCACAATTTGTCGGTCGAGAATAACTTTTCCCAAAGGGGGATACTCGACCATGGTATCTTCTCGTTTATCTGAGCTAGAGGAATTTTCACTGGCGCTGCGATTGAACTGATCAGCAACTTGACTATGTAAGAAACGTCGTGCGGTGATACGAGGAAGAGTACGACTTCTTCCCAAGGTAAAATCAGCTTTGACGACGATTTTCCTTAGGGAAAATTGGACAATATCTGACCAATGAACATAAAAGTATTGGTCATTTTTTTTAAACTGGACAGCAAGAATTGGTGGATACATTTCTTCAAAATCGACAAAGAGATCCGTAACTTTGCCGACAAGCATCTCTTCATTACTGAAGATTTTAACTCCAATCAGACTGGAAAAGTGAATGTTGATGTCGGTTAAACCGTCAAAAATTTTCACTCGTTTTCACCACTGTCCTCTGTTGTTTTTTGCTTGAAAATATTGTTTCTTCGCATATTGAGTAACTTGAGGATATCTGCAGCAACTTCTTCAAGGGCCTTATCAGTGACATTAAAAACCGGCCATCGTTTGTTTTCCTTGAAGATATTGTTGGCCCATTCCAGTTCCTCCATAACTTTAGATTGAGTTGCATAATCTCCTGCGTGATCTTGGGCACCGAGACTCGAGAGGCGATTTCGGCGAATTTCGAGCAGGGCCTCTGGATCAATAGTCAGTCCAATAATCTTGCGTTGATCCACTAGAAATAGATTTTTAGGTAGCGCAGTCCCTTGGACGAGAGGAACATTGACGACTTTGAGACCATTCATCGAGAGGAAAAGGGAGAGAGGAGTTTTCGAGGTTCTCGATATCCCCACCAAAATAACATCGGCCAAATGGAGAGAATCAGGATTTCGACCGTCATCGTGATTGAGCGTGAATTCCATGGCCGCCACTCGACCAAAATACTCATCATTTACTGCATGCAGGAGACCGGGTTCAGCTTTCGGTTCCTGCTCAAAATAGTTGGAAAATGCAGTTAAGGCAGGTCCGATCATATCGAGTGCCCGAACATGCTTTGTTCGGGCCAAGTCACTGATATACTCTCGTAAATCCGGTGTAACAATCGTGTGTACAATCATGTCATGATGAATGGCGGCTTCGGTGAAAATAGCATCAATTTGCTCTCGAGTGCGGACGTTTTTATATCGCGTAAAATAAACATCCTTATCTGAGAATTGTTTCATGGCCGCTCGGCTCAGGGCCGTAGCAGTTTCTCCGGTACCGTCTGAAATAATAATTATTTTGAGTTTGCTTGGTGCCATAGGGTCTCTTCACTCCCGAACTAGGTGTAATTAGGAGAATATATCCTAGGCCTGCATAAAATCATAGAGCGTTTTTAAAATAGTCTGCGAGTCGGTGAGGGGATTGACTGTAATTTTGGGGGTAATCCTTTTAAAGAAAGTCCTCTGGGTTTTGGCAAGTTGGCGGGTTGAAATGAAGATTTGTTCAATCAAGTCCTCCAAGGAGGGAATTTCGCCACGCAAATAGGCCAAAGTTTCCTTGTAACCTACGCTTTGTAATGGTCTTTCTTCTCCAGAGTATCCATGGTTTAGGAGATTTTGAAGCTCCGTAACCATACCTCTTTCCACCATGAATCGGGAACGTTGTTTTAAAATGCTCCAATGTTCTTGTTTGGGGATATCAAGGTAGAAATGGAGTAAATCTTTCTGTGGAAATTGATTACGTGAAAAATCATACGGATTGATTTCTTGGAATTCATTATACTCGTCAGAAATTGGCCTTTCGGTTGCAATATTATACTCGACGGCGCGACGAAGTCGGTAATGATCATTGATATGCAGTCGTTTGAGAGACTCCGGATCGAAAATCTTCAGATAATCAAGAAAAGGTGCGATGCCTTCCTGTTCATACACTGTTTGCAATGAAGCTTTCATTTCAGAGGACAGATGATCACTACGAAACATACCTTTTATCAGAGCTCTGATATAGAAAGGGCTTCCTCCCACGAGAATGATACATTGTCTGGCCGTTGTAAGTTGCTCGATAATTTCTTTGGCCTGTTGGCAAAAAGTGAAGGCGTTCATTTCGTTGTCGATAGAAGTGACATCAACCATAAAATGTTTAATTTTTTTTCTCAAAGCTAGGTCGGGCTTGGCGGTTCCAATGCTAAGTTCACGGTAAAAACACATACTATCAAAGTTGATTATTGCGCATTCACAACCTTGCTCCTGTATAAGACACCCAAGTTTCACTGCCCAGTCACTCTTTCCTGTGCCTGTCGGACCAGTAATCAGGATCATTTTTTCTTTTTTAATGTTCTGCAAAGATACCTCGCAAAAAAAGCTCATCCAGGGGTTGAGAATAAAGCTTTTGATGAAGGGCCTCTTGAAATGCCGGGCAAAGAATGAATTGGTGGGCATCCTGGATACTCCATTGCCCTTCGGAGAACTGATTGATTACGGACAAAAATTCATTCTTGAGCTGTGATATGGAAAATGGGGTCTGCAAGAACTTTTTCCAGAGAAGCGGTAAAAACTTCTCGCATAATGGGGCCAGGGGGAATCCGTGGAAGTATTGTGGAAATGTACGAAGAATAATGCGCTGACAGTCGGGTACAGAAATGGTGGCTTCGAAGCCGGCCACATTCAAGAGAGTGAGGAAAGATTTAAACTTTTCATCATCCTTAAAGTCGGATAAAGGTATGGGAATTCCAATGAGGATGGGAAAAATATTATCTTCGCCAAGTGGAAAGTGCGCTTTTTCAAGACGTGCTCGAAGCAAGAGTTCCAGGGCAGAAAAAGGACGCACTAAGTAGGTCGCTGCATGAGGGACATGGTAAATAAAGGTTTTTTGTGGCAGCTCAAAGATGGTCGGGAGATTGAAGGTCTTTTGGGTTTGTTCTTCCTGGGAAGTCTGGGAACCTTTCATCGACTGAGAAGTTTGCCAATTTTGAAAGTCTTGATTCTCAAGATTGCGACTATTGACCAGGGGAACATTAATCTCTTGTTGTGATTGTCCGAAACGTTTCGCCAGACCACTGGTTAAAGCATGGATGATTTGCGGTTCCGCAAACTTTATTTCCGTTTTATTCGGATGCACATTAACATCTAACTCACTGGGAGGAATGTCCATATAAAGAACGAAATCGCTGTCAATATTTGGCAGATGTTCATTGAGAGCATTGGTCAAAAGATAATGGATTTTGCGGTCTTGGAAAAAACGTTTGTTGGCAAACAAGAATTGAAATTTATTGCTGATTTTGTCATTGATTTTCGACCCCACATGCTTCATGAAGATAGCATGGATATGGTGACCTTGAAATTCGTCATGATATTGCGTTAACTCAAAAGTTGGCAGTCGCTTCCCGAGGAGTTGCTCGACTCGTTTGATGTATTGGTTTGTGGCCACAGCAGGATACAACTCCTTGTCTTGCTGGTTCCATCGAACACTGAAACTGGTTTCTGGATGGGTAAGCAAGAAGGACAGAAGAATTTTTTTTATTTGTTGAATTTCCGTCTTCTTGGAACGGATGAATTTAAGACGTGCGGGTGTATTATAAAAAAGATCACGAACATAAATTGATGTCCCATGGTTTCCGCCGTGAAAAGGGCCTAGAAAGATTTGTTCGCCTCCGTGAAATTCTATCTTTCCACCCAAGGATGGGATGTCTTGGGGTATAGCCGTGCAAATGACACGAGCAACTGAAGCTAATCCGGCCAAGGCCTCGCCTCGAAATCCGAAACTAGAGAGCCGATATAAGTCTTCAAAACGGGTAATTTTGGAAGTAGCGTGGCGGGTAAAGGCCAGAGGAAGCTCATCTTGTTTCATGCCGAAACCATCATCACAAATAGAGATGAGGGTAAGTCCTCCATCATCAATCTGGACATCAATATTTTTGGCCTGAGCATCAAGAGAATTTTCAATCAGCTCTTTGACGATGGCCGCTGGGCGCTCAATAACTTCGCCCGCCTTAATTTGGTCAATAAGGTGTTTGGGAAGGACCTGAATCTTCTGCGTCGAAGAAGCTTGAATCATCAATAATTTTAGGACGTCTTTATTTATTCTTTAAAAAAGTGAACTTGATTGCGTCCGCCCTGTTTGGCTTTGTATACAGCAGCGTCGGCCCTTTTGAAAAGATCTGTCCCGGTATTAACGCCTTGACGGTAATCGGCCACTCCAACAGAAGCCGTGACTGGGAGTTTTTTCGAATCATAGACAAATTTATGTCCTTCGAGCAGCTTTCTTAGCCTCTCCGCAATCTCAAACGACTGCTTTAGATTAGTTTTCGGCAATAGAATTACAAATTCTTCCCCGCCATAGCGAGCAAAAACATCTTGATCGCGAACACCATTGGTACGAATCATTCGGGCCATTTCTTTGAGAACATAATCTCCAGCATCGTGACCAAAATTATCATTCAGCGCCTTGAAATGGTCGAGATCAAACAGCACAAGCGAGAGGGGGTCGCCCGTCACTTTGGATTTTTTAACTTCTAAATTGATGGCATTGTTAAAATATGTCTTATTATAACAGCCAGTGTGGCGATCCATATTGGCTTCACGACTTAATTTGTCATAGGTTAAACGTTCTGGATCGCCAGCGGGAATGAATTTAAGCGCCACACTACCCAATTTAATAATATCACCCTTGGACAAAGTGGCCGATCCCTCTAATTTTTGATTGTTAAGGTAAGTCCCATTTTTAGAGCCGAGGTCAACAATAATGACCTTAGTATCTTGTAAAAGAATTTTTAAATGATGGCGGGAAATACCTTGAAATTCCAGCATGATGGTATTTTCAGCGCTGCGACCGAGAACAGTTTCATCATGAACTAGATCAAATAGTGTGCCATTCAGATCTCCACCAACAACAAGTAGCGCGGGTGGTTTGTTACTGGCCTCTTTATCTGAAGAATCAAGGGCGGCCTTAATGTCTGTAAGGACTATAGTTGAATCATCAGACATCTTGTATCCTCATCTTTTCTCCGTAATGTAAATGAGATATCACTCACTTGCTCTAATATGTAATATTAAACTCTAGGACAACCGATTTCAATCCGAATACAACCTTTCCCAAATTAAAGAGTCCATTAAAGACACATCGCAGGCAATAAACTGCTTGTCGACGTACTATTTCTGTCCAGTTTATCGACTTTTTCCGGCCAAATGCCTAAGACATTCAAAGGCGTATTTCTTTCCCGCCTCAACCCCAGGTTGATTAAATGGATCAATGTTTAAATAATGGCCCATCATAGCGGTTAAAATTTCAAAAAACATTATCAGCTCGCCCAATGCTTCAGAAGTTAACTCTGGTATTGTTAAGAGAATGTAGGGCCTTCCCGCTTCAGTTAATGCCTGCAGGGTTCCCTCTAATTCGGCCGACATTAAATCAGACAGATTAAAATGAGCAAGTTTATCAGAACTATTACATTTGAATTGCCCTTTAAGTGAAAAATCGCTTTGAAATTTGGCGACTTTGATAATGACAAGCGCTTTATCAAGCGGCCCCTCCATGAAGAGTTGCATTTGTGAGTGTTGGTCGGTTGCACCATAAGCACGAATAGGTGTAAGTCCCTCAAAAACTTCCCTGCCACTAAGTCCCGTCTTTTTCCCAAGACTTTCTGCCCATAGTTGCACAAACCAATCGGCGAAGGATTTTAGGCGACTACTGTAGGGCATCATGACAGTTTGAGTGATGCCTTGATTTTTCCATAAGAGAAGGGCATTCAAGGCCTGCCAAACTGCGTTTCGATCGGACTCATCCATAGACATTTGGACAATTTTTTGGGCCCCTTCGAGTAATGAATGGGGACGGGAATTCGCAAACATTGCAGGTAAAAGTCCGACAGGAGTTAGGACGCTAAAGCGCCCTCCGATATCGCTAGGAACTTCAAGGGCATCCAATGAAAATTCCTTGGATAATTGCCTCATATCCCCATTTTTGGGATCAGTGCAAAAAATAAAATGCTTTGTGAAATCAAAATCGCTATTCGCATTGTTTACGGCCCAATTACTCAGGATAGAAAGATGGGCCATAGTTTCAGCCGTGGTTCCTGATTTTGAAACGAAATAAAAAAGACAGTCATGAGGAGAGATTCCCGCCAGATCGTTGGTTATCTGATCAGGATCGATGTTATTAATAAAAATAAATTCTGGATGAGGTTGTTGTCCTATGGCCTCAACAAGCATCTGAGGTCCCAGCGAACTTCCACCAATGCCAACGTGGATAAAGTACTTTGGTGACTGATATTTCTCGCGAACATTGCGACACTGTTGAGCAAACTTTTTCTCACCGGCCAGCCTAATAAAACCAATATCGGGCCGTGCTGCCAGTGTTTTTAGCTGGGCCACAAAGTCTTTTACATCAGGAAGAACATCTGAAGAAGGATTGGGATTGTGAATATCGATTTTAAGAGATGAAAAATTTATCATAATCTGTCCATCACATTTGGGTTTCTTTTTCGAGTTGTTTTGCAATAACAACTCGTTGAATTTGATTAGTGCCTTCGACAATTTGCAGTGCCTTTGCATCTCGCATCAGTCGTTCAACCGGATACTCCATGGTATACCCTACGCCACCTAATATCTGTACTGCGTCGGTGGTGATTTGCATAGCGGTATCA
Organism: Bdellovibrio sp.; assembly: GCA_016187935.1. GTDB lineage: Bacteria > Bdellovibrionota > Bacteriovoracia > Bacteriovoracales > Bacteriovoracaceae > GWA2-49-15. The sequence goes on from JACPIU010000033.1 coordinate 111,608, forward strand.
GTCGATTTGAGTTTTGCCATTGAGGCCAACAAAATATCCTGTTTTTTTAAATCAAATTGTCGAGCAGCTTCTCTTACCATTAAACGTGAAGCCTCGAGTTCAGTGCGCATATTGGCGAGCATAAACTGGATACCCTGAAACTCAAAGATGGGTTTTCCAAATTGCTGACGTCCCATGGAATATTTCAATGACTCTTCTAAAGCACGTTCGCTTAAGCCGATGGCCAAGGCACCTACAGTAATGCGACCGCGATTTAAAGCTTCCATGGCGAGATTGAAGCCTCTACCGATTTGCCCAAGCACTTGATCATCAGAAACGAAACAATTTTGGAAAATTATCTCACGCGTAGGGCTGATTCTGACCCCCATTTTCTTTTCATTTTTTCCATAACTAAAGCCAGGAGCGCCATCTCTAACTAGGAAAGCGGTAATACCTTTTGGGCCTGATTCGCCGGTGCGTGCCATGACTAAATATGTTTTTGAGAGTCCAGCTGAGCTGATCCATAGTTTACTGCCATTTAATGTCCAACCTCCTGGGACTTTTTTGGCAGAGGTTTTTAGTGAAGCCGCATCTGATCCTGCCGATGATTCACTTAAGGCGAAAGAGGCAATTTCTTCGCCTCGGCAAAGAGGTGGGAGATATTTTTGCTTTTGTTCCTCGGTGCCATAAATATTGATCAGGGTTTGAACCATGGTTGAAACGGAAATGGTTACTGCATAGGCAATTGAGCTTTTCGCCAACTCTGTCAGGGCCAAGCAATAGTCGGAGAAAGAAAGTTCTGCTCCTCCGTAGCGCTCAGGAAGAACCATCCCGGTGTAACCCAGTTGTCCCAATTCGCGAAAAATTTCCATCCGAAACTGCTCTTTTTCTTCATCTTGCAAAACGGTTGGATCAATTTTTTGGGTACGAAATTTTTTTAACTGTTGAAGAAGTTCGTCTTGATAAGTGTCCATAGATTAGTTTAGCTCCAGAAGAGATTTAGCGATGATGATAATCATCACTTCATTGGTTCCTGCTCCAATTTCCATCAATTTGTTATCGCGCAAATAACGCTCCAGCGGGAACTCTCGACTATAACCGTAACCTCCGTGGATTTGAATGGCATCAAGAGCGATTTTGGTAACCATCTTGGGAATGTTAAGTTTTACTTTGGCGGCAGATGTTTTATCACATTGTCCCTGATCAAAGGCCTTGGCCACTGAATACAGATAGTGTTCCATCATTTCGGTTTCTGCTGCCATCTCAGAGATCATTTTTTGGATCATTTGGAAATGCCCGATAGTTGTGCCAAATTGTTTTCTTTCATTGGCGTATCGGACACTTTGCTCAAGGCACGCTTTGGCAATCCCCAAGGAAATACCCGCAATGGTGATGCGCTCAATTTCTAAGTTTTTCATGAGGTGGATGATAGATTGATTTTCTTCTCCTACACGCTGGGCAACAGGAACGATAGTATTATTGAAAATCAATTCACCTGTTGGGGAGGCGCGCATACCAATTTTGTGTATCGGCTTTCCGGCAGCAAAGTGGCCTTTGCTCTTTTCGAGAATAAAAGTGGAGAGTTGTTTTTTTTCAGCGCCGGTACGGGTATAAACATAGGCAATGTCGGCATATTGAGCATTGGTAATCCACATTTTAGTGCCATGAATCTTATAGTTATCGCCGGAGCGGGTTGCCTTGGTTTGGATACCAACAGCATCAGAGCCATATTCCGGCTCACTCATACCCATACAACCAATCCACTCGCCGGAAATCAATTTAGGCAAGTATTTGCTCTTCTGCTCGGTGGAGGCATTATTTTGGATATTGTTCACGCATAGGATGCTGTGGGCCAAATAGCTTAAGGTTGTTGAGGCGCAAACTTTTCCAAATTCTTCCATGACTATGGTTGCGGCCGTGGCACCTAATCCTGCCCCACCATAATCGGGTGAAGCTGTAATTCCCAAAACGCCGATGTCGGCCATTTTTTTGAAAGCCGCAAGATTAAATGTTTCATCTTGATCATGCTTTGCGGCAAATGGTGCCAATTCTTTCTGGGCAAAATTACGGCAGACACGTTTAAGCTCTCTCTCTTCATCATTAAAAAACCACATAGTATTAACCCCAAAAAGTAAGATAGAATCAAATTAGAAATAAAAGTAAATTTATAACAAAGGGCCGGAAGTCCTGGCAAGAAAAGTGACTGTTTTCTTTACACTATTTTTGCCGACTAGTTAAAATTTTCTAATGGCGTAACTTAATTAATGAAAGAGGTGGCTTTTTGTCCCTTACCACACCACAAATGTCTGAAGATTTATCGGTTTTGCCCGGTGAGAACTGGTTTTTCTATTGGAAAACATCTGTATCTCTCTGGGAACAGAAGATGTCACAGATTCGAGGTCACCGAGTTTTCATTCCTTTGAATTGGGCGTTTCACTCAGAAACGGGGGATGTATATGACTTCGGTGAATTACGACCGGAGGCCAACCTTAAAAAATTAATCGAAGTATGTAATAGTCTGGGTAAAGATTTTACCTTTCTGTTGCCCATCGGCCCAGCACCATTCATTGCCAATGGAGGCTATCCAACTTTGCTGGCGCGTATTCCTTCCTCCCTAAATAACCAAGCATCTTTGAGCGTCGTCAATAATGATGGGCAGATACACAAATTTTTTTCTTTCTATGACCCCAGAGTGTTCAAAGGATTTATAGAGTGGATTAAGGCAATGAATAACTATTTCAAAAAATTTGCCTTACGACCCAGTCTTTTTGCCATTAAAAGTGGCTATTTTGACGGTTTGAATTTTTGTTCGTACACCGACGATAATTCGGTGGCGTTTGATTCAAGTTTTGCGCGTTTTTTGAAATCAGATGGTTCAGACAAGACTTTGTCATATGAAGACGAGCAAGTGCAACGAAATGAATTTGGCCTTTCGATTGAAAATCTTTATCTGGAAACGGTGAAAAGCGAATTAAATGATTATTGGGATGGAGTACTGCCAATGGCATTCTTGGGTGGGCATCCTTCCCGCACGATCATTCAAGGTCTGGCCCCCACGTTTAGTTATTCGTATTTGTCTGAATTGAACACGGCTCTGGCAACCGGTATTTTGGCTTCATCGGCCCTGGTGGAGGAATCGGTCAAAAAAACAGTTTTGGGAAAACAAATTCGTGACGTGAATAATATTTTAGTATGGGATGGAAAATTTTATCCATCATCGCATGATGATAGTATTGGCGGACCGTATAAACCTCTGCGACTGGCCTATATGTATGTTGATAGAAAATTTGGCTTGGCCCAACACTCTTTCTCGACTGCCGGGACTAGAAATTTTTTGGAGAAAAAATTTTCTAATTGCTGGGAATTTCGGGAGGTTAATTCCTTTGAATTTGACGAGACAACCGATTTGAATGGGGTCCATCTTTTTTATTTGCGAGATCTTGATAAAAAAAGTTTTGCCAAAATTTTACGTTTATTTATGGGGGGAGGAAAAATTATTTTGGATAGGGGGGGGGCCAGCAACGAGCAGATTCAAAGATTAGAGCTATTTGTTTTGGAAAATAATTTATCGGTTGAACGCATTCAATATTTGGGGCCGATTCAAAATATTTCTCTTGGAGAAGGGCGTTTCGTTATGACAGATGTGGCGGCTTCACATTTGCAAAATCCGCAGGATCAATATAATTTTTGGTTAAAATTATTTTCCAGCTTTGAGCTTAAATCTTTCGAATTAGGCGACATCGATATCCCTTATCTGTGGTGGATTAAAATACCATCAAATCTTGAACTCAAATTTGAAGAAATGCGCAGGCTAGGTCTGTATAATCCAACCTCTTACAAGAAAAAAATCCGTTTCGACATTCCCAAAAATTTTGTTTTTGCCAAGATGCTGGATAGCTTCAGAACTACATTGCAGACATTTCCCAATGAAATCGAGATCCAATTACTTCCTGATGGTTTTGTTGCTCTAGATTTTGGAAGATTTTCATAAGGTGCCAGAATGTATTATTTCTTTTTTTCCAATTCCTTGAAACATCATACTTTTTTATCTGATGGAACAATTATGCCCAGTCCGGGTAATTATGGCATTCATGTCGTCGTTCATTCCAAAGATGAAATGCTTCCTGAAAATTATAAAAAGATTTTTCAAACATACCAAAAATTCGAATCCAATTTTAGCTTTCCCGAGAATTTAGAACATATTGAGAATACGTTATTTAAGGATACTTTTTTACTCTTCGATTCTCTGGAAAAGCTTCAGGCATTTATTGTCCAGTTTTTGAAAGATATTGGCGAAAAGAGTGCCCGAATTGTGGCCATGACACAATATAATCATGCCCTTCAACAATCGGGACATATTTCCCAGATAGCGTCAAATGTGCATTCCCTTTCAGATGAAATTATTAATCCTGAGTTTCGTGAAAACGCTGGATTGTTGCACAAATTGTTTAAGTAACAAAGGCTGTTTGACACGGCGTAGCACTAGTGCTAAATCCCCCATATGAAAATGGCAAAGATATTTTTTCAAACTACTTTCGATGAATTATTGGTCGAGTTTAAGCAAAACGGTTTTCCGGCCTACGCTGCGGAACAAGTATATTCTTGGATCTATAAGCATTTTGTTTTTGATATGACCTCTTGGACCAATGTTTCAAAGACCGTGAAGGCCTATTTACATGAAAATTATTCCTTCGATTTGCCAAAAACTTTATGGCACGGACAGTCTCTTGATGGCACACGCAAGTTTCTTTTTGGTCTGCATGATGGTCAGTCGATTGAAACTGTTCTGATTCCGGCAAAAGATCGTCTTACTCTATGTGTAAGTTCGCAGGTTGGCTGTGCTATTGGATGCCGTTTTTGCCATACCGGCACAATGGGGTTTCAGCGCAATCTTGCCGCGTCTGAGGTTGTCGGCCAACTTATGGCCGTCACTGTAATGTTTAATGCCAAAGTGACGAATGTAGTTTACATGGGCCAAGGCGAGCCCCTGCATAATTTTGAAAACATGAAACAGGCAACGTTGATTTTCATGTCGCAGAAGGGATTAGCGCTCGGTCAAAGAAAAATCACCCTTTCAACCTCTGGTCTTGTTCCGCAAATTGAAAAACTCTCTGAATTTCCACCTGTGAACGTAGCGATTAGTTTGCATGCCGCCCAGAACAAAATTCGCTCTGAATTAATGCCGATCAACAAGGCCTATGATCTTGAACGATTGTTAAAGGCAATCAAAGGAATTCCTTTGAAGGCCCATCGCTTTATTACTTATGAGTATATTTTGATTGATGGTCTAAACGACCGTCTTGAGGATGCTGAAGCGCTGATAGCATTACTAGATAAAAAAAACTCCAAGATCAATATCATCCCCTTTAATGAATATCCTGATTCCGCCTATAAAAGACCGAGTAAAGAAAAAATTCTTTGGTTTCAAAACCTGCTAAATTCGAGAGGGCTGGTTAGCACCATCAGAATGACTAAAGGTGCTGATATCCTTGCGGCGTGCGGGCAATTAAAGAGCGAGTGCGAAAAACTCAATGTCTGGAACAAGAATTAGTTTTTATTCTCCGCGATGATTTACGCGCTCATATTTCCAAAATTTCATTTTCTCTTGATAATTTTTCTCAGCGTCCACTGAGGGAGAGGTTGCGGAATTTGAAATTTCCTGTTTCCCAGGATTGGAACTCGGGCCGCGATCCTTTGGATCGACGGGAGTTTCTTCGACATCGCTGGCCAACTGCCTTACAGGAGTTTCGTCGTCACTTATTTTGGTATCATTCATGTCCTGCCAATCAGCTGTCTTTGTTTTGATTTTGCTCGTATCCGGAGTATTTGGAAGCTTGAGGTTGGGGACCTCATATGTACCGGCCAAAACTCCTGAGGAAAAAGCTAGAGCTAACAATAAAGACATTTTCATAAATCACCTCATCGCCAATCGATATTATGTCTGAGCCGCTTGGAACTTTTCGACAGTGATCAATGATAGATTTACCTATTCTTGTTTCTTTTCGAGATGGGAAGATTTTTCCCGACTAAAAATGTCCGGCAATGGATTTAAATGCTCAAATTAAGAATCAGATGGTAAAATATCAAGGTCAATCGGACTATTTGCTTCGGACACGGGAGAAAAAGGTGAAAAGAGAACGAGCGATCATTGGGCTAGTTTTGATTACAGCAATTTTCTTTTTGTTATTGTTTGTCTTTGCTTTGTTAACCATTCGTGGAATGCAGCAGGCCAGTGATATAACCGCAAGTTCCAGTAATGCCAATGCAAAAATTGCCGTAATTGAAATTCAAGGAGCTATTTCAGATTCGAAAAAAATTATAGAAATGTTGAACAAGGCTTCTGAATTAAAAGATCTTAAGGCCCTTATTTTAAGAATTGATTCTCCCGGAGGGGCGGTGGGGCCGACGCAAGAGATTTATGATGAAGTAATCCATCTGGATAAAAAACTTCCCGTTTACGCATCTTTTGGTGGGATGGCGGCTTCTGGTGGATATTATATTGGCAGTGCCGCGCGGAAGATATTTAGCAATCGGGGAACTCTCACGGGTTCTATCGGTGTTATCATGCAATTTGTAAATCTTTCCAAACTATATGAGTTTGTGAAAGTTTCACCTGAAGTTGTTAAGGCAGGTCGTTACAAGGACATGGGACAAACCGCGCGGGCCATGACAGAGGAAGAAAAGGGATTATTAGGAGGGCTTCTTGCCGGAGTTCACAAGCAGTTTATAGAAGATATTTTGAAACGACGTAAGGATAAAATTAAGGGAAATATTAACGAACTGGCCCAGGGACAGATATTTTCCGGCGAGGAGGCCATGAAATATGGGCTTGTAGATGAATTGGCAGGACTCTATGAAGCAGGTCGAAAGGTGCATGAGGAATTGAAAATCAAAGGGGAGTTTAAAGGGTTTAAATTTATTAAAGAGAAGAAGCCTTTTAACTTTATGGAGTTAATGGAGGAATTAGGGGATGCTTCAGAGAAGGCGGGAACTTTCTTATCCTCGCTAAGCAGTCAACCTGAACCCATGTTTAAAATGGCAAATTAACAATGAACCGCAATTTTTCGCAGAAAAATGATAAGAGAGAGGCAGCCACGAAGGCTGCCCACGATACAGGTCTAATTTTGGCCAGGAGGCCAAAATGAACCCTATCTATCTAAATTGGTTTCAAGAGAATCTTCTCTCCGTCGTGGCCGTCGGTCTTACCATCATTTTGATTTATCATTATTTAATTGAAAGAGACACGGGAGTAAAACTTTCTAAGCGTTATCGGAATTCCATTTTTGAAGCTCAATCGAAAATTTTTCTAAATGCTACGCAATATCTCATTGTAGGGAACAAGGATTTGGCGATTAAGGAATTTTTGAACGCGGTAGATATTAATCGAGAAACGATCGAAACATACTTTGCCCTTGGTGGTTTATTTCGCAGTAATGGGGAGATTGAAAAAGCGATTAGTATTCATCGCTCTTTAATAGCCAGGGAAAGCATTTCTGAATCCACGCGATTGAGGTCCTTGAAAGAATTGGCGGTTGATTTCGATAAGGGTGGTTTCATTGATAAGGCCATTGAAACGTATAAGGATGTCTTAAAGATCAATCGCGATCAGTTTGAAGTCCTGCAATCACTCTGTCGGATTTATGAAGATATTGAGGATTGGGATCAGGCTTACCATTATCGAATCATGCTTTCCAAGGTCGCGCACGAAAATCAATCGGAAACCATTTCACATATTTTAGTCCAGAAGGCACGGCAATCCTTTGAAAAGGGAAATTTTGTAAAGTGTAGCGAGGATCTTGAAGATGCCTTTCGCTTCGCCCCTTCAGTTTCGGCCAAAATTTTGCGCTTGAAATTATTCCTGGTTAACGGGGAATTAGAGCAAGCCAAGTTTTTGCTCTTGGAACTTCTCAAAGAGCATCCTGTCTATGCCTCCTTTATTTTTGTTTCTCTTGATGAAGTCAAGCGTCTGGATCGTCCATGGGTTGCTGACTTTGTAACTCGTTACGACTTATTGAGAAGTTTTTTCCTGGACCTCAAAGACAAAGATTTGCTTGATTCCCCCTCTGTGGTTTTATCCAAGGTCCGTTTCTTCAAGGAACGCTCTTTGAATAGAGAAGCTTTTGAGTTGTTGCAAGGGCTCATGGATTCCAAGAAAGCTCAGAACGAAGTCTTGGAAGCTGAGTATATAAAGCTCTTGATTGATATGGGTAAGAAAGATGAAGCATTGGTGAAAACGAAAAACCTTTTAGATAAATTTTATCAATCCCTCACACGGCATTTTTGCCGCGAATGTGGATTTAATTCTGATGATATCTTTTGGCGATGTCCACAATGCCATGAGTGGGAAACCATCCAGTTTAGATGGAAGGTATAAACTGATGCGGATGATACTGTTTTTGATATTGTCATTTTTTGGCAAAGGAGAATTGGGGCTGGCTGCGGACACCAAAACGGTGCTAGGTGTTTTTTACTTGAAACCTATGTTTGCCCATGTTCACCAGAATGCGTCTCGCTATTCGGCTTCGTTAACGACCTTGGCATGCGGCCATCCGATTAAAGTGTTGCAATCAACAAAGGAAAATGGCACCCCTGAAGTGGTGTTTAATGGCTCATGGAATTTAATCAGTGTCGGCCCTTACGAAGGGTATATTCGTACAGAGTTTCTGTCTCCCACAAGGGTTGATTGTTTTCAGGACAAGTTCACAAAATTTTTTGATATTTTTGAACTTGATTTAGCTGAACTATATTATTGGGGAAGGTTATATGACTTATATTGGCAAGGTAAGTCGAAGGTAAGATGATTCAACGAGCAGCAACCACATTCATATTATTTTATTCCCTTACAGTGTTTGCCCAAAATGGTGGGGCCGGGATGGAGACAGTGCAGGTAACTCCCAAGGAGCCGAAAAATGAAACACCTACAACCATCACTGGTTCGGGCAGTAGTTCTTCGGGACAAGCTACAGAAGGACAAATCCTGAAAGAATCTGAGGTGGTCGACTTTAATTCAATAAAAGAACTTCTAAAAAAGGATCAATTAGAGAAAGAAGTCGTCAAAATTGAAAAAGTTGTTAAAACTGAGAAAAAGAAAAAAGTCGAGGTAAAAAAGAATCTTTTCAATATCCCCGGCGATGAAGAGTTTTGGAGTTTCTTTTCAGAGTATTGGTTAGTGAAGAATGCTCCTGCTTTAAAATGGGAGTATCAGCATCCAGAATATGGATTGGAGGAGACCTTTGAGAAATTATTAGAAAAATTTGGACATTTTGAGAAGAGATTTAAGATACTTTTACTAAATACTACAGCGCTTTATCACATTGCCTTGCCTTCAGATTCATCAGGTGTGATCCTATTGCTCTCAGATCCATTTATCAAACACCTTGACCTTTCTAAATTGGAAATTGCTTTATTGTTATTTCAGGATTTTTTAAGAGAAAGAATGGGACAATTCCGACACAAGGTTGAAACCAAAGAATTAAGGCAAGAGCTGGGTAAGAATTTCGAAGGCCGAGCACTTTCGGCAAAAATTTTTGATCAAGTTTTGAAAAATTATGATCAAGTTATTTTCAATAAGGGATTTAGTTTTCAGGAGCAATTTGAGTTAACCCGTGATATGGGAAATTTGTTGCGCTCTGAAACCACGCTTTGGACGACGTATATTGATTTGTTAAAGAAATTAGACGGTATCGTCAAAACTGATAATAAATTTAAAGATTATAGCAAGATTTATCCTTCCCCTGAATTGCAGATAAATTGGTTAGGTATTAAAACTGGACCACGATGAAGGAATTTTTTTTTGATTACTTAGCAAAGATACGGCTGGCTGCAAGACCTGCGATATTTATTTATTTTGTTGTGATGTATCTCCTTTTCTTTCTTAGCATGATATTTATAAATTCCATCATTACTTTTTTGCACTTCAGATTGTCTCATGAACTCAGTGTCATTGAAGACTGGATTTTTCATAAGCGATGGGAGATCGTCCTCGTGAGTAAGTGCATCGCTGTTTTTTTAGTCTACCATTTAGTGAAAATTCGTGTGGATGATGCTGCTTATTTGAAGAAGATATTCAAATGGCAGTGGTCTTCACCGCCTTTACAGTTTTGGGTAGTTATTTCATTCTTTATGAGCATGATCATCATCATTGGGCGTCCCACCTTGATGGGACCGCCGGGGTTGTTCTTTGAATTTAAGTTTATTTCTTTTCTTGCTTCTTTTATCTACTTTGCACTTGATGCCATGTCTGGCACTTTTTCCAACAATTGGAATATATATTGCCTTTTTAGGCGATGCGGAAAATCTCCTTCCTACCTATATATATGCCTTTTATTTTCTATTTTTTCTAAGTCATTCTGTTTTCAACCATTCGCATGCATTTCTTTTTTTGTTGATGTTTGTCGGTCCATGTTTTTGGGCCTTTGGTTTGGACCCATTGTGGGGAGGAAGTTTTTCGTTGTTTAAAATCAATAACATTCTCGGTGTGTCCACATGGATCGGGTTGCTGATTGTGGGCTTCGTGTATTTAAAGTATGTGACTCGCGATAACCCACTTTTAATAAGGAAGGTTTGATGAATGGCGAAGATATAAATATCTTAAAAATTATTTTAGAAGCTGGTTGGATTGTAAAATTAGTTTTGGCGATGTTATTCATTTTATCTATTTTGTCGTGGGCCATCATTTTGCAAAAAAGAAAATACTTTGCGCGGGCAAATCAGCTGAATAAAGAATTTTTAGAGATCTACAAGCAAGGTAATACCTTTTCCGAGGTTTATGATCGGGTCCATCATCTACCCATGTCGCCTTTGAAAAATATGTTTCTTGAAGGCCACTTGGAATTGCGCAAAGTACGAGAATCTCAGAAAGATTCACCACAGACATTTAAAAGTTATATCGACAATTTTGGAATGGATGGTGTAGACCGTGCATTGAAAAAAGGCGCAGTTACTGCACGAATGAATTTAGAGGAGAGACTTTCTTTATTAGCGAGTATTGGCTCTGTTTCACCTTTTGTTGGCCTCTTTGGTACGGTATGGGGAATTATTGATTCCTTCACCGGATTAGCACGAGGAGGTGGGACGTTGGAACAAGTTGCTCCAGGCATTGCCGAGGCCCTGGTGGCCACGGCCCTTGGGCTATTTGCCGCTATTCCGGCGGTTTGGTTTTACAATCATTTTCAGATGAAGTTGATTAAATTTGAGGGGGATATGGAATGCTTTGGTCAGGATTTTGTTAATACTGTCCAACGCATTGTGATCCGTTAATTATGGCCTTTCAGCTTCCAGGCAAACGAAATGTTATGTCGGAGATCAATGTCACGCCGCTTGTCGACGTCATGTTGGTGTTGTTAGTCATTTTTATGGTGACAGCTCCCCTCATGCTCAACGGGATAAAAATTACGCTGCCGAGAACAAAAGAATCGAATCCCATTAACTTAAGTAGCGAGCAAATTATTTTGAGTTTTACGCGTGCAGGGGATTTATACATTGGTGAGCAAAAATATCTGCGGGAGGAAATTATTACCAAGATTATGCAGGAATTTAAGAGCAAGAAAACTGACGTCGTCTTTTTGCGCGCCGATTTTGGGCTTAATTATGGCAGAGTAGCAGCTCTCATGTCATTGTTAAAATCCAATGGTATTACTAAAATCGCTCTTGTTACAGAGATGGATAAGAAATCGAATTAACAGATCATAATAGGCCATGAATCATTATTCACTACAAAGACATTTGACAATATCTACAGGGATGCACTTGATTCCCTTGGCCTTGCTCATAATCTATTTGATATTTTTCAATCAGAAGCTGTCAGAAAGAAGAAAAATCAATATTAAGCTCATGGAAAATTCTGTGCGGGTTGACGTTGTCGCTATGCCTGAAAAGACTTTGCGTGAACTCAAGAATATCAATTTGAGCGATGTAAATGATATCAAAGGTGAATTGGCTGAATCTCCTAAACCTGTAGAGGCACCCATTAAGGAAGATGATATTGTCATGAAAACCGAGACTCCAAAAAAAGATTTTAAAAGTTTTTTGAAGGAACTCGGTCAGAAAGTACCCAAGTTGGGAAAAACCAAGGACTTAGGAAAAGGGACAACAAAGGGAACAAAAATAAACAACGATGTGCGTTCGGATTTGAGAGATTTAGTTTTGGCGGGCAATAAATTATCAGAGGGCAGGGCGCTGGTAGGTGGTGGAGTTCAAGGTAGTTCGATCGAGTTTGAGAAATATTTAGGAACGATTCCAGATCATGTCCGTCCCTTTTGGTTGCTACCGTCTTATTTGAAACAGGACCCGCTACAATGCCGCATTCGTATCTATCTTGGGCGTGATGGAGTGATCATTAAGGCGGTAGTTTTCGAATCAAGTGGCAATGAAGAATATGATGAGCGCGCCATCACGGCAATACAAAAAGCTTCACCGTTCCCTGTCCCGCCGATAGAATTTTTACCCAAAGTTTTAAATGGTCAAATTATTTTAGGATTTCCATTATGAGTAATTTTTCAAAAAAAAATAAGGCCGCCTACCTTAAGATTCTCTTTTTTTATTTCATAAACATAATTGTTATGTTTGGCTTCAGTTCTTTAGGAATAGGCCAAGAAGATGCTAATACCGGAACGGTTGTGGCCGTTGGAGAAGCCGGCACGATTAAAGCACGGATGACTATTGTGTCAGACGGAAAATTGGATGACATTAAACAAATTATTTCCGGTGACTTTGCTTTTTATATTCGAACATTTGAGGTTCATGATTCAGGCGCTGCGGTGTCATCTTCTTTGTCACAGACAATAGATCAAACCTATTATAGCAATAAGGGATATAGTTATGTATTACAGCTCTTGCGCGGAAAAAATGAGAATAGTGTCTTGATTAAAATATGGGACGTTAAAGGGAAAGGATTATTAGGCGAAAGCGAAGGAGTGCGTGATTCTAATGTGAGATCTCTCGCCCATGTGTTATCTGATTATGCCTTTCAAAAAATATTGAATAAAAAATCAATCTTCAAAACTAAAATGATTTTTGTCTCAGACATTCGAGGGACTGTGAAAAATCCGGTAAAAGAGTTATTTATTGCCGATTTTGATGGCCATAATTTAAAGCAATTGACTCATCATCGTGGGACAGTTCTTTCTCCCTCATTTTCCTATAATGGAAAAAAAATTGTTTATAGCTTGATTCGCGGACAGAATATAAAAGGGCGTAATATTGATCTCCTTATTTTTGATGTGGATTCCCAGAAAAGCGAAATCTTATCATCATTTCCAGGTATCAATTCCGGAGCTGTTTTTCTGCCTGGGGATAGAGAAATATTATTAACCACAAGTCATTCTGGAAATGCGGAACTTTATAAGTTGAATATTAAAACTAAGGAATTGATCCAATTGACCAATCATCCAGCGCCTGATGTAGACCCTTCGATCAATCACGATGGAAGTTTGTTGGCCTTTCTATCAGGGCGCCCTGGTAAGGCAGAAATCTATCTTATGGACCCTTCAGGTATGGAAAAAGACGTTCGTCGCATAAGTTTTGTGGGAGAGTTTAATGCCACGCCTCGCTTCTCGTCAGACGGAAAAGAGATTGTCTTCTCCTCCTGGATTAATAATTCTTTTGATATCTTTCGCATTAATAGCAATGCTTCGGGGTTGGTGCGCTTGACTAAAGATTTTGGCTCTAATGAGGCACCTGTCTTCTCGCCCGATGGCGAGTTTATCGCTTTCTCCTCGCAGCGGGTCCTTTCTCTGCGTTCGGCCGTACAAAATATCTACATTATGGGTCGTGATGGTGAAATTATCGGGCCCATAACCAGCAAAATGGGGAACTGTTCAACACCTAGATGGAGTAACTACTAGATATCACATTAAGCATGTCTTGTAACGCGACACAGTAAAAAATATCTTGTAAAACTTTCAGACGCAGTGTATCATTCGGGTATCTTGATGCCGAGCATTATTGTCGGCCATAACCGTTTTTCACTGACTAGGAGTTGAACAATGAATACTAACCTCGCTAAAAATGTAACGGCCCTGGAAAATCTTTCGTCCATTTTATTATCAACCCTCGATGAAACTATTTTTTTTAGTGAATTATCAAAATATGTAAAGAATTTAATAGGTTGCGATAGGATTAAAGTTTATAAGGTTCAGGATGACACATCGGCTAAATTAATTTCATTGGATGGTATTGCTGTTCAAGATGGTAAAGAATTGATGATCGGCGAAGGTCCTGCTGGTCACGTTATTCGTACCAAACGCAGCTATTTTAGCAATAATACGGCCCGTGATCCTTTGTTCGCCAAAGAACTTCATGAAGGCGTTAAGTCAGAATTATGTTTTCCGGTTGGGCATGAAGGTGTTTTGATTGCCACTCTTCATCTCCAGAATTTGAATGAGGTGCGTGAGTTTAACCGTGAACATATCAATTCCATTCAAGAGATAATTAGTGAAATTAAAAGGCCTCTTGCAAATATGAAACTTTATCTGTCCGCTAAATATTTGAATGAGATTTTATTGAAAAAAATTGAAGAAAAAGAACGCGAATTAGACGAAAGAAAGCATGGAATGAGAATTTCCGATTCATTTCGAGTCATGGAAAAGGAACTGATTGGAAAATGCGAGTTAATGCAAAATCTTCTGAAAATGGCCGACAAAGCTTCTTTAAGTGAATCGAGTGTGCTTCTTACAGGTGAGTCGGGGACTGGAAAAGAGGTTATTGCTAAACGAATTCATTGTCGCAGTCGTCGCAAAAGTGGCCCATTTGTAGTATTTGATTGCTCTTCTTACAATGAACAGGAAATTGAAGCTGAATTGTTTGGCGTGACCTCCAATGATTCATTTGCTCATCGTCATGAAAAGCTGGGCATGCTGGAATTAGCTAATGAAGGAACACTCCTTATTAAGAAAATCTCGAAACTTTCTCTCACGGTTCAAGCCAAATTGATCAACTTTATTAATGAAGGAATTGCCTTAAGAGTCGGTGAAAAAATTCCTTACCGTTCCGACGTTCGATTGATTGTGAGTTCTTCGGATGATATCAACCAGCTGATTGAGCAAGGTCTATTTAGAAATGATTTGTTCTACTCTATCGCTCGAATTAATTTAGCTGTCCCTGCAATTCGTGATCGCAAGGATGATATTGAACTGTTTGCCTACCACTTTCTCAATAAGGACAAGAAAAATGAGGAAATGAAATCGCTTTCTCCATGCGTAATTTCAGTTCTGAAAGAGTATAAATGGCCAGGAAACCTGCGCGAACTTCAAAACGTAATTGAGCGAGCTTATATTTTGGCCGAAGGAATGATTGTAGATAAGAACCATCTGTCAGATCATATTTGCAAGAAAGAAGAAATTAAAGAAGAGAAAGTAGACAAGTTTATTAACTTCAAAGAAATAACATTGGAAGATTTGGAAAAAAGCCATATTTGCAATACCCTTGAGTTTTTGGGTGGCAATAAAACTAAGACCGCCAAGCTCTTGGGGATTACTGTAAAAACCCTGTATAACAAGCTACATAGCTACGGGATGATTGGCGAAGAAAAGGAACTGTCTTATTAAGTTCTGACCTCTATAGTCCCATAAACGAGGGAGGTGAAGGCCTCCCTCGTTATTTTTGTAAGTTTAAAGCATACACGTGAGAAGACTTTATAGGGATGATTGATATAGTTAGATTTTGACAGTAGTATACACACCGGAGGGGACGATATGAGTATAGAAACTGTTGCCGCTAACACATCTGATGTTATTATTGATGTGCCAATTCAGCGTATAAAAAATTTCCGCGAATTGCCTGATATAGAGAATTTTTATCGATTCATTTACGAAAATGACCTGCGGCGAGAAGCTAAGTTGTTGCTAGAATCGATCTGGACCGCCTATATCAAGAGAAAAAAGCAGCAACGAAAAGCTGAAACCCGTCATTAAAAAATTTAGAGTTTGACATGGATGTTTCTTCTAGCACGGTTTTGAAACCGCGCGTCCTTTTTGATCCCATCTACGGTTTTATTAAATTTACCCCTGCAGAATGGGAAATTATTCACGGACCTTTCTATCAGCGCTTACGTTGGGTGAAACAACTCGGTTTTGCTTGCTATGTATTTCCTGGTGCTGAACATTCTCGATTCGGACATTCTATTGGAGTTTTGCATAATGCACAGAAGATTTTGGAATCATGTGAGCGTGCCGTTCCGGATCGGGTTCTCTTTGATGCCAATGTCACTTCAAAAGAGATTTTTTTTCATCGTTCGGTACGCATGGCCGCTCTTCTACATGATTTGGGGACCTTTTGTTTCTCACATACGACAGAAGGGGCGTATGTCGATTTCGCTGAGACAACCAATTTAAAAGGAGGCAAGAAACTTCCTGATGACCATGAAAATTTGGGTTCTTTTATTATCAAGAACACCAATTATGACGGGGGCATTACGCGTATTCTTTTGGAAAATGATTTTGACCCGCAATTGATTTCGGATTTGGTAAAAGGTGTTGGACCATCTCCGCTTGCCAATCAAATCTTACATTCCGAAATTGATTGTGATCGCATGGACTATCTATTGCGTGACGCCCATTACACTGGCCTTCGCTATGGGAGTTACGATCGTGATTATCTTCTTTATCACTTTAGAGTCTGCAAAATTGGTGAGCATGAGGTGCTGGCGATAAAACAAAACGCCCTTCATTGTGTTGAAGATTTTTTGATGTCACGCTATGCCTGGTATAATCAAGTAATTCGTTCTCCTCGTGGTGCCAAATATGATGCGATTGCAGAGAAAATTTGTTTTTATATGCTTGAGAAAGGCCTTGTCTTTCGTTATGGGCAGCTGTTGGAGATGATTGAAAAAAATCCGCATCATTTTTTTAATTTTAACGACAATTATTTTCTCAACCTCGTCCATGTTTCCTATATAAACGGTGTTTTTGATCGGGCCCCAGACATAAAAGATATGGCCTCGACACTTCTATTTCAGAAAGGTGCCAGAGCATTAAAGGATAATAATTTTAGCCAAAGGCTGCTGGACCCTGATGACCAAACAAAAAATGAAAAGATCATTAAAAGAGCTGAGGACAAAGTATTAGAAATCAAAGAATTTCTGAAAAAAAATGGCACCAAAAAGGATTGGGTTATTTCTGACTTGCCCAAAAAGACTATTACTCTGGTTAAATCGGAGAACAATATCGTCAAAGACAAGGTTGGTCCGAATATTTTACTTGAACGCGATCCAGTTAAGATTGTTGATGATAATGGTGATATTAAATTGCTGGCCCAGGTAGATCAATCCATTATTTCAAAATTGCAAAGGAGCATGAATTATATTCCTAACGTCTATTGCTCCAATAGCGCTTATGAACTGTTAATTAATGCCGGAATGGTAAGTGGGATGGTTGCTGGCCATGACTAAGCAATCGCAATAATGCCGAAAATAAAGATAATTAGAGCGATCTTGTCAGAAATTGCCTGCTTTGCACGCTTTCCTGGGAGCTGTTATCATACTAGATGGGACCAGCATTGTGTTGGGCCAGGAGGCCCGACGGCGAATTAGGACGATTTGAGCATGATAAAAGATCAGAGTTTTGCATCGCTTGGTGCGCACCATTCAAGAGCAAGATTTTTTGGTCAGGAGCAAGGCCAGCTTGCTGCCAGTCCTGTTCTTTTGGAGTTGGTTAACGTTTCTCATTCATATGGCAAAATTGATGCTTTAAAGGGCATAAATCTGCAGATCCGTGGTAGTGAATTTATTTTTCTCACGGGAGCTTCTGGCGCTGGAAAATCCACTCTGCTTAATATCATTTCTGGAGAGTTAAGACCTACTTTTGGCAATATTGTGAATGGACGTGAAAATCTTTTTGTGACTCAAGTGTTTCAGGACTTGAAACTGATTGAGAATGTATCGGTTCTGGATAATTTGAGGATGGCCAATGATCCAACCATCTATAGAAGTGATAGAGAATTTATGAATGTCCTGATTGAAATGGGTAAGGTCTTTGGCGTATATGATGCTTTTAATCGTCGAATCAATAGTTTGAACGGAGGGCTTAAACAAAAAGTTGCCATAATGCGAGCTCTTTTGCCAGGTCCCAATCTACTTGTGGCCGATGAACCGACAAGCTCACTGGATTTTGAAAGTGCTAAAAAGCTGTTTGATGTCCTGACCTATTACAATTCTAAACGCACTGTGAGTATTGTTTGGGCATCCCATAACAGAGAGTTGGTAAGGAAATTTAGTGGTAAAATGATTCACTTAGAAAAAGGTCTTTTAGTACATTCGGGGCATGCATGTTTTATTTGAGATTTTTGTGGGCCCAATTCAAAGTAATGCCAGGCAAATTTATTGTTGTTATCGTTCTTCCATGGATTTTGGTTTCCATCTTGAAAATGCTGCCAATCCTAAGCGAAAAAATAGGCCATAGTTTTTCAGCTAAGCACCCTGCCAGTTATGTCAATCTGGTATGCAGTGATGATGAATTGGCGAAGTTTCTTAAAATGAAAGTTCAGGCCTTACCACTCATTGGTAAAATCGAGGAATATGCCATCGCCAATATTCAGAATACTATTAATAAAACTTTAAGTGATTTGGAAATCGACTCCGTACATTCAGATGATCTGAAAAAAATGGTCGGTTTGAAGATATTTTTTGATCAAAAGGTGAGCGAGAAGGAATTTGAGTTGATTAAGGGGCATCTTGGTCGGCTAACCATGAGCATGGGGCCACAATCGGCACCAGCACAAGGTGCGAGAGAAATTATTTGGGGACCTTTTGTGCAGTCCCAACGATCACAGACCTACGTTGATTATTTGGATTGGGCGATATATGGCGTGGTCTTTTCTCTTTTATATCTTGTGTGGCTCTTAAATTTTTTATCAGTGAAGCATCTTTTGGTTCGGTCGATTTACTTGATTGAACGGTACCAAAGGAGATTGAGAGTCTATCCTAAAGTCATGCTTATTTTTATTAGTTTGAATTTGTTCGTGGGATCAAGACTTATCAATAAAAACATCATATCGAGTGATTTACTTCATATGCGTAGCGAATTTATGCCGATACTTTTTTACCTGGCCTTTATGTTTTGCACTACTTTGGCTACCCTAGAATTACAGCGACCGTGGAAAAAAGCATGAGATTTACGTGGCAATTATTATTTGTCCTGGCCCTGGTAGGTTTGGCCATCAATTGCTTTGGTTATCAACCGCTTGAAGTTGCACGTCTGCAATCAGAGCATTTGCAGCGCATGGAATTCAATAGAAAAAGACTTGATGAAATGCAAGGGAAGCTCCAAATGTTGGGACGAATCCTGGCCACCAAGGAAGGAAAGATGGCCACGGTTAATAATGCTAAATTTGATTTAGAGATTGAAATGGGGGATTTGGAACTTAAACTCAAGATTCTTCAAACAGAAGTCAGCGCGAAGCAAAATAAAATTAGTCGATTGATTAAGGCACTGGTGGTCAGGCTGGCCTCTAAAGATGATTCGATGACCAACCTTATTGTTGTCAAATCCTTGAAAGAGAATATTGTAAAATTGGAAAGTCAGCTTAAGGATTCTGAGCAACAGATGATTCACTTGAAATCAAAAATTTGGGTTGTAACTCAAAACCTGAGAAATTTTGGGGAACAAGAAAGCATTCTGGCAGAACAATTGCTGGAGCTAAAGGAATCACGGGCAGAAACTCTTGAAGTTATGTCTGAGATTGAAAAAAAGATCGATGAGTTGCTCAAGGTCAAATTGGTTGACGATTCTGTTTTGGTGAAAGCGAAAGAGCGAAATTTCACTGTCATTATTCCGCTTGAGTCTTATGGACAATCGAGAATCACGAAGAAAGGAATGACTTTACACTTCCGGGATAAAGTTGCGATCCTCGCACCGGCCAATGGCCGAGTTGCTTACTTGGGACAACTTGGTAATTTGGGAGATGTGGTAATCATTGATCACGGTCAGGAATACCGTTCGATTCTTTTAGGGAAGGCCAGTTATATTATTGGAATTGGAGATACGCTTACGAAGGGAGATGTGATCGGGCATGCTAAGGTCGATAGTCTGAATGATATTGCTACAGGGCAAATTTATTTTGAAATAAGACATAAAAATATACCTAAGCTCGTGACTAGTTTTATAGATTCCCAATATAATGTAAGCTTAAATAGTTCTAAGAAGATTCATTGATTTTATATCGTTTTTTTAAAGGTTGCATCTATGACAGTTCAACGCAAACGTTTTTTGGCGATTACATTGCTCATTTGCTTATTTTCCTTTCCAGTGTTCCGTGTAACCTCCGGTGAAAAAGAAAAAGTCCAAACCAAGAATGACAAATCAAGATTTGAGAAGATAGAGTTGTTTAATAAAGTACTCTTTCTTATTGAATCAAATTACTATCGAGAGATCGATACGGAAAAATTAATTGAAGGGGCCATCAAGGGGATGATGGGAACCCTCGATCCTCATTCAGCCTATCTCGATGATGAAGTATTTACTAAAATGCAGGAAGACACCCAAGGTGAATTTGGAGGTCTCGGCTTAGAAGTGACTCAAAAAGACGGGGTTATGGTGGTGATCACTCCCATTGAAGATACACCAGCATTTAAAGCAGGAATTAAAAGTGGCGATAAAATAGTTGAGATCGATAATGAATCGACTCTTGGGATGACGCTCGATGAAGCTGTAGACAAAATGCGCGGTGGCTCGGATACCAAAATTTCTATTGGGGTTGTTCGTGAAGGATACGATGGGATAAAGCATTTTGAAATGAAAAGGAAAATAATTAAGCTAGAGTCGGTCAAATCGCAATTGTTGGATGAGGTGTTGTATTTGCGTCTGACTCAATTTCAAAAAAGTTCAGCCGAATCTTTGGAGGATCATCTGAAAAAACTGAAGGCGAAAATTAAAACAACACCTAGGGGAATTATTTTGGATTTACGTTCTAATCCAGGAGGATTATTGGATGAAGCAGTTGATGTCGCTTCTATCTTTCTCAAAGATGGTGTAGTCGTATCAACGGAAGGCCGTGACCCTAAAAGTAAAGAAATACGGAACGTCAAAAAGACCGGGTACAAGGAAATTGATATTCCTATGGTTCTCTTGATCAATGGTACGTCCGCTTCTGCTTCAGAAATCGTGGCAGGTGCTTTGCAGGATCAGAAACGCGCTGTTGTGATGGGAACCCAATCTTTTGGGAAGGGCTCCGTGCAAACCATTGCCAAACTAGACGATTTAAGAGGGGTTAAGCTGACGATTGCACAATATATGACTCCATCGGGGCGCAAAATACAGGCCCTAGGGATCAAGCCGGATATCGAGTTGGATGAGCTAGAGACTTCCTGGCAAAAAAAATCGTCGATAGAGACAAGTTATTTACGTGAATCTGATTTACGTAATCATTTGACGGCAACGATAGAGACTCCTGAGGAGAAAACTCAACGGGTTGAAAAAGAGAAAAAGGCCAGAGCTGAAAGGATTAAAAAAATTGAACTTAGAAGAAAGCAGAAAGAAACAGGAAAAGAAACCAGCGAAGAGCAGAGTGATGTTCCAGAAACTTTCAATCCGGCCCAAGATTATCAAGTTGTGCAAGCTGCCAATTTTCTAAAGGGAATCAGTGTGTTCAAGGTCCTTAATAAACAATAATGTGGTGAGAAGCAAGGAACACACTTGAGCATAGTGCTTGGACAACAATCATACACAGTTTCGGAATTTATTTCTGTCGTTAAGGAAATTCTTGAAACCGATCTATCTACAGTCCAGGTGGAGGGAGAAGTCAGTAATCTAAGTTTCTCAACTTCCGGTCACATATATTTTTCACTGGTGGATCGCGATGCATTGGTCAGCGCAGTCATGTTTAAGTCCGACTTTTTGCGTAATCCCCTGGCCCGTCAGCTCAAAGACGGTGCTCAAGTGGTTGTTTTTGGCGGAGTAAACGTCTATCAAAAGCGCGGAACATTTCAAATTGTCGTAAGAAAGCTGATGCTCAAGGGGCAGGGAGATTTAAAAGAAAAATTTGAATTGTTAAAAAAGAAATTGGCCAGTGAAGGTCTGTTTAACCTTGAGAGGAAAAAGAAGATTCCAACTTTCCCTAAAAAGGTGGCCTTAATTACTGCTCCCAATGGTGCTGCAGTACACGATTTTGTTAATATATATTCCCGTCGTGGAGTGTTTATAAAAATCATCGTCGTACCGGTTCTGGTGCAAGGTGAAAAAGCGCCATCGAGTATCATTAAAGGTCTTGATCTTGTTCTAAAATATAATCGAGTAAATGAGGCTGATCCATGTGATGTGGTGGTGCTTGCAAGAGGTGGGGGGAGCTTGGAAGACTTGTGGGCCTTTAATGATGAGACCCTGGCCTATAAGCTCTGTGATTACCCGGTTCCCACAGTCAGTGCCATTGGCCATGATGTCGATTTCGTTTTGACCGACTATGTGGCGGATTTGAGGGCGGAAACGCCATCTGCAGCGGCAGAAAATTTGACCAAACATCAGGTGGAAATAGTGCAAAAAATGGCCCAGCTCAAACGTCGCTTGCATGACCGTATGATGCTCGACCTGAGTGCTTATCAATCCAAAATCGAGGTTCTTCACCCTAGAAAGTTAATTAAACATTTTTGGCAATTTTTAACTAATTATCGTACTCGTTTAGAAACCTGCAATCTTGTCTACCGCGGGCGAGACCTGGTAGGGATATCTGATTTCTCGCTTCGCCTTGAAGAGGCGATTGAAACCCTGAAAGTTTTTATGGCGAAGGCCATCCAGGTTAGGGTGGGTCAATTAGATCGACTCAATGGGATTCTTGAGGCCACATCACCTAGAAAAGTTCTTGAAAGGGGATATTGCCTGGCCAAATTTCAATCAAAACATGTTATTCTTTCAATGAGTGAATTTGATAAAGTTGACACAAATACTACACTTTCCCTGGTCTTTCATGATGGAGAAGGGCTTGTTACCAAAAATTAACATTGTCGCTTTACTTACCACCCTGGCTTCTTGCGCAAACATCTCAAGTATCTCTCAAAGCGTATCGGCAACGGATGAGCAGGAGCAGGCAAAAACTCCAGGCACAGTTCTTGCAAAAGAGGAGGTCCAAGCAATTGCCAAAGAAGCTCCTTATGCAACAAACGAAGTTTCAATTCGTCCTGGAGAAGTTCGATTTCTTAAATTCCCACGTCCCGAACTTTTTCCGATGGGTGAATTATGGTGTGGTGATCAAAAATTTCCAGTTCAGGAACAAGGCGCAGAACTTATTGCCTTTATTTCGGAGAGCTATTTTTCCGAAATTGAACAAAGGGATTGTTTTTGGAAAACTCCTTCGTTAATTTATAAAATTGCCAATATGACTATTCAGAAACGCACTTTCCCCAAGGAATTTCTGAAAGTAAATCCGAAAACTGTTGAACTTTCTCGTTGGGACTTTGAAAGAGTGAAAAATGAGCAACAAATTTTAGGCATCATTTATGCCAATTCTTCGAAGAATCTTTTTTTTGATATGCCCTTTAAGCGTCCGCTCAGAAGTAGAATAACTAGCTATTATGGAATTCAGAGAGTCTATAATAACATAAAAAAGGGTCAACATTTGGGCATTGATTTTCGTGCCCGAGTTGGGGTTCCTGTACCCGCCAGTAATCGTGGTAAAGTGGTCTTGGCCCAGGATTTATTTTTCACGGGATTGACGGTCATCGTGGATCACGGATTGGGTATTTTTTCTATTTATGGACATCTTTCTTCCATTCTTGTTAATGTTGGAGATATTGTTGTCCCTACGACAATCCTTGGGAATACGGGGCAAACAGGGCGCGCTTCTGGCCCGCACCTTCACTGGGGCGTTAAGGTCGGGCAACATCTCATCGATGGCCTACAATTGATTGAGATGACGGAAAAGGAATTTGCGCATGACCGTCAAAACCTTTCATCAAATATCTAAAAGACTTGCTCCTTTCTTGCTTAGTGATATTAAAAGAGAACTATTTGATTTAATTTTACCTATTCTTAAAAAATATGGTTTTGCCTATACTCATGTCAATTTCGAGGATTATCGGAGGATTTCTTCCCTCATCGAAAAAAATCCCTGCCTGCTATTGTGTCAATGCTTTGAAGGTAGACTTCCAGCAGCCATTGCAAGTGCCAACATCCCTACAATAGTGATAGGTGGCGAAATTGATAATTTAAATCATTATCAATTTCCGATTGTTAATATTGAGGAATCAGAGTTCGATCTGGACCTTTGCGATTTTTTTATCGGGAGAATTTGGGCCACTCAAATTGACTTATTTCAAAATGATCTACGAGATTATTGGGATAACATCAAAAAGAAATCGAATAGGGATTTGAAAAGAAATTTCCAATCATCAATGGCGTCTGATAATTCCAAAAAAGAATTTTGGAATATGTTATCTCAAATATCTAATCGCTTATTAAAATTTTTGAAAGTGCAAATAGATTCTTCCAAGAGTTTATCCGCCGCGATAGAAAATTATTTGGACAATCACCCAGATCTTGTCTGCCTCTACAAGGGAAGTGTTTTTGGCGAATTTGAGATCTCCAAGATCAAATCATCGATGCAGAAAAACAGTTATTTATTTCTATTGTGGAAAGATGATTGGCCCTTTTTGATGATCTGTACGGAGGCCCAGGTCTTAAGAGAAAATGCAGCACTTAACCCTCATTTCTCTATAGTTATTCAACAAGAACTTTCAATTGTGGCAGATCTTCTATTTAAATTTGGCCCCGGCCCTCATATTCCATGGCAGGGGATTTTTAATTGTATCCCTGTTCCTATGGCGGTTTTTAGCAGAGAGGGTGAAATTTTGATTCATAATAAGGAGTTCACCCGACTGCCTCTGGGGCAAACTGAGCTACAGATCGCCATGCAAGAAGATTTGTTTGAGGTTGATGGAGAAACGATCAGGATATTTAAGGAAACCATTCCTTTTTCTGGGCAAGAACATCTTTTAATGACATTTTTAACCATCGATTCGCTGATACAGTTAGGACATAATTCCCCTCGTCGAGATACAGTGAAAGACCTTGGTATTATCGCTGGCTCCTTGGCACATGAACTTAACAATCCCATCGCAGGAATTTTAACTGCCGCGACTATGCTCGAATCCGATCCTCAGCTAAACGATGAAGTAAGGCAGGAATTACAAGAAATTAAAAAATGTGCTTTTCGCTGTAAAGAATTAATTAATATCTTTTTAGGATTATCACGAGTGAATTTGCAAAATGAACGAGCGCATGAAATTAATTATGATGTTCACCACGTCTTGGAGCAGGCAGTAAATTTGTTACGCTTTCGAATGGTGGAATCAGGCATCACTCTTGATATTCAGTATGAACCTCAATCGAGTGGGGAGCGTTCATTGAAAGTTGTAAATTCATCTGTTTTGGCCATGATTTTTTATCTTCTCTTGAATCATATATTGTCCTGGCGTGCTCATAAAACCCTTGTTCAAAAGGGACATAGGATTGTTGCTGCCCAACCTATTCCGAGAACGATCCTTTCATCTGCCAGTGAAAGCAATCATGTTATGCTTAGGTTCCAAGCCAGTGAAAAATCTTTTTCTTTTTCCCTCAAGGAATCGCCACCAGTGGACATCTTTTTGAAGAATAAACTTTTTTTACATCTGTTGGAGCTGATCAAAATTGAAATACGTATTGCAAATGATACTATTCAATTAGGACCATCAGCATCGAGGGCCAATGTTTCTATCGAGACTGAAGAGGGAAGAATTGCAGGTAAGGAGAAGCAGGTATGAGTATGTTAATGGTGTTTCTGGGAGGAGGTTTCGGCTCTCTTTTGCGTTTTGGTTTTTGTAAACTCTCATATTCGATTTGGAACGAGATTTGGCCTGCCACCTGCATGGTTAATATTCTCGGCTCTTTGACCTACCTTTTTTTGGCCACAAGATTCCCAAGCATGTCGCCCCAATATAATGAATTAATTAAAATTGGGATATTAGGGGGGCTGACAACATTCAGTACTTTCAGTTATGAGATATTTCTGTTAGTTCAAAAGGGGCAATTGGCCAATGCGGTCATGGTTTTTGGTCTAAATATATTGTTTGGGGTAGTGATGGGCATTTGGATTTTTGGCCAGAAACTCGTTTAGATTTTCAAAAAATTTATCAGGATCTTTTTGGGGAATATTTTTTTTAAAAAGGATAACGCCTGATTGATTTGTGGCCAAACACTGTTCAAGATAATCAAAATAAAATTCCCTGAGAGGGCCTTGCATGAGCAGTGTTTTGTTCTTCATAGAGAGGAGTTTGTCTGAGCGGGAATTCATATACTGTAAAAGTTTTTTTTGATGTCCGGGATAACGAAAAATGAGAAGATTCTTCGGCGCAAAGGCCAGGACTGGAACTACGATCATTTGATCAGGTACAAGGTGTGTGGTGATTAAAAAATCTCCAACATTTTGCTCATTCCATGCAATAAGTTCTTCTTCGGAAAGGTTTTTCCCTTTTTTACTTAGTCCACTTTTTTTGCAATGAAGTTCAGTTAAAAATTGTATTATTTCGCCACGATGATGAGTGTCAATGCGAGGATATATACCGGTAAAGTGCATAAGAGCTTCGACGAAGTTCCCAAAAAGACGGACAGAAGCCATTTCCCAAGTGCCTTTAGCGAGTTGTTGTTTGATAAAGCCAAGTTGAATTTCCGCTTTGCCACCAGGATCACCAGGGGTGCAAGGGATGGAACTCAGAATAATTCCCTTTGGACCCTTAAGGGTAAAAAGATAGGCACAGCGTGGGCGGGAAATACGCTCGAGTATTTCCTCAATGCTGAAATCTTCCTTTTTAAAGTGTGATCGATCTAGCTCATATTTATTTCGTGGATAATACAGATGGTTAATTTTTGTAATGCCCTTTTCTATGAATATATTTAAGTATGTTTGTAAGAGCTGAGCGCACGCCATGGCATCATCCATGGCCCTATGGGCCTTCTTGTGGCCGATTTCAAAAATACGGCTCATAAAATTGAGATTGGTGTTGAGTAAGTTCGGAATTAAATACTTAGTCATTAAATTCGTACACATACTCCGATTGGAAAGCACAGGTAAATTTAGACGCTGTAAAACTGAGTTGAAAAACGGCACATCAAATGAAACGTTATGGGCGACTAGAATACTATCATCCATAAATTTAAGGATTTCGTGAATGACATCCTCGATTGCAGGCGCATCTTTTACATCGTCCTCGCGAATGGTCGTCAGCTTTTGAATAAACTCCGGGATTTTTACTTCAGGTTTAATGAGATAATTTCGCTTATCAACAATTTTCAGATTCTCTATTCGAACGAGACCGATTTCGATAATGTTATCGGTTTTTTGGTTGCCACCAGTGGTTTCTAAATCAAACACACAAAATTTCAATTGTGAAAGTAACTCACGTGAAGACTGGGTATCCATATTTAACCTTTCGAGCATTCGCCCAAGAAAGAGCTGTCTTGAAATTTTTCAAGACGGCCATTAAAACTTTTGTTCCTTGATGAGGGTTATGCCTTCGCATAAAAGATTGCTAAAATGTTCCATGACTTTTGCCGCCATTTCTTTTACATCCTCATGACTTAAGGCCCTTTGCTCGATGCCCGCCGCCATATTGGTGATGCAGGAGATTCCACATACTTTCAGACCCAAGTGATTGGCCGCAATTGCTTCAGGTACTGTCGACATTCCCACCATGTCGGCACCAATGATTCTGAGCATTCTGATTTCTGCCGGAGTTTCATAGGTGGGGCCTAGAAGAGCGGCATAGATACCCTTTTTAATTTCACGCCCCAAATTGAGATAGGCCTTTTGAAAAATGTTTCGAAGGTCCTTGGCATAGGCTTCGGTCATGTCAGGGAAACGAGGTCCCAATTCTGTAATATTAGGCCCAACCAAAGGGTTGTGACCCATGAGATTAATATGGTCTTCCATGAGAACTAAATCTCCTGGCCGGAAAGTCTGATTGATACCTCCTGCCGCGTTGGTAAGAATCAAAATTTCAATACCCAAGGTGGCCATCACACGAGTTGGAAAGACAATATCTTCCATGGGATGCCCCTCATAGACATGCAGCCGTCCTTGCAAAACGACACAGGGAACACCTGCAATCGTACCCAGAATGAGACGACCTTCGTGGCCTTCAACCGTACATTGTTTAAAATGGGGAATTTTTCCATAGGGGATCACAATTGGATTTTGAATTCTCTCTACAAATGCGCCAAGTCCCGATCCGAGTACCAAGCCTACACGGGGAATGACATTGGTGACCGTCTTGATATATTGGGCCGCCTCTTTGAGTTTTTTATACATGCTTAAAGCTCCGTTTAATAGAAGTTTCTAGTATTAGTTTACGTTTAGGAGAGCGAGAAGAGGAGATTTTAAAGATGTCATCATAGGAGTTTTTTATGAAGTCTTGTACTTGATTGGTCTGATGAGGATGGTGGTAAATATATGCGATCGGCTCGCCTTTTTCTATTTGTTCATCCCAATGTTTGGTCAATACGATTCCAACAGAGTGATCAATTTTATCTTCTTTTCTTTTACGGCCACCTCCCAATTCTACTAAAAATAGCCCTAGTTCAATAGGGGCGATTTTATGAAAGAAGCCTTTTTTATGCGCTAGGATGGGGGTTTTAACAGGGGCAATCGGAAGAATTTCATAATGATCCACTAAATTATCCGGACCATTTTGCCAGGTGATCATTTTTTGAAACCATGAGAGACCTTCGCCACGGTGAAGGGCCTTGGTTACTTGTTTGATTCCGTCGGAGTGCGTTTTGGCCAATCCGGCCAAGTACACCATACCCCCAGCGAGATGCAGAGAAACTTGTTTTAAATCCTCTGGTCCGCGACCTTTCAGAACTTCGATACATTCAATGATTTCGAGCGAATTTCCGATGGCCCTTCCGAGTGGAATGGACATATCAGTGATCGAAGCAAGGACATCCCGTTTGAAGCGTGCCCCTGTTTCGGTCAAACTTTTCATCAAAAGTCGAGCACTCTTGAGATCTTTCATAAAAGCACCCCGGCCTGCTTTAATGTCAAAAACGAAACCTCTGGCGCCTTCAGCTAATTTCTTACTCATAATGGAAGCTGTAATTAACGGAATACTTTCCACTGTTGCAGTGACATCACGAAGAGCATACATTCGCTTATCAGCAGGGGCTATTTCCTCAGTTTGCCCCATTAACACTAATCCATGGGTATAGAGATTGTTTTCAAATTCATCAAGTGAGAGACCAGAGTTAAATTGCGGAACGGCTTCGATCTTATCAACAGTACCACCAGTATGTCCGAGGCCTCGGCCGGCAATCATCGGAACTTTCACACCACAGGCACGTGCCAGAGGGGCCACAATGAATGAGGTTTTATCCCCCACTCCACCGGTTGAATGTTTATCAATGACATGGGCATCTTTAAGTTCCAGCACGCGTCCCGAGTACAGCATAGTATTTGTCAGGGCCGCTGTTTCTTTTTTATCCATTCCTTGCAAATAGATGGCCATAAGCATGGCCGACATTTGATAGTCGGCAATTTCCCCTTGCAAATACTGATCAATGAATAATTGGATTTCATTTTTACTCAAAACTTGTCCATCACGCTTTTTGGCAATAAGACTTGCGGGAGAAAGCTTGGGCCGATTATCCGCCTGAGCTGAATCATTATTTTGATCGAACTTTTTATTACGGGTATTCATGTCTTGACTCAATGGTTTGAAAACGGCCAATATATTCCGATATATCTTTGACTAATCTAGTTTAGCCTTAATTATCATCTCCTTTTCTGGGAGATGTAAATTGGGTATATAAATTTACTGTTTTAACGGGGTACTGATGATGACATATAGGGGTAGAGAAAGCGCTGGATGGAGGCCGCTTCGAGTGCCAGTGCGGAAGCTAGTCCTGTTATTGCTTGCTTTTTTTTGTTTAGTAGATTCCCAAGCATGGTCCCAACAGCAAGATTCGTCGGTCATGGATGAATCTATGCGTGATGTTTCTATTGTGCTCGGAACGACAGCAGTGGGGGCCACGCTCGGGCTTTCCACACTATCCTTTGTCGAAGAACCTGGTCAGCATTTAAAAAATGTTATTGTTGGCGGTGCATTGGGAATTATTGTGGGAGTCGGAATAGTTGCCTATATGCAGGCAAGTAAATCACGCAATCTTTATCTTGAAGGAGCTGAGGAAGAAGCCCCTCCCGAAGCCTCTGTTTTGAAATTGGAAGAGGTGAATCCCATGGCGAATGCATCGGATTACTACCAGAAAAAAAGTGGTGGTAAACAGATCCCTTTTTTCACTTTTTCCTACACCTTTTAGTCATGGGTAAAGAACTAATCA
>JACPIU010000034.1 GCA_016187935.1 Bdellovibrio sp.
ACTGGCAAACCAACTCGACACTGTGGCAGAGTCACTGGGAAGTGGATTGGGAAGAGCGCAGTTTGCTCCGAGGTCCCCTGGGAGCGTATTGGCCAGACGCTGAAATTCCAAAATCATGGGGCCACGGTCCAGAGATTCACGACTGCTTGGGAACTTATTGTGATGGTGAACATCTCCATATTCTTCTGGAGTTAGAAAATAATCGCGCTTATCCTCTTCACTCATAACTGGTCTTACCCCATCAAGTTCACTCTTTAGCGCCTGACAGGCCATCTGTTTAAAATATATCGACTGATTACATTCTGGTGGACGGGCACTATTGTTAGCACAAGAAAAGGTGCTGCCGTCTGGTCTTCGTCCATTCATTTTGGAACACAAAAATTTGTTATATCGATCATAGTCACTCTCTTTTCCGGTTCGAAGATCAGTCAGATTAGACTTTGGGCGAAGGTGATCGACGATGCCAAATTCTTCAAGCTTAGACGGACCAATCTTTGGTTTGGGTACTCCCTTACCTTCTGACGTAATCGAGCAATAATTCTTTTTCATATAGTGATTAAAAATGCGAGGCCCATCCGAACCGAAAGCTTCAAAGATTTTAGGGCCAAGCTCTAACTCAAGTGTGCTTGGATCAAAGTTAGAAATATCATCTTTGCACAAAAACTCAGGTCCGATTGTCTTTCTAAAATTATTGCATTTATCATTCTGCGCTTTAATTATCTCGTTGATGTTTTCTTGTTTTTGAAAAAAATCCTTCTCAGTTTCGCAGATGGGTTCACTTCCCGTTTTCTTGTTATTTTGCTCTTTTGCCCACTGTTGTCGTCTTGGAAGCTTAGAATTAGCATATTCCCGCGCTATCCCTTCTTTCTCACTCACACACCTTCTATATTCTCTTCCCGTTCCGGTGCCGCAAAGAGGTATGAGCGTCGCTAATTTTTCATCATAAAAACGTCGATAATCTGCATCTGTTGCCTGATTATAGCGATCAATCTGCTCTGAGTTGCACTGGCCTGACTTTTCGGTATGTATTTTTAAAGCATCACGTATGTCTTTATTTTGGAATACTAGCATCATCAATGGATGATTTCCGGCGATTCGGGCATTATACTCCAACTGTCGCTGCCCTTCCTCTCCTCCATACCCCATGAAGTGTTCAACTTTCTTCAAAAACGATGCTCCCATTTCCGGTACATTGAGGTAGTCGCGCAGAAGCTGCTCCTTGCCTTTGATATCATAGTCCAATCCCTCCATATGAAGAGTGTCATCAAAAAGCTCATCGTCGATCGGAGGTGCGGAAAACATCATGTATGCTTTAAAAGGCATGCAGGCATTTGGTGAATGCTCCGGAATAATATTTTTGGCAAGCGGGATGGTGCTTTCTTGAAA
>JACPIU010000038.1 GCA_016187935.1 Bdellovibrio sp.
GTGGCAGGCGAGAAAAAAATCACGCGAAAGTGTGGTCTGTTGTTAAATGTCGTAGCTCATATTTAGCTCACGAAGCCCGACCGGGTGTCTACTTTATCTTTAATTTCAGTTAGTTAGAAGGAGATGGTGCCCAGGACTGGATTGCATGGGCCCAATTTTAAGGTCTCAATAATTTCAAAGAATTAGTCCATGATTTCAGAATGTTAACCTAACAATGAGTCTTTTCTTTTGTCGTCTGTTTTTGTCTTTTGTTGGCCGTTTTCGGGGATTTTAGCGCCAAATTAGCGCCAAAATATTTGATCGTCTTTACTTATACATTAATATAAGTATGACTCACCTCTATGGTCATGATTAAAAGAACCAAAGAATATTTTAAAAAGTTCAAAGCCGACTTTGAAAGGGTCTATTTTCCGAGGGAGACGGACAAGTTTTGAAGGCATGGGCCAGGGAAATGGAACTGTTTGGCCCTAAATATATTGCCGAAAGCAGTGAATGGAGAGATCACCCACTAGATGGAGAATGATCTGGATATCGGGCATCTTGTTTTAGCGTGAATGGGAGAATCATCTATCGAATTATAGATGAGAGAACAATAGAGGTCTGTGAGGTTGAGCGGATAACACCCGCCCACAACTATAAACGGTGAGGAATTTTTATGGCAAAGCAAAAAAGTAATAACGAATTTCTGGAAATGTTAAATGACTTTTTTCCAAAAAATGCGACCCCCGGTGAACTAATACGGGCCAAGAGAACAAATTATCAAATCACCCTGGAAGAAGTTGAAAAAGCGACAGGCATCTCTCAAAGCAATCTATCGCTCTATGAAAATGATAAGAAAACCCTTGGATATGTCCAGGCGACCAAAATCGGTTTGGCCATTGGCCTTCATCCCATGACGATACTTTTTCCAAACGGGATAGAAGCCGATGAACGCTTCAAGGAAATTTCAAGAAAATCAGTCGAGTTGTTAAATAAAAAGATCCCACTAAAAAAAATAGGCTAAAATGCGATGAAAAAAGTGAAACAACCAATAAACATCTTTCACCTGAAAAAAATGGATGTTTGATTTTGGGGGAAATTATGTACGGTATATTAATTTTTTTGCATCTAATTGGTGCCTCGATTTGGGTTGGAGGTCACCTCATCCTTGCCATTGGCATTTTGCCTAAGGCCCTAAAGGCAAATGATCCAAGTATCATTCAAGATTTTGAAGCGGTTTTTGAAAACATCGGAATTCCCGCCTTGATAACCCAGGTGATTACGGGCCTATCTCTCGCCTATCTGATGCTGGGTAATGACCTCATTGGCCTTACCTCAGGGCCACAGCGTACCGTGACACTGAAATTAGCAGGCCTTTTATTTACCCTCATTCTTGCACTACATGCGCGTCTTGGAATCATCCCTCAATTGACCAAGGAAAATTTGCGCCTTCTGTCCTTGCATATTTATCTGGTCACATTTATGGCTATTGGCCTTATTTTTCTTGGCGTGAATTTTAGACAAGCATGGTTTTAACGTACAAGCAATGTTGGGAAGCATCTTGAAGAAGGCGAATTTTGAATATTTTTAAGATTTGGATGAGTTTGTTGGAAGTTGAGATGACCTATAACAATTAAGGACGAATTTTTTTCACTTTTCGGAACGTTTTTCATAAAGACGATAGAGAAAGCCAGGCGATAGCCCTTGGGTGGGATAGGCTTGTTCTTCCAATATGCTATATTCTGAAAAATCTACGGAGGGGAAAAAGGTATCGGCCACACCATCATAATCAACATGGCTGATATAAAGACGATGAGCCAAGGGGAGCATCATGGTGTAAATCTGGCCCCCGCCATACACAAACAACTCTTGCACATTATTATGTCGGGCATAGCTCATGGCATCCAGCGAATTGGCAAATGCGTGAATGTTGGCGGCAGAATCTTGGGGGAAGAGCTTCGTCATTTTTTCTTTTTGACTCAAGACCAACATCTTGCGTCCGGGAAGAGGTCGACCGATGGAATGAAAAGTTTTTCTTCCCATCATCAAGTGATGTCCCATAGTCAGTTTCCTGAAGAGTTTTAAATCTTCGGGAATATGCCACAAAAGACGATTGTCCTTCCCAATTTGATTGTGTTTTCCAATGGCCGTAATGATTGAAAATAGCATTTTATCTCCTAACAAAATTGCGCACAGGAGAGACCCACCAATAGGCTCCTCCCACGAAAACCAGACCACTGACAAGATTTCCAAGCGTCACGGGAATTAAATTCTGAAGAACGCCCATCCAACTTATTCCTTCGCCTGGAGTGGCAAAATTTGCCAGCGTGAGAAGAGTCATATTCGCCACACTATGTTCATAGCCCGCACCGATAAATCCAAAGAGGCACCAGAAAATCATGATCAATTTTCCAGATTCTGTTTTCATGCGATAGCAACACCAGACGCTTAAAACCACAAGCCAGTTACATAATATCCCGCGTAGAAAAAGTTTCCAAAATCCCAGTGCCATTTTTTTTTGGGCCATGGCCGCAAGAAATATTGTACTTGATTCATTTGAAAAAATACCAGCTTGGGCCACAATCCAAGCAAGCAAAACAGCGCCGATGAAATTTCCAAAGTAGTTGCAGATAAACAGTTTTAAAACAGAACTCCAGGTAATATTTCCTGTCATGGCACCGACAGGAAGTACCATCGTATTCCCTGTGAAAAGATCTGATCCGGCAAGAATAACCAGACTTAGGGCAATACCAAAACTCGCTCCCATAATAAGAGAGATAAAGGGGGAATGAGCGGCATAAAAAGGGGCCCCCAAAATATAAATCAAAACAATACCAAATCCCACATAGACGCCGGCCAAAGCGGCATGGATCATATAACCACTAAAGCAACTGAAAAAAAGCTTTTCCTTGGCCTTGGCCGATTCACCAATGGCATTAATAACGTCCTGATACATTTTTTTTTCCTGATTTGAGTTGAAGGAAATTTTCCCGAGTTAGACCATAGGGCCTTCCGGGTCGCTGTCCATGGCGCCTTTGAGATGGATAAATGAGCCAATCAACCACAATACTGTGCCTAGACCCATAGTTCCCAAGGTGGGAGTGAGCAACCATCCGGGGTTGTCATAAAGGACTCCTCCAATCTCCTGGTTTAGCGTGACATTAAAACAACCTACGCAATAGGCGATAACCCCCAAAATGGATACGACGAATCCGATAACGACAAGCCGCCGGCCTAATCGCATGCGACGTTCGGCCTGGGCGTAGGCAAGTTTTTGTGCACCAAGTGCCACTTCTGAGTGCTGAAAAGTTTCAACTTTGACGTCCATAAATGTCTCCTATGCCCTTAGTATTGGGGATGAGTTTTTCCTCGCGATTTCTGGCGTGTAAACGTTGGCATGCGAACAGAGGCGTATGCAGTAGCCGCCCGGCCAATCCAAAAAAGGCCAATAGCCATGCGGATGCCGCCGCAATCATGGCGAATTTTGCGATCCACATCAAAAATGGTGCCGAAAGTGCTTGCGACAATTGGTATGTACAAGTGGCATACATGCCGAACGGGAACACGAGACCCCAGTAGTGTGGGTCGTAAGATATTGGGATGCGCTTAATTCGATGGCGCCATATTCCAAGGATAACCAACATTGGGATCCACCAGGTTGCTGTCGCCCAAAACATAATGGTGAGTCCGAGAACAAACGGGTGGAGATGTCCAAGCAACTCCGAGTTTTTTATGGCCTTTGTAAGGAGTGCTCCAGCAAGAGAGGAAATAGCAACCGCTCCCATATTGATCCAGTAAGGGGGCATCAAATCGCGCGGTGAAAAGGTAAAAAACATGTAGCGATAAAAGATCAGAGCGATAATCCAGAGATAGAGCATTCCCCCGCACAGCCAGAAAGACATCAGTAAAAAGAGAGTCATGTCCCTGTTACCCAGCATGGTTGCACCCAGGCCGCAACCCAGAACGCAGACAGATTGAGTTCCTACCACTGCCAGTAACCATCCGCCGTTGATTCCTTCACTCAGTGTCGGTTTTTCACTTCGAATGGTGAGTGCGGTGAAAATGGAATAAGTACATAGGAGCCACAGTAAAACGTTTATCCACCATAAGATCTCACCCAGAAATAGCAAGTTGTGAAGCACGACTAGCTGCGAGCCTACGATGCTCGTCGCCGCCACCGACGTGAAGAAACCATAAGCACGTTGGTGACTCATGCAATCTGCAAGCACATTTTTGGGGTACATCACGACCCTGGCCAAAAACAAGCTCCAAAGGATTGGAAAAACAATTATATTAATCCAGGAAAGCGTGAGACCAAGTTCCTTGAGGCCAAGGCGGTAGGCGACAATGGCAACAATTCCAGTGGCCATAGCCAATGCAAAATTGGACGGGAACATGTCCTCAAGTTGACTCTTGAGATAGTCTTCAATCTGTCGAAAATTTGGATGTCGATATCCCATGAGATATAGACTAATGAATTATGGCCTTATTCGATATCGGCGACAGTCTGAAATACTTGTAGGATCATGCGAAATGGCGCGTCAGTTTTTGTCCTACATGGAGCTACGTGGTCAATTTTGATTCCAGCGCATATCGCATCAGCTGCGCATTGGAGTTCAGACCCATCTTTTCCAGAATGCGATTTCGGTAGGTACTGATCGTCTTTACGCTTAGTCTGAGCTGGGTTGCAATCTCTGTCACGGAATGCGCCTTGGCCAACAAAAGGAAAACTTCATATTCTCGCGATGAGAGCCGCTCATGAGGAGCTTGGGAGCCGAAATCGGCAAGAGCGACATGTTCGGCGATCTGCTGTGTGGCGGTCTCACAAATATAACGTTTCCCCTGCGTGACGCTAGAGATGGCCTGCAATAATTCCTCTGGTGCCCGGTCCTTGGTGACATAGCCGGAAACGCCGACACGCAAGGCCCTAACGACAAATTGCCGTTCGCTATACATACTGAGGATAATGATGCGCAAATCGGGGATGATCTGCAAAAGTTCCGGCACAAGGTCGAGACCGTTGCGAGTTCCCAGAGCAATGTCAAGAATCAGGACGGTCCAATTTGCCTCTCGCATTTTTGCGAGTAACTCAACATCAGAGGCGGCTTCCCCGATGGGCACATCAGGAAATGCCTCCATGATAATGCGTTTTAATCCAGATCGAACAATGGCATGATCATCGGCCAACAGAATTCGCATGGGTGACCTCCGATTTTTGCAGTAATTGAGCAGTGACTTGCACTGTTGTTCCTTGGTTTTTTGCTTCATAAATCGACAAATGTCCGCCGATCAGCGCCACGCGCTCGCGCATGCCGATGATCCCAAGCGACTGGGGATTTTTGAGCGAGTCGGGCATAATCCCTTTTCCATTGTCCTGCACAGTCAGCGTGATATTTTCTCCATTCATGACCAGCTTGATTTCTACATTGCTTGCCTGTGCATGTCGAATAACATTGGTCAGTGCCTCCTGGGCAATTCGAAACAAGGTTATTGAGACTCTCTCATTAATGTCTGATGGGATCTCTTCCGCATCAATCTGGATTGCAAGCTCGCTACGCTCCTCAAGACTACTGGCAAGCCATTCTAAGGCCGGAACAAGTCCCAGTTTGTCTAGGACGCTTGGGCGAAGCTCTGAGGAGATATGTT
The DNA here is from genome assembly GCA_016187935.1 of Bdellovibrio sp. GTDB lineage: Bacteria > Bdellovibrionota > Bacteriovoracia > Bacteriovoracales > Bacteriovoracaceae > GWA2-49-15. Next base: position 5,626 of record JACPIU010000038.1, read on the forward strand.
GCACCAGACTGATCATGTTACTGATTTGTGTACTCATGGCATCAATACTTTCATGCATGGCAATTGAGCAGGCCGTGGTTGCATTATCTTTCGGACAATGCGATCGCAGATGCGATATATCGATCTTTAAGGACGTGAGCGCCTGTCCTATTTCATCGTGGAGTTCACGCGAGATGCGGGCCGCTTCTTCCTCGCGAGAGGTTTGTAGTTTGCTTGCAAGCGCCCGCAGTTGTGCTTGCACTTGGACTGCCTCATTATGTCGGGCCACAAGAGAGTCCGCCATGGTATTGAAGGCGCTGGCCAAAGAGGCGATCTCATTGTGTCCGTGAAAGAATAAAGCACGCGCCGACAAGTCACCGGCGCCGAAACGTTTTACCGCATACGCCAGCGATCGCAGGGCGCGCAAAATTCCCAGCTCCGCCGCCAAGAAGACGACAATGATTGTAAATAAAGTCAGGGTTCCTAGAATTGCAAGAGTTCGATAAAATACGGCTGCCGTTTGTGCAAAGATGCTGGCATAGGGAAGACTGACCGCCACGTATAAATTTGGAGTTCCCTCAAATGGGAGGGCCACGAAATAGCGACGATCGGTGGTGCCCTCGATTTTTAAAGATTTTCCCCGTTTTGACCGCGAGATCTCATCGATGTTGGGAATTTTCAATCCCACCAGATTCGCCCCTTTTTCACTACGGTTAGAGTCATTATGGGCGAGAATCTGGCCGTTTTTATCCGTGATCAATAGAGAAGACATCCCGGGAAGGTCCGCCTGTCGCGCTATTTCGGAGAGCCATTCAAGGTCCAGCCCATTAAACAGCACTGCCCATACTTTTCCTTTGGCGTCTCGAATAGCATAGGCGTGATTGAGTGTGGGGCGATTAAAGATCGGCGAGATGAGATATTCTCCAATCGCAATATCACGTGAATTCAATGCCGTCATAAACGCAGGATTATCTTTCCAGTTTCGATTACTCAATTGTGGATGGGCACTTATCCATACTTGACCATCGGGGGAAAGAACCCCCACATTGGCAAGCTGGGGGTGTCCGGCCAATAAAATCCGCAGAAAATTTGGGTCTGTGATAATGGGTGATTTTCTTCCATCCTGTTCCAACTTGGAGCCAAGCCATCGGAGCAGATTACTGGCTCCTTGAATCTGATGAGCGTGTTCGCGTCCGGCTAGGCGGGCCAAGTGTAAAGCGTCGAGCTCGGCCCGTACAAGCGCACTTGAACGCTCCCGTTCGGCCATAAAGAAAGTAAAAAGAAACGCTGGAAAAGTGGCCAGGCAGATGAGAAAAAGCAATCGGCTGCGAAGCGAAGCAAAATATGATTTCTGACTGTGTCTCATTGCGCTTATTGCACCTATTCCGGATCAGTGATAACTAAAACTGGTCGCTCTGCATTTCCCTCGAATTGTCGGACATTATTTTACGCGGCACAACGGTCTCGTTCAGCATACTCACGTGGACTCAAATAGCCAAGTGAGGAATGCAATCTTGTTGAATTGTGCCAAGTTCCGATGTATCTAAAAATTTTCTGCCTCGCCAATTCCTCGATTTGAATTTTTTTTCATCATGTTTATTTTTCAATGTGTGGAAAAACTCTCGCCAAAGACATTGTCGTGGCCGTCGCCCTTTCTTGACATCGATTGGACTATACCCAGTGCTTCTAGACGATCCTGCAAATCATTGTCCTAGTAGGTTTCGAGAGATGCTGGTACCAACATATTGAGAGTGGAACCTATAGTGTAAGCCTGCCGACGCTGGAACGTATCGCTCGGGCATTTGAAGTAGATATCTCCGATTTTTTTAGCAAGAATTAATCGAGTATATTGACCAGAAAAATTTTATGCAACATTTAACGGCCCATGCTGTTTCATGGATTAGACTACGCAAATTCAACATGATGGATAATTCGGCTTCCCTATTTAAATTGTATCACACTTTAATATAATGTGATACAATTTAAATTGTCTCACAACAATATAAATTGTGCTGTCATCTATGAGTACTCAAGCGCGAGAAAAAAAACTAAAGCAAATCAAAAAAATGGCCTTCACCGCCAAGGAAGCAATTTCTGAGGCGGGCTTTTCTTATTACGAATTAAACCTACTTGTGAAGAACGGTTATCTTGTGAAGGAAGGACGAGGTACTTTTATTAAAAAAAACCATGCCAATAGTGAATCTGACCACTACGCCGTGGCCCTCACTCAATTAGGAGAACCTTCCGTCCTTTGCTTGTGGTCGGCCCTTGTTTTTCATGACCTTACCGAGGAGGCACCATCGGATATTTGGGCCTATGTTCCCTATGAAAAAACTACCAGACTTAAAATAAAAGCTGTGCGAAAGAGAAATCCGCACTGGGACATTGGCATTGAAACGATCAATGGCATCAGAGTGACTAATATTGAACGCACACTGATTGACATTCTCCTTGATCGCAAACATTTTCCCGAAGTACAGGCCTACAAAATTGTGATGGATGCCATTCGAGTGAAAAAAACGGCCTTTCAGAAGCTTTTTGCAATGGCAAAAAAATTGAAAGCTGATAAAAGATTAAAACGTGACTTGCTCATCCTAGAGGAAACTCGTGAGGCCCCCCATGTTTAATGCAGACCAATGGAATGCCAAAATCAAGAAAGTCTCCCAGGACTTGGGTGTTAAAGATGTCAACCGGGTTCGTGGCATCGTGGTGCTTGAGCGCATCGTGGCCCGCTTGGTTACCAATCCCTTTCTCAAAGAACATCTTATCTTCGGTGGCGGCCTTGTTTTATTCAAAGAATTGGACACGAATCGCTACACCAGGGATGCTGATGCCATTGTCTCAGGCATCGACCAGGTTAATTTGGAAAAAGAAGTCATCAAGGCGCTTGATACCAACTTGGAGGATGGCCTCTGGTTTGGCAATGTTGCCACCGAAGGCATTGAAACGGAAAGCGGTTATGGTGGAATTCGTTATAAAATTTTGTACAAATTAGGGACACCAGCTCCAACCCCTAAAGAGAAGAAACAATTGCGACGCATACACTTGGACATTTCTATTGGTGTTGACCTTGAAGACGTTGCCAAGACCGCCGTCACAAAATCTATTTTGCCTTCTATGTCGCCTATTGAGTGGAAGATTTACCCGCCAGCGTTTATCGCATCCGAGAAAATCCATTGTCTCCTTGACCGGGGCGACCGCAACTCAAGGGGAAAAGATATTTATGACCTGCCTTTCATTTTTAAAGAAACCAGCGACCAAGAACTCCTTCTGGCCATAGAACGAACATTTGAGAAGAGAAAATTTCAAGTGGACTCACTCTATAAGGCCGCGAAAGCAATTGATACGGAATACATCAAAAAGAGTTATGACCTGATTTTGGCAGATACAAAAGTCCATGCGTTTGATGAGAGCTGGAAAATTATCTTGGACAAGCTTCAATCTCTTGAACGGATAAAAATAAAAAAATAATCTTACATTTTCACTTTCAATAATTTCCAACAAGTGGATTCTTCTCTTACATCACAGTAAGCATTTTTAAGTTTTTTACTCTGTATTTTTCTGCTTTTTTTTGAGACTATCCGCAGTTCGACTTTTTCTGAAAGTGTTCGCCAAAACACTTTGAAGGAGGACTTATGAGCTAACCATAGCAAAAAACTTGATTCTCTTCAAGTAAAAATTCAAATCAGTTCGTTTTTACAAAAACCTGAGGAAGTGCCCTTGGGCCTTTCTTATTTTGTGGAGGTCAAATGAATTCTGACTGGCAAAGACGTCTGTCCGCCATCGTCCTGGGATTTGGTGGAATCATGATTCTCTATTTGCTTTTTAAATTTACAGGAGGTGGGCTTCCCCATCCCTCACCGCTCATGCGCCCATGGAACATTTTAGATTTTATGGTGATGAAAGTTCTGTACTTTCTCCTCTATGCCGTCCCAGTTGCGGGGGTGTTATTTTTAATTCATCTCTACATCATGGAGATGATTGATAGGAGGTATGACAAAACAGAGAGAGAGCTGCGCAAGCTTAAAGAAAATTTTGAGTGGGAAATTCAACGAATTGACAAGCGTAATGGGGAGACATCCAAAAAGCTGGAACAAGAAATCGGTTCCCTTTTTAACGAAATTAAAATCATCAAAGACGACAAGGAGGCGAAAGCAAGACCAGTTTCTTTAATTGAAGAGCAAGCCTTAAAAAATTTTCTGTGAGGTGAATATGACTATAACCCAGAGGGACAGAAAGCTTTTTTCCCATTTATCAAATTATGGCATGCTGACAACCAAGCATGTTAACGAAATTATTTTCGGTGGTATTGCCATCACGACGGTTCTTAGACGACTTAGAATCTTAGAAGAGGAAAAATATTTAAAGAGGCTGGTGGGCCTTGAATCACAGGACATCCTGTGGACAATGACGGACAAGGCTGCACTTTTAGGAGAAGGAGAACAATTTAAACGCTACTGGAACAAAAATTTATTGGAGCATGACTTCAAATTACTAAACCTTAGGCTCGCATTAGAAAAACAAGGCATCGCCAAATCTTGGATACCTGAGCACAAAATAAGATACCTTGTATTCAAAAAGCATGGCATCGAGGCCGCGCAAAAAATGCTTGTGCCCGACGGTTTAATGGTTACTGAAGTCCAAACACACAAAGTCTCTGTGGCGGTTGAATTGGAGTTAAGTCTTAAAAATAAAGACCGGCTTGAAAAGAATTTTTCGCGCTACCTAGAGAAAAAAGACTTGGCCTACATCTGGTATATTTGCCAAGGCCCTTTGATTTTAAATTGTGTCCACAAAGCATGGAACGCCGTCAAAGGATATAAGTCCACCATCAAGCTTCACTCATCACTTCTTACGGAAGTCATGCAAAACCCCAAAGCGCCGTGGATAGAAGCTGCTCACTCCCCTGCTCATGGGGTGAGCACCAAAACGATAGAAATCAAATCCGCGCCCCCTTGGTCAAGTGGAGAATATCCCAAGACTTTTCCCACATCAAACGCGCCCCCTTGATGTTGCCTTAAGGACTGGCCACCCCCTCCCAACATGAGGTGAGAGGAGGTGGCCAGTCCTTAAAGCAACGGGGGCGGTAGGATTAGGGAAAAGGGATAATAACAAAGACCAAGGGGGCGGAGTTGGAGAAAGAATTATTGGGTGCAATGATTCCAATGATGGTTTTTAAGAAAGAAATTTATGATTTCGTAGAGTCTCTTATAAAAGAGAAATTTCAATCAGAGAAAAAGAAAGAGCTATTAACAGTTAAAGAAGCTGCCAATTTTTTGAATGTGAAAGTCTCATGGGTTAGACAAGCAGTGTTTAAGCGCGAGATTAATCACGTCAAAGTCGGGGCTTTAGTGCGTTTTCGCGAGGAGGACTTGCAAAGCTATATTCACAAAAATCTTAAACCCGTTGGGACAAGCTGACATGGATTAATGGCCATTTCTATGCTACGGTCTTCGCCAGGATTGGAAGACAATCCCGCTCTTTTACAACTAAAGATGGGAACAGACGACACTGGCGAAGACTCTTTTACCAAAGGAGTTTTCAATGCAAGTGATAAGAACAAAGAAGGGAACCTTTTACCGGGAAAAAATTTACATAAGCGGAAAGGCCACCCACTCTCCGCGTTTTTTACGAAAGACCGACGCCGTGGGGTGGAAGGCGCGCATGGAAAGTGAAAAGGGAAAATTTCGCTCCTCCGGCGTCCTGCCAAAAGTTTTTCAGGAACCAAGCAAAACGACCTTAAATGATGAGGCCCAAGCTTGGCTTGAAACGCGAGTCAAGCTTCAGCTCTCAAGAAGAACCTATGAGCATTACAGTACCACCCTTAAGCGCCATATCTTGCCGAGCTTTGGACATTTAAAGCTACAAGAAATCCAAATAAGGCATGGTCACTGGCTCATTAAGGAACTGCACGAAAATGGCCACAACGCCAAGGGTATCAATTTAATTGTAGGCGTCTTCAAGCGGGTTTTGATTGAGGCCACACGAGAAAATCGGTTAGAGAAAAATCCTTTTCAGTACCTAAGGGAAATGAAGGAGACCCCTCGCGCCGATGTTTACATGACCTCAGAGCAAATTGAGCGGGTGCTTGAAGTGACTCAAGGCCACTACTTCCATTCGCTTTTTCTTCTAGCTGTGAATACTGGAATGCGAAGAGGAGAAATTGCGGGGATGTGCTGGGATAAGGTGAATTTTCACACAGGGCTCATAGAAATTGCCCGGCTTCGAGATAGAAACGGTCTAGGCGACAGAACAAAGACGTTTAAGAGCAGACGCTTTATTCCCATGAACGCCGTGGCCAGAAATCACCTCCTCACACTTAAAGAAAAAACCAAAAGTGATTTGGTGGTGACAGATATAGATGCCGAGGCCTTTGACGTAAACCACGTTTACCGCGACCTCTCGCGATTTTTAAAAGAGGCCGAGATAAAAGAGCATTACCGCTTCCACGATTTGCGCCATACGTTCGCGAGCCACTTCATGATGAACGGCGGAAATATCTACGACCTTCAAAAAATACTTGGGCATTCAAGTCTAGAGATGACTCAGCGGTATGCGCACCTGGCACCTGAGCATTTAGTAGAGGCCTCGAATGTGGTTAGTTTTGGCGGAAAAGTAGTGGAGAGAAAATTGGCGTTACAAAATTTAGCGCCATAGTAGCGCCAAGCTTTTCTTGAGGGTTTTAAATTGCTGTTTTTATTGAGGATTTGAGAGATGGTGCCCAGGACTGGACTTGAACCAGCATGCCTCTCGGCGCCACCCCCTCAAGATGGTGTGTCTACCAATTTCACCACCTGGGCACAGGAATGTCTGGATAAGTTCAAAAATCTAAACGAGCGCAGGGGATTTGGCAAAGGATTTTATTGGCGACGGCGATTTTTTTCGGGTAAAAACTGTTCAATTTCGTGCAGATAGTAGCGTAGGCGTTGCAGCGTCTCTCCAAGAGACTCCAGCTGAACATCGAGGACATGGGCGAGATCTTTGTTGTCTACCTCGCATTGATTGAATGCTGCGGGTGTTTCTATTTGCTCTGAGCGAGGTGGCATGAGTTCGGGATCAGCACCTTTAAGCATTGCTTCAATTAAATCTTCACAATGCTCAGCGGATTCAATGCTTTCTTCCACCGGAGTTTCCTCCTCCGTAACAAGCTTCTCGTAATGCCGGCTTTCCGGAAATAAAACGAGAATTTTATCTTCTGTAAGATGTTCCATTGCCACATTCACCACAGTTACTACATTACACATGGGCATCCCTTAAGTGTGTGCCCCCCACTCCCTGCCCACTTCCATTGCAGTGCAGGTGCCAACATTTTCAAATCCAATTATGGCCCTTTATCGCTCTGGTTTCAGTCTCTTGGCCATGGGGCTGTAATAGTTTCATGAATAACCTCTGGGGGGCCGTCTAAAAATTGGCCAATTTTTCCTAGTAGTTAGCAGTTTGGGTAAACAAAAGACTTATGATCTAATGGACTTAGGTGCTCAAATGAAAGGTCCAAATTGCCATCAGTGCAAGCACTTTTTTATTACTTTTGACGTGGCCGTCCCCTACGGGTGTAGAGCATTTCGTTTTAAGGCCAAAGAAATTCCTTCTCGCGCAGTAAAGCAAAATTCTGGGAACGAGTGCCAGGCCTTCGCGGAAAAAGAACATCGCAAGACCCCAGTGAAAGAAAACCCCGAAGAGAAAACTTAAATCTCAGAAAAAAGTGAAGGCCCCACCCCATGAATAAAACCACCGCCGAGACACTTGGCGCCTTGGTAAAAAACCACCGCCTGGCGAGGCGTAATGGCCCGCTGGGGAATGCGAAAATCGGCCCGCACCTCGCCATCGGGCAAAGGGGTGATGATGCAATCCTGGTCAGACTGGCGATAGCGAATTTTGGCCTGAACGGACATGGGACCTTCTAATTTAAAATCCGGAGATACCCAACTTAGTTCATTACAGGTGAGCCAACGAGCGAAGAGAGCGGGGTGATTCTCCCCTCTTTCAACAAAAACAGTATTGGAATCGCGATCTTTGGCCACCACAAACCACGCCTCCCCTGGCCCACCGAGACCAAGACCTTTACGCTGGCCCAATGTATAAAGATGCACACCCTGATGTATCCCAACCTTCTCGCCATTTAAATGTTTAAACGGTCCCGGAACAGGTCGAAGATAATTGGATAAAAACTGACGGAAGGGTCGCTCCCCAATAAAGCAAATACCTGTACTATCCTTTTTATGCATCACTGAAAGTTGTGCCTCCTCCGCGAGCTGACGCACAACTTTTTTTGCCAAATGGCCTACAGGGAAGATCACCCGTTTTAAGATTTCTTCTTGCATAGTACATAAAAAGTAGCTCTGATCTTTCCCGGGATCAGTGCCTTTTAGCATATGATGACGACCATGCTCATCAATGGCGTGCTGGGCATAGTGGCCGGTGGCAAAATAGTCGGCCCCAAGGTTAAGAGCGTGTTGGTAGAATACCTTAAACTTAATCTCACGATTGCATAGAATATCGGGATTCGGAGTGTGTCCGGCCTGATATTCTTTCAAAAACCACTGGAACACCGATTCTTGATATTCTTTGATAAATTCCACCGGGAAGAAAGGAATATCCAGTCGCCCACAAACTCGCGCCACATCCTCATAATCTTTTTCCGCCGGGCAAGGTCCCTGTGGTTCATCCCAATTTTTCATGAAAAGCCCAATGACCTCATGGCCCATTTTTTTAAGGACGGCCGCAGCTACCGACGAATCTACCCCGCCGGACATGCCGACAACAATTTTCTTTATGCCCTCACGACTGGGATGAGGAATATAATTGGAAATACTATTCATGCGGCAATATATAGCAACCTTATTTCACGATATCAAATGCCCAGGCCAGAACGCCGGTGGCGATAAATTGATAGCTTTTGTAGAGCGTTTGATAATTGAGCGTTTCGGCAAAGTCATCTGCCGTGTGATAATTAGGATTCATGTCTGATTCCATATTCTGAGTAAAGATCAAGGTGGGAGCATCCAAATCCCAATAGGCCGCACCGTTGCCTTGATTAAAATCATTGGCATTGATCTCAAATTGAATGCCGGAGACAGTCCGTTTTCCTGCTTCTTGAAACAAACGTGCCAATTTTTGGGCCTGAGCAGCTCCCGGAGCTTCTGGATCACGCAGATAGAGAGACATGTTACCGTATTTTTTCTCAATGTCTTGATCACGAGAATCATGGCCCAACCTGATCAAATCAATGTGCCCAGCAAACTTTGCTGACTTGATGAGATCCTTGTTTTGTTTGGCCATGGCCACTGCCCCGAGAGAGGCCACTTGGCCATAATCGTAGAAGACAATCCTGACTGTTTTAGGCAGGGGAATTTGCGAGAGGAGTCTAACCAAACTGATTGCCACAGCGACCCCGCTACCATTGTCATCAGCACCTTGAGTTTTCACCTTTTCTATAATTTTTAAACTTTTGGGATCATGGGCCATGGAATCGAAATGTGCTCCCAAGATCAGAACACTCTCGGGATCAAGAGTTCCTTTTCGCTCCCAAACGACATTGGTACCAGGTACCTTGCTGAGAGTGTTTAAAAATTTTAAAGTGTCATCGGTAAAAGCCTTCCATCTGGTATAGGTGGGATGATTCGGTTTAAATTTTGCTGCAATCTCTCGCGCAAAATCATCCTGATACATTTTCCGGGCACGCGTCAAATCAGGAGTAAAAGCTTCCTGGGTAACCACACAACAATTGGTCTGTGAAGCTGGAATTGTGGCAGTAAAACCGGCCAGAATTTCACTGATCACCCCAGGGGTTTTGGCATGCCCGGGCTTTCCTACCAATCGACTCGGGTGGGTCTTTTCTAAAAAAAGCATCAGCGATTTTCTCACGTCATCCATTTTAAATTTCTCGATGAAAGGTAGGAGTGATAAATAACGAGAGGGCGGATTAAAAGGGACTTCACGTACAGTTTTGGTGGCACTTGAAGAACCCGTTCCGGATGAGTCGCCAAAGGCAGAAAGACATGAAAAAAGAACTAAAGAAATGCTCAGAATCTTGATCCTATAAACTGCATTTAAATTAGTCATATTAAAATCCAAGTTTTTTATTTCTCTCCAATAGAGCAGAAATTTGGGCCGCTTCTTTGTCATGTTCACGCTTAAAAAATACTGCATTTAATGCCTGAATATTGGCCACGACACCGCAAGCAAGGAGTTTCGCACCAGGGTCTGCATTCTCATAAAGCCCAACGCACGTGCCTGGGGCCAGAAATCCTTGTCTCTCACTTGCTAATTCGATGGAGGCCATTTGATTATTTTTAAAGTGAATCGTGCAAGGCCAACCCTCCTTACTTTGGGCCAAGCGGGCGACGGCAGAACACGGTTTAGTGGTATTGCAGAGTGGAGTCGTTATAAGGGCGTACAGGACAAAAGATCGAAAACCGAGATTCTTTGGATCGGCGACAAAAACGACACCATTACTCATGTTTTTCTGTACCACAACTTGATCTGCATCATCGGAGGTCACATTTTCTATGCTGGTTACTTGGGGACGGGTTACTCCCAACATAAAATAATGCAGGCCTTGGTGATCACATAAGAGTTGTTCGTCTTCATAACGGAGAATCTGCCCGGCCTTTCTAAGACTAATTGGCGTTGTCCTTTCAATAAACTCTGGCAAGTGAGGTGAAGACATAAAACAGACATGATCATCACTGGAAACTTGCACATCATTACTCATCGATTGGGCAATTTTGATAACTTAATCTCGGCGCATTTCTGCTAAGGGAAGAAGAAGTCGCGACAACTGATTCTGATTTAACTGTGCCAGCTTTAAGGATTGATCTATAGTGGGGTCGTGTGACGCTCCAATAGAATAAACCTTATTATTTTTTATCAATTGCACTCTGGCGTAATGCCCGGTTGCCACCATTTGGGCCTTTAACTTGTTGGCCTTTTGCTCCAACAGATCAATGAGTAATTGATGGCAGTACATGCATGGATAGATTTTTTCGCCTGAGATACCTGCCGAGATCACGCGATCAAGCACAAGACTTTTAAACTCACTTAAAGCATTGACAGCATAAAAAGGAATCTCGAGATGCTCGGCCTGTGCTCGGGCCTTTTCTAAATTCACCACATGACAGTCTGTGAAAAAGGCCGGGATGTAACTCAAATCATCAATCTGCCCCTCCTCACTGATGCTGGTGGATTCTTGAATTGTCATAGCACGCCGGCGGGAATAAAGAGTATCGTGCACATCCACCATCTGAATGCATACGCCGATCACATGTAGGCCTTGTTTTTTTAACAAATAAGCGGCAACAAAAGAATCCATCTTCCCGCTCATGCCTACGACAACAGTATTAATGGCCGACATAATAATTTCTCTCTTTGCACTATTATACCTGAATCTGTAAAACTTGGCGGAGCAATATCTGCCGTATTTTTTTACTCGGACATTTATTTTTGCCTCAAACTCAGGTTGTTCAAATAAATTTTCGAAGATGTTTATGTGAATGATTTGTACAAAAAGCTTTATCTCATGGACTCCCATTTGAGAGTGGGCCATCTGCAATTAAACGATTTTTTTCGTATCGTGGAATGTCTAATTGGGTACAAACCTAAACGTTTTGCATTTTGCGGCCATCGACCCGAACTGCACAAAAATCTCACTCTGAGTGAGAATATTTTCTTGGAAGCACCACACGGAACCATCAAGGACAGATCAAGACAAAACTATACCCAGCAAAATTTCGGTGGGAATATCTATCTCTATCAATTGTTTGAACGACTGTCCTATCCTGAGGCCCTCGGCCATGAGGTCAGTTGTAGCGCAAAGAAATTAGTGGCAATCATACGAACGTTGCTCCGTCCTGATCCCCATATTTTTTTAGTCGCCCCCCAACATGGGATGGATCGCACCTGCATGGAACTGTTGGCAAAATCGCTCATCCTGGAACAGACACTCAATCAGAAAATGATTCTGGTGGCCGACTGGTCCCTCTCTGAATGGCCTTTACTAACCAAAGTTCCGGTTCTGCAAATCAAAAAAACTGCACCCGATAATCAAATGGTGATCTCAATCGCGAACCCTCAAGAGCAAGACTTGAAATTGGCAAGTTAGTTTCCGACAGTTTTGATTGACATTGTCTTGAGTAAATCCGCATAATTTATTTATCTAAATCAGGGAGATTACAATGCCCTCACACGCTCTCAACTTCATTGATGTTTTTTCCGGTGCTGGCGGTCTCTCATGCGGTATGGAATTGGCAGGACTTAGATGTTTGCTCGGAGTGGATCTGAACAAGGCCGCCATTCAAACTTTTCTCGCCAATCATAAGCACGCTGTGGCCTTTAGCGAGGATATAAAAAAACTGACCTCCATGAAACTCATGGAGTTACTGGGCGGACAAACCGTTCATGCGGTCATCGGAGGCCCACCTTGCCAAGGATTCTCTACCGTTGGCAGGGGTGATCCTAAAGATCAAAGGAACTCGCTCTTTTTAGAATTCATTCGCATTGTTAAAATTACTCGCCCACTCTTCGTGGTGGTTGAAAACGTGACCGGACTCTTGGCCAAAAAAAATGAAAAAACCTTGCGCGCTATCTTTGCCCAATTTGAAAAATTGGGTTTCCATCTCGATGTGCAAGTTTTAAGTGCAGAAAAATATGGTGTCCCAGAACGACGTCGCAGAACTATCATTCTCGGCACTAGACTTCCGATTCCGGTGCAATTTCCACTCTTTTCCCATGATTGTGTTAAAAATGGAATTTACATTCCTCCCGTCACTGTCGGCGAAGCTTTGGCCAATATGGAAACGGGGAACGGCAATTTATATAACCACGATTTAGAAAGTGCCGAAATCAGATCGACCATCGATCGCAGGCGTCTGGCCAAAATTCCCGAAGGCAAGGGTATCCGCTATCCAGAAGACGAGAAACAGTATCTGCCTCCCTCACTGCATTTGGGAGTGGATTGGAAAGAACTTCCAGAGGGACGTTTCAGGCAAACCAAGTACCAAAGACTGGATGGGAAAAGGCCTTCCCCCACAATTATGACCCATCGATACGGCTATTTTCACCCACGCGAAAATCGTTACCTCACGGCCCGTGAAGCCGCACGCTTACAGAGCTTCCCCAACGATTTTGTCTTTCAAGGCCCAGTCAGTGAGCAGTGGAGGCAAATCGGCAATGCCGTCCCTCCCCTCCTCGGTAAATCCATTGGCGAAGCACTCTTGCAGATGCTGGCAAAATCTAAAGAAATCCCGAATCAAAAATCTATGCCCAAGTCTCGATCGAGCAAACGAGTTCAATCCACAATTGAGAACGTGCGCGAAGGCGCCTTCGTTTATAAGGGCTAAGGCGCAGCGTAGATATATTTTTTCTGCACTATTTCTGATTGTTGATCGCGCACTCCTGGAACTTTCGACCAGCTATTATAGGGATAATAGATTATAATTTTTTCTGGTCTAGCGCCCAATTTCAAATCAATCTCTTGCGTCGTTTGCCCAGGTACTTTGATGACTTCGGGAATCATGAGCAATCCCTGGCCACCATCACTTAACATAACCGACTTCCATGCATTCTCACCCAACATGTCATCACCTTCACGGGAAGATTGATCTTCATTCAAAACTTGTAACTTAAATTTCAACTCACCCACGGGTGAAATAAAAATTCTATCCAGTGAAATCTCAACAATTGATAGGCTACTTTGATTAAAGGCCCTCATGGGGCGCTTCTCCAAGATAGCGGCGGAATAGTTTTCTTTGACAGCGACTTCACCGCGGGCATGGGCCTCTTCATACTCTTTTCTTAACTTTTGCACCAAATCAACATCGAGAAGTACCGACTGATAATCCTTACCATCAAGACCACTTAAATTATCGCCCAAGATCCCGGCCAACTCCTGGTCGGGAGAACCATCACCATTACCATCGATTAAAATTGACAGTTCACATCCCTGCCATCGTGTGACAGGTGTATAAAGTTTGACGGCAAATTGAAGAAGCCGTTCATTTTCTCTATTAACAATTCGGTAACCGGCACTTTGGAGATCGCACAAGCGCGAACGCGTACTATTGATTCCCGATTCAATCGGTAGCTCTGAATCTTTCCCAAGATAGTTAAATAAATAGGCCTCACCCTCAACAGGTCCGGCATTTTGGATTTTCAGTTGGGCCAAGGCATCGGCTTCATCCTCTTCACTGGACGCGAAGACATTTAACCCTTGTTGTTTTAAAGCATCCCCGCGAGTAACTAAGGCCATGACGGGAAGGCGTGCCAGAATGGCATCATTGTCGGCATCTTTGGCCAAAATAATTCCATTCAATTCGGCACTCTGCTCACGAGGGGCACGCAGCGTACTGTAAATTTTGAGCTTCACCGTTTGACCGGCGGCGATGGTGTTTGGAGCTTGGACTTCCAGGCCCAAATCATCACTTTGACTGCTCTCAAATTTTACATTCAAAGTGCGATTGGAAATATTCTTAAAAACAACCTCACCGCTTAGTTTTTTGCGTCTCAACACCTGCATTTCACCCAATGAAAATCCCGAAGGAATAAAATAGGCCGCTGCTTTGAGTGAAAGATAAGCATCCACACGACCAGCACCTTGTTCAGACCATAGGGCCAACTTTCCATTTGCATCTTTCATAGTCTTGGCCTGCCCCATGACAAGGGCCTTTAATTCTTCAACCCTAAAAGAAGGCAAACTTTGTTTTAAGAGAGCAAAGACTCCACTCATATGGGGCGCGGCCATACTGGTCCCGCTCATCATGGTGCTTTCGCTACCTTCCCCCATGGCCGCCGAAATAATATTGGCACCAGGCAGAGCGACTTCAGGTTTAAAGGCACCATCAATAGAGCGCGGGCCTTGCGAACTAAAGTCGGTCAAGGTGTCAATCATTTCAGGTTTCTTAATCCGTTCGCCCGAAGTTAAATCAGCGACCACGCTTCCCGCACTCAATTGCTCTTTTATTTTTTTTCCTAATTCAAAGTCAATCATTATGCCCGGTATCGCAATGGATTCATCTCCTCCCATTCTAAAAGGTTCGCCTGGGCGATTATTGGCCATGACGACAGCAATGGCACCATACTCAATCACCTTTTTAAATTTTTCTACAAAAGTAATATCGCCACGGTCAATCAAAGCGATCTTGCCTTTGAGACGGGATTTCAGCTCGTCACTGATCTCCTCTTTCAAAGTTCCCACCGCCACCAATTCCTCTTTAAGGTTCTGTACTTTACTGAGCGGCAAGGTCATACTGCCCTCAATAGCTTCCACCAAGACATCCAGTTGCCCACCCAAGAATTTGATCCCGTCAAATTGCCAATTATGGGCCATATTATCTATCGAAGCGGCAACCGAGAGTGCCGCATCGGAAGTTGAAGGCGATCCCACAATATAGGCACTATGACCTGAATTACCGGCCGATGCTGATACCGCAATCCCCCCCGTAGTCAAATTCTTGATGGCCTCACTGTAAAGAATATGGGCCTTCCCATAACTGCTGCCTAAGGATAAATTGACCACGTCCAAACGATCATCAGCATTCAAGTCTCCATTAGGATCGACAGAATATTCGAGCGCCGCAATCACCACAGAATCACTGGTCGAGCCATCTGCTCCAAAAACTTTTATGGCATAGAGTGTGGCATCAGGAGCAACGCCGGAATAGTGTTTCACGCCATCGCCAATCCCTGCCACAGTGCCGGCGACATGTGTTCCATGTCCACCTTCATCGAGAGGGTTCTGATCTGGAATGGGTAGCCGTTTTTCAAAAATAGGAGATGCGGCATTATAGGCCGTACCCACAAGATCAATCCCACCCGCCACTTTTTCACTGGGAAAACCAACTGGCAGACCACTTGGATTAATATTTTTATAGGCCTCTTTTGTGCCCAATCCTTTAAACATACTATGAGTGTAATCAATCCCGGTATCGATAATACCGACCTTCACACCTTTACCTGTGATACCCAATTCTTTATGAACGCGATCGGCCCCAATAAACGAAACTGAATTAATCTGAGTAATATCCTCATCACCTTTTGTAACACCATTTTGAGACGCCAGAATGGGACGTCCGAAGAATCCTTCGCGCTCAATGTATGAAACCCCTTCCATCCCTTTGATTTTATCTTCAAGCGCCACTGGAACGATGATGGCCAGAGCATTCAAGGCCCAGCGATAGCGATAGAAAATTTTTATTTCAGAGGACAGGGCCTTAAGTTCTTCTTCTTTATTGGCCTGTTCAACCAACAACGCTTCCTTAGCTTCAGGTGCGACGATGAGACGTCCTTCTTCCAGATGGGCCTTTTCCAAAAGTGCCGGTTCACTCAACCGTACAATTGCCATAAGGCGATCTCGATTTTGAGGCCTGTTACTCCAAATATCACTTGCCTTAAATGACAGTGATTCGGCCTTTTTCTGACTGCAGCCGAGGGTCAATAGTAAGAAAGTGCTAAGAAAAGTTAAGACACTAAAATAAGACATCCTACGCATGAAAGGCCTCCCACAAAATAGCTTGGCGATTTATGCGGTTTTTTTGGATTTTTGTAAACTACAAACTTTACAAGTGCTTAAAATGAGGACGTAATCCGCCGCCTGACAGATTTTGTAAGATTTCTGACCTTTTTGTAAAAACTGCCTGGGGCCTAAATGGGCCTGATCTACCTTATCCTGAAGGTGCAGGGAGGTTTAGGAGGCAGGTGCCAGGTGACTAATGGTACTGGCCCCTACTAACTCCTAATTCCCAAGGAGTATTGGTGCTCGCTCTCCTCGAATACATTCCTCACGATCGAGGTCAACGCCAGGAATGTCTTTCGTCGGAGGCAATGATAGTTTAGGCCAAATCGTAGTGGTGGTTTTAATTCGCGAATTGGCCCCTCTCATGTCCTCTCTGGTATTAATTGCCCGGTCCGCAACTGCTGTGGCCAGTGAATTAGCAACGATGAAAGTCCAGCAAGAAATCGAGGCGTTGCTTGCCATGAGAGTCAATGTCAAGCAGTATCTACTCGGGCCACGCCTTCTCGCTGCCACACTCTCAATCTTTTGCATGGCCACTTTTTTTGTAATGGCCGGCATCGTCGGTGCCTGGTTTGGCTGCAACTTCTGGAATTACTATCCCCTCTTTCAGTTTCTAAACTCCATCTCACTCTCCTTGGCCCCGGCCGACATTTTCTTTTTCATCGCCAAGACCTGTTTGATCGGCCAAGGCATTTTCATGGTGGCGATTAAAAGTGGTATGTCACTAAAAAAAGCGCCTTTTGAAGTACCTATTGTAACCAACAAGGCCGTCGTGGATGCCCTCTTTGTCGCTATCGCCATGCAAATTTTTATCAGTGGAATTTTTTATTTATGGATTGGAGTGAAGATGTGACGGTCGAACCAAGCAGTCCCACTATCGCGGTTAGATACCCTGTTGGAACCACCAACCTAGGTACACTCGGGCCTGAATTTAATTATAACTTTGATGTCTATGCCGGACAAATCATTGGCTTCTTGGAAGGCAAAAATCCCACTTTGCTTTTTCGCCTCATCTTAGGACTCGGACCGCTTGCTTCCGGAAGTATCGAGTTTCCTGCACTGGCATCCTTAAGGACACAGGAAAATTTTTATATCAATCTAGGTTTGGCCCAGAGAGAAAAAGGACTCTTGTCCAACTTGAGTCTTGTGGAAAATATTGAACTGCCCGCTCGCTATCACAATTTCACATGGGGAGAATTAGGGCCCGATGAACTGGCCCACAAGGCCTTGCGCGAAATCATGATCCCGGAAGAATTATGGAACGGACGTCCTGACCATGTGGCATGGGAAATCAGAAAACGTGTTCTTCTGGCGCGCGGGGTTGTTTGTTGCCCAAAAATAGTCTTGCTGGAAGACCCCACCAATATGTTCCCATGGGAAAAATTACCGGATCTCTTCCGCTGGATCAAACTACAAAAGCAAGAACAACGAACAACTTTACTCTGTACTGAAAATATTCCTTTTGCCTTATCAGTATGTGACGCCATTTGGAATGCTGAAACGCAGTCATTGCAAACCATCGACCAGTATCTCGACATTAAAGGCCCGGAGTGGAATACATTCGTGACTCAGATGCGTAAACAATTGGAGAATTCATGCGTCTCAATCTAATGGAAAAAAAGGCCCTCCTCGGCATTCTGGTATCGATTACCGGAATGGTTCTTGCCGTACTGATCATCGGCAAACGCAATTTATGGTTTGAGGCCAAGAACAGTTATTATGCTTATTACCACGATGTTGAAGGACTGACAGAAGGCAGCTTGGTTACCTTACGTGGATTGAGAGTGGGCGAAGTTGAGGCCCTCGAAGTCCATACTGACAATCAAATCAAGGTTACTTTCAGTGTCAAAAACTCTTTAGAAAACAAGATTCGCCAAGATAGCATTGCTCGACAGCATCGCGCCTTTGTTATTGGTGAAAAACGCATTGATATCGTTCCCGGAACCAGTAGTATGCTCCAGGTTCCAAACGGTGGAGAGGTCAAAGGCCTTGACTCCATGGATTTGCCCGATTTAGTTTCAGGAAAAAACATTGGAAACATAACTGGAAAACTTGAAGGTCTGCTGACGGGAGTAAAAAAATGGTCCGATGCGCTGCTGATTCTCTCCGACAAAATCGGTCCCAACGATCTGGCCAATTTGTACCAGGAGATGGGACCACTTCTGACAAATATTAATACTCTAATCAATGATCTCAAAGATTTTACCGCAATCACCAAAACGGCACGACGTGATCTTGTCGGGAACGGATTACTCGCCGAAACCTTGAAGAATACCAACAACACCATGAAGAACAGTAACAAGATTCTCATACCTCTGGTCAAACGCGAGCAACTGCTAGAGATGACCTTAAATAATGTTAATACCATGATGTCTGAGGTGGCGAAAGAACCGAATTTCGCCAAAGATATCTTGGGACTCCTAAAGGAAGTCTCGGTGACCTTAAAGGCCATCCAAAAAACCTGGATGCTCAAAAGTCACGTGGAAGATGTCAAAAAAGAGAAAAACAAATCTTAAAATTCCGAAGAAGTGGAAATCAAACTGGCCGGGGCCCTCAGACCATTTTGATATAGGGCCTGATCTGAAGGGCGCAGGATATAGGGAGCATCAGAACGCATTTCCAGGAAGTAAGGAAAATTGTTCTGCTGATAGATAAAACGCGTCTGGTAGTGGATATTTTCCGGCCCAAAGAAAATGCTCAGGCCACGATTGCCTTTAAAATGCCCCGCCAAAGTTTCCCAAAATTGATAAAAGGCCTTGACATTTAAATGTTTCAAACGCTCCTCTCCATCCAAGAAAGAGTTTCGTAAAACGCATTGAGATCGCAAGTTCTGTCGATGCGTGAGTTTAAACCAAAAGCTTTTTACTTTGAGATAGTCTTCGACTTCCCTTTTACAGGCTTCGCGTTCTGGCCCTGTCACTTCACGGTGAGAGAAGATACTCCAGGCCTGCTGTAACGTTTCCAGCAGCCACCAGTAATTATTTTTACTGCAAGAAGTGACGAAACAGGCCAAATCTAACTTTCGTTTATTGCTTTCATAATCCTGGGCCAAAAAGACCGTCATCCCGGGCAGACCCAAGGTAAATTGATTCTCGAAGCGCCATGGGGTTTGGGCCGATTTTAAATGTTCCCGCCAATCCCCTTGAGGCGTGTCGGTCAAATTATAATCTTGAAAAAGACGCTTCAACTTCAATTTGGATAACCATTTCCATAGGCCTTTTCGCTGGACCAAATGAGTATAAGTGCGGTGCGAGCGAAAGGCCTGCTGTTCGGTGAGTGAATACGGTATGTCTTTTTTAAAAAGATTTTCCTGGTGCTTATATTCAACCCCCGAATTCTTTTCGGTGTAATAGGGAATGCCGCGGAAAGCGGTGTAAAGGAAATCAATAATTCCAAAAAGCGAACCCTGAAAAAGTGAAAAGAAGGAGTTGACTTTAAATTCTTGTCGTCGATCATGGCGATAGAAACGTTGATGCTCTTGTCCTGCCTCGGTATTTATATAGAGATCTTTCTCCTCGGTGTTCTCGCTGGCAGCAAAACGGAAAATGAGAAAAGTGAAATGGGTTTGAAAAGACATACTGTCAGTAAATTCTTTTGCCACCAAAAAATCATTATAGGCATCGGTCTTCTGCAACGAAAGGACTTGTGAGGCATGCCAGGTCAGATTCTCCCAACTAGAAAATCTTTCATCATAGGGAAAAAGGTAATCGGCCTTGTAGGCCATTTGCTTATTGTAGGACAGACCGAAATCAATCAAAGAAAGTTGAATAAATTTGTATAACTCCATTCCCAAAGTGGCTTCAACAGAAAGCCCGACCCGTTTCTCAATCTCGATCCCAATCCGTAGTGCCGGGAGCAATTTCTGCTGGTACGCCACTTCGCGTTTGGAGGCCCGGTAGAGAGAAGCGGTGGCCCTGACGTCGCCCGAGATGCCATAGGGCCCTGACCAGTGTAACTTGGCCTGGCCATCCACATACAGCCAATCCTCGCTCATAATATTGTCACCGGTCTTTAGCTGCTGAATGCCGTGACTGGTAAAAAACCAAAACGGTGTGAGAAGATAACGCAAATCCGAAGCATAGGCCTCCACCTTGGTGGCATGAACATGATAACTTCTAAAACGCTTTTCAATTGAAATTTTGGCCGCCGCTGATCCCGCAAGATTGCCCAAATTGACATCGCCCATGGCCAGTTCTTTTTTAAACAACTCGATCAGGGCCTCGGCCTTGAAATAAAATGAAACTTGATCATCCACGACCCAACCCTGTTTGGAAATTAAATCGGGGTAAACGTTTCTCCATATTTTCAAATCAAAAGCCCCAAAATCCAGCGAAGTTTGATAACTTCTCTGTGCATTGCCCGCCAGTAAATCGGGTGTCTCGCCAAAAAGTTGACTAAACTCTTTATCTCCTGCCCAGGCCTGATATTGCTGCAAAACTTGGCCCAGAGATTCTGCCCCAGATCGAGCATAAGAATATTGGGAATAAATAAGCAGACTGATGGCCAAGGCCAATTCTAATAGCAGGATTTTTGTTTTCATAAAATTTTGACGGGTAAGCCGTAGGTGCAATGGTCTGGGCCAGCTATGAATCAAACGTGCAGGTTAACAGGCCCGATGAGGCAAGATGCTACGTATTATACCCTGATACCGGAACTTCGGCAAAAATGGCCATCAACCTTATGAAATGATTAATGACGATGATCCGGCAAAAAAGTCCTATGATCATCTATGGCAAAATAGTATGGGGAATGAGGTGAATAATCTTTCCGGTCTTTTCATTACCCATAATTTCGAATTTTTTCAAAATAAAGAGGTCTTTATGATTGAACGGGGAACTGTCGTCGATAATCGAAGTATCTACTTTTCCCTGACCTTGAGGAATCGAACCATCTAGATTTCGAATCGCCACTTTTTCAATATAGGGAGAATGCACTACGATCATGACATAATTGAATTGCAGCGCCCCAACTCGCGCTACGGCAGTGGTGGGAATAGAAACTAATTCACCATTACCATGGACTTCAAATGGACCTTCAATTTTCATAACCTGACGAATGCGGGGACGTGAACCAGCTATGCCAAGCCCGGCCTCGCGCCCTGAAACAAAAAAGACGGTGGCATAAAGTCCGCGATAAGTATCCAGTCCTTTAAGATGAAAAGTATTGATGTTTTCAAGGGCACCACGACCTGTCACAATCCGATCGCCAGGTGCTGCGGAAACTTTTCCCACTAAGAGCAAAAGACTTAAGGCCAAAAAACCAATCAAACTCTTAATCTGCATTACCATAGACTCTCTCCTTTCAATATCACATCATTCAGTCAATCCAAGTTCCATAAAAACCACCAGATGACCATTGGGATCAATTTTGGTTAATTTCGTGCTGATGGGAATACCACTTAATTCTTTGGGTAAAGGCAAGTCTTCACTGAGCACCATTCCACTCACCGCCTTGGAAATGTCTTTCAGTTTGTCTTTCATCTTGTTACGAACAGTCTTTTTAAACAGACGGATAAATTTGCTATCGATTGATGCTGAGTTGATATCGATCCCTTTCACCAACATGGGATTTTTCCCATCACTGGTTCGGGCAAAATCTAATTCCAAATCCATTTTGATCTGGATAGGATTGCGGACGAAAATCTTTTGCCAGCCGGTCACGGTATACTTGCTGAGGATAGTTAAGGTGGCGGGGCGATTGGCAGCTCCTTTCCCCACCAAGGTCAATTTGGGTGCCGTGACCAAATCCAATTTCTCACCACTTTTGGTTTTCATATTGCTAAAATACTGTCGCCGTTGTCCATATTGCAGCATACGATTGATCAGTCCTTGATTCAAAGACAAGGCCAGGTCGAAATCGACACCAATAAAGGTGGTCACCGCCGGGGCATTCGCCGCCACAAGGTCTGCTGGAATGCCGATGTCTTCCCGAAATTTTGGATCATAGACATATCCATTAAGCCCGGCGTGTAACATGGGCCCTGGGAGAACTTCAAGAGTGCTGGGATAAACACCCCAGCGGTAGTTCACATCCTTTTTTCCAGTTTCAATTCCCACTGGCTCCATCTGGTTAATCTCCACATGACTTTTGGAGAGGATTTGGGTGGCACGCTGGCGCGCCATAGGAATCAGAGTTTCATTCAATGTTTTCTGAATTGTTTCGCGCAGACCGACCACTAACTTTGGCAGTTGTGCGCGTACTAATTTTTCCACCTCGCTGGCACGTAGGAAAGCGCGACGGCCATTAATGCGAATTTCCACCACCGGCAACACCATGGGTGTTCTGAAAGATGTTTGCAATGGAACCGTGTCAATGTTGGTTTTAATATCTCCCATTCTGAAATCAATGCCGGCATCGTCCATCACATAGGCTTGAGCTTCTAAACTGATTTCCAGCGGGACGTTATTGCCATCGGCCAGTTCCAGATAAAAACCATCGACGCCTACATCTCCAAGGAAAGCATGCTTGAGATCGCGGGCACGCACCTTATCCACATACAACCTCAAGGCGCGGGCCTTGAAATTTGCCTGCAAGCGTACTCCAGAACGATTAGTTAATTCGTCCAAAGTGTTCCCGAGCACTTTCACTCCGGCCTTTTCCCACTCACCGGTAATCTCAACTCCATCGGCGGTCACCTGAAATTGATGCTCATTTTTAATGGTGAATCCGCGGAAAAATTGGCGAAAATAAGTGCGCACTTTTTTGGCAATGTCTTGTAAATTAGGATTTGGCACCAATTGCTCGAACGTCATCACTTCCAAAGTCTTTTCAATCTTCTCAAAAAAATATGAATTGGAAGAAAAACCGTTGGCCTCTACCAATTTATCAATCCTATTTTCGATCAGATTGAGACCACGAGGACCAACATAGATGCCAACCACATGGTTGATATCCTGCCCTTCAATGACAGGGGCCGCCCAGCTTTCCGGTGCAATTAAAACCACCAAGATGAAATAAAATAGCAGGCCTTTTTTCCAGCATCGTTCAATCATAGGAATCATCCCTTTGAATCATAAAAATGCACGCCTAGTGTAAGGGAGATAGGAATTTTAACCACTGGTCCTATATATTTTATATTGGGTCGCTTTCAAGCAACCATAACTAGTTGTTTTCACGTTAGTCTATGGTCGTAAAACAAAACGGCCGATAAGTCCTACATGCGGTCTCAATCGCTTTTTTACCTTGCCTTGTTCTTGATCGCCATCCCATGGACGGTGAAAAGTGACTGTTCCAATTTGCCAGAAGTCCTGAGACAAAAGGATGTTAATGGGGCCCTGGCCCCTTCAATTCAGGCGGTAGAGCAACTCAAAACAGCTAAACCGCGCCTGGTGAATTTGCGAGAGATAAGCTGGCCAGCATCAGGGCTTCGCCCGCCATGGCAGCGAACAATTTTGCGAGAACTTAAATCCGTCTTCCAAGTTTTCAAATTGGCCGAGCGAACCGAAGATATCACCCCGGAGGCACTGCCGGTCGGCCATGCTGATAATCCCTATCCCCTGGCACTCATTCCTCTATGCTCGGGTTCCTATCACGGACATGGAATGGCCATTACCGCCTCTCATTGTTTACGTTCAAAGCGCACTCCGGTTGAGGAACTACACATTTTTCGCTTTTATCAATATAAAATTCAAGATCAACATTTGGTGGTGGATTACTATCGGGATTATAAAATTGTCTTGGGATCAGTAGAACGCACAGGCGACCTTGCCCAAGTAAAGTTGGCCCCCACTCCTGGAGCTCTCATTCATCCTGTTACCACTCACTCGACCCAAACCAGACCGAACGAATACACGGCCATTGGCTTTCCAAGCCATTTGGTGGCCTCTCCTTTTGTCTCTCTGGATTGTCGTCTTATGAATGACTCCTGCGGGGTCAATGAAATATGCTTTGAACAATGTCCGACCTTAGGTGGAATGTCGGGTGGGCCAGTGGCGAGAAGAAATCGAGCATCAAGAGGGTATCAAGAACAATGGGGGATCGTAAGTGAGTCCAGCAATGATGGTACTCTCCGATCCCCCACATTCACTTCATCAAATTAAAAACTACTTAATCAACTTGGTAAAGAGTTCCATTACCAGTCAAGTGGTAGTTGTACGAATTACGAATATCCTTGAAGACCGTCTTGGCAATATAAGATATTTTCAAAGTCAATCCCGCAACTGGGTTTTCTCTCGTCCCACGATTAGTGATGGCCACGACTTCACTCTTGGCACTGAAATCAAAACCCCAAGCAACGCTGACGTCATTAGCAGTGACACTGGCACCGGCAATGTAGGCGCCTTTGCCATTTAACTGGCCACCGGGCTGGAAGGCAATCGAATAGGTAAAGGCGATCACTTCCATACCATAAAGATTTTTATAAGTGACTCGATATCCAATGGCCTTGGGAGCATTCCAGCCACTTAAATCATAAAGCGATCCATCTTGCCCTGCCTCGCGAGGAAGGACATGGACAGTCGGAAGATTGGTATTCACCACAGGTCTCCCGGCCTCAATAATCACCCATATCTTTTTTCCTAGGGCAATCAACTGGTCGACCACCATGATCACCTCACCGAGGTTTTTTTCACGACTTTCAGTCGGGGCCAGAAAATCATCAACCACTTCATAGGCCGCAACATCTTTTTCCACTTCTACGCTGGCAATTTTGAAATAATCTTCGCCCATAAGTGCGGCGTCCTTTTCTGTCCCCATTGCAAAAGCAGTGTTTAAATTCATCAATCCCACGAACGTAACCAACACGAAATACATAGTTACCTTACTCATAAAGTCCCTCCCCAAAAGGTTGCTACGGCACCTGCGCCGCGAACATTTGAATGCAGCGTTGATAACAAAAGAAGGACAAAAAACCCTAATTTATAATTTTTACAAACTCTTACCTGTAATTCCTACATGATCTTACAACAAAACCATGTACTTTTTTCACACTATGGATGAGGGCCCTTGCAAAGATATGACTGGCACAAATGAGAAGGCCCCATCCATGGGGCCAAAACAAAATCCTTTTGCCATTATGATAGACTGTAAATATTAGAATTTAAAGGGTGATGGTAGCGGTAAAACAAAATCCCCCACAGACTCACCCATCGGACCAATTTCCTTGTCCAAATCCGAAACTTGATCTTGAACCTCTTCATGCGCCTGTTCCAACGCCCGATGCATTGGTAGGTTCAAGGATAGCTCAGCGGCACGAACAGCGCGTTTCTCGTTCACGACACCTTCACTCAATACTTTCCCTTTAAGGAAATCTTTTACGTCAACTGTTTTAAGGATGATGCTTTTGATATCGGTGGCATTCAAAAGCTTGTTGGCATCTTTTATACGAGCGGCGACATTACTGACATAAGGGGCCGCCTGGCTGGTACCACTTACCTTCAGATACTGGTTTCCTGGCACCGACGATTCAATCGCCACACCGGGAGCGGCCACATCAACCATCTTGGCCCCATAATTAGAGAATGACGCCAATTTTCCAAGGCCTAAAGTGGCCGCCACGGAAAGAGTATTGCTACTTCTGATATTGGTTGGGCTGGAAGGAAATTTATCATTGTCAGTGCCATCATTGCCTGCGGCAAAGACAAATAAGGTATTGGGTGCTGCCTGGACCATGTGGGCCCCTTCTTGCACCAGAGTGTTGATAAAGTGTACGGCCAAACTATGCCCTTCTTCTTCAGTTGGTTCACGTTGCAAAAGAGCTTTAAACAACACTCCCACAATCATGCGCGCTTGCTCATATCCGGTTCCAAAAGAACCATTGGCAATGTCGGCCTTATGCCCGTCAATGTAAACAGCAATTTCCTGAAGCAGTTTCATCTGCTGTTTCGCCAATTGCCCAAGTCCTGCTTTAATAAGCACGATGCCTAAATCATTTCCCAAGTCACCTTTGTTTCCGAGTCCGGGAAGAGCAACTTCGGTAGGGATCAATTTGATACCCAGGATTTTGGCATCGTCGGCCTCTTTCGCGGCAATACCCGAGACGTGCGTCCCATGCATAAAGTTTCCGTAGGTCGTGAGTGTCTTCACAAACTCAGCATCCTCGATCTTGGCACGCATCCAGGCGATTTCTTCTGCTGTTGCCGTCCCCAGTAAAGCTTTGGACTGGACTTCAAAGAACTTTCTGACATCCGCAGTCAGATAAGGAAGATATTTGTAATCAATCAACAGATTATTGCCCTCAGCAAAATTCCAACCGTTCACATCGTCTTGATAACCATTGCGGTCTTCGTCTCTCTGGTTATTGGCAATTTCGGTAGGATTTACCCACGCTTTGGGATAAATATCTTTGTGAAGCATATCGGTGCCTGAATCAATAATGGCCACCACGGAGGCCAATACCGGAGCATTCAAACTCATTAGAAATAGCACTGAAAAAACCATACTTAGTTTTAATTTCATGAAAAATCTCCTCCGAGATAAGTTGAGATCGAATTTTTTTAAAGCTAAAGTATTTTTGCGGGTGTGTCAGGGCCTGTCAAACTCAAGAATCTGTCTTTTACTATCATTCCTGCCAGAGGAGAAGCTATGCCGACAACCAAAATATTTGTGACGAGAATTATCCACAAGGATGCCCTAGATCTCTTGCAGCGAGAGGCCAAACAACACTCCTGGGAAATCAAAGTATGGCCCCATTCGCTTCCTCCATCACCGCTCGAACTGCGGCGTGAGGCCCAGGGCCATCAGGCGTTACTCACCATGATTACCGACCGCATTGACCAAGACCTCTTAGATCGTCTGCCAGAACTCAAAGTGATCGCAAACCATGCCGTGGGTGTAGATAATATCGATTTGAAGGCGGCAGACAAGCGAGGCATAGCGGTAGGTAATACCCCGGATGTTTTAACGGCTGCCACCGCCGAACTGGGGTTGCTTCTTACCATGGCCCTCTTACGCAATCTGCCAGCGGCCATAAGCAAGGCCAAAACCAACCAATGGGGCGCTTGGGGGCCTCTGCTCGACTTGACCGTTCAACTTGGAGGCATGGAACCGGCCGATAATCCCCCCTTATTTGGCATCTATGGCATGGGTCGAATTGGGCAAAGTCTGGCGCGCATGCTTGCTCTTGGCCTCCAGGCGAATGTGGCCTACACCAATACTCACGGCCCGCTCAATAATTTGAATTTTCCCGCCACCTGGCTTGCCAGTGAAGAACTGTTGGCCAAGTCCGACGTTCTCATTGTCACCATCCCCTCTAACCCGAATACCAAGGGTTTGTTCAACCAAGACACCTTGAAAAAGCTGAAAGTGGGCGCCTATTTTGTCAACCTTGCCCGTGGTGATCTGCACGATGAAGATGCTCTCTATCGTTTGCTCGAAGCTGAACATTTGGCGGGTGTGGCCCTCGATGTCACCAACCCAGAACCGGCCACTTTGGGAAGAAACCCCATCCTCTCCCATCCTCGGGCCATCATCACTCCTCATATTGGTTCGGCCACCACAAATGCTCGACGTCATATGGGTCTCCTATCGGCCCAAAACATCATTAACTATTTGAAATCCAAGCAAATGCCTCATCAGGTTAAAATCGCTTTATAAATTCTGGACATTCCTGCCTTGGCCTTGGTAGATACCCGACACTCAATATTTTAATTTTAGGGGGAGAAAATGAAACTCTTAAGTGCACTCTTTATTCTTGCAATTTTATCTGGCTGCCTTCGCCTGAACGGCACCATGTCTGTCAAAGAACATCTGGTTTATAAAGATCACAACCGCGCTGAAGTCGTTTTGGCCGGCGAGTATAAGGCCCGTGCCACTGTAAAAGGACAGGATAAGATTGCCATCTATCTTGAGAGCGATTATGAAAAAAAACAAATCACTTTAAAATTCCCACAGGGAACAATTCTCCCTCGCAACAATGGCGATTTTTCTGTCTCGAACACTCAGCTCAATCAACCTTTTTCAGTGGCAGGAAAATTTTTGACTGAAACCACATATAGCGATGTGGTCGAAGCACAAGAGAGTTGCCAATTTTACGAAGGGACTGTCTGTGACACCTTCGCCTATGGTCCTTCATATCCAAATCGCTGCCGCCCGGTTTATGTACGGGGTGAACGCGATGTTAAATTCCGCAAAGTCACCACGGTTAAAAACCTGAATTTCACTCTGACTCAGGAAGGACAAGACAAAGCTGCCTTCACTGGCAAAGATGTTGATGAGGCCAAAGAGTATCTCTTTGTCGGCCCTTGCATGCTGTAAAAACTTGAAAAATCATCAATCGAAAAGGCCTCAAATTTATTTTGAGGCCTTTTTATTTTGGCCCAATTTTTGGGCAATAAATACCATCACCATTCCAAGTATCAGTGACATAATAAATGGACCGCCGCTACCACCACTTGCGCCGCCACTCAAATCAATGTGCCCGCAACCACCACCGTCATCGGAATTAGAAACCTGATAGGTTTGAGCACCACTGTCATTCGGCAAAGTCGGAGTGAAATCATCTTTCACACCGGCCGTGGAAGTAATTCTCGCCAAAGAAATGGCCTCAAAAGCATTGATCAGACCAGCACCGCAAACACCACCCTCGCAACCAAAGCTTAAAGGCATGGACTCGGCAGTTTCTTTTAAAATATCGATGACCTGAGAGGGAACCAGGGACGAGTTCAAGGCGTACATCAGAGAGATAACACCAGTCACATGCGGGGCGGCCATACTGGTGCCTGACATGGACTTATAAGTCGCACCTGTCGAAGTGGTGGAACCAAAATCAGAGGTACTCAAAATCCCCTGCCATGAATCCCCACCGGGTGCCATGACGTCGATGCGAGTTCCGTAATTTGAGTAGTAGGCCTTGCCACCTTGAGCATTACTGGCCCCCACAGTGACAACCCCATTGCAATTGGCAGGAGTGAAATTTTGGTAATCAATATTGACACCACTATTACCAGAGGCCACGACTAACAATATACCTTTGGCCCGCACATCATTGATGGCCTCTTGCATGGATCGAGTACAAGTTCCGGGAGCTCCCAAACTCAAATTAATAACTTTTGCCGGATTGGGATTGCTCGCCAATCCCGCCACAGAGATACCTGCGGCCCAACGTATTCCATCAATAATGTCGGAAGTATAACCACCACACTTTCCGAGAACGCGAACAGGAATGATTCTAGAACCTGGATTAACACCGGCCACCCCAACCCCGTTATTGGTTAAAGCCCCCACCGTGCCGGCCACATGGGTACCATGCCAAGAAGAATTACTGGCACGACCGACGTAACAAAAATCTCCCGGGGCAATCCAATCACCTGGATCAGTCGCATCGCTGTCACGACCATCACCATCGGCACCCATAGTAGAATCACTCACCATATCCATACCGGGTAAAGTTTTGGAAAGTAAGTCGGGATGAGGAAGAATACCCGTATCAACGACCGCCACGTTGATGGGGTTTTGACCTTGTGTGAGACTCCAAGCATCGGGTAGTGAGATACCACTCACCGAATCACTATAATGCCACTGTGATTGAAAAAGTGGATCATTGGGCGAGCCAAAAGTCTCCGCCACGACCTGCATGAGATTATCTTTTTCAATATACGCCACGCCAGCTTCTGACATTTTTTTGGCCACCGCCAAGACACTGGTTAGAACTTCTGTGTTGGGTTTTCGTTCAACTGTAAAAACCCGGCCCGCGGCATTGTGCTCAACTCCTTTGAGCACAATGCTTGTCTGCTTCGATTTGTATGCCACGATCCATCTCGAAGGTGCCGCAGCGAAGGCGTTGGCGGCAGTCAGAACAAAAAAGACGACAAAGAAAGAATATATGTTTTTGTTTCGCACCTAATCATCCTTGATAAGGTCCAACTCATATTCTTAACAATTGCAGACGGTATGCCAGACCGGCAAAAGATGACGCATTGTCAAAACAGTAACTTAAGCTGATTTTAATATACTAGACAAATTTAGTAGGTTACAAAAGGCCACTTAAAGGGCCATTTCGGTCGCTTCTTTGTCTCCAACGCCCTATTCGGAAAAAAAAAGGCCTCACTTGCGTGAGGCCCTAACTGACATGATTTGTTCTTTTTTTTTACAAATTTATTATTCTTCGTCCAAAGCTGTTTGAATAAGCGCTCGAATATTTGTGATACGCGTCACGTCTTCTCCACGACATCCATCATTAGTACATTGTTGCGGAACACGGCATCCTTGCTGATAGTCATAAACATAGTCATTTTCACCTCGAACTAGAATTCCTTCCACAGAACCTGTCAGTGCATCGAAAACAGCTGACCCACTATTGCCACCAAAGGTGTCTAAATTGGCGACAAAGTAATAACCATTCTCATTAGAGCGTACCGCGGCCCCAGCGGCAACTTTTGTGGGAAGACCGGTTGGGTGTCCGATAACTACGATTGGATGATTAGTTTCAATTTTCCCTTCTTTTCTATAATTAAGGGGTTCACGGTCTGTTACTGCCCTCTCCAAACGAATGAGCGCGAAGTCATTCTGAGTGGCCCGGTCCAAAGTTTGAGACACGATTTTTTTACATCTATAGACTGACGACTTAGCGACACTGAATTCGGCTTTATCCGGCGATGACAAATTATAGTCGAAAACCCAAGCGTAGGTATCACAATCAGCTTGAGTGCGAACGCAATGACCGGCAGTGACAAGCAGGTCTTTTCCAACCAAGAATCCGCTACACATTGCGGCCGTAATCTGTTTTGCAAATTTGGCGGTAGAGCAAATTCCACGCTGTTCAAGAGTGTCACCAGAAATCACAACATTTTCGCCTGCATCACTGAGGCTTGATCTCTCAATCATGGCGGCAGTAGAACGGGCAATATCAAGAAAAAGTGGATTGGTCGTTTCAAAAATGTCCAAACGATCATCATCACCGTAGACAACTTTATCAACCGCCCCTGCATTTCCGAACGCAGTGAAGGCCAACAGCAAAAAACTCAAACCAAAAACGCGCAATTCTGTCATAAAACCATCCTTGTAAAGGCAACTGTGGAAGTGACACGGAATTAAAGCAGAACTGATCTTCCTCTAACAACTGACAATTTCTTACATTACAAATTAATTTGAAGAATGTTGACCGTGCTCATGGTGGGTCTTAAAAGTCCATTGCCACCCATTCCAATCTCGCCATCGCAAGCAAAGGTCATTTTCCTTGGTTTCTAATTGTGGCAAATCAAATGCTAGCTCAGGTGGGAGATTTTTCTTTTCGCGAAAATGATAAAAATTTGCTCGCTGGTGGAAGGCCTCAAGATCGACTTTACTAAATCCATCGAAGGTCAAGGCCAACATACCTGGAATCTCTCGGCCCTCAGAGAAGCATAAACGTGTTGTACCAATAATCAAAGTGCACCCATCCTGCCGCCGGTGCGGAAGTGGACAATTGAATTGAAACAATAACTTCTTTCCCAACCCCATGGGCCGGAGATTGTTTGCAAGAAGTCATGGGAAGAACACTCTGATGCATAATGCTTACATCCTACTGTAAGATTGTCGCATACTTGTGCTATAAAACAAATAACATGCATAGAATCTTAACACTTATCTCAAAATTTTTCCCTTTCCTAAAGCTGAAAGCGCTCTATTATCGCGGAATGTACCAGCTCATGGCAAAGGCCTACGGTCAGGAAAAAGAATGGACCTTCATGAATTATGGATACATCCCTGAATCTGGACAATCTCTCAAGCTCGAACAATGTGATGAGCATAATC
Organism: Bdellovibrio sp.; assembly: GCA_016187935.1. Lineage (GTDB taxonomy): Bacteria > Bdellovibrionota > Bacteriovoracia > Bacteriovoracales > Bacteriovoracaceae > GWA2-49-15. The sequence goes on from JACPIU010000038.1 coordinate 37,781, forward strand.
GGCCCTACATCGAACTCTACCAGCAGCTGGTGCAAGACATAAGCTTGCAGGGCAAGCGCGTGTTGGAAGTGGGCTGTGGCCGTGGCGGTGGCTGCGCCTACCTGCTGAAATATCATCGCCCACAAGAGATGGTGGGGCTGGATGTAAGTCCGAACGCTATCAATTTCTGCCAAAATCGACATCCTCTCCCCGGCCTGCACTTTGTCACCGGTAGTGCGGAAGCTCTTCCCTTTCCCGACCATAGCTTTGATGTGGTGCTAAACTTGGAATCTTCCCACTGTTATGATTCCCAAGAGCGCTTTTTCTGCGAGGTAAAAAGAATCCTGGTGCCCAACGGCGTTTTCCTACTGGCCGATCTGCGCATGAATCATGAAATTGATTATCTGGAGAAACAAATCGGCCATTCGGGATTCAACATTCAATATAAGGAAGAACTCACTGGTGGTGTTTTTCGATCGCTGGCACAGACAGCTATGAAAAAATCAGAGCTGTTTTCCACCTACAAACCCACCGGTCTGTTGGGTCTGATGGCGAAATATTTTCCTCAAACCTTCCAGCAATCCTTCAAGGCTTTTGCCGCCACAGAAGGCAGCAAGATCTACAAACAATTCCACGAGAAACAGCGAAGTTATCTTTTCTACCGATTAAATTTTTAAAATTTTTACACACACTATAAAATTTACACCTTTGCTTAATCTCACTTGGAAGGTGCTTTTCCGTCACGCTATAGAGCCATATACAGTTTTGCTCAAGAGCCGATTACTTTTTTGGAAAGGAGTTACATATGGCCCGATCTTATCGTTCATTGATTCTTCCGCTTGCTGCCATGACAATGTCCTGGTCAAGCTTGGCGGCAAACTACCAAACTTACGATCTTGAAAAATTTCTTCAAGAGTTCGAAGCCGATTCCGCTTCGGTATTAAATCAATTGCCGGCAAAAATTGATCATCAACCACTTAAATCAAACACTCCCTTTGCCACCAGCGAAATTGCCACCCGCGAATTCGTGGAAGCAAAAGATAAACTGCGCAAAGATTATTGTAAAAATATCGATGGAGTGCAAGTTTGCCTTAATGATCTCGAAGGCCGCGCTGCCATTTCTGCCAACGATCGCGCTGAAGATCTGGTGGATAACGGCACAATTTTAATCAATACTCTGGAACAAATGGAAAGCAAATCACTTCGCAACGGACGCCTCACTCGTCAGCCATGGTCCGATGATTACTGGGCGATTGCAAAAGGCATTTTAGGCGCCCGTTATGCTGATCCTGACAAGGGCAACACTTTTGACTGGAAAGATGCTTTGGGATTTGTGGAAAGCACTCCCGCCACCAACTATGTGGAAAAAAATAACCAAGACCTGCTCTCACCTTCCGAAAAATATGATCTCCTGGTGGGCGATGGAAAGTTTGAACTGACCCAAGCGATGTGGAACGAGGGACGAGAATACTATGAGCAAAGTGGAAAAGTTGAACCTTGGATGGGGATTTGCCATGGCTGGGCACCAGCTTCCTACATGGTTGCACGCGCCAAAAAACCTGTGAAAGTGGTGACACCTGACGGGACCAATCTCACTTTCTACCCTGCCGACATTAAGGCCTTAAGTTCACTTCTGTGGGCCAAAAATGAAACGGAAACTCGTTTTGTGGGTGGCCGCTGCAATACCAAAGATCCCAAACGCGATGCCAATGGCCGCGTGCTTGAGCAAGATTGCTTTGACTCCAACCCAGGGACCTGGCATCAAACGATCGTTAATCAAATCGGCGCCTCCAATCGCTCCTTTGTTATGGACGCCACCTATGATTACGAAGTTTGGAACCAACCTGTCGTGAGCTATAGCTATCGTTATTTTAACCCTGAGACTAAACGTGCTGCCAGCACTTTGGACCAGGCCAAAGTTTCCATGAGGGATTTTAGAAGCGATAAATTCAAAAAATATCGTTCTAAAGAGGCCCACAGTGTGGTGGGAATCGAGATGGAAGTGGAATATGTGGTTGAAACACAACCTGTCCAACGAGATGTTGATTCACCTGATTACGATGCCACCACCACCGCTCTTTATCGATATGATCTCGAACTCGATCAAAATGGTGTGATTAAAGGCGGCGAATGGTATACCAACATTCACCCTGACTTCGCCTGGACACCGGTTAAAAATGCCAAGGCCCGTTCACAGGCCGATCGTTATACCACAGGAACTTGGGTACCGGGGCAGGCCATTCCAGGCCAGTGGCAAAAAGTTGCCGCTCAAGCTTCCAAGGCCGGCGTACCTCTCGCCAATATTGTTGAGGGTCTGGTGAAACAGTCGCAGCAATAAGGGAGGCCTATGGCCTATTATCGTTCACTGTTTCTCTTTTTTTGCTTCTTATTCGCGGCGGACATCAGCTCCGCCGCGTCTTTATTACCGGTTTGTTCAAACCAGCTCTACCAACAAGGTGACAGCTACCCAAAATACTATCAGCAATCTCGCCGCTCAAAATGTACCAAAGAGTGGGTGGTGTTAATCTACATGGCCGCCGACAATGATCTCACTCCCTATGCGTTTTGGGACATTTATGAAATGGAATCGCGCTTGGCCGGTGAAACCAATCTCGGGGCCAGTACTGATCGAGTTGATGTTTTGGTGGAATTGGACACTTTTGCCAGAACTGGCATTCAGCGCTATCACATTTTCCAAAGTGATGAGAACTATGATGCCAATTTGCGCCTGGAAGATTTTCAAAAAAAGAGTGAAAAAAACATTCACTCACCCATGGTGAAATGGTTTCCCGAAACGGGAATAGGCAGTCTTCGCAATCAAAAAAAACGCTTCCAAGAATTCTTGCAATGGGGGCTGGAAAAATATCCTGCCGAAAACTACATGGTGGTAATCTGGGGGCATGGTGAAGGATATATCGGACAGCACTTTGAAACTCCCCAGGTGCGAGATCTTCATGCGCGGGAAAAAGTGACTTCCAATCTGCTTACCCGCGATATGGTCTACTTGGATTTACTCGACCAAATGGACCCCGCCCAGTTTGTCATTGCGGGAAAACCATTTGGCGGCGTGGCCTTTGATTACTCTGACAAAACTTATCTCGATATTCCGAGCATCAGCAAAATTTTGGGTGAATTTAACCAACGACGGACAGAAGGACACAAGAGAGAGGCCAAACTTGAAATTCTGGCCTTCGATGCCTGCTTGATGCAGTCCTTGGAAGTTGCCACAGAATTGATGGAGGCTGCCTCTTTTCTCATTGGTTCCGAACAAATTCAAAATTACTTAGGCCTTCCCTATCGAAAAATTCTGGATTATCTGCAACAGGGCCCGACCAGCTATGATCTCGCCAAACAAATTCCCGAACTGATAAGGCAGGCCTACACTGAGGAAGGATATCAGGCCGTGGTCAATCCCAAGATGGCACGGACATTCACGGTAAGTTCTCTCATTCTGTCGGAAATGCGCCAGCAACTTCTACCGGCGATGCTTGAACTCTCAAGCGCACTGAAGCTATACCTAGAGGAGGATTTCACACATCCGATGGAGTTCAGTTACATTTTACAGGAATCCGCCTCTTTCAAGGGAGAAGGGCGTGATCTCGGAGTTTTTCTGGGGACACTGCTTAAATTACTTTACGAAGAAAACAATCAGCGTGGTCTCTCGACCGCAGGCCATGAACTGCGTGCCCGGGCGCAAAATGTTTTACAGGCCCTGCAACGCTCCATGGTTTCTTATGCTTACGGAGACGCTTACATTAATCCCGGCACAGATGAAAATCGCTCTTATCTTTTAGGTTTTTTCAAAGGCCTGACAGTTTGGATTCCCAGCAATCCCGATCTTTTTGTCGCCAGAGAAAAAGAGCTGTCAAAATCCGCGCTCTTTAAATTGCAATCGGGCCAGATCCGTTGGCCGGATTGGCTGGCGGGTGTTTTATCTCCTATCGAGTAGCGCAGTTGCCATGGCGATTCCATATTTGGTTAAAAAGGCCTTTTTCTCCTCATGACTTTTGGGAATAGGTTCTTGCCGTGAAACCGCCAACGCTATGACCTTCCAGAAATGATTGTGGGGATTATGATAATAAAAAGGCGATTTAGGAATTTGATTCTCAGTGATGCGGGCAATCCGTGATGCCATTGTTCCGAGGATGACAATATGAACTTTCTTATCAGGAATGAATTCGACGATTGTGTCTTTAATAGTTGCCATATCAAGTTACGTTTTTTCATGGTCTTTCTCGAATGGAATAGTAAACTTAAAAACTGATCCAACCCCTTCTTCGGACTCAAACCAAATCTTTCCACCTAATAAAACCACAAAGCCTTTTGCAATAGCAAGGCCTAATCCCGAACCTTCGTAAGCTCTGCTCGATGAGATATCTGCTTGTATGAATCTGCCAAAAATAAGTTGCTGTTTATTTTTGGGGATTCCCATACCGGTATCTTTCACGAAAAATTCCACCATGTCATCGATAAGTTTGAAACCAAATTCAACATACCCTTTGTGGGTAAATTTGTCGGCATTACTCAAGAGATTATTGAGAATTTGATAGATTTTTTGCTCATCACTGAAAATTATCAGGGATTCAACCTGCGGATCTATTTTAATTCTGAGTTCAACATTCTTCTGCTTAAACGCATTGATATGAGCATTGTACAACTCTTGCAATAATCGGTTAACTTTAAAGTTCTGCTGCTTGACGAGTGCTTGTCCGGCATCAATCCGAGATAAATCCAAAATATCATTAATCGTATTCAACAAGCGTCGACAACTCTCGTTAATGATTTTGGCAAACTCAACACGTTCCTGCTCCGAGATAGCGGGAGCGCTTAGTAACTGGGAAAAACCCACTATGCTATTCATGGGAGTGCGGATCTCATGACTCATGTTAGACAAGAAGGCCGATTTTAAGCGATCACTTTCTTCCGCTTGCTCTTTTGCTTTTTTCATTTCAACGTTTGAAATAAGCAGTTGGGTTTGATGCTCAAGCAGATTTTCCTGCATCTGCTTGAGTTCCGTGATGTCAGTAATGAAGCCATACCAGGTGACACTTCCATCAGCGAGTTTTTCAGGTATTGATTTGCCAACCGCCCATTTGATCGGATGGCCGGGAATTCGAATGCGATATTCACAGCTCCAGAGTGTCAGATGTTCGGCCGAATATTCAATGGATTCAACAATCTTGTTCCAATCCTCGGGTAAGATGACTCTTGCTATGGGGGAAAAATCCTCGCGAACATCTTCTGGTGAACATCCAAAAATATTCTTGATGCCATCAGTACTAAATGGAACGTAATAGGTTCCATCAGGCCTCCTTGTAAACTGATATATCATTCCCGGTAGACCGGCGGACAGTTTCTGAAATAGGAGATCGCGTTTTCTCAGCGCCTCCGCCATCCGAAATTGCTGTTGATAGAACCTGATTCTCTGTTGACGCCAAACCAATGTCAGACCGCTTCCTACCGCCATGATCAGGACCATAACAAACCCGATGATAATCCCCAATTGTTTTTGCACTGGAGCAAGCAGCTCGGCCCGATCTATGCGGGTTACGAGAAACCATGGCGAATTATGCACCGATCGCACGTCAGCGATGACGGGCGTGCCTCGATAATCTATTCCTTCCACTATTCCAGTCCGCCCTAGCACCGCCATCACCGCCGGGATCTTTGTTTTCTCCAATGAAATGCGAAGTTTGAGTGCTGCATTCCCGGCAAATTTCAAAGCGTGTAGATAAAGCACATCATTGCCATCACGCCTTACAAGCAGGGTTTCTGCTGTCCCAGAGGGCGCGGGCCAGCGCAGAATAAATGGATAGAGATATTTTTCCGGAGTAATTCGTAGGGAAAGCACTGCGATGGCCCGATTGCCGTTTGCTTTGCTCATAATCGGGATGAGCAAAGCGAGATAAATCCGTTGATTTTGAGTGCTCCTATAAAAATCAATGAACTTTACTTTTCCAGAGGACATGACTTCCTTAAGGTGCTTCGAGAAAGCGACTGAGATTGCCGGTAGACCTGCGGGAACAGACAAGCGAGTTGTACCTTGGGAATCAATCAGGCGAACCTGGTCATACTCATGCCCCCCTAGATATTGCTCCATCCAACTCCTGAGCTGTTGCTGAGTTTCTTGGTCCTGAGGATTTTTTAAAAGGCGGCCAACCAAATTGGAAAAGGCAGTATTATCGTGAATGATATCGGCATCTGCCAGACGCTCGCTTCGCCACTGCTCCAGCTCTAACTCCTTCAACTCAGCAATAGAAGTCAAAGTATGCCTGACATCGCCGTATCGATCCTCCTTGAACCCTTGATAAGATAAATAGGCGGCGGTCAGGATACCCGTGGTCAGAACAAACAATATGATGATCAGTTTGAAGCCAATACTGCTTTCTTTTTTCATTGAATCTTCTCGCCCTCGATCACGCTTTTGCGAGTGTGCTTGCCAGTATTCTTAATATGGATTCTGCGTCGAAAGGTTTAGAGATAAATTCATTACATCCAGCTTCAGTAGCTTTTTTTCTGTCTTCGGGCTGAGAATAGGCGGTGACAGCGATAATCGGTATGCGTTTGTTGAATTCCCGAGTTTTTCGAGTTGCCGTAAAACCATCCATGCCGGGCATTTTTAAGTCCATAAGAACCAGTGCGATTTCCGGATTGTTTTTTACACTCTCCAGAACTTCATGCCCGTTTTTGGCATGGAGAATAGTCACTTTTGTCCGGTTAAATAAAATTGTTCGCAGTAACAAGTAATTATTCATATCATCCTCCGCAATGAGGATTGTTTTCTTGGACCAATCTAAATTCAGCGGAATTTCGGGTGAGACATGTTCGGAAGGTTTTTCCGCTTGGGGAGATGAAGTTGGTGGGGAAATAAATGGAACAGTAAACTTAAACACTGATCCCACTCCTTCTTCGGATTCAAACCAGATATTTCCACCTAATAAGATAACCAGACCTTTTGCCAGAACAAGATCCAACCCCGCAACTTGATCCCTTCGACTGGCGGGAAGATCTCTTTGATAGAATTTACTAAAGACCAACTCTTGTTTATTTTTAGGGATACCAGCACCAGTGTCTTTTACAAAAAATACAATATGTTTATCAGTATGTTCGAAGCCAAATTCGACGTGCCCTTTTTCGGTGTATTTATAAGCATTATCCAATAGAGCGTTGAGAATGCGATAAATTTTTTGCTCATCATTATAAATTACAAGTGAAGCGAATCGTGGATTTATTTCGATTTTAAGTTCAACATTTTTTTGCTTAAATGCATCCTCATGAGCAAGATAGAGGTCCTGTAACAATCTGTGAATTTGAAAGGCATTCCTTTTGATGCTCGCTTGTCCCGTCTCGACTCGGGATATATCCAGGATATTATTGATCGTCTTAAGTAATCGATCACTACTGCTATTGATAATATCAGCATATTCTGCCCGCTCTTTCTCAGGCAGGGTCGAGGCACTCATCAATTGTGAAAACCCCACGATGGTATTCATGGGAGTGCGAATGTCATGCACCATATTGGATAAAAAGGCCGATTTTATGCGATCGCTTTCTTCCGCTCGCTCTTTCGCTGTATTCATTTCTTGGTTTCTCATTTGCATTTGCTGTTCTCGTGCCCCAAAGGCCAGAATGAGACGATTGATTGCAGCGAATAAATCACCGATTTCGCCTTGATACGTGGTAGGCAAAGGTTGTATGGGTTGGTTTGTCTCTGCCATGGTGGTCAGTATTCTCGTGGTATCCAGGATAGGAGAAAGTTGCCGTTTGAGCATCCTCCAGATCAATCCCACCGCCAGTAAAGTCAAAAGAATTGTGGCCATCATTATTCGCTGATTTAAATTGGCAATAGGAGCAAAGGCCTCGGCAATGGGCATGACCACCGCCACCATCCAACCTGCCGCAGGAATGCGCGCTGAAGAGGCAAGCATGCGCTCGCCAAATGGTGTGACGAAAATTGTTGGACTCTCGCCACCTTGAATAAAATAGTCAAGAGATGACCTGATCTCCGAGCGAGGGAGTTCTTCAAGGAATTGGACTATTTGTGAGGCGACGATCACTAATTGCTGGACTGGAGCAAGAATCACATAACCACCCGACTTGCCATAGCGCCTTTCAGCGATTTCATTCAGATAAGTACTCTCTTTGAGATTGGTTTCACCTGCCAAGGCACCGATCACTCTGCCCTGATTATCATGAATGGGAACGGCCAAGGAGATAAATGGGCGGTAACGGGTCTTCTCCATGACAGATTTACTTATCGTCGATTTCCCCTCACTAATCGCCGAAGCGATGTGATCTGCTCTCATGTAATTAACCCCGATCCTTTCTGGTAAACGAGGCACGGTGGCAATCGCGATGCCATCAAGCCGCGTGGCAAAGACACCCCCGTCAAATTCTGAAAGAAACATCGGATAATGTTTTTCCAACATTGCCTGTAAGGTAACCTTATCCTTAAGGGACGGGCCGATTTTTTTGGCAACAAGCTCTAATGCCGTCAAACGATTTCTCAGGTGGCCATTAATATCCGTGGCGATGAGAGACGCCGCCGACAACTGTTGTTCGCCCAAGAGTGACTGGAGATCATCACGCAGGGCCAAACTGATGTACAACCCCAGCGCCAAAAGACCTATCAGAAAAATGCTCGAAGTAAAAACTGCCGCTCTAATTGTGAGTGATTTCCATCTAAAGATATTTGGCCCCCATGAAGAGTATCCGCATACTCATACATATTGTATTTAGAGACATTATTCGTGAAATAGATATTAAGATGATCACTACTTAGAATGAGATTTTATACGATGACGAGAAGACAAAAACAGACGGGAAATTAGGCCTTGTAGAAAAATAAAAACGGCGCAAGATCTTTTAAGAATTTTTCCAAGAACAAAGTCCATTGGTCAATCAACTTTTGCACCACAACGAGCATGGGATAGCTCTTGATCTGAGATAAGAAAAAGGCGAATAAATCTTCCCATAATTTGAGCACCGGGCCCAAGTTGAATTTCTTGACCAAACGATCTAAATGATTTTGGGCCTCTTCTACTACTTTTCCATTTTGGGTGACGACGTAGAGTGGATTTTTCGTTTTATTGACCATGAGTATGCTCCGTATTCCATTTCTCAATTGTGCTGGCAATAGTACCAAACTGCTCTTGTAAGGGAGCATACTCCTTAGAGTCATAATCGAAAACGGATTTTTTTGAAGCTTGGGCCTTGACCAATTGAGAGCGATTGAAGAATGGGTCAAAGCAACGTCCATCTTTCTGATGTCCAGTGGTTTTGAGTAATTCTCCAATACCATTCAAATCCACTTCCTCTTGTTTACGACGCGAATCGACCAGGTTGGGAATATGGCCAATGACCTCAGGAATCTGCGAGATTCCCATTTCGGCCACATCTTCTAAAACCCCCTCAAGGTGTTCCAGGCCTTTCTTGCTAAATTCATCAGGTCTAAAAGGTACCAAAATTCCTTGAGCAGCACAGAGAACATTGATAACAGTTAATCCAAGAGTCGGCGGGCAGTCGGCCAAAATATAATCATACTGTTCTAGTAGATTTTGTTTTTCCAAAAAACGTTTGAGAATGAGCTGTCTGGGTGTCGTAACTGAGGCCACGGTGAGTTCAAAACCAGAAAGTTCCTGGGCCGCGGGCAGCAAATCAATTCCGCCTCGACTTACCAAAACATCTCCTAGCAACACTCCAACATGCAAGGCCTTTAACTCGCGCACAGAATTGATCAGAAGATGGTAAATGGAATACGGGCCGGGAATGGCACTCTCTTGAGCACTGGACTGACTCAAATCAACATTAAAAAGCAAGCTCAAATTGGCCTGCGGGTCCATATCAAGGCACAGGACTTTATGTCCGCGCTTGGCAAGAGCATGGGCGGTGTTGAAAGCAAACGTCGTCTTCCCTACTCCACCTTTCTGATTTAAAAAAGCGATCACCCGTGCCCGTGAAGACTTCGCGCTGCTATTGGTAGGTGCATTTTGATCTTCTCGATTGCGTCCAAAAAATAACCCCATGCTTTCCCCCTATTTTCGCCACGATGTTTTGCCGGAATTCTAGCATGAAATTTTAAGATGGGAGGCCCTTGTGATAAATTTATCCCGAATGAAATCTACTAAAGCAGCCCCACCAGCGTATGGTAAAACAACCGATGGATACCAATTTTGCCGATCTTTGTTTCAAAAGTTGGAATCTTTTCCACATCAACACCTAATATCACGATCTTGCCCGCTATTTTCTTGCGCTCAATCCGACCACCGACGAGGTCGACGAAAGACAGCGCATCGATTTTATCACTGGCGGGAAGTTGATACTTGCTCTCACCTGCGTCGTTCACGGACAAACGCAACTTTCCGATGGTGGCCTGCTTGCCTATTACAACTTTGGCCTTAGCACCTTCAAGCAATTCCAAAGCGGCCAGCCACAACGACGGTACAAGCATTGAACGATAGTTTACAACAAGGGGGACCTCCGATTCATGCTCAGAAGCAACATCCACAAATCCAACGCCAGCACAGTTTTGACTGAGTTTGGCAAGTGGAATCCAACCACTCTTTCCCGTAAGCAGCTTGTCGCTCTTCCCTTGAACACGAGCGGCCATATTAAAACGGGCCGGTAAAGGATTGGGGGCCTTCTCATCGGCCTCAAATCTTGCCTGAAGCAAAACAGGAAAACGCTTTATTTCCAGTGCCAGATCATCATCCCCTGTGCCTGGCAGGGCCTGATCTAGGTAATACTTGATCACCACTCCTTTGGCGCCAGCTTCGCGCAGCTTGCTAATCGCCTGTGCTGTAACCGCCCGATCATAGGGAAATGGGCCTAGACCTTTCTCCGTTTTGGCATCGATAAAAACCGCCACAAAGGGGTTGGGTGCGGCCTGAATGACTGTGATAGATAATGCAGCAACACTCAAAAAACACACCAAGCGAATCACAACTGACATCTCTCACCTCTCTGATGGTTAAAATTTTAACCCAAAAAAACTGGAAGAATCACACTATATCATAATTATACTGCCTTGATTTAATCTATCTATTTATTACTAATCCAATTCTAAGCTACAAAAATCACGTTTACTTCACCAGAAGTTATCACGGAATTTATCCAAAAATAATTCTGAAATAAACGTCAGTATCAAAAGACCACCGAACGGTGGTCTTTTTTTTTATAGGCATTTTGGCAGTTCGTCCCAAGAGGTGGTATAGCGAGGTGATTTGAAATTTCGCTTCATCCGCCACTCACGATTATCGACACCACAACTCATCGAAACGAGCATACGATCTCCTTCGCGCAGATTGATACGATCCATAGTGTTCATGAGAGTGCGCTCGCGTGGGGAATCACAATCCTCAAAGAGTCCAAGCGTATGCTCATCACCATCTTGAAGATGAAAAACACTCACGCCCGATTTTTGATATTCAATTCCATAGATATAAATCATTTCGAGACAACGCAAAGCTGCCTTAATAATTTTGAACGTATTATTGGTCGGCGTCTGAAAGCGCCACCAGACCGAGCGAGCGCATTGCTCGCTCGATTCAGAGAAGGGGTTGGAGCGAAGAAAGATTGCAACAGCAGAACACACCGATTCTTGTCCACGCAATTCCTGGGCAACTTCGAACGCGTGGGTGGCAATGGATTCCATCAGAACGCGCTTGTCAAAAACGCCACGGCCAAAAGTACGGGAACTCATGATTTCTTTTTTCTTTTCCGTTCGTTCTTGCAGCGGAAAACAGATGATACCTCGCAACTCATCTTGGATTTGTCGTCCCACTTTGGTCAAAATAGTTTGAATATGCTGGTCATTTTGATAATCGCGGAAGTCTTTAGCGCTTTTGATACCGATCGACCACAATTTCATCCCACGGCCCTTGGCAATCCCCCAGATTTTTTCTACTGGCATCATACCCAAGACCTGATCTTGCATGGCCTGCTCCTGCAAACTGACCACTCCTCCCTGAGTGGGGTCATGTTTGGCCAAAAAACAAGCGGCCTTGCACAGTCCCTTTGTCGGGCCGATCCCTACACATACGGGTAGGCCGATATGCTCTTGAATAGTTTTTTTGATCATGCGAGCAAAATTTTCAAGATCAGAAATTCCCGAGAGATCAAGAAAGGCCTCATCCACTGAATAGACTTCGATTTTGGGAGCCAGTCGACGCAAGGTTGTGGTGATCCTGGCCGAGATATTAGTGTAGAGGGAAAAGTTAGAAGAGAAGACCGCGACTTTTTGTTTTTCACACAATTCGCGAATTTGAAAATAGGGCGCCCCCATGGAATTTCCCATGGCGCGCAAAAAATAAGTGGACTCCCGATTTTTCACCAGGTGCTGATCTAAGGAGAGATAGGCCTCCTGATAATCTTCAGTGATTCCAAAAAGGCCGCAAGATACTTCACCTAAGAAAAGAAACTCCATTTCGCTATTGTAACTTACGCATAACTTACGCACAAGACGCGGCAAATAATTTGCCTATATCCTTGTTTTTCTTTCAGTCCGAACAGAAAATAAGAAAACTTGCATCCAAATACACGACTGGTCTCGTCTTATGTTTGAAGAAAACAAAACAGGAGAACTCATATGAAGCACGTAACCGCACTCTTAATCACAGGCCTCTGGCTCACCTATGCCGGCCAGGCCATGGCCGTGGGGTTTAATATCTCGATTGGAGATAAACCCAAAACCGAAAAACTTTCCCCCGAAGAATTGAGCAAACACGTTGAAACGCTCAAGGCCTTGAAGGAGAGTGCCCCGGCCCAGGCCTTTGACAAATTGGATGCTGAGCAAACGGAAAAAGTTTTGCTGACGGCCATTCGCGAAGCACATCCAAAAAAAGACAACCCCATCACGGACATGGTGGCGGTCACTGTCATCTTCAGCTTTTTTGCTTCCACTTTTGGTATTCCACTTTACTTGAAAACTCGCCGCTTCAAAGAATTCCAAACAACGCTGCAAATGTTGATTGAAAAAGGACAACCTATTCCCGCAGGCATGATCGAAAACGGCATGGATGGTAATCGGCAGGTTCGTGACTGGCGACGAGGCGTGCTTCTTATTGCTTTTGGACTAGGTCTGCTTGTCTGTCTTATCTTGGTCAAAGAGTCCGCATGGGGTATCGGTTTTATTCCCCTGTGTTTAGGCGCTGCCAGCATCTATCTTTCGAAAAGCGCAAAATAAAAAACATGAAAAGAACCGAGGCGCAACTTTTAGCAATCTGTGTTTCCACCCAAGATCGCCAAGCGTTTGGGGAACTGGTAGAAATGTACCAATCTCCCCTTCGCCTGGTGATTCGACGTTGGACCTTTGGAAATGCGACTCTCGCTGACGATATCGCGCAGGAGGCATTTATCAAGGCCTACCGAGGAATCCTTAAGTTTCGTTTTGAATCAAAGTTTTTTACCTGGCTCTGCCAAATCAGCTATCATGCTTTTATCGAACACTGTCGCAAAAAGAAATTACCAGAGGAAGTAGAACTTCCCCCTGAGCACAACCCCACCCGTGGGACGGACTTACATCGCGATGTGGAATACGCCATGAAATATCTTTCTGAAGCCGAACGCGTGGCCATCACACTATGCTTTCACAAAGACTTAAGTCACGACGAGGCCGCAACAATTATGCAGATGCCCCTAGGGACTGTGAAGTCCCATGTCAACCGCGCCAAAGAGAAAATGAGTAAACATCTGAACGCATGGAGAGAGGAGGATTAGTTTATGGATGAAGATAACAAGTGGATGGAAGAGTTATTAAAAAAAGAGGCATCGCTACCAGATGCGGGTTTTTCTAAAAGGGTCATGGAACCTATTCCCACCTGGTGGAAGGTTTTGCTTCGACGAATGTTTATTCACAGCACTGGCTTTGTGCTTGGAGTGTTAGGTTTTGTTCTTTCTGAGCAAATTAAACTTCCCACCTTCGACAAGGGAAGCGAACTCCAAAAATGGCAAGAGGCCGCCAGCAATGCCCAAGAGATGTTGCAGGTCGTTCCTCAGCATCTAGAATCCTTCTCAGAGATCAATCTCCTCACCATCGCAGCCATTTTGGCGGTGGCCTCAGTCTTTGCCTTCACTCTTGCCGATCTGCCTGTTGCCGGTAAAAAATTCGTGATGAAATAAAAAAACCGTGGGCGAAATTATTTATTGGGCGTCCGGGTATCTTCACACCCCACTCAAATTTTCTCTCCCACTTTCTTCAAGGCCTTGACGATACTGGCAATATCATGGGCACCATGCAAGTTGTGAATGATTGGTCCAAGTTTATGCATCATTTTGGCCATCATTGAAGTGCCACTCACATGGGAACTCTTTTTCGCCACCAAGGCCAAGGCAATTTCGTTGATGACAAACGATACGGCATAGCAGGCATTTTTAGTTTTACCTTGCGTACTCAGACAATTCCACTCGTCGGCAAATTCTCGCTTCAAAAATTCGACAATGGCATCATTTATCTTTTGGCGTTGATTGGAATCGGCCCCAACAGTATACCGCCATAGGGGCCAACGCCACACTGACCGCGCCCTTTACAACAGTTTTTGAGGAATCGATCGGATGAAGGAGCATTTTGAGCGACATCTTCGGCAAAGTTGTCACCACATCTTTGGCCGCGCCAAGGTATCCTGAAGCACAACTGGAAACGGCACTGGTGGAAAATTCATTGCCTGGAGGGGCCGAATGGGCAAAATCAAGTTTGGCCTTGTAGATCGCCTGGCAAGGTATTGATGTATTTTTCATAGGTATGAATCCTCCTAGAAAAATGCTATAACGCGCCAAGCCTATGTTAAACTGACATTTACTGGCACGATTATATATATACTTTATAATTCCAATACTTATAAGAGATATAAGAACGCCGACTTATGGGAAATTTCTCTCTAGAAAATGCCTCATAAAGTTGGCAGTGGTGAAACATTTCGGATATGAAGACAGAGAAACAGGCACAGATACTTACAACCATTGAGCAGTTCATTGTTCAAGGGAGTATGGAGCAGGCCCATATTCTGCTTCGACCCTTTTTCAAAAAGAGGATTGAGCGCAAGCTGGCGGTTAAGCTGGCCAATCTGGCACGACGATCCCATCTGCCTGAAAATGCCGTGGCCGTCCTCCATCACATAGTACGGCCTTCGCCTCACTCTCCCATCCATGCCACCGAGGCCGAGAAGGGCGAATATGCCGCGGCCTTAAACGCCTTAGGAGCTACTCGTGAAGCCAATCAATTATTGACTCACGTTGATTCTAAGCAGTTTCCCAATGCCCTGCTTTTTCACAGCTATGTCCATATCTGGCAGTGGGACTGGGAAGCAGCTATCCCTTATCTCGAGCGGTACATCAAGCTCCCGAAGGTGGATCAACAAATGCGTTTTTGGGGTATGGTGAATCTGGCCCAATGTCTTATGCATGGATTCAAAGATCTTGTTCAAGCACGCACGCTGCTTACAGATATTGCAACAAAAACCAGTGGCAGAGAACACCGAAACTTGCACAAAAATTCACTCTTGGCCTTGCTTCAGACCCATGTTTTGGGCCGACAGTGGGAGCAGGCCCAATTGACCGTTAAATCTCTTGAACAAATTGAGAATCAGGGCAAAGATGCGATATTTGCTTTGGTATTAGAACAATGGAAAAACTTGTGTGATCTCTATCACGCCTTGGAAACTGGTCAAGGTCGAGACCAGGCCCTGGCCCGACTACGAAATGTTCGGGCGCAATTTAAGGCGCTCAAACTCTGGGAAAATGTGCGCAGTTGCGATTATTATGAAGCCATCTGTTTTAAAAACAAAAAACTGCTCATCCAACTTTATTTTGGTACAACCTTTCCGAGCATGAGACAAAGGATTCTTGAAGCCTTGGGAGGGGAAGAAAAACTTCCCTTGGTCTATCACTGGTCTTTTTTCCGACCGGCCACCGAGAATTCACCTATCATCGACTTACATAACGGCCAAAATAGCATTAGTTCATCTTATCTTAAGAAAGGCCAGATTCCCCAACGCTTGCTTATGACTCTAGGCCAGGATTTCTACAAACCAATGCGCGTTTCTGAATTGCATGAACATCTTTATCCCGGGGAAAATTATCACCCAACTTCTTCGCCCAATCGTATCCATCAGGCCCTGCGTCGACTCAGACATTGGCTTCATAAGAGCAATGTGCCTCTGGAGATTAGAGAAGAGGCCGGTTTTTACCACCTGGAGAGCGCGAAAGGATGTGTTATCAAACTTACCAAAGATCTTCCCACCAACGGTGTCACGCTGAAATTGCAGCAACAATTTGCAAAACTAAAAGATCATTTTAAAACTCATGCATTTTCCAGGGAGGAGGTGCTTTCGGTTCTCAATGTTTCTTCTCGTTCAGCAATACGCATCTTAAATCAACTGCGCAATCATGAACTGATTGAGCGCATCCACCAAGGGCCAAAAACCTACTACACCTTGAAACCATTCTAAAACCGAAACAGCAGTTCACTGCAAAGGGTGTCGCGATCAGAAAAATGAACTTTGCTCTCTAAGATACGTCGACCAACTACGGTAAAATGCGGACGAAGTAATTTCAAATAAAATTCCCGTGACCGTGCCAAGGAATAGGGATCAACAAAATCAACCTCATTTTTCATACGCTTTATTTCCTTATCCGTAGGCACGGTGAGGTAGAGATAACGAACTTTGCGCGCCATCACAGGAATAATAAAGCGCAAATCCTCTTCGCTTAAATATTGAAAGACTGAAGTGCAAAGACCCAAATCAAATACAGCGCCACGTTTGCTCATGTCTTTCGCCCAAGTCGATAAATCAATGTTATGCACTTCTATCTTCATAGTGGAGACGATGGGAATTAGACGACTTTTGGCCCGCTCCAAAGCATAGATGGAAGGATCGATGGCAAAGGCACGTTCTGGCATGAATTTCCTCAAGATTTCACGAAAGAGATAACCAAGACCCACACCAAAATCTATAACCGAATTAATACTGATTAAATCCAGTGCAAAAAAATATTTCAGATAAGCGGCGTGCTCACGCGCATTTCCGATGCAATCCATAGAAAATGGGTCGGAATAATTGGTTTCCCAATATTCCTTTTCAAAATGTAATGGAGATGTTTCAGACGACATAACTCCTCTATCTTAGTCTGGAAACAGCGTACTCGCAAATAACCGACAAAATGAATTCGAATAAATTTTAGAGTTGAAGCTAATTTTCCGATAAGCAGGAACAACAGGAGTTTAAAAATGGCCGATGTCAATAAATCCCGTCAACGCACACTCTTCGAATATGAATTACCTCCAAAGATGGAAGGCAAAGAATACGAAAGTTTAATGGAGAATCTGCAAATTGAATTACTAAAAATGCAAAACTGGGTCAAGACCACCGGCCAGCGAGTCATGATCATCTTCGAAGGTCGCGACGCCGCCGGGAAAGGCGGAACCATCAAACGATTCATGGAACATCTCAATCCCCGCAGCGCGAGCATTGTGGCCCTGGAGAAACCCTCTGAGCGAGAAAAAGGGCAGTGGTATTTTCAGCGTTACATTACGCGATTGCCTTCTGCCGGTGAGATCGTCTTTTTTGATCGCTCTTGGTATAACCGTGCCGGTGTTGAGAGAGTCATGGGATTTTGTTCCCCCGCCGAGCACCGTGAATTCATGCGACAAGCTCCGGTGATTGAAAGGATGTTGGTTAATAGCGGAATCATACTCTTTAAGTTTTGGTTTTCAGTTTCCAGGAAAGAACAAAAACGCCGTTTTGAAGAGCGCCGAACTGATCCATTAAAACAATGGAAGTTGAGTCCGATTGATATGGCCTCACTCGATAAGTGGGATGACTATACTAAGGCCAAAGAAGAAATGTTCTTTCATACAGACACGGCGGATGCTCCCTGGACAGTTATCCGTTCAGATGATAAAAAACGAGCACGCATCAACTGCATCCGTTATGTTCTCAAAAATCTCGCTTATGCCGAAAAAAATCCGGATAATATCAAAGACATCGATCCAAGCATTCTCGGTCTGGCCAAAGATATTTTCGAAAAAGGCGAACGCCTTCCCGATATCAAGGAAGTTCTAAAAAAGGCAGCTTAAGCGATATTTTCCTCAAGTTCCTTATAGAGATGCATCAATTGTTTTCCAATGGAATGGTAACTTGTTGGTCGGCTTAATAATGTGCCCAATGATTCAGGGGCCGGCAAATTTTGCCGGCCCAAAATATCAACGATGATTTCCTGAAATTTATAAGGATGCGCAGTCGCCACCGAAACCACGGGACTTTCGGATGTAAAAATCTCATTTGCCGCCAGGCCAACCGCCGTGTGGGGGCAAACAATGATTTTTTTCTGGTTAAAATAATCCAAGATCATACTGCGAATTTTATCATCCGAATGCCAGCTCGCCGACAAATCTGCCATAATAGATGGGTCTTTTCTTTCCAAATCCAGCAACCTCTCCATATTTGAAGGATTGCCAACATCCATGGCATTGGCCAAGGTTTTAATGCTATTGCGTTTATTAAATTTTTTACTTTGCAAAAAATCAAAGATGACACGATTTGCATTGCAGGCAAAATGTATTTTCGAAATGGGCAGCCCCATTTTTTTCGCCCACACGGCGGCCATTCCATTGCCCATATTACCAGAAGGAATAACAAAATTAACGGCAGTTTTATATTGCAAAAATAGTTTATAAGATGCAAACGCGTAATAAGTCATTTGAGGAAGCAATCGCCCGATATTGATGGAGTTGGCCGAGGTGAGAGAATATCGGGCACAAATTGCAGCATCTAAGAAGGCCTCCTTCACCAATCTCTGACAATCATCAAAATCCCCATCCACTTCCAGCGATAAAATATTTTTGCCCCAGCAGGTCAATTGCTGCCGTTGCAGCGGCGATACACCGTGTTTGGGAAAAAGGATGACAACTTTGATGCCTTTTTTTTGGTAGAAAGCACTGGCCACGGCCCCGCCTGTGTCGCCTGAAGTTGCCACAAGAATTGTCTTCTGTCCTGCGAGATTTTCAAAACAACCGGCCAAAAAACGCGCTCCAACATCTTTGAAGGCGGCGGTCGGGCCATGAAAAAGTTCCAATAGAAAATGCTGCTCTCCGATCTCTTGCCATACTATCGGAAAATTCAAGGCCTCCACAATAATGCTTGTGAGTTGCTTTTCCAAAACATCGCCTGCGAAAAAAGGATGCAAGAGTTTCTCGCTAAAAGTCAGATAGTTATCGTTGATATTAAAGGCAGACTCATTAAAATTAGGCAAAAATTCGGGAACAAATAATCCCCCCAAAGGACAAATTCCCATGCTTAAGACTTCGCTCAGTGAATATTTGGTAGAATCATGACGGGTAGAAACATATTTCATTTCTTAACCTTTTGTATCTTCACTCCTGGTCTGGCCGCTCCTACTGGCCCGACAAAAACTTGCCCCGAGACTTTATATTCTCGTCCTAAACGAGAAAATAACTCACTTATTATTTTTGCCTGCCTCAGTGTTTGTGAAAGCGCGAAGAGCGACGGCCCGGCCCCGGAAATGCCAAAGGCCAATGATTGGACCTTCATAAGTTCGGGAGCAAAGAGGTCGTAGAAAGGCATGAGAGATTTTCTTTGCGGAGTGATGATAATGTCTTTGGCATGATTTGCGATCAGGTCATAATCACCAAGAGTTAATCCCATCAAAAGACCGGTCAAATGCATGGATTGCTGGATATAATCTTGGAGAGAGATATGTTCTTTTAAAATGCCTCTCGCTTTTTTGGTTTCCAATGGGAAGGCGGGATGAAAAATACTGCAATAGAGTTTTTTCGGACATCTAATGGAGACAACTTGAAAATCTTTGATGCCATTTTTAAGGCAAGCGGTAATACCGCCATAGAGTGCCGGAGCAACATTGTCTCCATGGATGCCACCACTGGCAACCGCTTCACCTTCGAGAGCATAGGAAAATAATTTTGAAAGAGGCAACTTCCTTTTCAGCAATTGATTGCCTGCGACCACGGCGGCAACGGCGGAAGCGGCAGAGCCACCTAATCCAGAGGATAAAGGAATTCCCTTTTCGATACTGATCTCATATCCATGCGGGAGATTTTCTCCCTCAATCATCGCTTGCAGTGCGACGCTGGCGGTGTTTTTGCGTGCATCGATCGGGATATTTTCCCATTCCCCCTGGCCGGAACTGACAATTTTTTTTATATGCACGGCCTTCTCGGGAATGATACAGGCCTGTACTTTGTCACAGATCCCTAAGAGAGAAAAACCTAAAACATCAAAACCTGCATTGATGTTGGCCACCGTCGCGGGAGCGCTCGCTACAGATATTCTCATCATGTATCGGCCCTCAAATTTTCCGCCAATTTGATCAAATCAGCAAAAACGCCGGCCGCCGTCACCTGGGCCCCTGCCCCCGGTCCCTGAACAACTAAGGGATATTGCTTATACCTGTTGGTGGTGTAGGCAATGCAATTTTCGCTGCCTTTGAGTCGACAAAAGGCATGATCTTCTAAAAAAGAATGAAGCCCAACCGTGATTTTCTCTCCATTGCCGTTATTACAAATTCTACCAGTGAAACGTAAGAGTTTTTTTTCCTTCTGAAATTTTATCCGTTTTTCTTCCATGGGCGCATCTAGTTCCTCGAGTCTATTCATGAATTCATCGACTGAGCAATGGCGCAATTCGACTGGAACCAAACTCTCCACCTTAACATCCTCAACATTGAATTCCAGGCCCATTTCACGTGCCAAGATAATAACTTTTCTCGCCACATCCATACCCGAGAGATCATCACGGGGATCAGGCTCAGTATAACCCAAATCTTTGGCCTTTTTTAAAATCTCAGAAAATTTTATGCCACTCTTAAATTGGTTAAAAATGAAACTCAGTGTACCCGAAAGAACGCCTTCGATTTCGATAATTTTATCCCCGGTGGCAATCAAATCCTTGAGGGTTGAAATGATAGGAAGCCCCGCCCCTACGGTTGTTTCATAATACAAATATCTTCCACTTCTTTTATGAGATCTTTTTAACCCCGAGTCTAGTTCTTGCGAGATTTTTTTAATTCTCTCCAAATTCCCTGCCAATCCTTTCTTGTTGGGAGTAATGATATGAAATCCCTGGGACAACCAGACCTGGTAATAATTAGGAATTTGGTCACTGGCGGTGCAATCAAGAATTATTTTATGAGGGGTCCCATCATGCTCGAGATGCGTCAGCATTTTGTCAAAATCAACCGGAACACCTTCACTTTTTAGAATCTTTAAAGGATCAACATGAGAAATGGATTCACTTAAGAACATGGATTTCGAATTGCAAATGGCCTTCAAAACTAAATTTACATTAAATCTTCTCTTGAGTTCCGCTCTCTGTTCCTCAATTTGCTGCAGAAACGTAGCACCAATCAACCCAGGTCCAATCAACGCCATGTTAAGTGTCAAGGATGATAGATGAAATGATGCGTGGGCGGCACGCAGACCTTTTTGCAAATCTTCATCTCTCACAACGACGGAGATATTTCTCTCGCTACTTCCTTGAGCGATCATACGAATATTGACATTGGCACGGGCAAGGGCCTTAAAAAATTGTCCGGAAATACCACGAACGCGATTCATTTTGTCCCCGATCAGGGCCAAAATACCGGCCCCCTCCTCCAGGGTTATGCGCGGAATATGTCCCAATTCCATCTCTTTTTCAAACGCCTGCACGGCGCATCTCTTGGCCTTAACACCATCTTCAGATTTAACCACAAAAGAAATTGAATATTCGCTGCTGGCCTGGGATATCATGATAACTGAAATATGATCTGCATAGAGCGCGCCAAATAATCGTGTGGCAATCCCCGGCACTCCGATCATGAAGGCTCCTTCCACATTGATAACCGAAACATTTTTCATACAGGCCAAGGCCTTGACCGGATTATCTTCATGCTGGCCTTGACACGCTTTGGAAATGGTTGTTCCTTTGTTGTCAGGGAAAAAAGTATTTTTCAGAAAAATCGGAATACTTTTTTCCATCGCCGGCTGCATGGTTTTCGGGTGCAATACTTTCGAGCCAAAATAGGCCATTTCCATGGCCTCATGGTAAGAAATTTCCTCTAACAAATGGGCCTTGGGAACCAATTTCGGATCGGCCGACAGACATCCATCCACATCACTCCAAATAGTAATGCTTTCGGCATTCAGTAAGGAACCTAATAGAGATGCAGAAAAATCACTCCCATTGCGTTTTAATGTGGTCGGAACACCCGTGACCGAAGTCGCCACATACCCCGTGACGATGCAAGGTCCCAACGGTTTTCCTTTAATTTTGTCGCGTAATTTTTTCTCTGAAATCTCAATCTTCAAACTGGGCCCGGTGGCCGAATGTTCGACAATTAAAAATTCACGAGCATCTAGACGAGAGCAGGAAACCTGTTGTTGCGACATGAAATAATACATCATCCAAGTAGACCAAAGCTCCCCAAAACCGGTGACATATTCGAATTGTTCTTCACTATATTGTCCGCTGTCCCAGACTTTCTTAAGCGTCGCTTCTATCAATGCACAATCTTCATTCAAAGTGTCCAAAAACTTATTCTGATAATCAGGTGCTAGAACATGTAACGTATCCTCATGCAGTTTTCTTAATTGTAAAAGGCAATTTGTATATTCTGCTTTCTTATCTTTTGCACAGTTCAAGTGCCCTACTAATTTATCCGTGACACCTGACATGGCCGATAAGACAAAAAAGCTATCCGCTCGATTTGGAAGTTTATTAATTATATTGAATACTCGTTTAAAGCATTCACTATTTGCCAGACTGGAACCACCAAATTTGTGTACCGAGATCGCATTCATAGAATTGCCCTTCCCTCATAGTGTAAACACCATTTTAAGAGTAGGCATCTTCGCAGACACTTTTTGGGATTTATTGCCGGGTACTTCTTTGAAAAAGTACCCGCATAAAACGATCTACTTTCCCAGGCCTTAGTGGCCGCCGCAACCTCCGCACCCCATAGTATCGTCGCATACGATGGCAGCAGTGTGATCGGCCTTGGGAATTCCATAGAAGTCTGCCAATTCATCGGCAATCGCCAGATATTTCTCATGGGTGCCATGGGCGACATCATGCTCTTCCACTTTATGAAAGGCATCTAACAGGCCCTTTTGATCGTCAGCACTTAAAATATTATTGGCCATGGGATACAGTCGTGTATCTTCCTTCTCGATATGGGAGAACAACATGTCGGCAAAAAGGTTAGCATTTTCCACAAAGGCACTCACCGAGGCCTTTTCCCCCGCCGAAGCACCGGCCATTGCGGCCACCATTTGCTTCACGCAATTACGCCCGAAATCATGTTCCTGACGCATGACCGCGGTCGGCCCCTGATAACGTGAAAAGCCCCTTGCTTCCATAATGGCAAAGAGATGGGTCTCTTCCTTCTCGTGATGGCAATGGTCGGCAAATGTACGGATAAAATCAATCACCTTCTCGGCCATGGGCCGGCTCAACGAACCGCTTTTGACGGTCTGTCGGGCCATTTCTTTTAAACAGCTTAAGACCTGTTTAATTACACGATGCTCTACCATTAATATTTCTGTCGGACGCATATGATAATCTCCTTATATCGTTGGTTTTTAGCGTTGCTAACCACGATAATAGCATGTCTATATGCGATTATCAAACAGCTTCTCAAAAATAAGACTATTCGAATGAAAAAATCTTTTTATTGATTCCCAAAGAAATAATAAGCCCAACCACCATCCCTATCGCAATATGATTGAGGGCCAGACTTACCCCCGTGGTAACCAACATAACAAAGGCATTCACCTTTTCACTTTGATCACGACAGACAAGCGCCAAACCTAAGCCGCTAAAAGAAAGCATCACGCCTAAAATACTGAGGGGAAAAGAAGCACATAAAATGGCGAAGGCCCCTCCCAAGAGAACCGCCAGAAACATTTTCACCACGCCTAAAAAAATAATAGAACCATTGGTTCTTGCTCCAAAACGGTACTGACCGGCCAACCCTCCTGCCCCATGACACATAGGCATGCCGCCGAACCAGGCCGAAACTAAATTCATAAGCCCGACGGAAACGGCTACTTTTTTCGGATGCAGCGTATAGTTAGGAAATAAATCCGCTGAAAGTGCACATACCGCAATAACGGAATTGAGAAGTGTCAGAGGAATCTGAGGAAGGGCAGCGCGCGGAAAGGCCGTAACAAAATCATTCCACCCTAAATGGTGGAAGCGAGGAAACCACAGCTCAAATTCTGAACTGCTCACTTGCAGATAGGAGCTATTTAAGGAAATCAACATTCCTACGATAAAAACTAAAATGGCCACGGGAACTTTTTTGAAGTGAAAACTAAGCAATACCAGAAGAAAAGTGACAACCCCGGTGGTTAAACTATCAAGGCCGATAAGATCTTTGGTATTACCGATCATTTGTATTCCCTTCACCAAAAGGGAAAGCCCAACCGCCAACTGGATGCCGCGAATCACGCTCTTGGGGATAATACGATTCAACCACGTCACCGCTCCGGTCAGGCCGATCAAGCAAATAAAAACACTGACAATCACTCCCGCCGCCAGAATTTGCGACACGCTCAATCCCTCAGAGATGGCGACAGCGGCAATGGCCTTCATGGGTTGAACCGCCATTGGCAACGCAAAAGAGAGACCGGTGACTAAATTGAAAAACCCGGCAAAAAATAATCCAGCAGCAAAATCAAGTCCATTGGTGGCCGACATCCCAACGAGAAGAGGTAGAAAAGTTCCCAAATCCCCTAAAGAACCGGCCAATTCGTAGCGATTGAATTTCGCGCTTTTTAAATTTTCTCTGATTTGACTTAACACACGGGCCCTTATAATCCTCTCACAGCGCTAAGACCACCTTTCAAAGAATAGGCATTGGCGACACCTTTACGGTGCAACTCATCCACCAAACGCTGACTGCGAATGCCGCGGGCACAAAAGAATAAATACTTCTTGTGCTTTTCCAGTGCTTCACACAGCCCAGGCACCTTAAATAAAGGCAGGGCCGGCGTATCATTTAAAAATAAATAATCATCTCGCTGTATTTCAGAAGAAGACCTGATATCTATCCACACAAACTGCTCTTTTGCCTTGAGGGCATTAGGGAGATCAATTTCATAGTTGGTTTGATATTCAAGCAGAATCTCTTCCCAAGATTTCTGATGCGTACAATGAGCACAAGTTTCTTTTTTTGCAAAAGAGTGCTTCATGCTTTCCATGGACTTTAAATCAAAAGTCAAAATCTCACCGGTCTTGATATTCGGCCGGTCCAGAAGTGCCTCTACCGCCACCATCGCTTGCAAGGAACCAAAGGCCATAGCGGTGGCCCCCAACACTCCCACCTCAGCACAATTGCCAACACATCCATCGGATAATTTCTCTGGGTAGAGGCAACGCAGGCAGGGTGAGTCTTTTTGGGCATCAAAGTAAAGAATTTGGCCCTCATACTGATAAATACTGGTCTGAACTAGTTTTTTCTTTAAGTGCAAACAGGCATCATGGATCAAAAACTTTGCCTTAAAATTATCGCTGCAATCCAAAACCATATCGGCCTTTTTGATCAGATCAATAATATTTTCCGGTACAACCATGACTGGCATGGATTCAACGGTGAGAAAAGGCGCCATAACTTCCAAACGTGATTTGGCAACATCGGCCTTGAAGCTTCCACTGTCCTTGGGACTAAAAAGAAACTGCCGATGCAAATTACTCACATCCACACGATCATGATCCACAATTGTTAGATGCCCGACACCGGCCAAGGCCAGCGCGACCAGTGCCGGATGGCCGAGCCCACCAGCTCCAACCACAACCACTCTGCTTGCCAAGAGCTTTTCTTGGGAAAGCATACCAAAATCCCGCATGATGATTTGTCGTTTGAAATATTCTTTCCTATCAATCACAGATGTTTTCCTCCCTGAGCATGACCATGATCGTGGTCATGACCAGCACCATGATCAGCACATTGATGACAGGCCACCCATTCGCTTGGTCCGTTTAGGTAATGTTCTTTTTTCCAGATGGGAACACGGTGCTTAATTTCATCAATGACGTACTGACATGCCAAAAAGGCTTCATGGCGATGGGGCGCAGAAGCCGCGACTCGAATCGCCACTTCACCAATTTCCAAGTGCCCATAGCGATGAATAGCGTAAATGTCCTTTACACCAAATTTTGAAATCGCTTCATTAATAATTTTATTTCCTTCACTCTGGGCCATCTCCTCAAAGCACTCATACTCAAGCGAACGAACCGCCTGGCCTTCATTATGATTACGCACCAGCCCTTCAAATAAAACAATCCCACCGTTTTTGGGCGCTTTGAGATGCGCAGGTATCTCAATTTGATTGATCGGATTCGTGGTTAATGCAAACATCTCTAACCTCCTGCCACTGGGGGAAGAAAAACAATCTCATCATCGGCCTTAATTCCATAATCCCAATCTTGGTAATGGCGATTAATCGATACCTTGAGATGACTTGAATCCAAGGGAAAACTATGGCGCTTGTTCAGTTGATGAAAAAGCTCGATGGCATTCTTGGCATCGGTCTCAACCATCTCTTCGCCCGCTCCGACCTTCTCACGCAAGGCCGCAAAATATCTTACTTTCACTTTCATAACTGGCCCTCCAATTTCTGCAATATAGTGGAATAATCTTCGGGTGTATTGGCATTCATTAATTTATTGATATCGGGATTACTCAAGGGATGAAAGAGAGAATTCAACAACATTTTCCGAGGACATTGAATACCATGGCCCAAAAATTGAAAAAGCTTCTGCTTAAATTCCGGCCGATAGATGGCCGACAAAGGTTCCGGTAAGCCATCCGCATCAACATGACCAGAAACTAAGGCCAAAGGATGACTGTTCTCGATGAGATGCTGAACGTGTTGATCATCAACCAAAGGTAGATCACAGGCCATTACCAGCCACCGCGCCTCAGGATAAGTGAGCATGGCAGAAAGAATCCCTCCCGCCGGCCCCAAATTCATCACCCTGTCATGAATTTGAGGCAAGGCCCGTAGATGATCGGCGTTCTCCTGATCAGGACGGCAGGAGACGAAAGTTTTGCTGCAATATTTTGCCAGCAATTGGTAAACATATTCTCCCTGGGTTTGACCGTGATACGAAAGCGCGCCCTTGTCTTGTCCCATGCGGGAACTCATTCCCCCCGCCAAGACCAGCCCATAGAGCGGCGCCTTATTGGCCTTTTCCAGGATGATATTGAACACATACTGAGCGATACCTTCCAGGTCGTCTCGATGAAAAGTCGGCACATCATCTGGAAGTCGGAACTTTGTTTTATCAGAAACAATAAAGGCCTGGACATTGGTGACAGTGCCTTCTTGAATCCATTTCAAGATTTCACCTTGCTCATCCACGACAATAATTTTAGGAGCAGAAACAGTTTTATGCCCTTCCACCAGAGCAAAGTGGCAGTTGGCGATTTCTTCTCGCAAAGAAAAGGCGTTGAGAGAACCATTTTGGGTAAAAGCGTAATGGTTTGGATCAGAAATCAAAACAGCATGGGCCCCGGCGGAGCGGCCACGATGACTGTCTTTACCGGGATGATCCATCTCGAACTTGTGGGCATCATGCTTGATATAAGCGACTTGGTATTCGCCAGAAAACTTGGCAATTAATTTTTCCACCAGTGTCGTTTTACCCGAGCCCGAAAGGCCCGAAAAAACCACTTCAAAAGGGTGGTAGAGATAAGCTCTGGGGGCATGCTTTTTCTTTTTCATACAATTCCTTCCCGATGATAGTCTTTTTTTCCACCACTTTTTTCCACCAAGTAACATTCAGAAATTTCCATCCCATGCCCGGCCGACTTGCACATATCGTAAACCGTTAAGGCGGCCACCTGCACGGCCGTCAGCGCCTCCATCTCGACACCGGTTTTACCCGTGGTTTTTACCTTGCCATCGATTTGAATGAACTCACTATCCAGGACCTTGATTTCAATCTTCACATCCTCAAGAAAAAGCGGGTGGCAAAAAGGAATCAAGTCCGAAGTTTTCTTCGCCGCCAAAGTTCCCGCAACAATCGCGGTATTAAACACCGGCCCTTTTTTGGTAGTAATGTCCACGCCATTAAAAGCGTTCATCACCGATGGTGGTAATTTCATTTTCGTTCGTGCCCATGCCACCCGTGTGGTCACGCTCTTCTCACCTACATCGACCATGGATGGACGATTATTTTTATCCACATGAGTAAACACCTTAGCCTCCAATTTGATACATGGGTTCGTGAATTTCTTTTATGCGAGTGAGGGGCTTCATAGCGGCAATTTCTTGCAGAAGTGCCGGATATTCGTGACTAGGTACACCTCTTAAATTTTTACCATCCTCTTTCATAAGACAGGCCCGCAAAATACCTTTGGAAGAAAGTCGCAATCTGGAACAGCTATCACAAAAGGGCATGGATTCAGACGCAATTAATCCTATTCTACCGCCCTTGGCGGTAGAAAAAACTTGCGCCGTGGAGTCAGCGGCAACCTTAACAGAAGAAAGCGTAAACTCGCTTTCAATCTGGCGTAAAATGTCACGGCCGGAATAATACCACTGTTTAAAATGGGAACGAACCACTCCGATATTCATCACTTCCAGAAAACGCACTTCAATTTGTTCTCGTTCAGCAAAACGTACAAAATGATTAATTTCATGGTGGTTCAACCCTTTCATCACCACCATGTTGATTTTGATTTTAAAACCCAATGCTCGGGCACGCTCAATTGCATCCAGCACTCTGCCCAAACCATCATGGTTGGTAATTTTTTCAAAGTTACTTGGTTCCAGACTATCCAGACTAATATTGAGCGAGCGACAAGGCCCATCGGCCAGCGCCGGTAAAAATTGCAATAGTCGAGAGGCATTGGTGGTGATCGAAATTTTTTTTAAGGGAAGCTTTCCTAATTTTTCCGCCACACAGGCAAGATCATGGCGCAAAGTAGGCTCGCCTCCAGTCAGACGAACTTCTTCTATTCCGTACTCAACAAGATTACCAACAATCCCGACGATTTCATCTGGAGATAGATAATCTTCCTTATTGCAAAATGCGGCAGTCTCGGGCATACAATAGACACAGCCAAAATTACAAGCATCCAACAGCGAGACACGCAATTTAAGTAACGGCCGGCCGAATGATTTCACTTCTAAACTCTCCATGAAAACACCAAGACCTCTTCTCCTGCCTTAATTTCACGGTCAGGAGGAAATTCAACGAAACCATCGCTTCCACATAGTGATAAAAGATCACCAGAGCCATTAGTATTATAATAACCGGCGGTCTTTTGTTTAATCAGGCAAGGTCTAAAAAAACTCACACCTTTCGATGGCCTATAATCGGATTCGGCCAGAACTCTCTCCCCTTCAAAAATACCTTTTAATTGGCCTCCGGAAATTAACCAACCCAGAGCTGTGATGACATAACGACGACAACAAAAAAGGGCAGAAATAGGATTGCCGGGCAGTCCAAATACCAACTGTCCTGCGGGGCCTTGTCCGAACCAAAGAGGTTTGCCTGGTCGTTGTTTAATTTTATGAAAAATTTCCTGAACTTTTAGATCGCGCAAAACAGTCGGCACGAAGTCAAACTTGCCTGCGCTGACTCCACCGCTCAACAGCACCATCTCATATTTGTCCAGAATCCCTTGCACCTCTTTCAGCATGAGTTCTTTTTGATCTTTAAGATGAAAGAGGTCGACTTGAAACGGACCAAAAGATTCAATGAGGGCCTTAATAGCATAGGAATTGGATTTTCTAATTTGGAAATCTTCCAGATGAGTCGCATTAATATCCACTAATTCATCACCCGTGCAAATCACGGCAATTTTTGGTGGGGAGAAAACTAACGGTGTGTGTTTGCCCACGCTGGCCAACGCGGCAATCTCCGGTGCCAGGATTCTCGTCCCACGTTTTAAGATCACATGGCCTTGCAAAACATCGCTGCCCTTTTGATGAATGTTCATCATAACGGCAACCTTTAAATCTTGGGCAATGCTGGCCTGTTTATGAGTAATGTTAACTTGCTCATAGGGCACGACCATGTTTGTTCCGGCCGGCAGCATGGCACCTGTCATGACTTCAAGACAAGCATCGACAAACACCAAAGGTTTTGGTTTTTCACCGGCCCGAACACTTCCTTCTATCGGAAAACTGCGCAGGCCTTTATTATAAGCGGCCATATTTATGGCAATCCCATCCATGGCGACACGATGATAAGGAGGAAAATCCCGATCGGCCAAAACATCTTCCGCCAGATAAAGACCATGCGCCTTTTCTAGGGCCGTGTTTTGAAGCTTATAGGTTGGGAGTGAATTTGCAATCAGCCCGAGGGCCTCTTCTACAGTGATCATCAACATTCCTTTTCCAAAGAGGGAAGTGTGGCCGTTTCCAATCACACCGTAACGTCTTGATCTCATCGGCCCATTTGTAAACTAAGCGGCCATTAGAGAAGACAAGATTAGGAATCAATATCATTTCCAAAGTTGACTAATGCTATTATGGCCCAAGGTTCATGAGAATGACAATTATCAATTAAGAAAAATTTCTCTCAAGGAATTTGAATGTGAGCTTTGCCTGAGTAAGATCTCCCCCATCATGCCTTTTTTTGCTCAATCCCGTTTATTATAGTATGAGTTCTAGCATGTTTAGATATTTTTAGAATATGAGGAGATGACATCTGAAAGAGATGAGTTTAATCGAACATTTGGAAGAACTTAAAAAATCGGCCATTAATGTGCTTATCATCATCATCGTGGCCTTTTTTGTCGCCTATGGATTTAGCGATCAGTTGGCGGAAATCATCTTATCTCCGTTGCGTATTGCCTTGAAAAATACCGCCGCCTCAGGCGGGGGGGAAATCATCTACCTGGGCCTTTTAGATAAAATGCTCGCACAATTGCAGTTGTCTCTCTGGTGCGCCGTGATCCTTTCAGGCCCAGCTTGGTTCTATCAAATTTGGAGGTTTGTCCGCCCCGGACTTCACGAACATGAGGCCCGCGCCGTGAAACCTTTTTTAATGTTTGGCCTTTTATTATTCTGGGCCGGTGTTTGTTTTACTTATTTTGTGGTTTTCCCTTTTGGCTTCAAACTGTTACTCGAATATGGCGTGACCGATGTGATGGCGACTATCTCGATGCGAGAGTACCTGGCCTTAGCGGTAAAACTCATGCTTTCGTTTGCTTTTCTTTTCCAAGTTCCCAATGTCATGCTGATTTTGGGTTTTATGGGCATCATAAACCCAGAGAAACTGCGTATGTATCGCCGCTATATTTATGTCGGTCTCTCCATCCTTGCCGCTATCTTCAGTCCACCCGACATCTTTAGCATGATGATTGTCTGGGTCCCCATGGTAGTTCTCTATGAAATTGGTGTGTTGGGCGTGGCCTTAATTGTACGCCCATACCTAGACAAAAAGGCCCAATTGCCCTAAGGTCAATCACGCAAGTAAATCGATTTCCCGAGTGAAAAAGGATTGTTTATGTTTGGTCTTGGCATGGGTGAACTGGTTATTATTACTTTTATTGTTGTGCTTCTCTTTGGAGGCAGTAAATTACCTCAATTGGGTGGTGCGCTTGGAAAGGCCATGACAAATTTTAAGAAAGGCCTGCGCGATGGCAATGAAGACCAAAACCTGCTAACTGGCCAGGGATCGCTCCAGGAATCACCTCAGAAATCACCAAAGATAGAGAATGAAAAATCTAAAAAAGTTTTTGAAGTTTAACAACCTTCAACCGCAAGGTCCGTTTTTTCATTGAGTAATTCCACTTCGGCCGAAATAAAGGCCTTTCCCACCGTGGCAATCTCGCGATAAAAATCCAGTTTGGCGGTTTCAATAATCTTATCAAAAAATAACGGGACCCATTTTATGATGTGCTTATTAAAGAAAGTTCTTGCCACTTCGATACAGCGCTTTGCGGTTTCTTGATCATTTCTACCCCAGGAAAGATATTCCTGTTCGACAATTCTCTGCATAAACTCAAGTTCAATGCTGATATGATCTGGGATTGATTCAAATTTTTCAGAAATCTTCAATCCATAATGATCCACCCATTTCTTCATATCGGCGGTACACTCGCCCCAGTAATAACCCATTTTGCCCGTACTGTCCGGAACGTAAATGGATTCATGGAGACTGATATGCTTACCTGGGCCGATAAAGAGTGCGGTATATTCAACGGCCAAGTCTTCTTCAACCTCTTTAAGTGGCCGGTTAAAGAATTTATGGTCAATCTTTGCGTCTAATCCCACG
Organism: Bdellovibrio sp.; assembly: GCA_016187935.1. Classification (GTDB taxonomy): domain Bacteria; phylum Bdellovibrionota; class Bacteriovoracia; order Bacteriovoracales; family Bacteriovoracaceae; genus GWA2-49-15. The sequence goes on from JACPIU010000038.1 coordinate 70,009, forward strand.
AGCATTTCCAACACGCCGCTATCCATCAGAGTCTTGATCTGTTCGGCATTGATTTCCTGACTGAAAATGGTTGCCAGAAAAGCATAAATGTCACATCTGCTTCTTGCACTTTCTTTAAACGAAGCTAAGGTCACGCTTCCTCCCCTGATAATGATCACATCTTATAGCTTGAAAACTTAAAAGAGGGAAGAGAGTCTTGCTCTCCTCCCTCTTTCCTCTACAAAGAGATCTGAAATGAAAACTGAAAACTTAAACCTTTCTAACCTTGACAACTGTATCCATCCATCTCTGTTGTCCGCCAATGGGGTCTGTTGAGTTTGGAATGATCCAGTTCGGGTGCTCCCCGTTATCCTTCCACCACTTGAGCTTAAGATCACTATCACTATCATGCGCGCCTACTTCAATAGGAGATTTGTTATCTGACGCATATCGACCATAATTCCAGTGTCCGCAGTGGTGGGAGATAGAGATGGCCGAAGGATGCACACTATTGGTTACCTTCGCCTTAGTCTTTATTTTGCCAATGCGCGAACTCACTTCGATATCATCACCATTTTTGATACCGAGTTTAGCAGCGGTCTTTGGGTTAATCCAGGCCGGATTGGAATGATAATCCTCACTCAGAAGCTTGCAGTTCTGTGACCTTGACTGCGTGTGACTTCTTACCTTGTACGTCGTGAGTATTAACTCATCTCCAGACATTTTCTGATGCTCAGGAATAGGATAATAGGATGGCAAAGGATCCCAGTTTTTCTTCTTGAGTGGCTCAGAATAGATGGCCAACTTTCCAGTTTCCCGATTTATGACATCGTAAGGAAACCCTTTATAGGCCACACCATCGATCATCTGTCCGACATAGTTTTTCTCATTTGACTCTGGGTTCTTCTCATCAGGTTTAAAGATTACGCCCGACTTTGCATCCACCTTTGTGCCTTCCAAATCCTTTTCAGAAAGTTTCTTCTCTTGTTGATTGTAGGCCGGCTTCTCATTGGTATCATACCAGGCACCGTGTTTCAGCATGTAATCAAATCCGCCTGCTTCCTTGACACCTTTCGTGTTCTCGCACATCACACGCACCAGCTCCTCATGGTTTTTAAATGGCATCTGGATACCCAGCATCGGCGCAATCTCATCCACAAAGTCTGTAATAGGCTTTGCTTCGCCAAGCGGTTTTACCACTGGTTGCCTGATGAAAAACTCGGCAATCTGATCGCCTGAGGCATGCCCCATGGCATCCCATCTTTCAAGATAAGTTGCGGCAGGCAAGATCATATCTGAAAGCGCGGCGGCTTCACTGTAAGCCACATCATAAGCAATAAAATGAGGGATCACTGCTTCATCCTTCAAGATGGCAATATTTTCCTTAGCATTTCCAGTAACATAAGGAGGGTTAAAGCAATAAGTCATATACAGTTCAGGCCTGCCATGCTTGCCTTCCTTGATGACTCCGAGGACATCCTGGCATACACCATGGGTCGGATAGGCCACAGCACCCTCATAACCATAACCGATCTTTAGCTTCTTCACGTCCTTAGCAACTTGGGTTTTTTTGAAGTTGTCCTTAAATGGGTCACTCCACTTGGGCCCGACAGACTGACAGAAGCCGCCGGGAACATTGATGTAGCCGCAAATGGCATTCAGCATAATCACGGCCCTTTCATTGTTTGCTCCCGCATAATGGGCCACAAGTCCTCTGTAGGAAATGGCCACACCAGGTTTTGCCTTGGCAAAAGCAATGGCCAACTCAGTGATCTTCTTGGCAGGAACTCCACTTTCATCCTCGGCCCATTTTGGAGTGTACTTTTTTAAGTGATCAGACAGTTGAGCAACCGTCACATTGGTCCATTTCTTGATGAAATTTTCATCATAGAGTTTCTCACTCATGATGACATTGGCCATCGCAAGGATGACGGCCGTATCTGTGCCAGGTTTTACAGGTAGCCACTCGGTGGATTTGGCCGCGGTATTTGATAACCGAACATCAAAGGTATAGAGCTTAGCTCCTCTGGCAATACCCTCAACAAGTCTCTGGGCCACAGGGATGTGGTTGGTGTGGGTTTCCATGACGTTTGAACCGAAGTTCAAGATCAGATTGGTGTTCTTAAAATCCCAGTTTTCATAATGCTTGCCCCAGGTAAGCTCTTGGGCAGTCCATTTGCTCCCTTCGCATATTGAGGTGTGCCCTGGTATTGTTCCTGTGCCATAGGCCGGCAGAAAATAGCCCTTAACGTAAGCGTCAGTCGAATCCTTCATTCTGCCATAATGGAAACAGAAATTTTCCGGATGTCCTTCGGCCTTCATTCTCTTTAAATGACCTACGAATTCAGTCTTCGCGTCATCCCATGAAATCCTCTTCCACTTTCCGGCCCCTCTCGCACCTACTCTTTTCACAGGATAAAGCATTCTGTCCGGATCATAGACTTGTCCCATTCCGGCTTGGCCTCTTGCACACAAGACGCCATTGGTTCTGGGAAGCTTTGGGTTGCCTTCGATCTTGACAAGTCTTCCATCCTCCACATAGGCCACGATACCATCCCGTGTCACACATTGCCAGCAGGCGGAAGGAACCGCCGTTCGCTCTTTTCTGGTACTGGGTGAAATGTCTTTAAACCCCCATTGAAGGGAATCCATATCCCCCATAAGGGCCACCGCACCCGGCTTATTTGTTTTCTTACCGGTGCTACACGCAACGGCAAGGGCGCTCAAGGCGCCAAGTTTTATAAGAAGATCCCTTCTATTCATTGCTTTAATTGTCATATATTTCAATGCCTCCTATCTCTTAATTTAAGATTGGTTAAGATTCTTTGGCGTAAGGCCCTTCAAGCCAAACCTGTCTTTGATATTCAGTGTTGGCTTCTTTCCTTATGTCCTCACCGTTTTTCCAGGCAGAATTAATTTCCTTCGCCTTGGCCCCGATATAATAAACCTGAGGTTGCGTACTCTTCTCGGGAAGCAGAACCTCACCCTTGTGCTTCTTCAGAAGCTGTGAGATTTCGCTGTTAGGATCATTCAAATTACCAACAATTCTGGCCCTGGCCTGACAAGTATTCACACATGATGGCACAACACCTGCCTCAAGTCTGTGTTCGCACAATGTGCATTTGTCTGCAGGGTTGGCCGAATCATTGCCTCCGGCCTTTCTGCCTGGGTCAAAAGATCTAACGCTGTAAGGACAGTTGCGAATACACTCACCGCAACCGATACATCTATCTTGGTCCACCAGCACCACACCATCAGGTCTTTTGTATGTGGCCGCCTTTTTATATTTAACACCTTTAAAATCAGCATCAATCTCATCTACCGGGCATACAGGAGTACACGCCGGGTTCTCACAGTGATTGCATAGCCATGGAAGTATATCCCTCTGTGAGTTAGGAAATGTACCGTGATCATTGTACACAACCTGTGATCTGAAAACACCCAATCTGGTATCGAATTCAGTCTTGCAAGCGATAGCGCATGCTTTGCACCCTATGCACCTGTCAAGATCGATAACCATTCCCCATCTTTCACCTTTTTTTGCGCCAGCATCTTCTGCAGCAGAAAGAATTCCTGCTGATGCCATCGCTGCACCTGTTACAACCGCCCCTTTCAGGAAATCCCTTCTTTCGATTCCCATACCTTCCTCCCCATTAATAAATTATTCTGTCACTTTCAAAGTCTTAACGATCCCCAAAAAAAAAGACTGCACCAAAAGTCTTCTTAAAATCAATGTATCAAATAAAACATCACAAACAACCACAGTGCAGAATGCACGCGGCATCCTGCACTGTTAAGTTAAAGTTTAAAACTTATAGGAGAATGTAATTCTCGCTATTTCATCGGCCTTAGGTTTTGTCGTCGTCACAGTTGATTTCTGAGTACTGTATCCAACGCGCTCGTAGTTAGGAATGATATGGAAGTTGTCACTGTCTTTATAGTCAGCTCCCAGAATCATCAAATTATACTTTTTGGCGTTAGAGCTACTGGTTACATAATACAGGTTAGCGGTACCAACAGAGGCATCCGTTTTGGCCTCAATCATGTCGTAGCGTGCGAATGCTGACCATGAATCGGTCAACTCTTTAGCAACGTGCGCGGAAGTAAGAGTTCTTTTGACATCAGCAGTGGCCGTACCACCACTCTGGGTACCCAACTTGTAAGTGGCATACTGAGCACCGACGCGTAGACCGCTCATCTTATAACCAACAAAGAGTTGATTGACAGTGGCGTCAGTTAAGCCTTTAAATGATTCCTTTTTGTCATAGTACACTTCCACCAAAAGATCTTTAATCGGTGCGACACCCAGAGAAACATAGTAGAGCTTATATTTGTCGGTTTCCTGCTGGCTCTTTGAACCGTTTCCATAAAGGACATGGTACATCAACATTTTTTCCATGAAGGAGCCTTTTACAGCAACTCCACCGTCAGTGGAACCAACCCATCCCAATAAATCAAGAGGTGTTTTTTCGACATCACGATACCCCCAGCTTGATTCCGCTGCCGATAATGAAGGCGTTCCCACAATACCAATGGAAGCGGCGTGATCTCCAAATTTCCTAGTGACATTGGCCTGCTTCACAAAAGGAGTCATGTTAGCTCCCGTTGCTGGGCCTGTTCCTGTCCATGATGCCTGATTGGCTTCTAGCTGAACTTTAGCGCTGTGATCTTCATCTAAGGCACTGTCTAAATTCATGTAAATTCGACGGAACGATAAACCATGTTGTCCATTGCTGGTGGCCGTATCAGTGTGCTTGACCCAATAATAATCACCGAAGAACAACGTCGATACTTTCATCTCTGCTGCAAACGCCGCCAGAGAACCTAAGGCGAATAAGGCCAAAATTAACATCTTCTTAACCATACGAATTTCCTCCTAGTTGTTATCGATCAATCGTTACTATAAAAAAATAATTTTATAATTATTGTTTTTTTCCACTTAATCTAATTGATTGATATCAAGTATACAGATAGATAATTATCGTTTGCAATTGTCTCGCGCTGATTTTTGCTTGATAAGCGACATGATATTTAGCAGGTTACGATTTTTGAAAAAATAAAAAAAAATACACTTTGGAAAAAATATTTTCCGCTGAACTCCAATCGTACACGCGCTCTGCGAACTTAACGTTGACCAGAAAATTTAAGAATGTTTTTGTAGTTCAGTTGGATACTGTGACAATTGCGCAACATCCATGTTACAACTGCGTGACATCTGCGCGCCCTTCCCCGATTCGTTTAAAAGGAAATTGTCCGAAAGCAGGCACACTCAACGAAAGTATCGACCTCTGACAACTCCCCTCACCATAATATTGGGTTCGGTGGCAATCTCAATCATCGATCGATGCAAAAAACGGCCTCGACTTCCCCTCTTCAGATATCCAAGCATTCGCTTGGCCTTATTCAGAAGTGTCTTAGGGTTACGAATGCGTTTGATCCATTTTTCCATTTTTTGGGCCCGCTTTAAGAGACGCTTTCGCTCTCGGGTTTCGGAATTATTCGCCCCGCGCTCAAGATAACTTTGGCGAGAGTCAGACGAATTCCAAACCATCGGATCGGGTAGTCCGGAAGCACGAGCAAGAGAAATCCACAGATTCTTCTGATCCATGGTCAATACCTTTCTTACCGAATCCACCGGAAATTTAACATCCAGATGGATTCGCACATCACCATAATCTTTCTTTTTGGCGACTAAAAGAGGGATCGACAGATGGGTTCCCATTTCCTGCACTTCTTCCATTATATTTTGCAGCTCTTTTCCTTTGGTTTTACTGTCACCATATTGATAGGTAAAATCGATTAAAAAAGACGGTACTTTTTCATCTTCCGTATCCTCAGTCAAAGGAACCAGTACGGCAAATCTGCGGGAAATTGTCTCATCTCCCGAAAAGCCTCCCCAATCCCAAATATTCTCAACACCAATTTCGGCATATTCAAATTTTCTTCCGTCAGACGTGGTGGTGTTATAGCGAGAGCTGAGAAAGATATTTCTAAATCCGGCGCGAAAGAGCAAAAGATCAATCGCACCATTCACTTCGAGAGAATTTTCATGCCCCACTTTGACCATCTCTCTTGAGACACTTTTTTGCCCCAAATCGGCCAAATCCTCTGCCAGGGTGAAATCGCGATGATGAATAAGTTTGAGATAGGCCCGAAGTCCATTGGCATCAGTAAGATCAAATTTATAGATAACACTTTTGTACTGGTTACGGTTTGCCTTGATATTAAACTTAATAGGGTTATAACCATTTCTTGAATTGATCCCAATGGAAATGGGAACATCGGCCAAATCTTCAAAGAGAATTCCCATGGAAAGTCCGATCCCCCCCCCTACATCACTGGCATTTTCAACCGCCACCATGGCAAAATTTTCGCCTTCACGCGAGACTGAAAATTTGAGACTTCGTTGTACATAGAGTTTGGCCTTAGGCCCGATATCAAAATCCAGAGGAGTTTCCACGCCAAGAAGTTTCAAAATGCCAAGACCGGCACGAACATAAAACCCACCGGTGGTTTTGGTGGTGATAATTTCGCCATCATTTAATTGCTGAAAAAGGCCATAAGTCAGTGGCATTTTAGTAAATTTGAAAATAGGCGCCAAGAGAGCATCTTTGTATTCGGCGACATGGCGAATATTAACAAAATTCTTATGTGTAATCGGGCCGGCGGAAATGTAAGGCACCCAATAGTGCAGGAGCAAATTACCCGCCAACACCGCCCCTTGCAGAACGATATCTTGCCCGATATCGACGGTGTCAACCACCAACCAGCCTTTATCTTTGTCAGGAACAATACTGCGGGTGACAACCGGCCCGAGCATGCCCTTTTGGTAGATAACGCCTGAAATTTTGAGACGATCTTGCTCTTTCACCCATTCTTCATTGGTCTGCCAACTAAGATACTTCTCCCATTTGGAGACAATTCTTTTATCCAGGTCGGCCAGCATGGCCTCCTGATCCCAATTTAAGGCGGCAATTTCTTCTCTCTCCACTTCTTCTAAATATGGATCGACAACAACCTGCGCTTGGATGCTGAGGGAGAAAAATAGGCAAAATGTGAAGATTAAATTTCTCAATATCATAAGTCATACGCCGGGTTATAGTCACCAATCATAAAGTAAAATGGCTTCAGATCATCTCCTGGTTGTGACAAGAGCGGAAAGGCCACCCCCGCCTCAATATTGTTTCTCAAGAAAGTATTTTTTAAATTGGCGCGCAAACCAAAACCGGCGGCGACTCGCACATCAGACAAATCGGCCAAGGTATTTCCAACTGTCGCGGCCTCAACGAAGGCCACCCCTTTTAAATTATTTTTCCAGATGGGGAAAGAATAATAGAGCCCCCCACTTATGGATAAATTTCCACCGACTAAGCCGCTGGAACTGGAAGCGGGTGCAATACTCTGGCTTCCAAATCCCCGAATAGTCCCCATGCCACCGTTGAAGAACTTTTCATAGAAGGGAGCATTTTCCGAGGCATAGCCAAGAGTAATTCGACCGGTCAGCACATGGTGCGAGCCACCGTTAGTCGTCCCAAGATTCACATTCCCAATAATTTCGGCGTAACTTCGTAAATACACTCCTTGATCAGCGTAACTTGGCATCAGCACCAGACGAAGTCTGAATCCACTATAGACATCTCCCGATTCATCAAGTTTTTCGGCCTTATATACCAAGGTACTGACCATTCCCACAATCACATCATTACCGGCGGCATCCACCACCTCACTGGCAATGGCGGCGGCGACATCACGAATATTAACAAATTCGATTCTGGTTCCCAATCCTAACTTCAAATTATCCGTGATCATCTTACCAATCATCAACTGAGAACCGATCATTCGTCGCGAGTAACCATCGTAATCGCGATCGTCGTAGTGTACGTCTGTGGACATTTGGAAATTTGTTCCGAACAAATGCGGATCGTTGTACATGACAGAGAGACGAAGCATTTCCTCTGATTTCGTCCCCATAATGGACATGGCCTTTCCGGTATTAAACAAGTTGGGATTATTATATGCGACTTCCCCGCCAAAGCCCACGGCGCTATAGCCGCCACCAAATTCGATATAATGGTTAGAAGCCTCGGTCACTTCAATGATAACGGCACCTGTGGTGTCGGTTTTGGGTTGATAATCCACTCTTACATCATCATAGTAACCCGTTTTCTGCATGGCCGATAAGGTCTTTCTAATTTCCTTGACGTTAACAATTTGTCCGGGAACAAAAGTGACATCGCGGAGAATGATACTTTCCTTCATTTCCATGTTGCCCACAATTTTGATTTCATCAATAATGTGCTTTTTGCCTTCATCGATTTTGATCGTCACCACACCATCTTTACTTTGATAGTCCATGAGGACTCTCGCCATGGCATAACCCCTCTCGCCATAGAACTCACGCACTTTTTGCAGCTCTTGGCGCAAGATCTTGCCACTATAGAAAGTACCGAGTTTGTATTTAACCAGCGCTCGGATGGTTTCTAGCTTGAAATCTTTTGGGCCCTCAACTTTCATCTGATGAACTTTAAATTGCTCACCCTCATCAATTTTCAAAGTGAGAACAGCATTGGCCCCCTTCTTTTTATTCTTATGATCTGTGAGTGCGAACTCAGATTCAATTTTAACATTGGCAAAACCCTTATCATGATACGCTTCCACCAATAGTTTGATGTCTTCTTTAAGTTGATTAATATCAAAAATTCTTCTCTTAAAGTCCAGAAGATACCAAAGATTCTTCCGAACCTTCATCATCTTAAGTAAGGCCAATTTTTTGAAATTTTTGTTGCCATTGAAAATCACATCATGCACGAAGGCCTGACGTGACTTAGGGATAACGTTAAAAATAACGTTGACGGTTTTTTCCGCTTCATCGGCAATATTGATCTGCTGGGTAACTTCAACGTTAGGGTATCCCATCTTGATATACTCATCTTTCAGCATTTGTTTATCGCTGTTGAGGTTGGTTCCTCGAAGTAAATTACCCTTGATGGTACGGAGTTTTTCGGTGAGTTTGTTATTCTCAACCGCTCCATCATGAATGATGATCCGGACTGACTCCACCTTTCTCTTGCGCTGAAATTCAAAGACTAAGGTGACGGATTTATCATCTTTACCCGGGTCTACCCTAACCGTAACGTCCTCGTATTCGGGAAATCTTTTCATCAGCTCATTGGAGTCTTCCATCAATTTTTCGGCGTTCAGTTCTTTGCCCGCTTGATGCGCAATGATGAGCGGCATGGTAGGATTCACTAGACGAGTACCTTCATCATCTTCAAAGAAGATGGATTCCACCATGATCTTTTCCTCTGGTGTGGTATTTGGATCATCCGCCACAACATGAGTGGATAAAGTGATTAACATTGCAATTTGCAAAAAATAGAAAGATAGTATTTTCATAATTTTCTCTTTATTTTCTTTTTAAGACGGTTAAGTTCTTTAATTTGTTTTTTAGTCAGTTCGGCGGCCTGTTTGCTTTCGATCTCGGTGATCAGATCATCGGCCGATTTATATTCTTTATTGAGATAACGGGCCTTGACCAACAGAATGCCCCCCTTAACATCAAGGCCAACACCAGGATAGGTAATCAACATTCGACTTAAGATCTGGATAGCACTCTTGACACTGTCCTTACTTCTCATGCGTTGTCCGAACGAAAGATAGAACTGGCCTTTTTTGAACATTTTCTCTGCCGCCTGAACTCGACAGGCCAGCAATCTGACAGGTATCAATTTCTGTATCTCTTCGTCCATCCCTTCGGCGGGGAGCAGTTCAAGAATCTCGTAAGCCGAAACGCAGATACGTGTTTGAAGATCATCATAATCGGCCTTTTTCGCAAGGTTGGTGAAGGCGAATTCTCCAATATCGATCAGGGGTTTCACAAATGGCCCCTTGGCCTCGATCACGCTCTTTAAATATTTGATGTTCTCTTCCATCTCTTTATCGTCAATATAAAGAGAGATGAATTCGGAAATCAAACGTAATGATTTAATGTCGGCCATGCCGGCCTTTAAACGTCTCTTGAGTTCATCAAAAGTTTTCTTTACCCACTCCGCCACATTGGGATCAGAATTAGGATTTTCCGACTCTTTTTTCAGAGCATCTTGTGCATCCATTTCGATTAATGCTTCAGAGATGGCAACTTTGATCTGAGGGACAGTTTCTGTCGCGAACATAAGAATCAAACTCTCTGCCGCCGCAACATAATGCCTTTTACCTAAAGTCTTAACGGCCATAAAACGCAAGTTTGGATTTGGGTGGGGAAGAAGAGTTTGAATTCCAGTATTGGCGACTTCATCAGTCTTCTTATACTCCTCTTCGTTGGGCAACCCAGGTTCATAGTAAAATCCGCCTAAGGCGCTCACGCAGAGAAAGCGATATTTCAAATTATAGTTGGTACTGGTGACAGCTTCGGCAAAATGCTTAAGCACGATCAGGGACTGCGACACATTCAATAATTGAAAATAAACACTTTGAAGTGACTGTTCAGTCTCAACAACAGAGTAGGCAATAATTTTTTGGATGCTTGCGAGATCGAGAACTTTAGGTGTCTTCTTGGCATATTCGAGCAGTTCTTTAAGAGCGGTGCTGCGAGCATCGATGGTGCTGGTCTGGTCAAAGGAGCGACGGATCGTATCTTCCAAAGCTGAATCCTGCGCTCGTGCCACAAAAATATTCGTGGTTAGTAATGATAAAAATAAAACTACGATAATGGTTAGTTTGTATTTCACTTCCAAGACTCCTGTGACATCAAAAACATTCAAAGAGCAAGCTAGCATAATCGAACTATTACTCGGACTTCAGATGCGCTGGCCTGTATTTTTTTCACGAAAATGCTTTCCATGGTCAATAACTTGTTGAAATCTGCTTTTTTATTTCTAAATCTACACAAAACAGTGCAGACATCTTGTAATTAAGGCCTTATAAGATCGCCGCTGCGTAACATTTACATCAGATTTTGGTAACGGTTACGTCACGTTTGAAAGGAATTTTAGTCAGTTTAATAATTGTAAGTATCTGTTTTCTGGAGAATATTGAGAGAGCAGGTCATTTAACTTAAAGGAGAATGCGTATGCAAAAGAAACTGTGGGCCTTGATCATCGGCCTTATGATGATCGCTCCTGTGGCCATGGCCGCAGAAGAAGACACATCCCTTGGAGACGCTTTTGACGTATCCATGGTGACAAGATGGGATAATTATTTCAAACCAGACGGTAATGGGGATTATCGCTTTAACTCTAGACTTAGATCTTCTTCACTTACCTTAACTGCAAACATCTCTAAAAATATTAAGGCCGTATTGCAGATGAAACTCGACCAATTTATCATTAAAAATGGCTCTCCTACAGCGCAAACTTTTGACCTCGAAGGATTCATTAAGCAAGCTTATGTGGAAATTGCCAATATCGGCGGACAGCCAGTCGCCATCATCATCGGTAAACAATTGATACACGCTGACTTGTTCTATGGAAAACCCATGCTCCGTAATCAAGATGATCCATTGCATCCTGTTCGCGACATGAATGAGGTTTTCGGATTTGCCGTACGTCTTGATTATGAACTCATCGGCAAAATCGAAGCCGCTGTTTTCGAAAACATGGACGCCAAAGGCGATCTTGATCTTGGAACTATCGGTTCAGTTTCAGTTCGTTGGTCACGTGAAGTTTATGAGAACTTAACTGTCGGCGCTGGTTACACTCATTTAGGTGATGATGCTAACCCAGATGCAGACACAGTTGACGTAAGTGCCGTTTATAAATTGGGTGATCATACTTTTTATGCAGAAGGTATGTATTTCCACAATAACCCTAAATATCCAAATGCTGACTTCACAGTGGCCGCTGGTTACACCTACAAATTCATCAAGTGGGGCGAAGTAACTGCTCAAATGACCTACATACATAACTACTTGTTCCAAGTCGCTGCTGGTATGAACTTCAAAGTTAACGATAGCTTAACAATCGGGCCGGACATTCGCTGGAACGTGTACGACACCAGTTTAAAAAATGACTGGGAATTTGGTGTTAGAACTCAAGTAAAATTGGCAAGCAAGAAACCTAAGAAAAAAGTGACTCTTTTTGGCAAGAAGCCAGAATAGTTCGCTTGCCTTTTAAGTATAGTTACTCTCTGGCCGGGGTTATTGCCCCGGCCTTTTTTTTGCCCAATTCTGTTCAGGCCACAGTTCGATGCTTAGAATTTATAAGAGAAAGTGATACGGACGATCTCGTCGGCCTTTGGCCTTACTGTGGTCACAGTTGATTTTTGTTCACTATAAGTCACACGCTCAATGTTTGGGATAATGTGAAAGTTCTCGCAACTTTTGTAATCGGCCCCAAGAATCAGCAAATTATATTCCGTGGCATTGGCGCTCGTGCTGAGATAATAAAGGTTCGCAGTATTCACAGAGGCATCGGTGTAGGCCTCAACCATGTCGTAACGTGCAAGCGCTGACCATGTTTCAGTGAGCGTTTTAGCAGCATGGGCCGAAATAACTCTTCTCTTGATGTCAACACTGGCAACACCACCTGACTGAGTTTCAAGTTTGTAAGCAGCGTATTGGACACCAGTACTCAAACCTTCCATCTGATAGGCAATATAAAGCTGGTTTACAGTTGCACCGGTCTGACTCTTAAACGAGTCTTTTTTATCAGAATAAAGCTCAATTAGAAGACCTGAGACAGGGGAAAATCCAAGCGAAGCATAAAATTGTTTGTATTTATCCGTTTCTTGGCCTGTCTTGGCACCGTTGCCGTAGAGAACATGATACATCAACATTTTATCCATGAATGACCCTTTTAAAGAAACACCGCCATCGACAGCACCACCCCACCCTAAAAGATCCACAGGAGTTTTCTCGACGTCACGATAAATCCAATAGGTCTCAACGGTACTCCAAGTAGGAGTCCCCACCATACCGATAGAAGCGGCATGACTTCCAAACTTTCGAGTGACGTTGGCCTGTTTTATGTAAGGAGAACTGTTTGCGGCAGGCGCGGTTGGTGATGCCTGATTGGCCTCTAATTGCAGTTTCGCGTCATGTTTTTCATCCAAGGAGCTATCCAAAGTTACATAAATTCGCCTAAGGGCCAGACCATGCAGACCGTTATTGGCGGCCGTGTCGGTGTGTTTATTCCAGTAGTAATCGCCGAAAAATAAAGTCGATACTTTCATTTCTGCGGAAAAACTTCTGGAAGAGAACAAGACAAGTAAAACTAAAACTGATTTTTTATTCAACATACAAATCTCCTGCAAATATCGACCTCAAAAATCATTCCAATCTGCCCACCACACTTAGGACGTCCTAAAGAAAACTCACTAACAAATGCGCGGAAGGGAATCACCCTCTTGCCACATCAATAATCGTTCGCCCCCATATAAAGTTTGCAACTCAACCTGGCCTGAGCGAGAAGTGACTTCTCCAATCACATTGGCCTCTTTTCCCAAAGGATGGTTTCTTAAAAATTGCAACACGGATTGGACCTCTGAGGCGTTACAAAAAATAATCATCTTGCCTTCATTGGCCAAGGTCAGCGGATCAAGGCCCAAAATGTCACACAGACCATGAACAGGAGGAGATATCGCAATATTCTCTTCCAACAGATGAAAGCCTATGGAGTTGTCACGGGACTCATGAATCAGTTCATGCAAACATCCGATGAGGCCGCCACGAGTAGGATCACGCATGCATGTGATACTCGGAAAAACTTCCAATAGAGGTAAAATCAATGGTTGCAAATTGGCGCAATCACTTCTTAGGTCTCCCTCGAAAGCTAAATCTTTGCGCGCGGCGAGCACAGTGGCACCGTGATTTCCCAATGGACCGGTGAGAATGATTTTTTGTCCGGAGTGCAAACGACGAGGATGGGGAGCACTTTTGTTTTCCAATTGACCAAGAGCAGTGACTGAAATAAAAATCTGGTCGCCTTTATTTTTTTCCACCACCTTAGTGTCACCGGCAACGATATTGACTCCCGCCTCCCGTGCCCCTTCACCCATACTGCTTACAACTTTTTTCAAAGTGGCAATCTCAAGCCCTTCTTCCAAAATAAAGGAGACAGAGAGATAGAGGGCCCGTGCTCCCATAGCGGTCAAATCATTGAGCGGGCCGCAAATCGCAAGCTTACCCAAATCTCCCCCTGGAAAAAATAGAGGACGCACAACAAAGGCATCGGTCGCCATGACTTGAGGATAAGTTGAGGGCGCAAGCACCACGCCGTCCGCACCTTGCTCTAGCAAGGGATTACGAAAGGCCTTAAAAAATACCTCGCGGATAAGCTCATGACTTTTCTTGGCACCACTGCCATGAAAAAGTTCAATAGTTTCGTTCATACAAAATCCTTTTCATTTTTTTGCCCATATCCATAATAAGCAGCACAACTCCCCTCACCCGAAACCATACAGGCCCCCATGGGATTATCCGGGCGGCAGACTTTGGCAAACAAGACGCAGTCCCAAGGTCTCTTTTGCCCCTTAAGTATTTTAGAGCAGAGACATTTGGGATGGTCATCTACTTTGCTTAAACTCAAAGGAAAATGTCTTTCCAAATCATAAACCGCATACTCTTGTGAGAGCATGAGCGCGCTCTTTGGAATCTCCCCCAAACCACGCCAGCTAAAATGCGATCGCATAGAAAAAACTTCTTCGACTGCACTCTGTGCCGCCAGGTTGCCATGGTCCCTAACCGAGCGTGGATAGGTATTGGCGACTTGATAAGTTTTATCATGGCATTGCTGAACTAAATTCTCGAGCCCACGCAAGAGATCGAGAGGAAAGAAGCCTGAAATGGCAACTGGGATTTTAAAATCGGAAGCAACCCTCTGAAAGGAATGGGGACCGATAATGGTACAAACATGGCCGGGACCAATAATACCATCTAACGAAATGGGATCGCGATCATCGCTCAACAACGCCGACGCTGCGGGCGGAGTGAGAACATGGTTACAATAAACTAAAATATTTGAAAGCTTGAGCGCCCGCGCCTTTTGAAGAAGCAAAGCACTGGCAGGAGTTGTCGTTTCAAAGCCTATGGCAAAAAAGACATGGATCTTATCTGTTTCAACTTTGGCATGCTCCAAAATTTCCAAAGGATCGTAGAGCATTCGAATGGCCAGGCCGCGGCCCCTGGCCTTTAAAAGATTGTCGCGATTCTCGCCAGGAACGCGCATAAGGTCCCCATAGCTATAGAGGATGAGGTGGGGTTCTTGTTCTATTAATCGAAGAATGGCGGTGATTCTTTCGGCCGGAAGGACACAGACAGGGCAACCGGGGCCGTGAATCAATTCTATATTCCGGGGTAAGAGAGAAGTAAGGCCATAACGAAAGAAAGCATGGGTATGGCCACCGCAGAATTCCATGAAACGATAGTGTCTTTTGGGTTCAAGTTGTTCTTGTATTTCGGCCAATTTTCGCATGACAGGTTCTTTGGCGTGATACTCTGAATCAAATTTCATGCCTTCTCCCAGGTTTTAAGATAGTCTTCCACTTCACTCTCTTCTAAAACTGAGATGGCCAATCCGGCATGCACCAGAACATATTGGTTTTCTCGCGCCTCAGGGACAAAATCCAATGCAATGGATTTTTGAATTCCCTTGAGATCGATGATGGCCTTGTTATCAGAGCAGATTTTTATTATTTTTGCCGGGACACACAAGCACATATTATTTCTCCTTGAGCCAATCAACCCATGCTTCCATTCCCATTCCTGACAAGGCCGAAAGCATGATGACATGGGCCTTATGATTAATTCTCCTAAGGGATTCCAGCGCCTTCTCACGATTCCAAGAAAGAAAAGGTTCCAGGTCAATCTTTGTGATCAAAATTAAATCGACCTGATGAAATAAGGCCGGATATTTAAGAGGCTTGTCTTCACCTTCGGTGATCGAGAGCAAGGCAACTTTATATTGCTCACCCAAATCAAAGGCCGCGGGACAAACAAGATTGCCCACATTCTCAATCATGAGAAGATCCTCTTCACCGGTAACAAAATTGCCTAATTGCCTGGCAATCATGGCAGCATCTAGATGACAACCATTCCAGGTATTGATTTGTTGCGCTTTGGCACCGGCGTTTCTTAAGCGGTCAGCATCAATTTCAGTTTGAACATCTCCCACCAAAATGGACATTTTCCCGAAAGGTTGAATCGCTCGGGTAGTTTTCTCGAGCAGAGTGGTTTTACCTGAACCGGGAGAACTCATCATGTTGATGGTACGAATGCCATGGGCCTTAAACCAAAGACGATTTTGTTCCGCCAGGTCACTATTCTTTTTAAAAATATTCCTTTCCATAGACAAAATTTTTGTTTCATGCCGGCCACATTCATCACACATCATTCGATCTCCATATTCGTGATATTGAATTCTTTACCCTTCCGCACTTCGATTTTTACCTCCTGACATCTTGGGCATAATGGAAATGGGCCTTCAACTTGTTCTTCCCTTTGACACTGGGGGCAATACACCAAGAGCGGTATTTGATTGATGTGAAGACGACATCGTTCCAAACATGTCCCCAATATTACTTCGGGAAAGCAAAACTGCAGCGCCTCGGGAGACACTCCGCTTAGAATGCCTATATCCAAGGTCAAAGCAAGCACTTTTTTTCCCCCCATTTTTTTTAAAATATCCGCGGCCTCCTCTACCACACTGACTGCCAAGCTGAATTCATGCATGATCCGACTCCATGGCCAAGAGTGTCTGCCCGAGGGAAATACTACCGTCTCCCACGGAATAGCTTTTTGGTATAAAAATTTCCAAACCGTGGGCAGGAAATATTTGATGAATCAATTGCACCAGGATTTCATTGCAAAAGACCCCTCCCGATAAGGTCACTCGATTGAGACCTGTTCTCTCGCGCCCCCAAAGGCATTGCTGAAGCGCCATTTGCACAATGGTAAAATGAAAATCCAGGGCCAAATCCTGGCACCTGTCATTGTTGTCCTTAGTTTTCGATAATAATTCCTCGATCATTGGTTTCGGATCCAGAATTATTTTTTCTCCCATGATTTCTTTGGTAAAAGAAAACCCACGAGGTGGACGCGTGGCCTTGGTTGCCAAACTCTCCAAACGGATGGCGGCCTGGGCCTCATAACTTATTTTGTGATTAATCTTGCCACTATGAGCGCCTAAAATGACCGCCACCAAATCAAAGAGCCTGCCCACCGAAGAGCATTGAGGTGAGTTAATTCCCTTATCGCAATTTGAAAAGAGGCAATCTGTTTGATGCAAATCTTCACTCATAAAAATACTCGGGAAATCTCTCCAATCTAACCCCTGTTGCTTTAAATATCCCAGGAGAATTCTTGCCGGGTGCCAAATGGCCTGCTCACCTCCAGGCAAAATCATCGGACGAAAGCCTCCCACATGCAGCATGATTTTTGTCTTACCCCAAGCAAATAATTCGCCTCCCCACAAAGTACCGTCGTCACCCAATCCGGTACCGTCATACACGAGATTTAAACATTCCTCCCAGTTAGCAAAATGGGCGGTGGCGCGAGCATGGGCGCGATGATGCGCAATTTCGATCAGCGTAAGATTTCGCTCTCGTGCCAATTGCGCCCCCCATTGGTGAGAGGCATATCCGCTATGGCGGTCCACCACAATTAAATCGGGAGTTACAGCTAAATATTGCAAAAAATCTAAAGTATTTTTTTTAAAATTATTCAGCGCTTTGAGATTTTCCAAATCACCTTGGTGGGGAGAGGTCCAAATCGAATGGCCATGGCCAATCGAAAAGGTATTTTTGAGATCGGCCCCCAGGGCCAGAATATTTTTGCTTGTAATCTGGGGAATATGAGATTTAAAAGGTGCCATACCTCTGGCCAGACGCCATGGACGGTTGCCACTCTCAGATTGCCTTATAACCGTATCATCAATAGGCCGTGCGATGGCGCGATCGCAAAATAAAAAATAATCGGCGATTCCTGCCAGACTCTGAAAAGCTTCTGTTGGTTTATGCGCCAAAGGCTCTCCATGCCGATTACCACTGGTATAAACGATATGAGAAAGTGTTGAATCTGGGCCACCAAAGAGAAGGGACTGAAAGGGATTCGAAGGCAGCATGACACCCAAGGTTCCGCTGTCGGGGTTGAGATTGTTGTGGGTCACTGGCAAAGGAAGATGGCAGGGAGCAATAACAATAGGAGCAACCTGAGAATGCAAATTCTCTTGGGACTCGGGGGAAAGTTGCACCCATTTTAAAAGTTCTTGCAGGTTTTTTCCCATGACCGCCAGGGGTTGATGAGGGCGTCTTTTGCGCTCACGCAAGGCGCTGATCGCTTCGGCATTATTGGCATCACACACCAGAGCAAATCCACCGATACTTTGAAAGGCCAAGAGAGCACCGGCCTGTAATTTATCTGCCACGCTCTGGCCGAGATCTGCATAATTGGCATAGGCCAGCTCCGCTCCTTGGGCGGTGGTAAACACGGCACGAGGGCCGCAACTTGGGCACACGACGGTCTGGGCATGGAATCTACGATTGGTGTGATCTTCATATTCCGAACGACAAAAAGAGCACAAAGGATAATCCCTGAAGGTTGTACGTTCACGATCGTAGGGACTTTGCAAAAAGACGGAATAGCGCGGGCCACAGAGGGTACAACTTAAAAAAGGATACTGCCACCGCACCCCCGCAGGTGCACGATACTCTTGCCAACATTCAAAACAAGTGGAGAGATCGGTAGGGATCGAGGGAGAGGATGATTCCCCTTCTACACTTGCAATGATTTCTAATTTCTCCATGCCACAGGGATCGGACCACACAATTTCCTCTTTCTCGAACTGTGCCGCGGCAGGCAGAATAGAGCGGTAGGTATCTAAAAAGGAAATGAGAGAATGCTTGGGCCCTTCCAGGATTATACGTAATCTGTCACCTCGGTTTTGCAAGGTTCCAAACAGTCCCAAATTTTGAGCATGACAAAAAAGCTTGGGGCGCAAACCTAATCCTTGGGACAACCCGAAAATATCCAACTGGAAATGACAAATATGATGGAAAGTTTTCTCTAAATTATTATTATTCTGCGAAAAATGGCGTTTCATGAAATACATGTTAATCTTATTTAATTCGAATTGTCGTTTTTTTTGGAGCGGTTTTGGATACTTTTTTGCCATCGTTCATTGAGAAGCTGGTCATCCAATATCAAGGTGATAAATGCACCCTTCTCAATATGCTTTGGGACATTCAGAAACACTTCGATTATGTTTCAGAAGAGGCCGTGGCACATTTGGCGCGCAACTTGAATATAAGTCAAATCGACTTACAGGATACATTAACTTTTTATCATTTTTTTCACACCCGCCCGGCCGGAAAAGTGAAAATATATTTGGATACATCTGTAACCGCTGTCCACCAAGGGCAAGCTCAAGTACAGGCGGCCTTTGAAAAAGAACTTGGGATTGTTTTGGGCGAAGTCTCAAAAGATTATGACATCGGTCTCTATGCCACACCCTGTATTGGACTTAGCGATCAAGGACCGGCATGCCTGATCAATTTTCTGCCTTTCACCCAGATGACTGCCAAACGCGCAGTTTTTATCGCGCGCCAGCTCAAAAAGGGAATTTCTCCCCAGAAACTTTTAGGATGCTTGGGAAGGAAGAGCAAAAAAAGATTGCGCCAAGGCCAGGAAGTGACCAACCTCATCCAACGCAAAGACTTTCTTTTGAATGATCGTGTCGCAGGAGCAGGTCTGAAGAAGGCCATGCAAAAAACGCCTGAAGATATTATCAACAATATCAAAATTTCTGGCCTGCGAGGCCGTGGCGGTGCAGGTTTTCCCACCTGGAAAAAGTGGGAACTCTGTCGCAACACCGAAAGTGATACTCATTATGTCATCTGTAATGCTGATGAAGGTGAACCGGGAACTTTTAAAGATCGCTTGCTTTTAACCAAGCACGCTCCCATGCTCTTTGAGGGAATGGCGATCACAGGTCGGGCCATTGGCGCGCAAGAAGGAATCATCTACTTAAGGGCGGAATATCAATATTTACTTCCCAGGCTAAGTCGTGCTCTGACGATTTTTCATAAAAAATATCTTTTTCGCATCCGCATCCAGATCGGCGCGGGGGCCTATGTTTGCGGTGAAGAAACGGCCTTACTCGAATCCTTGGAAGGCAAAAGAGGTGAACCGAGAATCAGACCTCCCTTCCCGGTTGAGAGTGGATATAAAGGCCGCCCCACCGTCATTAACAATGTGGAAACTTTTTGCACAGTAACCCGCATCATGGAGAAGGGGCCGAAAAAATTTTGCGATAAAGGTACAGAGCAATCTTCCGGCACACGCCTCTTCAGTCTTTCTGGCGACATTTTGAAACCAGGTATCTATGAATGGCCTTTCGGCATCACGATTTCACAAATATTAACGGAAGTCAGGGCCCGAGATGCCCTTGCTCTGCAAATTGGCGGTCCCTCGGGAACACTTATAAGCGCCCATGAAAAAGAGCGCAAAATTTGTTTTGAAGATCTGGCCACGGGTGGCGCTATTACAGTATTCTCGAAGAAGCGGGATCTCTTACAGATTATCCAAAAGCATATGGAATTTTTCGTGAACGAATCTTGCGGATGCTGTTCTCCTTGTCGCGCAGGAAACGTCATGCTGCTGGAATTTGTGCAAATGCTTAAAGACAGGAAAGCACACGCGCGTAATTTGAAAAATGTACTACAGTGGTGCCGCATTATCACTCAAACGAGTCGTTGCGGCCTTGGGCAAACCTCATCCAACCCAATCCTTACAGCGTTGAAGTCTTTTCCTGAACTTTTTCATAATTTCCTTATACCTGATCCCAAGGATGGCGTCTGGAATTTTGATTTAAAAATGGCCACTGGCAAATATGATCAGATTTTTGAAAAGAATGAGCACGGAATATGAAAGAAGTTTCTTTTAAAATTGATGGGAAAACATACAAGGCCCCTCTCGGTGAAAATTTAATCATGGCCGCCAAAAGAAATGGTGTCTATATTCCAACCCTTTGCTATTTAGAAGGCCATCCATGCCTTGGTACCTGCCGCGTCTGTACTATTCGCGTTAATGGCAGAAGTATGGCCGCATGTACTCTCACTCTCACGGAAAATATGCAATTGGAGGTCAACACATCTGAGCTTCAAGACATGCGTAAGGCCATCGTGGAATTGATTTTTGTTGAAGGAAATCATTTCTGCCCGGCGTGTGAAAAAGGCGGCGATTGCCAACTTCAGGCCGTGGCCTATGCCATGGACATGAGAGTGGCCCGTTTTCATTATAGCTTTTCTCCCTATCGCATTCATTATGAAGGCAAAAATATTATTCTCGAACATAATCGTTGCATGCATTGCAAACGATGCACCAACTTATTTCAAGATGACCAAGGTTATAAAATCTTCAGTTTCATCAATCGAGGATCGAAAACTCGCGTTATGATTGACCTAGATCGAGAAAAATTACTATCGGCAGAGAAATTGCGAGAGGCCAAACAATTATGCCCGACTGGTGCCATTTTACTGCAAGGAGGCGGTTTTGATCGTGCCATTGGAACACGCCAGTATGATCAAAGACCGATAGGCGTGATTCCGAAGGGAGAAAAATAATATGCCGCCAAAAAGAGTCATCGGCACAATTAGCTTAGCAGGCTGCTTTGGATGTCATATGTCCATACTTGATATCGACCTGAAATTCCTGGAGTTAATCGAATTAGTTGAATTCAATCGCTCCCCACTTACAGACATTAAAACATTCACCAAACATTGTGATATCGGAATTATCGAAGGAGGATGTTGCAACGATGAAAATGTGCACACTTTAATCAGCTTTAGAAAGAACTGCGATATTCTCGTAAGTCTTGGTGAATGTGCCATCATGGGCGGATTGCCAGCGCTACGAAATAAAATCGACTTGTATGATTGTCTGAAAGAGGCCTATCTTAACGTTCCCAGTTCGGTGCCCGGCAATCAGATGATCCCCCATCATCCCGACCTTCCCAAAATTCTCGATCGTATCTACCCTTGCCATGAAATCGTGAAAATCGATCACTTTATTCCGGGATGCCCGCCTTGTGACGAAATTATTTGGAAAAGTCTGACCAATCTTATTACGGGAAAAAGTGAGACTATCCCCTATCCATTCCTTAAATACGATTAGGGCCCGCTATGAGCAGAAAAATTACTATCGATCCCATTACCCGCGTTGAAGGCCATGGCAAAGTTACAATACACTTGAATGATCAAGGCGAGGTACAAGAATCACGATTTCATGTTGTTGAGTTTAGAGGCTTTGAGAAGTTTATACAGGGACGCCCCTATTGGGAGGCACCAGTTTTAGTTCAAAGATTATGTGGCATTTGTCCTGTCAGCCATCACTTATGTTCAGCTAAGGCCATTGATGAAATCGTCGGCGTCTCTCAGAGTGACCTTACAGCAACGGCCGTCAAAATGCGACGGCTCATGCATTACGGACAGATTTTACAAAGTCATGCCCTGCACTTTTTTTATCTCGCCTCACCTGACCTACTTTTGGGAATCCAAAGCTCTTTTGATCGCCGAAATATTGTAGGAGTTGCCTTAGATTACCCGGACCTTGCCAAAAAGGGTATCTTGCTTCGAAAATTCGGCCAGGAGATTATTAAAGTCACTGCGGGAAAAAAAATCCACGGAATTTCCGCGGTTCCCGGCGGCATTCATAAAAATCTTTCCCTCTCTGAAAAAAATCTCTTTTACCAAGGCGGCGAGATTCCCACCATTCACGAAGTCATGAAATGGGCACAGGAAACGTTAGAATTTTACATTGAATATCATAAGAAAAATAAATCTTGGCTCGAAGGTCTTGCTCTCTGTCAATCGAACTATTTAAGTCTGGTGCGCCCTGATGGGGCGATGGATTTGTATCATGGTGTCTTGCGCGCCATCGGCCCAAATGGTGAGAGAATACTCGACGATGTGGATTATCACACCTATCTCGAACACTTTGCTGAAGATGTCAAACCATGGTCCTATATGAAATTTCCCTTTCTAAAAAAACTGGGAATCGACAGAGGCTGGTCGCGGGTGGGACCATTGGCCAGAATCAATACCTGTGATTTCATCCCCACTCCTCTGGCACAAGCGGCGCTGGAGTATTTTCGTTGCTATCATGGATCAAGAATTTGCCACACAACACTTTCATACCATTGGGCAAGACTGATCGAGCTTCTTCACGCCGCCGAAGTGATTGCTCAACTTCTAGACGACCCCGATCTCCAACAAAGTAGTTTAATAGTCACAGGCCAACGTGCTAAAACAGGAATCGGTTTTTTAGAAGCTCCCCGCGGCACACTTATTCATCATTATGAAGTCGATGAGAAAAGTGCTATCACCATGTGCAACCTGATCGTCTCTACCACACATAATAATGAGGCCATGAATCGAGCAGTCAATGCAGTTGCCACCCAATATTTAAAAAATAATCAAGAGTTAAGCGAGGGCATGCTCAATCATATCGAAGTCGCCATTCGCGCCTACGATCCGTGTCTCAGTTGCGCCACTCACGCCATTGGAAATATGCCTCTGCATGTTTCATTGTTTAATTCTCAAGGTCACCTTATTCATGAACGATATAAATGATCTTCTGATTCAGGCGATCGGCAATCCCGCCCGGGGAGATGACGGACTAGGCCCACGATTTATCGAGGAACTTAGCAAAAGAGCAATGTTGGCCACCCACACCCAATGGGACTATCAACTTAGCATTGAGCACGCCGAACTCTTTTCAAAATATAAGCGTGTTTTGATTGTAGATGCATCCAAGTCGGGCAACGGGCCGTTTCAATTTTCCACCGTGCTGGCAGGCCAAAACACTTACATCTCCAGTCATATCCTATTACCGCAAAATATCTTGGCCTTAACTCAACTTCTCTATCATGCCTACCCACAAGTTTATTTGTTGGCCATCAAAGGGGAAATTTTTAACTTATCAGAGAACTTAAGCAAGGTGGCCGAATTCAATCTCTATGAGACAATGAGATTCGTACAGACTACTTTCAATCTTTAACTATCCGAAATTATAACTAACCTAATGTAATATTTACCTTCATCATTCCTTTTTTCAGTAGAAAAGATACATTGCGCGACTATTAACCAGGTGTTTCTATGCCAAAAAAAGCAATTCAAACTTTGATGGTTCTCTTGTCTTTTGTCTTGATCACGTTACCAAGTTTACAGGCAGTGGAAAAGGGTCGCGATATGAACAATATCACTCTTGTTCCTCATGCTGAAAACATCTTTCTTTTTTACCGCTGTGGAGATGCCCTCTATTTTAACTATGATATTAAAAAACTACGCCGGGAAAGAGATGGCTCTGTCAGCTTTAATTGGTACACTAATCAAACCATGATCGGGTTTATGTATTGTGATGGTTTTGGATTCCCTCTGATCAATGAAAAAGTGGCGGCCAAAGACATAGAGGTCACCATTCTTCCCAACCAAATGGATGTTTTCTATTCTCCACTTTCCAATAAAAATTTAGTGAAAAAAGTTTCCTATAAAAGAATTCCAGGGGATATGCCGCGAACTCAAGATTGGACCGCCGCCGAACTCTTGAAAAGCAATGATGGCCGTGAAATTCTGGCCGATTCATACCAGGCCTTTGAATTTAACGGAAGATCTTATCTCCTCTATAGTTATATGGGGAAATTGGCCATTCTTACGCCGGAAAAAAAGGCCTTGCAGTTTGATCTCGATGTTAACATCGATCGCCACGCACCTATAAAAGGTGCCGTGAGTTTAAGTAAAGGCAAAGCGACACTCTATGCCCTCCTCCCCACTGGCGATAAGTTCACATGGTTTAAGCTGGACTTAATGGGACTTCACAAAGGTATTATCCGCCAATTTTCTGATCCCGTAAAATTTTTCCCTTCTCCCACAGAATTATCCTCTTATGAACTAAAGGCACCCTTAAACGGCAAGGTAGTGGTGTACTATATTCCTCTTCATCAAGGAATTAAAAGCAAGGCAGAATTTGATGTGGACAATGCTTACCCCAAACTCTTTAGTGATCATAAAGGGTTTGTGCGACCTTTTGATCCCACGAAAGAAGATAAGTGTTTTGATCTCTTCCAAATGCCACTGAATTGCCATCAAGATCGCGATTGCATGTTGGTTGATTTTTCCTATCCCAAATCTGCAAGTTTTTTTGCCAATCCCTCTGCGCTTCTTCATGCCACCTATGGAGGGAAAGTGGTGGCCGTCCCCCTCAATACCTTACCAACAAAGCAAGAAAAAATGGAATTAATTGGCATAATTGAAGGGCCGCCACCAGTTCCATTGGCCAATGTCATGTCTTCTCTCAAAGGCAGTTCTGGAAACGCTATGATGGATGGTGCCCGCGATCTCTCTCGCTGGATTTTTACCCAAGTCGATCAATCCATGACCTTTACTCTGGGCAGAGGAAATACTTCCATAAAAACCACCACCCATATGGTACAGGCCGGTGCCAATATTCCCACGGCCGTTCCAATTACTTTATCCGCCATGGGACAATTTTCTTCCAAACTTATGCGTGAAGATTTTGTTGAGACCACAGGCACGATTAAGAAAACTTTTGTGAATGAAATTCAACATGTGTTGGGTGTCAACAAGCGACTCCAAATGCGTCCTATCGGCAAGCTTATTTTCTTAAAATACGATTTAAAGGCCTATCGCTATGTCTTTAAGGACGAGCACGATAAAGTTCTTGCCGACGGGCCACAACTTTTTTCTATCACTAAAACCAACTATCGCCCGATCGTTCGGCCTTATGAAATCATTGCTAAACAAGTTAATCCCGGTAAATACCCTCATCATTTCGTCGTAGGAGATATGGCAAGCTATGCCTCTCTTCATCGCCGCAGAACACTTTTAGATAAGGCCAGTATCCTCTCACCCGGTCACAACTACCTGTCTTATACTTATAACAATTTGCTGGATTTGAGCACTCAATTTGAAATGACGGCCACCAATCGTATCACGCGTGAAGACACCGAGACCGTGACCGCTGAATTAGGCGGGGGAATCGGTTCCGAAGAAACTCCTATTTCACTTAATTTTTCCATCAAAAATGAGGAAGAACGAATCTATACTCTGGTAAACCAAAAGTCTCAAGGCATGGCCATTAGTGCAGAAATCGGAATGCCTCTCCTGGCCCAAGACCCCAAAGTTAAATCCTATGATTTTGAAATTTATTATCTGGCACCTGAAAATCACATCGCCACTGATCTGATTGAAGAATTGAAAGATACCCGTTCCAAATCCCACATGAACAAAAAACTATCTGAGATGATTATCCCCACTTCCAAGCCCTGGAAAGTAACCTATAGCGTTTCTGAAATCAGGGATGCTATCGCCACTCCCGGCGTGGGCAACCGCCGTAGCACCAAGTACATTGACACCATCCCAAACCCTGATCAAGAGAGTGAAAACGGAGAAGGGGAACCGATCATTCGCTGGAATTTTTAGTTCTCTCCCCTAATACCATGTAAAAATGACCTCACTTCTTCGATGTTGGAAGATGTAAGATGGTTTTTCCTAATTTTCCTCTATATTACGGCAATATTTTTATGAGCAAAATGGCGTCCTAAAAATAAGGAGTTCCCATGCGAAGCAGATCGGTAACAGGGTTGACCATCTCGTTAATTTTAGGACTTTCTTGTACTTCCATGGCAAAAGACCTAACCTCCGATAAAGTCATCTACGGCACGGACAACCGCCAAGATCTCAAAGAATCTTCTTTAGTCGACTTCCAAAAGCTTGCCCTCTCCACCGCGGTTCAAATTAAGCCTAAGTATTTTACAGTTTTAGAAAATGGGAATTTGCAATTGAAAGCGGACGAAACCTTAAAGGCCCAATATGACGTCTGCGATGACGAACCGTTCGCCCAACAGTTGGCGGTGGGTAATTGTTCCGGTTTCCTAGTGTCGTCTGACTTGCTGGTAACTGCAGGCCACTGTATGGACAGCGAATCCGATTGTGAGGATTTCATCTGGGCCTTTGACTATGCCGAAGGCAAAATAAAGGACGCCCAAATCGTTAAGGAAAATGTTTATCGCTGCAAAAAAATTCTGAAACAATCTCTTGATGAGACAAGCATGAATGACTATGCCGTCATCCAACTTGATCGACCAGTGACCAATCGAGCACCGCTTAATTTTCGATTAAATGGTTCGGTCAAAGTTGGTGATTCTCTTGTTGTCATCGGCCATCCCAGTGGATTACCCACCAAGATCGCCGGTGGTGCGACAGTACAGCAAATTGACCACCCTGCGTACTTCCAGGCCGACCTCGATACCTATGGCGGCAACAGTGGCAGCGCGGTTTTTAATACCAAGACAGGTGAAGTGGAAGGGATCTTAGTTCGTGGTGCCAAGGATTATGTATACAATTTAGAAAAAGGCTGCTTGGAGTCTAATCGTTGTGAAAAAATGGACAAGGAAAATAAAACCTGCGAAGGCGAAAGCGTTAGTAGAATCTCCGCCGTTGAGATTATTGCACTGGAAAGAGAAGAATTGGTCAAACAGGAACCATCTCTGGTGCCCGCTTTAGCTGATGTCTCTTTTGCCGATAACAAAGGTGAAAGCCTTCTCACCGCCGCCGCCAAGTACGCTAAATATCCTTTGGTGCGGGACTTAGTGCAAAATGCCAAAGTGGAATTGAATAAAAAGAACTCCCAGAGAGACACGGCCTTACACCTTGCGATAAAGGCCAATGATTATTACACCACCAAATTGCTATTGGAAAAAGGTGCCGATTTTACCATCAAGGGAAAAGAGAAACTAAAGGCAAAAAAGCTCGTAAAAAAACTTAATCGCGATCCACGTTTCCGTCAGCTCATGGTGAAATACGATAAATGGTATTTGCCAGGCAAACATTAGAAGTTAAGCGAATTTCCTATCACTGATGGCCCGCATCCGAAAGCTGCGTTCTCTCATCGAACCATTCAATGAGTTGCTCTTTCTCCGCGGGGTCGAGTTCATATCCAAGAGGCATATGCAAGTCCGAATCAGTTGTCCTCGATCGAAAAAGCAGTATCTCGAATGTCTCACGCTGATCCAGTTGTGTGCCATCCGGTGCCACATGAGGAAATGTCACTGCGCCGTTTGGCAAAACGAGCCAGCGGCCCAAATCCAGTCCACCGAATCTCTGAGAGAGATCGCTATGGCAGGTAGCACATCGGTTATCCAACACACAGGCCACCCGTGGTGGTGGGGCCTGCAAAAGTGGCCTTGTGCTTTTGCATTGGGCCTCCATCGGTGTGATGATTCTTTTTGAAATCGCCTCCACGTCCGCAAAGCATAAATCCGTATGCATGAAAAAAAAGCACATAAATAACACAATTGAAAACATAAACCTCATCATGATTGGCTTCCGTTTATTGAATATAAATGAAAATAATTTTTGGCATAATTAGATTTCAGCAAAGACAGTTCGTAAGCTTGCCCGGTTTCACGATAAAGAAAACAAAGCTCATCTACAATCTTTTTCAAAATGTCTCGTGCTTTTCCACGAATAAAAGGTGCGAGTTTATTATCATGCAAAATCCTTTGAACTATTTCCTGACCTTGAACAAGCTGTTTTTCAGCACACTTATTACAGCCTCTTTTTTTGCAACACTCAACAAATAAAAGAAGCGTTGGAGCAAGCAATTCGATGGCCAATATTTTTTCTGAAATATCACCTGATCTATATTTTTCGCCGATCAACTCACGACAGACAACGGCATCTTCAAAGGCTCCTTGTATATCGTTGAAATTCCCAATAATCATCAGGTCCGCGTTTATTTAAATCTTTCATTATAATTCACTCGCATCTCAAGAACCTGGACACACGACCACTTTTCAATTATGGAGATAGGCACCCAAAATCATCATGATGAGATGAACTGAGAAACCATAACAGGCCTCACCTGCTTCAACTTTAAACTCAACAGTCTTGCCATCAACCACAGTCCGATAGCTTGGATTCATAAAGTGACCATTTTGAAAATCTTCGCCTTCGATTTGAACGACATAATTTTTTCCATCCGCTGTCATGGTGATTTGCTGTAGATCGGTGTCAATTTTTTCCACTCGGACTTCCGTGCTAACCAACACTCCGTTATCCAAATGAGAAATCGTTCCGCCAATTCCATTCGCTAGTTTCCCAAAAGTTGCGCGAATAACCTGGCCATGTTTTTTCATAATCAGTTCGGATGAAAACGTTTCTTCATCCTTATTACCAAAGATAACAAAATCCTTCACCGAACCTGCAATTGCATGATCATAAACTTTGAGATCAATAGCGGTTCCTTTGATTGTTGAAAGAGAATGATCATCGGCCAGTGCAGAAAAAACTAGAAACAGACAGAGTAGCACCAATAAGCTTTTCATAAATCTCCCTTTTTTTACGGACTTCACAGTCTTATAGTTAAAACTATTGTTTGAATAGGCAAACATATTGGAGTAATACTGCTTATAAGTCAAGTAAGGAAAAAGAGCTGGTATGTTCTTGGGAGATTTTTTTGGCGAACTCCAGATCAATGATCATGGGGTTCTAATCTTCTCTATTGAGAGATGCAATCCCTTGGCATGGTGTCTAAAGTAATCTCGAAAATCGGTGCCTTCGAGCTGCTGCGGATTCTCCGCAACTGCCAACATACAGACAATATTGCTTGGGCCGGTATGCCAGGCGTGCAGATCGAAAACGCGGTGGCCGTCTCTCTCAATATCTTGTTTGATCTTAGAGAGGGACATTCCCTTTGGATGGGCATCAAGAAGCTCCCGAGCGGTGGCGCGACTAAGGGAATACGCCCATCTCAAAATGACTGCTGAACCGATGATTCCCATCATAGGATCAGTCCACACGGCGGAAAAATACTTTCCGATCATAAGAGCAAAAATCGCCAAACCGGAAGTTAGAGCATCGGCCAGGACATGAACCAAAGCACTCCGATGGTTGTGGTCTTCTACCTGATGATGAGAATGGCCATGATGGTCTGATTCGTGTTGCTCATCGTGATGATCATCATCGTGTTCGTGATGGTGACGAAGGCCGAGAATACCGGCACTGACGATATTGACCAGCAATCCAATTCCAGCAATCACAATCGCTTCATTAAATTCAATTGATACAGGGTGAAGAAGTCGTTGGACTGATTCAAAAGCCATCCAAACGGCAATAATGCCTAGGCCTACGGCACTTGTGTATCCACCAAGAGGAAGGAGCTTTCCAGTTCCAAAATTAAGCTTGCTGGATAATTTATGGGATCGGGCCAAACGATAGACCAAGTAAGCGATACCAAGTGCTCCGGCATGGGATGCCATGTGGTATCCGTCGGCAAGAAGCGCCATTGATCCCGTGATATGGCCAGCAGCAATTTCGACGGCCATCATGACAGTCGTGAGCAAAACGACCCATAAAGTACGCTTTTCGTTGCTTGAAATTTCCGCAAAATCTACTGCAAGTTCATTGGCCTGATTGCAAAAATCGAATTTCTGCGATTTCACAGATTCACCTCCAGAAACTTTTCATAATTTCAATGGTCTGTTCTCCGGCCTCACTTGCATCTTTTGCGCTTTTTGCGGCGACCACATGCTCTCGAATATGTCCCTCGATGATCTCACCGATCAGCCCTTGAAGCGCCCCGCGTGCTCCGGCCAGTCTTTGAAGAACAATGTAACACTCGTCTCCCTTTTCGAGAGAACTCGCAACAGCACCGAGTTGCCCTTGAATTCTCTTGATACGAACGAGGAGTCTTTCTTTGTTTTTTGCGGTGTGTGGCATAGTATAGTGGGGTATACTATACTTTACTTAGGCCGTCCATCTTAAAGGGCCGAAAGGAATTGCTGGCGACTAAAATCGTCGAGAAGTTGTGCAAAAAAGAGGAACGAGATGGTGACAATCGTCCCATCATGCCGAGAAGAAGGAAAATTGAGTTTAATGTGAGAATGGCGGTATTATTGTGACTAATCCTACTTAGGGCTTTTTTAGCAAAATGGCGTCCGCTGATGAGAGAGGAAAGTTCGCCATTAAGCAAAATGACATGGGAAGTTTCTTTCGCCAAATCAGCACCATGATGAAGGGCCACACCGATATCAGCGCTTGCGAGCGCCAGAGAATCATTCATCCCATCGCCCACCATGACAACAGAACTTCCATTCTTTTTTAGCTTCTCAATAATGGCCTTTTTCTCATCGGGAAGTACTTCAGCATAATATTCTTCGATATCTAATTCTTGCGCCACTGCTTTGGCCGTTTTTAATCCGTCCCCGGTCAGCATGACAATATGTTTAACGCCAATTTCCTTCAGATCTTTGATGAATTTTTTGGAACTCGGCCCGATAGGATCGTAAATGGCAATCAGCCCCTTCAGCTTTCCTGCAACGGCGAGATAAAGAAGAGTATGTCCTTGTTCTCCATGACGATTGATCTCAGATTGAGCAATGGAGATGTCAATCTCGCCATGATCATGAACAAAGTGCTGGCTCCCAAGAAGGACATCCTCATCTTGAATTCTGGCAGAAATGCCGTGAGACATGACATATTTGATCGCCGTGTGTTCCTCCTCATGGAGGAGATTTAAATCATGCGCATATTTGGTCACGGCGGTGGCGACAGGATGGGGAAAATGCTCCTCAAGGCAGGCGGCGATTTTCATCACTGTCTCATTTGAAACTCCATGATAGCTGTACACTCCACACACCGAAGGACGGGCCTGAGTGAGGGTGCCTGTCTTATCCAACACCACAACATCAAATTTATTAAGTTTTTCAAGATACCGGCCACCTTTGATTAATATCCCTTGTTTGGAAGCATCAAGCATGGCCCTCCTTAGGGCAAGAGGTGTGGCCAGCTTGAGGGCGCAGGAATAGTCGATCAAAAGAAGAGACGA
Organism: Bdellovibrio sp.; assembly: GCA_016187935.1. Lineage (GTDB taxonomy): Bacteria > Bdellovibrionota > Bacteriovoracia > Bacteriovoracales > Bacteriovoracaceae > GWA2-49-15. Next base: position 101,822 of record JACPIU010000038.1, read on the forward strand.
AGCACGGTTGAGATTGCCTGTAAAAAAGTAAGTTAAGGCACTCAAGGCAAAAATAGTAGGAACCAATTTATCGGCCAATTGTTCGATTCGCCCTTCGAGTTCCCCTTTATAGAGAGGTGAACTTTCAATGATATTGATAATTTTGGCAATTTTTGTGTCACAACCAACGGCAGTGGCCTCGATCACCAGTTGACCATCTTCAATTACAGTGCGGGCAAAAACACTTTTTCCGGTTGTCTTAAATGCCGCCTGGAATTCTCCTGTCATGAGACTCTGATTTACAGAGGCCTCACCGCTTACAACTTTCCCATCGACTGGAATAAAATTCCCGGCATGCACGACTACGTGATCCTGGACTTTAAGTTCACTGGCATCAATTTGCACCTCATTTCCATCACGCAACACCCACACCTGGTTGTTATCGCTCTCTAAAAGAGATGACAGTGCAATATGGGAATGGTGCCTGGTTAAATCCTCCAGGTATCCACCCAGAAGCAATAGGAAGGAAGTATTGGAGACAGTTCTATAGTCTTTTTTAAGAAAAGAGCACAAAATGGCAGAAAAATCTAAAATGCGGGTATCAAATTTCCTTTCTGAAAAAGCGATCGCAGCTTCATGAAAGTAGCTCTTAAGCGTGAATGGTGCGAAAAGTGCCCCCAGAAAATTAGGCAGAACAGGTCTGAGTAGAATCAAAAGCCCTTTATAGAGAAGGGTATCTTTTTTTTTCTGGAGATTATCCTTCTTCGGCTGACCTGACCTGGCATAAGGAATCTGGTCAAGCTTTTTAACACCTTCAAAAATGCGCTCACGATCTTTTTTAGTTCCACTGTATTCAACAAGAAGGCCGCCGGTGCGATGGTTAAAGCTGACTTGAGGACGAGAGTCTGCGGTAAATGCAAAAAGCTCATCGAGTTTTTTAGAATCAAGAGGGCCTAGGAAGGACTTGCGGAAATTGAAACGCAATCTTTTTGGAAGTTCATGAACGAGATCAAACTCAATTGACAGTGGTTTCATTTTCAGATGTCATCGTTGTTGCTTGAGTTGTCACCAGGCCCTTTTCTTTTTCATAGTGATGGACAGCTTCCGCCCACATATCGGAAAAATCTTCCCGGGCCTTCTCGAATTCTGTCAAAGTCCATTCCTTCACAGCATAACTTTTCTTCATGCCCATGACGAGAAAGGGCCGCAATTGCTTGCGATATTTAATAATGGCCAGCAGAACAATAATACCGCCGGCCCCGATGGCCCAAGGAAGCAGAGAACTTTTTCGATTGTTGGAAGGGCCCTGTAACATTAACGCTCCCTAAAACATGTTAAGAATGACTGTTTGAAAGAATAGATCGGGTAGAATCATTTCACCAGTCCAAATGTAATCAAGTCCATCTAAACGTTTAAGAATTCCGGTCTCAATTCCGCCTTTTGAGATCAGGTATGGTAACACCAGGGCCACACCACCTTTTTCCTGTGCCCCACTTACAAACTGGCGAAATATTTTGGTGGCCTCATCACGTGTTGGGCGGTCAGCATCATCGCGCAGACTGACGATATGAAATTTTCCAACTGGCAAAAGATAGCTTAGATCGCGAAGATATTTTTGGGCCATCTCAACCCAGTGGGTATTGTCTTCTTCCGAAATCGGGCCGTGCATCACGAAGACGACTTCCATTTGTGACAGAGAATAATTTTGCTCTCTAGCAAGTTGAATTAAATGCTGGAGGCGATTACTCAAAATCATTGAGAGATGAGGGTTATAGTCAATGGCCGGGCGGTAATCAATCGGTCCTTGAAAAGCAATGCGCGCTGTAGGAATGGGAAGAGGAAGATCAGGTCTCTTCCCAAAAATATATTTCTGCATTTCAATTACAGGAGAATAGGATGAGAGATAAAGGGGGATAACTCGCAATGAGTCCAGTGTCTTACCTCGTGCCGCCATTTTCTCCCTTAGTCGTTCTATTCCAAGATTAAAACAATCTGTTGACCACATACCGAAGGCCACTTCGATGTCCTTGGTCGATTGGCCACGCAGAGATTCGATCATTTCAAGCACACTTTGTTCCCAAATTGGGGGATGATGATAACCACAGGTATGGGGATCAGCCACGCCATGGCCATGACCATGACCACCACCATGAATCGAACCATGGGCCAAAAATAGAACACCTTCATCGGCCAGGGCGATATTCATAAGAAGGGTAAGAGAAAATAGCAATAATTTTATTTTGCACATGATTTGTACCTTCGGTGTATGCGGTCAGATTATCTGCCACTTTTTTGGGAATACTAGACATAAAAGTTTTGGTTGTCAAACTTTTATATGAAGGGCGAAACACACTGCTAATATAACCGCGTTGCATCCTGTTGCTCTGGTGGTATGACAGGAGAAAACAGTGCCGAAGCACTGTTTTCTCGACCCAAGAGCGGTCGAAGATCGCCCAAAGTGTGAGCAATAACCTATTTCTTATTTAAAGCATCGCTAAATTCTTCAACAAAGAGATTCGCGGTTTTGATTCCGTGTTGTGCAAATAATTTGTCTTGCTGAAGAGGGTTAACCGCTCCTGCCACAATGGCAGCGCTACCGGGAGATGTTCCAAACCATTGCCTGAGATTGAGTAGTTCTTTCCCCTCTTTATCAATGAGAGTTACAGTAAATGCCGAGCCAGTAGAAGCAGAACCGGTTCCTCCGACACAAGCTTCACAGCTAAATGAAAATCCGGGATCATTGATAATCAAAACAGCATCCACACCAAGCGCTTCGATGCTTTTTTTAATGTACTCGGCTTCATCACTCGTACCTGTGGAAGCTTTCCCGTCCCACCAATTATTAACCAGGCCAAAATTTTGTAAATATTCCGGGCCAGCACAAAGTGGTTGACCTCCTCCGGTATAACTCGCCACCGTAGTCATAAAGCTACTGAAACCGGATTCCTCTTTTTTAGCAGGAGCTGGGGCCCTATAACTTCCCAGGTCAACAAATTTTTTGTTTTTTTTCATATCGTCATAAGAAACGAATTTGAATGGGAGTTGAGAGGTATTGGCAGTGTGGATGAATTCTTTTAATGCCTTATCGGAGGCCTTAACTCCGTCGCCAACAGAGGCCTCTTTGGCAATCATTTTCACCACATCGGTCAATGACGTTCCGCTCTTTTGGCCTCTGGGATCTTCTTTGAATTCGATTCTCTGTGGCACCGAATAAACCACAACGGCAACAGTTTTAACTTTGCTAATCCGATCCTTGTCGATTTTTTTTGTACTGCCACAGCTCGCTAACAACATGATAACCAATGCTAATAAAACTAACTTCATTCTTTCCTCCATGAATTTTTTACTTGCTCGTGTGACATCCCATAAATTTTCTATGCAAAAATTTACTGGAGGCCATCCAAATTAAACGAGTAATTGTGATTTGAATTATAGATAAATGAAAAAATTGTTCAACCCGAAAATATTGTTCTCAGGGCCATAACGGACTAAAGCTATCACCTAATTTGCATGGAATAGTTGATCATGTTTAAAAAAATAACTGCATAATATCGTTGATCAGGGCCGTGGTAGTCAAAAGGATGATGAAAGATTGTCCTAATAAAAAGGCCAACCGCATCCCCTGCGCACTAAGACGTTTTTTCATCAGCATTTCATAGAGACATAAAAAGACGTGTCCTCCATCCAAAACAGGTATTGGCATAAGATTGATGATTCCCAAATTGATGGAAATCACCGCCAGAATGAAGAGATAAGTGGCGAGACCAAAATCCATGGCCACAGTCACCAACTTACCAATCATGAGGGGACCGGAAATTTGTGTCAGCTCAAGCTCACCAGTAAAAAGTTTTTGGTAATCTCTCAACAATCCCAGCAGCAGGCCGGAAACACCGAACTCTTTGTCATTATCAATTACAGGCATCTGCCGCTTCCCTTGCAGATTGTGATAAAGACCGGCGCTATGAATTCCTAATTTTTTATCTGAAGATTTTATATCCCTTTCGAGTATGTTCCCCTCCCGCAGCAGCCGCAATGTAAAAAATTCTTTATGTGTCAGAATCTTTTTTACCATCTCTTCAAAGGATTTGAGGCGTTCACCATTCACACCCACAATTACATCCCCCGGTCTTATATCCATGCGATCAGCAAGAGAACCTGCTTCCACTTTGCTGATCTTCAAATCCAGGGGATAGAACCCCTGATCCATCATATGATTGAGATTGTGGATATTAACGTGCATGATTTTACTTCCCGTACTTTCGTGCAGATAGAAGAGTCCGCCCAAGGGGGCTTCATCCAGTTCTTCAAGATAGGTTTTTAAATAATGTTTTTGTGGATGTGTGGAAAGTATAAACTCATTGCTGTGGGCATCGACGACAATGGGCAGGCGCTTGAGTTTTATCGTTTCGGACCATGATCCATTTTGCAAAAGCGCCACCAAGAATAAGGCCGGCACAATATTAAATATCGGACCTCCCATGCCAATAAGCATTCTCTTCCAAGGTGGTTGGTGGTGAAAACTTTTATGATACTCAGCAGGTGGGAGACCGCTCGCTTCGCCGGGATCCTCACCAGTCATTTTAACCATACCGCCCAAGGGCAAAAGCCGCCACTCATAGGCGGTATCACCTCGGGAAAAGACCAAAAGGCGAGGCCCAAACCCCACGGTGAAACGTCTGATTTGCACCTTAAACAGGCGCGCCATGAGAAAGTGGCCCAGTTCATGAATAAGAATCAACAAAAGCAAAAAGAACCAGAAGGCCAGGAATTTCATCATGACATTCTCTCCTGTGTGGCCTGCCGGTCGGACGCCTAATTATGTTAACACAGATAAAAAATTCTTTCTGCCAGGTTTAAATTTCCACTTGTGCTGGTCTTAGAGTCCTAAAATCTTGATAGGACTTGGGTAAGCGGTTCCAGCGCCACTCCCTTGATGATTGAGCCAATTAAAATGATACAAAACAAAAACATGAAAACTTTGGTCAGCATAAAAGTGGCGTCCTGGATTTTTTCCAAGTGATTTTGGCATTCCAGACGATATTGATGGCACAAACGCTGCATGGCCTGAGGGATGTTTCCCGAGCGTTCGGCATGCTTGAGAGTCTGGACAAATTTTTCCGGAAGCTTGCGGTGCTTTAAAAAAGAATTGCATAAACTATCTCCGGCATTGATTCTGGCGAGCACTCGCGGAAGATATCGTTTAAAATTAAAACTACCACTTGACTGATACGTCAAGGTCAGGGCCTCTTGGATTTCCATACCCGCCCTAAAGACCTCACTCATGACAAAGGTTACCCGGTACATGAGAAAGCTCTTCATACAACCGCCGAGATAGGGCCATTTCATCATGAACATTTCCAGCAGAGGTGCATTTTTGAATTTGTACAGAATCATGATGATGGAGATGAGCAAAATTTGAAAAAGTCCTGTGTATTTCAAAAATGTCATGGCCCCTGACATTCCGTGCAATCCCAATCCCAAAAAATCAATATCGGCACGACCGATTTTTGCCAACAAGAGCATACTGCCCGCTAAAAAAATTGCCACGGCCGAAATTTTGACAAAAAGACCGACGATCATGGATTTAATCTTGCTCTGGTATCGATCTTCAAAGCGGATGAAGTCCGCAAGAACCCGCATAGCTTGAGGAAGTCTTCCGGCGACTTCCGAGGCGTGAAAAACGATCGGATAAAAACTGCCTTTGCCTTCGCCCCGAGGAAGCACTAACGCTTCACTTAAAGAGGGACCCTTAGCAATTTCTTTTTTGATTTTCTGATTGTATTTTTTCAAGCGCATGCCTTTGCCATTGAAATCTTCCAAATAGGTATTGAGGTCCATCCCCGCATCCAGATAGTCTGAAAGCCCTTCACACCAGTCGGCGAAAGTATTTTTTGAAATCATAATCTCTCCTTCATGTACTCAATCACTTCAAGTTCTCTAGAAGAGATCACATTGCGGGATTTCCAGGCGGGCCAGAAGAAGCTGGCCTTGTAGGCCGAGAGGTCATTGGGATTTTGAGGCACGCCAATCTGGGGATCATCAAGGCCTGGGGAAAAATAGGCCACCGCCTCTGAGGCCGACCATAGCATCCGCTGCCATAATTCCTTTCTGGGAGATTCTGCTAAAAGCGAGTCCGATGCCTGCAAAGTGAAATGGCATTTGTTTGTAAAGCTGTCACTCCAACCTTCGGGGCAAGTTTTCGGCAACTCACTTTGGTAGGCATTGGGAGACCCCACGACTACGCCAACCCCCAAGGATTTTGTGAAATCAATCACCGCCTCATCAGTATCAATTTGGGGATAGATAAAACCAATGGCGAATTCCTCATCCAGCTTGACCGCCGTTTTGCAAGGCCCCAAATAATCATCGCGATGGTTGGGAATATGGCCGCTAAAATAACCCGAATCGTCGGTGGTGATAGTGTTGAGCAGATTTCCATTGCCATTGACATGACAAAAGGTCACTTTGTTAGATTTTTTTTTCATTGTACTTGCACCTTCCACATTGACATTGCGATCAATCGGCTCAAGGTTCGCAAAATACTCCAGCTGATCGGCCAATTTGCCGCCTTGATTAAGACCGCATTCTGCAAACATGGGAGTCTCCAGCGCCAGATTAGGGTCTGCCCAATAGGAATATGTTTGACACCATTTTTGATTCTCTTTTTGAATGCTGTGGCCGGTGCACTTTTGGGTATATTCTTCGTTAAAACTGGCAGTGGAAAGCTTGGCATTGACACTGGTCTTGAGCTGATTAAAAACCATTGTCGTGGCCTTTTGCAGTTCGACCAAATCATCCAGTCCGCCAAAATCAAGGCCTAAACTTTGAAGCGGTCCCTTGAGCCAGGTTACAAAATCATTTCGTCCAACCATGGATTGTGAGGCCTGGATAGTCTGGCACATGGCCCCTTTGGAAGTGGATTTTGTCAGATGGGGAATAGAAATGACGGTGGCCCCCATGACCTTGTCATTTTGATAAGGAAGACCTAGGCCACCCGGTAGATTGAGCCCTACCAACTCCAAGGCGCGTTGGTAGGAAGCTTGAATCCAGGCATCTGCCAATTGGCCATTGAGTGTCGTCAAATGGGCGGCAGCTAGAGTGTAAACGCTGGCAAGTCTGGCAACGTCTTCAAAGTGCTTTTGGTTGTCCTGCAAAAAAATTTCTTTGTCGCTTTTTCCAAGATCATCTTGATCATATAAGAGGGCGTTGATCAATGTTCTATGGCGCCCCACAAACTGGGCCGAGGCGGCCATATGCAAACTCGCCCCGATCGCCAGATTATTGAGAGCAATACTATTTAAGGCAAAGCTCATGTCACCGGCCATGCTGGACGCCACCACATCCGCGGTCTGTTGCAATTTCATTTTTTGATCTGTCATGCGTCCCATTTCCAGAGAAAATTGCACGGCCCCATAGAGCAATGTCATGAGAAATAAAAAGGCAATGGTAATATTGCCCCTGTCATTATGGAAAACCATCGAAGGTGCTTTTGATATGTTCATGGCAACACCTCTTCTTTTAAACACAGCTTGTCTTGCAATCCTTGGAGCATGCTGACATCCGGTAGGGAAAGGCCTTCCTTAAGATGCAACAATTTACTCGCCACTTCCAATTGCTGGCGGTTTGCCTGCCCTATCACCTTGTTAGTATGGGCCTCATCCAAAAAGGTGTTTTGCATACCCGAAAGACTTCCGCCTATAGCTAGGAGGGAATCCTGAAGCATCTTCATCTCGGCCTCTCCCAGGAGATCATAGAGGGCCATTTTCTTTTGTGCCAGGTTATAGGAGTACTGAGCAAAATTAGAGGGATTGTCCATCCATAAAAACTCAATATCCCCACAAATCGTGCTCGACCCAAGATTGGCCATGCAATAGCTCTGAAAATGGGCCTCCTCAAGATCAAGAGCGCCAGCCATTCCGTAGGGATTTTCCACTTCCACTGCCAACAACTGGGCCAGCAGGGACCAATCACCCGGCCAATCGGCGTGGTATGTACTGCTCTTTTGAAAGAAAAGCTGGGCCGCTTCTCCAAAAGATGCCGGAGTGTTTTCTTCATACGTCGCAAAAACGGACAACAGTTGATGGGTGGAACCCGCAAACGTGTCTCCCTCTTGATCGGCGGGACACAAAGTGGTCATTTGGATAATACCCTGCTGAGACTTTGGAAAGGCCGAGAGAATTGTAGCGCCTATCTGAGTTGCATAACTTGTCGCTAGTTGTAACTGCGACTGTTGCAGAGATTGGTATTGCAAGAAAAGCGTGGCATCATCTTCACCGACAAGCTTATTGTTTGACAAGCGCGCCAAGAGCTTCGCCTCGTCGGGTTTATGTTCCTCCAAGAATATTTGAATCTCACATTTGCCTCCCATTTTTTTTAGCACCGTTTTTCCAAAATCCTGGAGTGCCTTTTCATCCGCAAGATTAGATTCAAACATAGTCTGATTCGTAAGATAAAGATTTTGTTTATTTGTAAGTTGAACATTGAGATCATGAGAAAAGTACATAAACGCGGCGACCAGTGGCATGAAGATCAAAAATTCCACCGTGGTGGAACCTTGTTGCTGTTTATGACAAGGTCTTTTTCTGTCCATCATAAAGCTCTCCCATCCTTGAGAAAACCTGCTTGGTCATTGCCAAGCTCGAAGGCCCACTTGGAAAAATCACCGGACACATTCAAAACTCCCCCCAGCCTTCCCGGCCAAAGCTTCTCAATCGTCGGATTCATAGAGTCGGGATTGAAAACTCTGTCGGACCGCACCTTACTTACGCTGACCGTGACAGGCAATTGAACCAACGGCCCGGGAAGAACTTGGTTAACTCGGACAAAAAGCTTTTCCAAATCTTCCTGTGTGGCCTCTTCCACTTGAAGATCTTGCATCACCAAGTCCAGCAGGCGAGCAGCTTCATTTTTGTATTCCAAAAGGGCACGATCCATCTCGGCGGTCATGCTGGCAATCTCCTGGTATTCCGGAATCACAATCAAATGCTCCAAAGACTCAGCGGAATTAATTTGCATGTTGGCGATGCGTTCTTTTAGGCTTTGAAAATAGATGACAAGTTTGTCTTTGTCCGTTAAGTCTTCATTTCCCTGGGGAGCAAAATATTGCTGGGCCTTTAAAATCACTTCCCCGGCCAAGGGAAGTTTCGGCGCGCGATTATAAATCAACTTCACATCCACCTGCCGATCGGCAGCAGAATAGGAACAATCAATCCAGGCGGATACGGCAGCATAAACATATCCCTGGAGATTTTTCTTGATCCCTGATGGAAGAGTGCTTTGCTTTATCAGTGAACTGATTTGTGATTGAAAAGCGAAGTTTTCCAAGGAATACTCCAGGACATCTATCCCCGGTGCAATGGAAGAAAGGTGTTTGAGCATTTCATAGCGGGCACGCTTCTTGAGATTCTCATCCAAACAGGGATTGGCGATTTCCGGGCCGGCAAAAGCATACACCCGTGAGGCCTCAAAGGTGGCAAGCTTTAAAATGTGCTTGTCAGACCACATCAAGTTCGTTTCCATTGAGAACAAGGCCGCCACCAAAAATAGTGGGAATAAAAATAAAAACTCAGTGGTCGCCATTCCCCTTTCATGCAGTCTATTTTTTTCCAGCGACATAAACGCCCCCTGTTTTATTGTGGGCGATAATCCCATTCATCATTTGACTGCAATTGTTGTGATTTGGTCATTTCCGGTCAAATGGCCATCACCTCGTCGGGTATATTCAGCTTGAGGTTTCTATGAAAAAGTATCTTTTTTCCCTGATTCTCTTGCTATACCCTTCGCAGTTTGGTTTTCAAGTAGGCGGACAAGACGCGACGCTGAGGCGTGCTTCCAGCACGTCGCAGGCGTCGAGTCCGCAGGCCAACGCCCTGGAAAATCAAAATCCGAAGGGTATAAATTTCAATTGCCTGGCAAGTGACTTTTATGAAGGATACGTTGAAACCGCAACCCAACGTTTTCCCATCTCTGTTTCTAAAGGACTCATGAGCGCCTCTGAAATAGTCCGTCATTTCGCGGGAAAAAAAGTTCATTATATTAAACGTTCGGGAATAGTCGCTTTGATTATTGATCAAAGCGACCCAAGAGACCCAGTTATCTATAGTGCCATTTTGGTGGATGGTAAATCGCTTATGCTGGGTACCAAGTCTTCTGACTTACAAAAACTCTTTGAAGAGAAAGCAACAACCCTCACTTATCATTTCAATCGGCAATCGATTGATGTAGGTCCGAAAGACGAATCATTACTCTACTGAGTAAAACAATTAAATTCCATATAACGAATATTTAAGAATTTATTTTCCAAATTCAGATAAGCAGTTGGAGCCGTGCTGTTTATAGTGAAGAGAAAATTTTCTTTTCGAAATTTGGATGGGGTTACACCGAATACCTGTTTGAAGAGTCTGGAGAAATGGGCGGAACTGGAAAAACCGCAGGCAAAGGCGATATCGGTCAGACAGAATTCTTTTTTGGATGTCACATAAGCACCGGCGGCCCAGGTTCTTTGTAACCATAACCACTTCATGGGGCTTAAATTAAACTGCTCTTTAAAGAGGCGGCAGAGATAAAAAGTGGTAACCGAGGCGGCACTCGCCAGATCATCGAGAGTTAAAAAATTATTCAAGTTTTGAAGAACATAGTGAGTGACTTTCCTGACGGTTGGGTGGTGAGTATCCAAAGTGGGAATGTTGATAGACCAATCCATACATACATCCTTGTTGGAGGTTGGTTATTAGACATAAAATTTGATGGGAACCGAGGTGCAAAAAAAGACGCCTATGGGTTGGGACGTCTAAAATAATCATAACTCACTGCATTATTTTTGTCAACTAAAGCGACATCCACAACAAGGATCATGTACAAAACTTAACCATTCGAACTCTATCTACTGGATTTTACAATTAGAATTTGATGCTCCAACGAAATCCCGCCTTATATCCTCTTTCCATAGGTTGCAACGGGTTAGGGCCATTGGATTGATTTTTGACGTTCAAATTGTGTTGATAGCTGACACCTAATCCGAAAGCGTATTTGTTTTGCACTCGCCATAATAGCGCCGGGCCGATTTCTCCCACGATATTCAACTCTCTGCCAGTCGAATCCACTTCATCCACGGCAGAGGCCTTGGCCTTGGTGTCACTTTGAATCAGTGAAAGGCCGATGGGGAGTTCCCAAATCAGCGAGTGAGCGGCAAAGGTCCGGGGAGCAAATTTTATTTCCATCCCAACTTCTTGGATCAGAAACTGTTGATCGCGATACTGACCGAAGATCGCCCCCAATCCGAAAGAATAGTTTTCATTTTCGTGCAGCAAGCTGAGACCGGCCCCCGGCAAAGTCTTGTTAAGATTGGTGGCCAAAAAACGCTTACCCCAAATTTCCATTCCCATGGCCTTTTGCATGGGAGATTCCATCTCGTCTGTATAAGTCAGGACCTGCTCCAGCTTTGCCTGGGTTTTGACTTCTTTAGTGTGTTTGATTCCCTTGTCCAGGGCCTCGATCAAATGCTCAGACCAGTTGGTGGCATCGGTCACACCCGCACGGAAGTATTTTCTGGACGATGCCACCACTTTCCCTCTGGTGCGATCATAATAATAAAGACCACAACCCAAAACAACCTGTGCTCCTTGAGGCAGACAGTCCACGATCAAAGCTCCTTCGATTGCCAAGGTGTCTAAAATGATCTGGACACTTTTAATGACCGGATTCTCGCTGGGTGGGACCGCTTCCTCAGGCAGTCGGGTCTGGGCCTGGGGATGGGCCTTGACCAACTCTCCCCGGTCAAATGAGGGAATCGCTCCCAGATCGGGAAGTTTTTCCTCTTCATCCTGTCCTTTGAGATTGTGCTTGACGGTCCAAGTAGGCGCAACAATCCACAGGTCGGATTTGTCGACGCTCTCCTTGATTTGGCGGTAAAGTTCAATACTGGGAATATTAACTGTATCCGGTGATTGCGCCAGCACCACCGCCACTGTCTTGTAATCAACGGAAATGTTTTCCGCCATGGCCTTGTTGTACAGGCCCAAACCTATGGTCAGGATAATGATCGGAAAAATGTTTTTGAACATGATCACCTCGGGGTAAATATCCCGATGACCAGGATATCAAAAGCGCCAAAGTAGGTTTGATTGAAATTGCTATAGACTCAAAGCATATTGCATCACCATGGGACCCATAAGAATAATCATCACCGCCGGCATCACGAAGAGCATCATGGGAATCATCATCTGAACTGAAATTCGCCCGGCCCCTTCTTCGGCCTTTTGAAACTTGCGGCCTAAAAATAAGCTGGAGAGAGTTTCCAGAGAAGTCATGATATCAGTTCCGGTTTCAATGCCTTGAACCAAAGTTTGAATAAAAAGGCGCAGTGAGGGTACGTCCATGCGCTTTTGCAAATCCATCAAGGCATCCTTACGGCCCATGCCCAATTTAATGTTCTTGATCGTAATCCTCAATTCCATGGACAGATCGGACTGGGGAGCAGTTTCAAGCACTTTTGACAGGGCACTGTTGAAGTCCAATCCCGCCCCCATACAAAGGGATAGAAAGTCGATGAAATAGGGCAACTCCCTATCACAACTCTGACAGCGTTTTTTAGCAACTTCCGAAAGCTTCAAGTAGGGAACAAAAAAAAGCAGAAGAGCGATGCTAACAGCATAGAGCGGATTTTTATGCATCAAAACCACCATCAGAAAGTGACCGAACAGGAGTCCTAAGATTCCCAATAAAAGTCCCGACGCAAGAAGATGGTCTGCCTGCCAGTTTCTTTTATTTCCTGCTTGTAAAAGTTTATTTTCAATGTCCTGCCGCCACTTGTCTGCCTTGATCATTTTGGCCACAGGTCTTAAAAATCCGATCCAGATATCAAAGAGCGTCTCTCGATCCTGCACCTGATAAAGATAGGTATGCTCCCGGTAGGTGTACACAAAAAGTTTCATGATCAAATATAAGAACAGAAAGTTCGAAAGAAAACTGGTGACAGTGATCAACTGTTCCATGGGAACTCCTAGTATTTCAATTCCATGATTTTGCGGGTGACAAAAATTCCGATAATTTCCAAAATCACAGCCAAGGCCAGAAGACAATTGCCCAAAAAATTCTGGGTTAAAAGTGCCATTCTCTTGGGATCGTAAAAACTCATAAAGACAAACAAAAAAGGCGGAGCTGATGCCACTAAAATGGCCTGCATCCTTCCCTGAGCGGTGAGGGCCTTGAGTTTTCCGGCGATACGTTCTCTTTGATTGATGGTGTTGCCTATTTTTAGAAGCATGGCAGGCAGATCACCACCCTGGCGGTTGGAAATGATCATGGCCCCTAAGGCCAAATTGGCAATGGGTGTGTTCACTCTTTTGCGCATTTCCATGAGGGCGTCTTCCATGGACACCCCCAGTCCCAAATCCCGTAGAACCGTCTGGATTTCATCGCCAAAGGCACGGGGAGAACTTTTTACCGACGCCAGAAGAGATTCCCTTAGGGTTAAACCTGCCCGGAGCGAAGTTGAAATTATTTGAATTCCCTCGTTCAAGGCCTTATCGAAGGTTTGCATCTTTTTCTTTTGCTCAAGTTTTTTTATAAATGAATGGCAAAAAATCAAGGTCGCGGAGGAGATCACCGTGCTCATAATCATGTTGATTCCAACCCCATTCAAAATAATAAAAACGAAAAGGGATACCACGCCAGCTTTGATCGTCTGGTGGTAATTCACAGCGCTGCCATGGGCGTGTTCAAGATAATATCGAGATTCGCCATATTTATAAATCGCCAGAATGACACAAGCAAGTGCCATAAAAATGAAAAAATCGAAAATAAAAAAATGAATTTCCATAGACGACTCATTGATAAAAAAGGTTGATGTCACCGCAAAGGTTTTCCTGCTCCCAAACCGATTGAAAATTTTCAGCGTGAAAAACCACCTGGTCATTTTTATCCCTGCTAAAGAGTAAGACCAGTTTGTATTCGCCTGTCTGACGGTCCAAATCGCTGACGTAGGACACATCCATCACCAGTCGCTTGCCATTTTTTCTTCGCGTCTGCTGAATGACGAAGGTAATGGCAGAGGCCACCTGCTCCCTGATCGCAGGCAGAGGAAGTTCCATTCCCGCCATCATCACCATAGTTTCCAGACGCCTGAGCATATCCAGGGGGGTATTGGCATGGGCCGTGGTCATGGAGCCATCGTGGCCAGTATTCATGGCCTGAAGCATATCGAGTGCCTCGCCTCCTCGGCACTCCCCCACGATGATTCTGTCCGGTCGCATACGCAAAGTATTTCTGATCAAATCGCGGATATTGACCGAACCTTTGCCTTCCATGTTGGCGGGACGGGTTTCCAATGAAATGACGTGCTCTTGCTGGAGTTGAAGTTCGGCGGCATCCTCAACCGTGATAATGCGTTCGCCTGAGGGAATAAAATTGGAAATGGCATTGAGAAGGGTGGTTTTACCAGAACCAGTTCCGCCTGAAATGATGATGTTCTTGTGCGATTCCACAAGCGTCTTTAAGAAAAAGGCCATATGTCTGTTTAACGATTCATATTCCACCAGTTTTTCCATTGTGATCGGAATTTTTGAAAATCTTCGGATCGTGAGGTTTGGGCCTTTGAGTGCCAGCGGAGGAATGACGGCATTGACTCTGGAACCATCAAGCAAGCGGGCATCTACGATAGGGGAAGATGAATCTATCCGTCTGCCCACTTGAGAGACAATGCGCTCGATGACGTTCAAAAGTGCCAGATCGGTTGAAAAGGTCACGGATGAAAGGGTCAACTTGCCGTGTTTTTCAACATAAATCTGATCCTTACTATTAACCATGATCTCGCTGATAGCACTATCGGCCAGCAAATCTTCTAATGGCCCGAGCCCCAGAACCTCATCCAGTACCCTCTTTCGAATTTCCTGCGCAGTCTGGGGAAAATCGGCAGGAAACTTCAAGCTAAAGAGCATCTTTCCTAACTTTAAAGAAACCTTGATTTTAAGCTCCTCGCTTTCCAATTGAGAAATATCATAATGACTAAGATCCAAATCCGATTGCAATCTTTTTGATAAATCTTGCACCAGCAAGGTAGGATCATTTTTGATAAACCACAATGGATTGTCTTCACGGCCCTTTGAAATCTCAAAATTATCGCTGGCCCCTGCAATTTGCGGACTCAGAATTATTTTGGTTTTGCCCAGAAAGATTTTACATTCCTCATCAATAATAACCGTTTCACCCGGACGCAATTTATTACCCCTTACGTACAAGGTAGGATGAATGGCAATACATTTCAAGTGAATGGACATGCTATTAACCAGCAGAATGGCACAGATGGATGTTTCGCTCTGGGAGAGAGACAAGGCACAGTGAGGTCCACTTCCCACAAAATGTTTTCCCCGCTCCAAGGTGATGTGCTTTTCTCCGGTAGGAGTGGGCCAGCTGGCCTTGAGTTCAATAATGGTTTTAGTCTCATTATCTTCAAATTGTGATTGCATATTTACACCGGCAACTTAAGGATTTGAATCATGTCCGCCAAAGGGGTCTCAAAGAGCAAAGTACGGGTTTGATCCATGATGCCCAGAAAATGAAGGGCCAGGCCTAAGATCAAGGCCAGCATGAGATATTCAACTGTACTCTGACCAGACTGACATTGAATTAATTTCCCGCAATTTTTCATTTTCCTTTCTCCTCTTTGTGAACAGCACTCGCTTTGAAAATAATCTGGTCTTTGATAGTCACTTTAAAGTTTCCACCTCCAGAAGCACTTCTGATAATCTTACTATCCAAAAATTTTCCCATATCCACACCGTCCGCTCCCAGTGTTTCCTTATCGACAGAGTTGGCAATGTCTTCCGGGTTTCGAAGAGACACAGAAAAACTGCCCTTTTTCTCGGCAAAACTCAAAAGTTCAAATTCATCGGGAGTGACAAAAAAACCAATTTCCGAACCTGTCGGTCCCTTGGAGGTGCTCCAACTTGTATTCTTCCCGACCGTCACCAAAGTGACATTTTGCAACAGACTAAAAGTGGTTTCACCACGATCCGGCAAGTTCATGGTGGTAATAATATCCACATGATCATTGGGGCGCACCCAGCCTTGGCCTAGCATTTTATCGTTAATGCTCATGGTATAAAAACGTTTGCCTAAAGGGATTTTCATGGCAATGGCATCTTTGTCCGAATCCGCCATGTTTGTGAGCAACAGGGGATCACCTTTTTTGACATCCGCAAGCAGTCGGCGATTTAAAATTCGTTGATACTGATCACCCGGAATCATGTTTTCTGTAATACTGACGGCCAAAAAGTTTTTAACATTCAGATGCTGTTTGCCAATCAGCGTATCGCGATTCATGTCTTCGGCAAAAACCACGATGCTTTGGGTTTTATTGAGGTTTTTATAATATGAAATTTTTTGACTCTCGTAGCCTTTACGCAGCAATCCTGACAGGATGGACAGCGCGAATGCCAGCCCTATTAAGAGTGATTCGACTCTCCATAAAGGAGATTTTTTCAAATTTATAAGTTTTGCAGTCAATAACGATGTGGATTCCATACTGTCCTCCAACGAAAGTTTCCGCCTCTCATTATGCTCCAATCGCCCCCTTCAGATTTGACCATGATTGCACAGCAATTGCAGATAAATGATTGAATAATCCCGGGCGTAAAGTTAACTGGCCTTTTTGGGAGGTGCTTGTGATGAAAATTCATCTATTTTTGACATTATTGATTTTGATCGCCGGCCATTTTTTTCTGATCCCAAAAAGTTTACGATACTACTGTCTTGAGTATTTTTCTTATTGCCCCCTTCACCGTCATCTGCTCTTGCGTGTTGTTCGATATTTTGCATTTTCCTTGGCCGGGGTGGCGCTGTCAGCATGGCAATTTCCATTGACATCCATGCCCCTTTTGGGTCTGTTTGCCATCTTATTTAGCGCCACAATTATTTTCGATTTGGAACTTCAAATCATTCCTGACTGGATTCACTGGCTCGGTATTCCGGCCACGATGACGTTCATATTAACCAAGCTGCCGCTAGTGGGAAAAGGCGATCTTTTTTCCATGGCCTTAGCGATCGGACTTCCCCTTGGTCTCCTTACTATCAATTTCATTTTTTCTAAACTGACCAAGGGTGAGGGATTGGGGTCTGGTGATATCAAACTTCTGTTCTGGCTTTCGTTACTCGCCGGCCCATCCATTTATTCTGTTTTCGCTCTTGCGGTCGTGATTGCCCTTTTGCAAAACATTTTCCGCATTATAAGGAGGCGCAAAGAAACTTTTCCTTTTGGGCCGGCAATCATCTATGCCTTTTGCCTCTTTTTTATCAAACATGCACTTTGGGTCAATCCCAGTAAATTTCACCTTTAATTTTCAGCTAACCTGTTTACAGGTCAGCACGACGCTGAATTAAACTTCAAGGAGATACTGATGAAAAACATGAAAAAAATGGCCGGACAAGGAACAGCTGAGTACTTGGTACTTTTGGTTCTGATTGCAGTGGGCACCATTGGCATTTCCAGCTACTTTGGCAAAACCATCGAGCATAAAATGACTCAGGTTACTTCCGCCATTTCCGGCAATGATGCTGGAGTTGCTTCGGCCCGTGATGCTGCTACCGCCAGCGCACAGGAAGCCGTTACCACCTTCCAAAATACAAGACATGGTATGGATTTAGACAAACCATTGAACTACGCCGGTGTTCAAGAAGAATAACTTGAAAAATCCGGTCGGACGCAAAGGGCCTTGCATTTATGCAGGGCCCTTTTTTTTTGACCTTCTGATCTAAGCTGCTTGCCAGAAGAGGTAAATTTCAGTCAAACGCCTCATCTGTAAGAAGCCTATAATGGATTGAGGCAAGTTTCGATTGCCGTCTTCAACCAGGATTTCTTATGCTAATTTTTCGAATAATTTTCACTCTCGTTTTCATTATTGTGGTCATCCATGAGGCCTACGCTATCGAGCAAGTCCGCCTGGAAATCGGTCAGTCTCACGAAATAAAATTCGATTCCACTATCAAGGAAATTGAGCTGGATAAGGAAAATGTGGTTTTGGTGCGAAAGGGAGACAACAAAACCAGCGCCATTTTTGCCGCAAAGAATAACGGTGAGATCAACGCAGAGATCATATTGGACGATAACAGTAGCAAGAAATTTCATTTCACTATCGGCGCTTCCGATTCAAAACTAAAATTGCTTCAAAGTATTGAAAAAGAACTTGGATTCATACCCGGAATTAATACCAGCATCTCAAAAAATCAGGTTTTCATTTCGGGAAAACTGCTGAAAGAGTCCGCCATTGATCAGTTGAAGGAAATCAAGCAAAAATATCCGAGTTTGATTGTGGATGGAACTGAACGGCTGATTTCGAGGCCTGAAGTCATTGTGGATACCATCAATCGAATTCTGAAAAAAAACAAAATACCAAATATCCAGGCAAAAAACTATGCAACATATATTCAACTGATCGGAAGTCCCAAAAGTGAATCGGAAAAAAATCTTGCCCTGAAACTGGCCAGAAGTATTGATCAAGGCATCGAGGATGCCATGGACGCCAAATTATCAGCGGCACCTGCCGTGGTCATTGAAATGATGTTTGTGGAAGTCAGTAAAACCGACAATCTCCGACTGGGATTAAAGGGCGACCCCATTAGCGGCAAAGACACCGCCTATGCCTTTGCCACAGGCACGATTCCCTTAAAAAGCGGCAATACCGGACCTATTCATTGGCAGCTTACTGATCTCTCGCTCTTTTTGGAGCTGGTTAAAACCAGCGGAAGAAATCGGGTCTTATCACGCCCCAAGCTCATTTCCCGCTCGGGAGAAAAGGCCATATTCCATTCAGGCGGTACTTTCTACATGGAGAGCATCCAATTTGCAGAAGGTAAGAAAGAAATCGTTATCACCAGTGTCCAACATGGCATTGAACTGGAAATTGAGCCCAAAGTCGACGGTCTGGGACAAATTGACGCCAAAATCCTGGCCTCGGTCAAGGATATTACCGAACCTAAGGTGGAAGGCGGACTTCCCTCTCTCGCTGTCAACAAAGTGCAAACCGCAGTCACGCTGAGAGACGGTCAGAGTATCCTGCTAAGCGGCCTGAGCAAAAAAAGAAATAAGAAGGAAGTCAGCAAGGTGCCTTTTTTGGGAGATGTCCCGCTCATGGGAGAACTCTTCAAAAGTCGCAAGTTTGAGGATGAAGAAGTCGAACTTTTGGTCCTCGTTACCATGAAACTGGCCGAACCTTCAAATGACGGACTGGCGGCCTCCGAAAAGATGTGGGACAAGGCCGAAAGTGATGTGGAATTCAGTGTATTTGACTGACACGAGGAAATATTTTGATGTCCATGAAGGAACATGACACAGCGTTCATCAAAGTCTCCTTGAAAGGAGACTCACGGATACACTATTTAAAGCTCCCGATGAGCATGGGTGGCAAAGGCTGTGATGTTATCCTCCACTCTCGCCCATCGACCACACCCGAATTCCATCTTCAAATACATCAGGGGAAATTGGTAGCGCGCTATCAAAAAACCGGGCTTGCGGTTGATCTACAGTTCTTTACCTGTATGGGTGTTTTAATCGAAGGACCATTTTTTAAAACTCCCCCCAAAAAAGACGATTACAAAACCAAAGTTCAGCTTAGGCAAAAATTTTCCCTGTCAAGAAAAGTGCGCATTATTTTGCTCGCCAGTTTTCTATCCCTCATTTTTGCAGGAGTAATTGTAGCGCTAAAACAAAAACTGCGATCACCGTCACCGGAGCTGTCTCAAATACCGATCATCTTAGAAGAGGGAGTTCTACAGCAAAAACCTTTTGGGTATACCCCGATGATTGCCGGCCATCAGAGCGCGATTCATTTCCAATGGTCAACAAAAAACCAGAATGTACCTTATCTTTTTTCCTTTTTTGCAGGATCGCTGGATATCAATCACGAACTGCTCGTGGCCATCAATTCACGTGTCATCTATCAATATTCTCTCGATATTAATTGTATCGAGAGTTTCTGTCCCATTGAAATCATCATTCCGGCGGCCTATTTACAAAAAAAAATCAATCGCCTGAGTGTGCTGCACAAGCAAAAGGAGAGCTTCTATCTCATCAAAGATATACTTTTAACTCCTCTCCCTTCAGCCTCAGAGGACGAACAAGTAGAAATTCAGCGAAAAAAAGAATTGGCCCGCAGCTATTTTAAAGATCGTCATATCTCCTACGCTAATCTGATGAGCGCCCATTCTCAAATCATCCCTGCTTTGGAGTTGGTCAAAAAAAGGCAAGTTCCCGAGGAACTGCAAATTGAAGTCAAGATTTTGGCCAAAAATATTGAAGATCAATTGCACCAGACCATACAAAAGCTGGAAAATGAAATGACCAATCAACTGAAACTGCAACTTCATCATGAGGCGATAAAGAGCGGTGAACAGTTGATCAGACTTTACGCGGAATCCGACTATATAAAACGCAATCGGCTGATCGCCTTGATGGCGCGACTTAAAATGAAAAAAATATAGGATAAAACTATGGATTCATTTACCGTGCAAACCAACGATGGCGAGATTACAACCGATCTGATGACAGAAGACTTATCCCTCGCAGAAGAAGCATCAGCTTCAAAAATTTTCGGACTGATTTGTCTGACCGAGACTAGTGAAAGCTTTGATCTGGCGTCAGGACAAAATGAAGAAATTTTGCCGGGACTGATTCTTAAGGTCAATGAACAGGGAAATGGAATCTTGGAACTGACCCAACCATCCGAACTGGATGTCAAAATATCCGGCAAACGTGTGGCCGAAGTGGCCCAATTCCAAGGCAATGATCTGATCAGTATAGGGAAAAAGGATTTTCTACTGACGGCAAAAGAAGGTGCCGTAATCAGTCCCGATGCCTTCGAGTTAGAAATCGACAATGACGAGCATGCTGATGAGGAGAAAATCGAGTTTGATAATGGATTTGAAATAAAACCGTCTCATGCCCAGTATACCAACGATAAGCATAAGAATGAATCATTGGAAGTTGAAGGCGAGGGCCGGAGCGACAGCAATAGATATGCAGAAAACAAGCAGTGCCGAAAAAGAAATATTTTCTCTCTCTTTGTGTATGGTATGACCTGCATGATCATTGCCTCTTTTGGCTTTCTTCTATTCATGAACAGTAAAATCAGCGACTTTAATCGCATGGCAGAGATGGCCAATATTTTCCAACACAAGATGGCGCGGTTACTCAATCGCAAACCAAAAGTTGTGGTTAAACCAATTCAAATTCAAATGGAACAAATCATTGAGGAAGTACCATCTCCGGCACCACAACCTGAAGAGACAACCATCAAGAAGAAAAGAAGATCAAGCTCCAACAGTAATTCCAGCTCCCTTGCGCCAAAAACAGATCGGGCCGAAAAGTCCAAGAAAAAACCGTCCATGACTCTCGGACAAAAGGATCGCGAACGCGTTTTCAAGGAGATCGAAATGTTGAAACTTGAATATAAGCTTGATCCCTTTAATGTGCGCAAATCCTTACAGGAGATGCGGGATTCGATCAGTGATCTATCTCTCAGAAGAAAAATCGACATGGTTCTGCAAAAGCTCTAACAATTTATCTTAACCTTCATGATAAAAAAATGATCAGAATTTGATTTCAAATACAGACTTTTTCGCGCCATCAACGGCAAAATCATAAAAGCATTGCAACTCGTCGGTAGCAACCTGGCCGCACATAACTCCGAAACTGGTGCTTTGAGCAATATCACTCACTGTGCTCTTAAATGGCACAAGAAAATACTTTTCTTCGGGACTTGTGGCATATCTGTAAACCTTCCCAGACTCTGACAACAAGAATTCATGGGTCATTTTAGATATCTTTTCCGGTGAGTTAAATCGCTGCAGGGATTTTATATTGGCAATCATTTCCATCTCATTGTGCACTTTGGGAGCATACCAATACTCTCCATTGCTTTTGAGCACGCCCCAAGGATATGGGGTCATTTCTTTGATTCCTTCCAGATAGACTGGAGAGCGGCGGGAGAATTCAATATTGGGAAGAGCGCAATCCGTACTTTGCCCTGGTTCATCCATCCATTTGCAGGGAAAGGGTGCGCAAATCAGTTGATGGGCAGTGCTAATAATACAGATGTAATTTGCCGGATTGAGAACACTTCTAATCGTGATCCCGCCCGAAAAATCATCTTTTTTAAAGGTCACGGGAATCGGTTGTCCGATTGGGCCGGAGGGAAATGTTTGAAACGCATATCTTCGCAATTCCATTGATGCATCCTGATACACTATTGTTAAGAATTGATAATTTCTAAAAATCGCTGCGATCGGATTGTCCAATCTCACCCATCCCGTAGTTTGCACCAGTTTAAAGTCATCAATCAGGGAAACATCGTAAGGAAATTTGTCATAAAAAAACAGCTTACCGCCCTCAAGCGCGAGCAGAAATGAGCTTTGCTCGCGGAAAAAAGAGGTTATTTTTCCCTCAATCGGAAATTCTAACGGCCTTGTTCTCGTTAATCTTTCTTTGTAAAAACTGTTGCAGTGTAATTTCCCTGCTTGGTTCAAATGACAGATCAAATTTCGCGCAACAAAATAATTTGATTTTACCGTCGGGGCAAGGGCGGTATGTTTGGTTTGATTCTCATCGGGAACGGCCACCGCCAGATCATTTTGATAATATTCTTTTTTGACAACATTGCCGGTCTTGTCCTTTTCTATCTTGGGGCCATGCTGAATGTATTTGCCGTCCCTCTTAATCTGACAACTCTCCACGCGATTGCCTGAAACTGGAGAATCATAGGCAATAAGAAGGCCCTCACCGCAATTCAACGCTTCTGCTGACTGTCCCTCAATAATGGCAAGGAAAAGGAAAAATAGAATAATCATGAAAACAGTATAAAGACTCCCATCAAGGCCTGTCTATTTCAAATCAGCCATTCGTAGGGAATTTTAGCTTTATTCTTTAGCTTTCTTTAGCTTTTGTGATTTGACTCCGAAAGTCTTTGATGAAGCATCTCAAGCGAGACTTTATTGTTCTGCCATTTTAGAAGATGTAAACATCGCTCATAAGAGCACCATTCATAACTACAGTGCTCTGCACTCAGAACTGGTGTCATTTTCTCATCCACTTCGCCATAGAAAACGTGTTCGACAATTTGCTCGACTTCGGTACGATAGGATTTTTTCCATTCGCCCATGAGAGGGAAACAATAGGCGTAATCAAGGAAATGAAGGGCCGGGACCATTATTTTAGTTTCTTCTTCTAGTTCACGAACAGCGGCCACCTTGAGTGTCTCACCGACAAAGGGGGCCCCGGTGATTCCTTGCCAAAAAGCACCAGATTCCTGAGTTCTCTGCATCAGCAAATATTGAACTTGAGCGCCCATGCGCCGAAATATCCATACGTAGACTTGAACAGGCAAACGATATCGAACCTCGACTTTCAAAGCATCATCCGTAATCTGAGCAATAAAAGCGGACTTACCCTCTTGATAGAGCTTGCGCTGGCCGTTAACTTGAGTGAAAAGGGTTTTCTTGAGTTGAGAATACTGCTGAATAAGTGGAGGGCTTGATCGTAAGTAATCACGAAAGGCCAAGTGTTTTTCCACTTGCGGATTGTCGGCCTCAAAGATATGGACATGGCAACGATCATTAATTTCACCGTTAAGTTTGAGATAACGACGCCCTTCAATCCCATACTCTCCTTTCCATTCATAACCGGCCCTTATAAATTGATCCTTCACTTGATCAACTTGCGATAGTTTAAACACCGTCGGCATAATATCGATAATAGGCTTGGACAACAATCCGGGAACTGAAGTACTGCCCATATGATAGATGGCGGTTAAGTTATTGCTGAAAATTGGACGTAAATTCTGCTCAAAAGAGCGAAAGGTATTTCGCCAATCGGAGCGATAATTTTCTAAAGTAAAATCCTGCATATTGGCCTCGTTGATAACTTCTGAATGTCATTATATCACTTAAATTAGAATTTCACTTTAGTCATCGTACTGAATTGGACATGTTTGACTGGCACGACGAGACTGGAATTCTACATATCGACGATCGGTTGTCGAGGTACATTTCCGCGCCGTTCTTCCGAGGAAGGGCCAGGTGGGTCGCCACTTCTGGTGCCATCATGAATATGCCTGGCATCGGTCTCCCTCTCTCTAAACATATAATCAAGGTAGTCCCGGGCGACATTTTCAAAATTACCGGAAAGGGCGCGCTCTTCCCAATATTCTTTCCAGGAAGCTCCACTTCGAATATTGACGACATTGGTATTCGGTTGAAGCTGGCCAAACTTTGCCAGGATTTGAAAGTAATCCAAAGGGTCTTTCTCTTTTAATATACATTCAACCGAATTTACATGATCACTACCACTCAAAGTATAGCGGTGAGAATACAATTGTCCGAGCGCCGGGACATGGGGCATCGCCGTGACTTCACTACGAGTTAAAACGGCGCGATGAGGTTGGTTATTGGTGGCGGGTACATTGACATTTTTATAAGCGTCTTTAAAAACCAACCTGCAACTTCGCCCATCGACGGGAGGAAGGCCCAAGGGAATGCGCCCCCAAATTTCATTGCCATTATTATCTTTCTTAAATTTTCCGGTAGTGGAGTCGCGAAGCGGGCCGTACTGAAGAAAATTATAATTGGCAGGTTTCCCATTATGCTCGAAAGAAAAAATATCACCTCGTTGTGGTATCAAGTCTGTAGTGAGGGCCCATGCATGCATGATGAGGATGAGCAAGACATATGATAGATCAATAATTTTCATCAGGGCCTCACTACACTTTTCCTATCGCATTAAATTTCTACATTAACCAGAGTGCCTGGTTTGAGCTGGAGCTTGTTTTCAGCATCGGTGGGATTTTTAAGTTCGAGCTTGATACGAACTGTCCCACTCGTCTTATCAATCACAGGGGAGATATAGGATATTGTGCCTTTGTAACTCTTGCCCTTTTCCTGTTCACTTGAAAAATTTAATTGATCCTGGGTTTTAAGCTTTCCGATTTTGTCTGCGGCAATATCAAGCTCAATCACCAAATCTTCGGGATTGATGATTTCAAATGCCTTTTCACCACTGCCTACACTTTCACCCTTTTTTATAAATATACGACTCAAAACACCGCCGATCGGCGCTGTCATGCGTGTATTTTCAAAACTTACATTTTTAAGTTCATAGACGGTTTTTTTACGCAGATAATTGTTTTTCTTCTGTAGAATTTCCTCTTGTGAAACGTATTTCTTCAGTTGCCCGGTCTTTATATAGTCTTCTTTGGCGGTTTCAT
This sequence comes from Bdellovibrio sp., assembly GCA_016187935.1. Classification (GTDB taxonomy): domain Bacteria; phylum Bdellovibrionota; class Bacteriovoracia; order Bacteriovoracales; family Bacteriovoracaceae; genus GWA2-49-15. The sequence continues at coordinate 127,048 of JACPIU010000038.1, forward strand.
ATTCTACTTTTGCCAACTCCAATTCCAACTTTTGCTGTTCATCATCCAAGACGACCAGAACATCACCCTCTTTGACACGTTGACCTTCGCTGAAATTAATTTGTTGTATTTGCCCCTGGATTTTGGTTTTAATCAAAACTTCTTCTTTGCCCGCCAGAATACCGGATACTATCTCCGCCTTGGCGGTGCCGGCCAATACACCTAAGACCATGACCATAGAAAATAATTTCATGACAATCACCTTGCCCTATCTAAAAAAATAAATCCATTCTCAGCATGCTTGCCAATTTTATACCAAACAATTGCGCCAAGGGAAGTTGCGCGCCGATAATTTTTGCCTTACCGGTCATTCCCGGTCTGAGTTCTCCTGTGTTATCAACGGTAATCTCCACCAAATACTGTTTAAGCTTGGGATTTTTTGGATCGCTGATTGAACTCTGCTGAATCCTCTCTACTTTTCCGTTGTAAGTGACATAGGGGCGAGAATGCAATTTGAATTTAATTGGTTGGCCAGCAGAGACAAAGCGCACTTCATTTTCCGGCACATGAACTAAGGTTTTTAACCTGGCCATACCCAAGATCTTGCAAATTTCGTCACCTTCTTTATAGTAAGTGTTCAGCGTACGCACTTGATCGGGACAGGATAAAACACCGCCACTTGGCCCGCCTTGGGCGTAACTTAAATCCAATGCCTTGATGCTTTTCTCTTTGACCGACAATTCCATCATCTGACTGTTCAATTCCTTCCGCAATTCATTAACCTTGTCTTTGTCTTCCACTAAGGCCTTGCGAAGTTCCAAAGTCAGCTTTTCAACCTGGATTGAGGCGACTTCCCTATCATAAGGTAAAGTCATATTCTCCATGCGCCCAATCACTTCACCTGCAGCAACCGCTTGACCATCCATTTTGTCCATTCTTATTAACTTGCCATCACTCATAGCACGGATGGAGCGCAAGAATTCTGGGCCTAATTCACACTCGCCATAAATTTTATAGTTTACCGGAAGAAACAGTCCCAAAATCAACAAGACTCCCACGCCACTCAAAATCATCTTGTTGCGCTTAGTGCGGAAAAAGGCCACATTGCGCATATACCAGGTGGCGAGAAATTTTCCACTGCCGATGATGTAACCTCCGAAGACTTTCCACCCCACCCAAAAAGAAATCAGCATACCCGTGCCATAAAAATAATCTATCAAAAGCCCGCGCAGCATGGAAAATAGGCCGGTAAGAAGTCCCACCATCCAAAAGAATGAACAAACAGCATATAAGAGTAAGATTTTTTTCTCGCGTGTCGTGGCAACAAAATCCGGTTCTGGCATGTTAAAGGCATAGCGCTTAACCAAATACTTCAAATAACCAAAGGAATCTTGCTTGAGATTGGGAACGCCGGTTAAGTCCGAAAAGAGATAGTATCCATCCAGTTTGATCAAGGGATTGAAATTGAAAAGAACGGTTGAGACTGAGCATATTGTCATCACTTGAAAACTGATTAAATTAAGAAATGAATTGGGATTGGTAAAAAACCAAATATAGGCACAAATTGAACCAATTAAAAACTCAATATAACCGCCAGCAATGGTCACCAGAACTTGCTTCCACTTCTTATCAAAAAGCCATGCATCGTTGACATTGCAATAAAGACAAGGCTGGAAAAAGAGCAAGAGAAAACCGATCTCGTGAACTTCTCCACCGTAGCGCTTGCAAGTAAGTCCATGGCCAAATTCGTGGATGGCAATGGTGGTATAAATTGTGATCCATAGTACAACCATGTTGACCCATGACATTTCATTAAAAGAAAAGAGATCGGTCATTCCTTGTTGAAAAATATCCCAGCGGGAAAAAATAATGGCAATGGCACCGATCATGATGAGGCAGGAGCACATCAGAAAACCGTAAGACCAAATCCAACTGATTTTTTCAATAATGCGATTGAAAAACTTGTCGGGATCAACCACCGGAAAGCGTTTATAAAGGAGTGAGCCTTTCTTGGCCAGTAACTGGGTCTTGCGATTTTCTTTCATCTTTTCGATCAGCATGACATTGGTTTCCTGCTTGCTTTTTTGCAGCAGATTCATGCCTGCCAGACCATCTTTAAAGTCGATCAAGGTCTGATTATCAATAGGTTCGAGGGAGTGATTTTTATTGTAGTTTTCCACCATCTCATCAATAGTTGAACGTCCGTCAAAGAGAGCAATAATCGCCCACTCCGATTGATCAAAGCGATAATACTGGTCTTTCAATGGGTCCTTCACGACATAGCTAACATGATTGTTTTGGCGCATTTGGGAAATTTTGAGGTCTTGCCTAAGGCGCGGGCGCTTTTCAATTTCAAGATCATACTGTGAGGAATCTCCCACCAGATTTTCGTACATGATTACCCACCTATGTGCGCCAATATTTGCTTATTATTTATCGGAATTCCCAAGAACTGATATTAGCAAAACAAAATATAAATCTTGCACGACTCTTTTGGTCGGAGATGTTCTAATTTTAAAAAATACCCATGTCGTGAATTGCAATTTATGAGATATTATTCGGGATGAAAAAGTATTTTATTTGCATCCTTGGATTAGTAATTGCCCCGTTGGGAATACCTCTTCGTGCCAGTTCATCTGACTTAAACTCTCTGGTAAAAACGACACTGGAAAATAACTTTGATATCAAAATCGGCCATTCTCAGGTGGAGGAGAAGGTGGCCGAAATTCTCAAAGCGCAAGGCACTTACGATATCAACACCACTTTAAACTATACGAATTCCAAAACCAATACACCGGTCTCTTCAACCTTAGATGGTGGAGGCAATGCCTCATCAATCAAAACAGATACAGTCACCAAATCCTTAACCTTAAATAAAAAATTCAGCACAGGAACAACTCTCAATATTCCCCTATCAAACACCATTACTGATTCCAGTTCGACAACGCGAACGATTAAGGAAACCCATGAGACCAGTGTCGCTGCGGAACTCACCCAGCCCCTTTTGAAAGGTTTTACCCCTTCTTACGTCACCAAAGATTTGATAGAAAAAGAATATGACCTGCAGATAAATACTCATAAGGAACGAGAGAAGATTGTCACTACAATACTAAAAATGGTGGAGCTTTACTATGATACGCTTTTCAAATATCGCGAAGTGCAGATAAAGAAAACGGCTTTGGACAGTGCCAAAGAGAATCAAGAATTTATCGAACAAAAGCACAAGCTGGGGAAATCTTCAACCATTGAAGTGCTGGAGGCCCAAAGTGCCACTGGAAAAAATGAAGAGGCATGGTTAACCTCACTCAATGATTTCGAAAATAAGAAAAATGAGTTGCTGACCCAAATTTATGCCGACACTGAAAAACAACCCATTGACTTTGAGCAAGCAGAAAAAAGCTTAAGCAATTTACCACAGTCCAATGTTCCTCAAGAATCTTGGGAAAAGGGTGTTCATGAAAAGGTGACGAAGCGCCCGGAATATACCGGCCAAGAGGCCACTTTCAGCAAGGCCAAATTTCAGTCTCACAATGCCGCCCGTGACCGACTGCCCGACTTCGATCTCAAAGGTTCCGTCACGATGAAAGGATTAGCGCCGACGACCAGCGTCTCCAATGATCAAGCTTTTAACGGAAGGTATACTTCTTGGTCATCAACCGCAACACTTAAGTACCCGCTTTTTTCCTATGCTTCTCGCGGTTCGTATGCCATCAAACAGCTTAAAGAAGAGCAAGAACAGATTAAACTGAACAAAACCAGAAATGATTTGAGCATAGAACTCCTAAAGGAAATGCGTAATGTAAAGAGCGGACCTTTGCAAATTTCCGCCTTTATATCGGCCCTGGAGGCCGAGGAACAAAAATACCAGGCCATAAAAATAAAGCATTCCCAAGGTCTGATTTCCACTTATGAACTCAACCAGGGCCTGGTAGATCTCATGAACGCAAGACTTTCTTTACTAAAATCCAAGATCTCTTATCTTAAAAGCTACCACCGCTTGCGAAAATCCCAAGGCATCTTTTTTGAAAATGGAACTCTTTGAGCAGGCCCGCAGACAACTGCACTTTGCAATTAACTCTGCGTCGTCCTTCCGTCCCATCAAATTCCTTCGATGGATAGAAGTGCAGGCATTCGGGAGCATTCGTGCCATGTACTCGGTGTGTTGCGCTACACTTGCTCAAGCTCAAAGTGGGACATCATCAATAACTCTTTGCTAACTTCAGGAGGGCCGCAAACAGGAAAATTTTTGATAGACGAGTTTGTTATGCTCGGAACAAAGTATGCGCATATTATTTTGCGCTGTTTCTCCGCAAATTGAGTGCGGTGTGATGTGATCGCATTGCAAGAATTGGCGACTCTCACAGCGCGTGCCATTGGCGCTCACAAACTCACAGCGATATTGGGCCTTTTTTAACAGTGTTCGCCTGAGAACAATGCCAGCGCCTCTAGCGGAAGGAGACTGACGGACTTTGGTTTGCTCTCTTTTGGGTGCAGCAATTGTGTTACATAATTTTTTTAAAGCATCGCGGTCTTTGGGTTCTTGCATGCGGGCCTTGGTGTCCTCCCATAACTGATATGTTTCTTCGTCAACTTCAATTGTAATCACGCGCTTCTTTTTCGCCAGATTGAAATACTCGCGCAATTCTAACTCCGCAGCGGCAACGGATTTCCCGAGTGTCAAATTTAACGCCTCGACATTCTGCGCGGGACTGGCATGGGATTCTGTGGAAAGGCGCTCAAGCAGCGAAAGACTGCTCAAGTTCAAATTGCCTTTCTCAACCAAAGGGATCGCCGCCGGTGTCTTTTTCAAAAAGCGCATTCCCTCGATTCTGCGCATCGCTGAGGCTTCGCTGTACCCAAGCTCTTTCACGGCAAATTGAAACAAGCTTCCATACCCAATCCAAATAAAGTTTGCGCGATTCGATCTCCAAGAGATGGGCTAGGACTTTAGATAAGATTCTATTTTCTTCCCTGCCTAAATTTTTTGCATTTTGCACCAGCACTTCGTTCTTTAGAGTTTTTAAATTCATATTCACCTCGAATTTATCAGCACTCTACCACACTTTTTCACTCTAGATTTGTCACGCTAAAATGGCCCACGATACGGTCTTGCACATTTCGAATCACGCACAGGTGGTTAAAAATTTGCGTGCGCTTAAAACTGAAATGCTCTCGCATACAGGCCCATCACAGGGAAAAAAATAGCAAGAACCCTCAACTGAAGTTGCGCTCAAAAACAAAAAAATTCTGACATTAAAAAATATTTTCTTACTCTCGACGTAACTTAGTACGCATGAGTAATGCTATTTCCAGGAGCGTGGCATTTTTATTGTGGGCATAATCCCAACGGGAACCTTGTCCAGCTTACATTTTGGCACACTGAGTACATGGCACAAATTCTGCTGCCCTCAATAATTTTCGCATCGGAGCGGCACCGCATCCGGATTAGAATCTGGAACGAATGTGGGAATCCTAACTTGCGACCTTTCCCATTGAGCTAGAAAAAAACTTCCAGTGCCAAAAAGCGAAAGGCCTTATTCAGCAGAACAAAACCAATCGGCCTCCATTCAGAATAAATTTTTCCACGTCCTGTCATACCGGTGCGAAGCTTGAAATCTTCTTTACTTTTGGTATTAATCAAGGCCCGGGCCATAAAAAATTTGTCTTTCTCTCCCTCTTTTAAGGGTTTCGCTTCACCCGCAACGGAAGCAAGTTTTACACCCTCACCAAAGCTTTTATGAGATAGTCCGTAAACTTTGAATTTAACTTCCTGGCCGGCGCTTACATAAGAAACTTCCGCTTCAGGAATTTCAAATTGAACATAGACCGAGTCATCACCGGCCACTTTAATCAGCTCTTGGCCGAAATTAACGGGCATTCCAATCAAATCATCCAGGTTTTCAGAAATGACTATTCCATCAATATTCGATGTAATTTTACTGCTGGCAATTTTTTTATTCAAAAGTTCCAACTCGTAATCCAAAGAAACTTTTTCCCTCTCCTTAATTTTGTATTCGGCAATTTTGCTTTCACTACGAAGCTTGAACATCTCTGTCATGACCTTTTGCCTTTGAGCATCTTTTTTCTTATATTCTAAAATCTGTTCGGTGGCATCGATTTCCACCAGCAAATCACCGGCCTTTACCCGTGCCCCTGGCCTAACATGAATTTTTGAAATATTGCCCTTGCTATAAGCATAAAAGGTATTGGCGACAGGAAGAATTTCAATATTTGATGCCACATTGTAGGGAATGCGGCCAAAAATCAAAAGAAGGAAAAACGCCACGACGGATGCGGCGCAGGTGGCCAGTTTCCTGCGTGGCATTTCTTTAAGCCTAAAGAGGCCGTTGATTACACCTTCTTTCATTTTACCCATAATGTCCGAGCTTGGAATAGTGTCATAAAGACTGGCATTTCGCAGGGCCACCGTGGATTGAGAAATGAGCAAACTCAGCAACTCCTTTTTGCTGGTTGGAATCATATCCTTTTCTTTACTCTCCATGGATATAACTCCCAACACGCCTTGATCATCCGTGAGCGCAAGTCCCCAGAAGGATTCGAGCTCATACTTTTCCATATATTGAATAATTTCAGGCACGGCACCTTTTTGTTTGGAGTATTCACTGCGACTAAGCACCAATATTTCTCCCTGTACTTTAGGTAAAAAGTTATGCAGCTTTTGTATTTCTTGATTGGTGGGATCATCCATGTCAAGACTGTCCAATCCACTTACCGATTTGAGTTTAAATTCATTGTTTTTATTTCTTTTTTCCAATGAGATGGCGGCCTTTTCATACGGAATGATATTGGATGCGAGATTGACAATCGACATCAACACACTATCAATATCGAGAGTCGAAGTGATTTCCTTGGCGATGTTGATCAGCGCTGAAAGCTCCTTGGCCTTTTTTTCTGAAGCAAACAAGCGCGCATTCTTAATATACATGGCGGAACTGGCAGCAAAGAGAGTCATAAGGTCCAGATCTTCGCGATTGAATAGATTGCCCTCGCCTTTTTTGTTAACAATTTGGATGGCACCAATGCATTCTCCTTTGACTAGTAATGGAACGGTAATCATGGAATTTGTGACAAAGCCGATTTTCTTATCCATGGCACGGCTGAAGCGAGCATCTTTTGAGCAATCTTCCACAATGATGGGTTCATGATTTTCCACCACCCACCCTACAATACCCATACCCTTTTTAACTTTCACTCCCATCACCTTATCTTTGGTGGGGCCTTCTGCAATAAAACATTCAATGCCATCAGCATTTTCTTCATTCAGCCATACAGAACCCACTTCGGCCTTTAAAAGGCCAATCGCTCTCGAAAGCACAATGGAGAGCAAGGCATTGAGATCCATGGTGGAACTAAAGTCTTCATTGATTTCGCGAAAAGTTTGTAGGCGCTTTTGAACATCTTGCTGGTTGCGGATAGCGCGTGAAGTGCGAAGATGCATGGCCGCTTGAATGCAAATGTCTTCGAGAAGATACTTATCAGATTGGCAAAAGGCGTCTTTATTTTTTTTGTTAATGACTTGAATGACGCCGATAACTTCTCCCGAATGCGAAAGTGCTGCGGCCACAAGAGAGTGAGCACACAGATCTTTAACTTTATCATAGTGAGGATCTATGCGATCATCCTTTGCAGCATCGAGAACTAGGCTACTGCGATTATGCTCGGCCACCCAACCGACAATGCCCTTTCCGATTGGCACGGTGGATTTTTGCAAAAAATCACTCCCGATTCCTGTGGCAACTTTACAGGTCACATCCTTCTTATTCTCTTCTAGAATCCAAAGCGAACCACTTTCACACTCAAGTGTAGCGACAACAATATGTAAAATTTCTTTCATGAGTTGAAACAGTGATAAATCCTTATCTTGATAGAGATTGTTAATAAGCCGCATAACCTGAATCTGAATGGAATCAGTCGATGATGTTTCGCCGGGGGCCAGCGAAGATTTTATATTGGCCAGTTTGTTTTCAAGATCGTGATTTTGCAGCAAGACCCCATTGGAAGAGACAAGGCTTAAGGCCGTTTTAGGTTTAATTTCCTGTAATTTTTCTTTTTCATCCAGTGATTTGATTTCGACTTCCTTGGGACGAAAACGCTTTTTGAGGCCCATGGGGATTCACTCCTTCAAAAATTCAACACTGCTGCTCAGTCTCTCATCGGACGCCTCGAAACATTTCTAGAGTTTTTTTGTCAGGAATGTTATAATTTTTAATAGTTTCAGCTAATTAGATAACTATTTACATGAAGTTAGAGCGCAGAGATTCGCCCTGCAATTTGAGTTCTTTAAAATAGGATTCGAGCAAGCGCATTTGAGCAATATTCTTCTGGAGAGCAAGTTCCAAGTATTCATTCTGCGCCTTATGCAATTCAAGACCACTGATTTTATCCAGATGATAAAGTTTAGTCTTGTATTCACGCACAGTCTTGAGACTGGCCAATTGGAGTTCCAAGGATTTTATGCTTACTTTGGCCTGTTTATAATTGTTAAAAATTGTTATCGCTTCGTCTTCGATCTCCTTTTTCTTTTTTTGATAACTCATGTTGGCCTGATGGAACTGCTGTGAAGCAGCGTTGAAACCTCCATTGCCTTTCGAATTGCCCAGGGGATACGAAAAATTAATGGAAACTTCAAAACCGGGAAAAGTAGCATTGGTAACATGATTAAAGGCCTGGTCAAAATGCGTCGCCAGGCCGCTGGACGTGTATCCCAATTTTAAGGAAATATCTGGCAAGCGATCATTACGAGCTTTGGCGACATCGACTTGACTCTCCTCTGCCTCTATTCTCAAGGCCAAAAGTGCAGGTAAATTTTCATCCATCATATTTTTAACTTTTTTTCCCGGCCAGGCCTGGTCCAAGATGTCTTGCAAAATAGGTTCTCCCTCTTGAGGATGAATGTCCTCATCGGGCGAAGTGGTTTTTTGCGCTAATCGCAATCTTTGGTCATAAACTTCAAATTTGGCATCCTCTATCAACGCCTGTTTCTTCTTGAACTCTGCCAATGATGTAAGATAATCAATTTTGCCTTTCTTCCCCAAAGAATATCTTTTCTCGTCTAAGTTCAAAATTTCCTGCGAGTATTCAAGGTCACTTTCTTTCATTTTTAAATTTTCCAAGGCCTGGTAAAGATCCAAAAAAATCTTGGCCGTTTCAAATAACTCAGTTTCAATCGTGTCATCCAAAAGTGCTTGATAGCGCCTGATCTTAAGCTGTGCTTTTTGCATTTTATCTGTATTGGCGCTTTTGCCAAATCCCTTGAGTAAGGGTTGCTCTAAAGTCACCTGGCCTCCCATTTGCTTTCTCTTCTTAAACAGCGTGGTGTTGGAGGTGGTATTAATTTCGAGTGCCTGAAAGGAGGCATCGAAAGTGGTTCCGGGAAGAAATTTATGAGTCGCACCGATTGATGGCCCCATCGTTTGCATGCGATAAGAGGTAAATTCGTAGATTGAAGATGAAGGGATGTGTTCATTTTTCTGGGCATAAGAGGCGGTTAAGTTCCAATCAAAATCGAATTCGGATGCTTCATATTCACGTTGGGCAATGGCCAAATTGATCTTAGCAAGTCTAATTTGAGGGTTGTGTTTGAGACACAATGAAGCGATCTGAGAAAGAGAAACTGGTTCTGCACTCACCTGCCAACAAAAACACAAAAGCGTAAAGTTGAAAATTATTTTCATACAAACATTATAATAGGAAAGGCCAATCTTTTACCGGTGCTATGCACCAGTAAAAGATTGGCCGCGACTAAGCAGCATTTAGTGAATTAAGCAGCAGGTTGTCCTGCTTGATAACTATCAGGAGCTTGTTGCTCTCCATATTGATCATGGTGATCGTCTAGGAAGTCGGCATTCTCAGCAGAGATGACAAATCCTTGTTCACCAAAATATTGAGTATCTGGTGGCAAGTGAATAGCAAAACTTCCATCTGTTCCGATTTCAATTGGCTCTGGAGCAAACTGATTAACCCAGGCATTGTTCATGTGCACAGTACCTCCTTCAGCATTCCACTCCATACCGTCGGCCAGATAGATGGTGGTTGAGCCATCGTCATTTATGTTGTAGTTAATACCTTCGGGAATGTCATTGCTATGAACTTCTCCCGCAGGAAAATTCAAGGCATTGGCACTCGCATCGTAGGTCGTTCCTTGAGGGACTCCTATGTCCATAGAACCATCCGCATGCAACTGGATTTCATCCGGAATTTGAGAGTCAAGATGCTCCAGGGCCTGATCATACGTAAAGGTGACAGTTCCGGCAGCTGGATCAACCACAACACCCTCAGGAGGCGTAATCGTCACTGAGCCATCTGGATTGCTTTGGGCCCAATCCGGTCCATCCTGTTGAACATACTCGGGCCCTGGATTTTCCATAAAATCGGCCTGATGTTCAGGGATTGTACATGAACCTTCGTAGTACTGCGTATCTGGTGGTAATTGAATTTGCACCTGACCATCTGGTGAAAATTCTACTGATTGTGGAGTCAACTCATTAGTCCAGTAGTTATCACACTGCACCTGCTGAGTTTCAGCATTATATTCAATTCCATCAGGCAGATAGACTTTTACAGATCCATCTTCCAGCAGCTCGGCCTTCATCCCTTCAGGAATTTCATTCATGTGCATTTCCCCGGCAGGAAATGTCAGTGAATTGGCATCAGGACTGTAGACCGCTGTGGGCACATCTACATTCATGGTTCCATCACCGTTGAAATGCACATCTTCCGGAATGTAGTTGTCAAAATGCTCATGCAAATATTCTGTCTGGCACTGACAAACCCCTTCAGTTGGATCAAGAGTGGCACCAGGCGCAGGAGTGAATGAGTAAGACCCATCTGGATTGCCTTGGAACATATCCGATGCCCCTTGCATATAATCAGGAGCAGGATTTTCAATAAAATCATTGCAATCCTCTGGCACCGTAAAGGAATTATCTGAATGCCACTCGGTATCAGGTGGCAATGACATCTGGAACTGTCCGGTAGAAGAATATTCACAAGGTGCATCGTGGTGATCCATTAACTCGTTGGTCCAGTAGTTGTCCGCGTGAACAGACCCGGTCTCTGGATTGAATTGCATGCCTTCCGGTAAATATACCGTGGCCGATCCATCCGGGTTGAAGTTTACATTAATCCCTTCCGGGACATCACCCGGCTGTATATCACCCGGTGGCAGAGTCAAAGCGTTGGCATCTGGATCGAAAGAAAATCCTTCTGGCAACTTCATATCCATCGTTCCATCTGGATTAAAGGTCGTATCCTCTGGCATGTGATCTTCAAAATGCTCTTGGGCAAATTCAGGGTTAAACTCCACATAATTGCCATCGGGATAGCACTGACAACCATCGGTTTGTTGCAGATCAAACTTGTACCCTCCTTCCGGAGCTGCTTCGACAAAGGGAGCATCAACATAAGGTGGAACATAGGCCTCGACAAAATTGGCCTCCGGGCCGGGAATGGAAAAGGAGCCATCCTCATAATACGAAGTTTCCTCAGGCATGATCATTTGAATCTGCCCACTGGGATCAATATTCATTGAGCTGGGAAGCACCTGGTTTGCCGCTTCATTATTAAACTCTAAACTTCCTTCATTGTATGAAACACCTTCAGGGAGATAAACACATAAACTCTGATCTGGATTCACATGGGCGTCGAAATTATCAGGCACCTGATCGATCGGTAAAGCGTCAGCAGGCACCGTCAGATAATTGTATTCAGCATTATAATTTGTTCCTTCAGGCAATTCATACGACATACCCCCAGCACCATCAAAGCTGACTTCCGGAGGAAATGGAAGTTCATTGACCAGACCGGGTTCAATGAAGGCGACACCTCCATCTACCGCGATTCCTTCTGGAGGTTCAACCAGCATGGAACCATCCGGCTGAAATTCGGCACATTCTAACGTGGTAAAATAGGCGGGTGGAGGGTTATCCATATAAGCACCGGCTTCAGGGGCCAAGGTGACGGTGCCATCTGCATTGTACTCCACTCCATTTTCAGGCAACTGCACGCCAACTGTTCCATCATCATGAATCTCGATATTTTCTGGGGCAAGTTCATTGGCCCAGTCATTAGAGAAAGTGACTGTTCCAGCTTCTGCATCATAGACAGCTCCATCTTGTGGAAGCGGAACTGTGATCGAGCCATCGGGCCCGGCATAGGCATTGAATTCTGGTGGAATGTCATTTATCGGAACTGAGCCTTCAGGCAGAATCACGGCATTTAAAGATTCCGAATAGGATGAACCTTCAGGCAGTTGTGCTTCCAAACCACCTTCAGGTGTAATGGTTATCCCCTCAGGCAGAGGCAATTGTTCATTGGCCAGATCCACAGGAAAATTGGCGACGCCATCATCTATTGTCACTCCTTCCGGGAAAGCAACTGTCACTGAACCATCCGCATTGGGAGTTACCCAATCAGGCTCTTGCCACGTCGGGGCCTCATCAGCAACAGTCCCCTGGGCAGCATCATCGTAAAATTCATCATTATTCTCGGCCTCCATCTCGGGCACTGAGTCGGGTGCCGGTTCCTGGGCCTCGGTTGGCGCCTCTTGATACTCGGCGGTTGTACCAGAATCAGGCTCTTGCAAATATTGCCCATCCTCGGGAGCAGTATTGCCAGACTCTCCATCCATTTCAGTCTGAGAAATTTCTCCCGATCCTTCATCAGCTTGTTGCTCAACGCTTGAATCAACTGGCTCGGCCATTCCGGGATCAACCAATCCTCCCCCCACCATTCCCGGGGCAATTCTTTCTTCCAGCTTGGTCGTCTTGAGTTTCTTCGGTGCTTTTTTCTTTACTGCCATGTGAAATCTCCTTTTGTAGGGGACAAAATAAAAAAAATATATGAAAAGTCGCCTGAGGCCGTTAAATGTCGATCTTTATCGGTCCCAAACTTCTTCTCGTAAACGAACTTGATAAAGAAATTCTATGCAACTGCCATTTTTTTACAAATGCAAAACGTGGATGCCACAAAAAATAATGCGAATAATCTGTTCTTTCACTCAGTTGAGTTTTTAACCAACTTTGTCGGTTAAAAGCATTTTTTTCCTACAAATGACTTTTTGCCAACTAGGTCTGCCACATCTTCAAGAAAAGTGTAGAGTTGTATGAGATTTCAGAGAGTTACTGAATCACCGACATGTCGGTTGAAGAACACTCACCTGGGGTGATGAAGATTTAAGGGTCTGATCGAGAGTGCAAATTCTGTGAATCTCTTCCTGCTCCCGTTGATTTGAGGGATAACCAAGTTCTTGAATATAAGTTGGCAAGCGAAAGAATTTTTTTAACACACATTTACGATAGACAGGACTTTCCTTGCATAAGTGGACAAGGATACGGGTGTATTTCGCTTTTCTTAAACGATGATCCTGATTGTTGGATTCTTTGATGCAATCCATGAACCCATCGATCTTTTCAAAAAAAGTCCTGCACTCGGCGCGATTTTTCTCAAGATGTTGCTGCACGAGGTATCCATCTTTGGGTTGATGGTAAAAGTCCATCCAATAAGCGGCCTCCTTATCTGCACACTCATTTTCAGTCATGTAATAGCTTTGAAAAGATGAGCAAATCGCATAGAGGAAAGCGCGATGGGTGGAATCGAGAGTCTTTTTCCCATCTGTTAAATGGGCCAGGCACCGTTGCTGAAGAGGGTCGCAGGAATTTCCCGCCATAAGCAAATCATCGCCTTCCACAAGTCGTTTTTTCGTACATGTTATGAAAGTGGAATCAGTATGTCGTTCCTTGCAAAAATGCCAAGCATCCAGTTCATTTTGCATTTTCTCCTCAAATTTACTTTTGTATTGGGAACGCAATCCTTGAATAAGACCGTTCATGCAACTTTCCTGCTGCGATGATGGTATGGGGATTTGAGCATAACGCTCACAATAGTAATAATGAGTAGAATAGGCGCTGCTCGGATATGTTTTCTTCAGGTGATTTTGGCAAACTTTGTAACGCTGTTGATAACGTTCCTGGAGAAGTTTTTGTTTTAATTTTAACTTGTCTTCTTCTAATTTTTGCTCTTCTTCTTTTTTCTTTTTTTCAATTTCTGCCAGTGCTGCCGCAACCTTCCTCTGTTCCTCTTCAGCATCACGTTTTATTTGTTCCCGTAAAACAGGATTGGTGGCGATGATTTTGGCCAGACAATTCCCGCCCAGTTGCTTGTAATTTTTTTCCAGGCAAATGATCGAGGCAGACCTGGAAACTTCCTGCGCGCAATAGGCCTGTGATTCCTTTTGGCAGAGTTGTTGCACTTCTCTTTCTTCGCGCAAGACAGGATTGGCATCAAGGATCGCCTTAAGACAGGCCGGCCCCAATTCTTCCAGATGGCCTTCCAAGCAATTATACACCGCCACATCACCTTGGGCCTTGAATCCAGGGCAAAATTTGGCCCGTTCTGATGGACATTCGAGCGGCCCGTTGGCCCATACAGTGTGTGCCCACCATGTGGTTAAGATGAAGACTAGTCCAAAACAGTTCATTTTCTGACTCCTGCAAAGATTTAGTAAAATTATATAGGGCATCACTGTTTGGCCAAACTTACATTTTTTGTCACGATACGATCATGCCCATTTTTTAGTCATGTCGCTTTTGTAGTCAATTGCCCCGTCATAACGCCTCAAAACAAGGTCAACGACCAGGCACCGAATATGCACCATCCTTACTACTGCTTTAGGAGGCCAAGATGAATATTATAATGATGAATATAATGAAGAATAAAATACTGAGTGCGCTCCTTATCATCATGACTGTAACTTTCACCTTCCCGACCTTGGCCAATGATAAGGTGGATATCAATTGCTATGAAAAATCTATTTGGGATTTGGATAATGATGGTTACGCTGCCGAAGGAGCGATAGCGGAAGTAAAATCAGTCGATGAGGATAAAAGTGAGAAATGCCCTGCCGGTTTTGTCAAAAGTGGCGGTGATTGCAATGATAACAACACCAATGTCCATCCTTATCGATTGGAATTATCTTTTAACAACCGCGACGATAATTGCAACGGCAAGACTGATGAAACAGAATATTTTTATGATTCTGCCGGATACAGCATACAAAATAATAGCTTTGGGATTAAAACAAAAGTCAATTCCCAAAATATCGTGACCGCTTACAATCAAGGAAATCTATACGCCAAAATAATTTACCAAAAATTGCGTGATTCATACGATCGTGAAACAGGATATACCAAAATAGGTTCGCTCCCCTACACCATCATGGATGGTGGAATCACGCGCAGCGCTTATGTGACTTTGTCAGGACTCTCCCGCGCCAATGTTTACCGGGCCCGTGTGCATTTTTACAAGGATGCCAATAAGGCCTTGCAAGGTACGAAGGGTTATGTTGCCAATTATCAGATGGTGCAAGAGGCCGGTGATGTTTGGTATTACTCGACCAGTAACGACACCGATTACAAGACATCAAAGGCCAGGACGAAGATTTTGACCAGGTCCTTTCACCAATACTTTGAACAGCAGCGTGGGCGAGTCGGACAAGAAGGCAGCGTTGATCCTAACGGAACCCGCTATGGCGCCGATTATTATGAGGCCTGGTGTACAGAGTTTTATTCATGGAATGCCAAAGTGGCCTTGTACTTCATCGGCAGCGTCTCCAGCACCACTTCCATGGCCATCTACTTTTGGAATCATTACTACAAACAAGAGACCGACATCTTAAATAAATGGGCACGAGCGGATTGGCTGGCCTTGGATACCAACGACGATGGCAAAAAGAATCATACTGGCATGGTGCTGGCATGGGATAGTCGCGAAAACAGGTTTTGGACCATTGAGGGCAATACCGGTAATCGAGTGGGCATCAAAAAACGCGAAATGGAGATCATTTCCGGTCTGGGACATATCACCTCATCCAAAGTGAAATAGCGAGCTAATCTTTTTCCGAACGTACCACCTGCTGGAAACGATCGATAAAGGCCTTGCCGAGAATGGCATTAGATTCGGGTGTTGGTGCCCCATAAGGTCCCTTTTGAAGACGGCCGATAAGCTTTTCATCTTCGGAAAGACGGATGGTGCGAACTGCAAATTTTTCAAAACACGGAATAATCTTGTGAGCATCATGTTCAAAGGCCAGCGGATGAATGAAGACATAGAATTTTGAATCGGGATAGAGGGATTCGAAAGCGTTTCGTGCCTCAACAACAATTCGGCAGGTTAAAGTTGAATGTTTCTCGGACATCCTTGGCAAATCGAATTCTTCATCAATCATCCGAATGAAATTCACACGCGATAAGAGCAGGTATACCCAACTCAACAAGGCCCTTCCGGTACCGAACGTGCCATCACGGACAAGCTCATCAGAATCATTGATGTAAAAGTAGGGCGAATCATAAAGATCAGCAATCTGTTTCATGCTTCCAACTGCGGCAGCGACACTTCCGCGTCTGCCGTCAATGTAGGTAAAGACCGCCAATCCATTTCTTTCACGTATCTCGCTTTTCAATTGCCCGGAACGCAAAATTTCTAAAGTATGATGAGGGCCGCTCTTTTCGAGCCCGTAATTATAAACCATGTATTCATCGGCCAACTCTCCCACATAATAAGGCAATGTCTGGTTGTCGTTCACACCTGTGCCAAAGACCCAAGAATCGCCAAAAAACAACAAAAACTTATCGCGATTTTCCAGGCCTTCCAGCACGGTTTTTCTTCTGCCCAAACCATCGGTGGTATATCCATATTTCCATTGTTCCATTCCTCCCTTCACGACTTGGATTTCATTGCTGGCCGATGATTCTCGCGGCAAACCTAGATTGTCCAAACTGCTTTTAGCCACAACTGCTTCATTCGTATTGGACTTTGTGATTCGCACTTCAATTATATCACCATCTTTCCCCACTGGCATTGAAGTCGTGGTCTGTTTCTTACTTTCATCGGTCGAACTTGCGGGAACTCCTCCATTTCCCGGGCGTTCTGCAGACCCAGCGTCAAGACTCACTTTTGCTATGGAATTATCATTTTCTTTCAGCTCACTTTGATCCGATCGCTGTTCATGACGCCTTTTATTGCTCTTCTCAGATGCATGCGAAGACAGATGTTTAATGGCAACCTGCTTACCCAAAATGGCCTGATCTCCAAAATAGACCACAACCATAAGGACTAAAAAAAGAACGACGAGTAAAATCAGATTTTTTAATATCTCACCCATAATGATCCGCTTTATACTCTCCTCACAATCAGATTTTCACGTGTGTGAAAATGCAAAGCAAGAGTGGTACGCCCGTAGCGGTTTGCTTGAAAAGCAAAGTGCGAAGGGAATAAATAATAAATCAATGTTAAGATATAAATATTAAAAGTTCCAAGTATTTTTAAAAGTTCTGAGTTAATTGTCAGAAAATTAAGTGCCTCTGGTTAATAGTGTTCTTAACAACACTGGAAGATCATCTGTGTTAGCACGAGAAACCATCTAAAGATTCCCAGGTGATCGGCATCATGGACAGCAGTATACTATATGAAAAGAATAATCTGCCAATTTAACGGGGACGAAAATGGCAAAGGAAGAAAGACAAAATTTCAAACGCCGTCTAACAATGCCATCTTACGTATTTTATCGTCTGGGAAACAAGACATGATCTGGTTCATCTTAATGGGGCTGACTGTTGTGTTGGGAGATTTCTTATGTTTCCGGTTCGATCGGATTTTCAAAACTGGACGAGTTGCAACTCACAGTATCATAATTATTGGGTCGCTCGTCATTACTTATTGGTTCGTTAATCAGTTAACATTTAAGCTCCAATAAGCCTGCATGTTTTCGAAGGAAAAGAATTTTACATCAATCGATTTGAAGAGTAACTTTTCGGTATGAAAAAAAATACATCTTTGAAATTCTTTACACTCTTGCTTATCTCTTTCTCCATGGCCTGGCAGCTCTCTGCCGCCTCCAATGTGTTTGTCAGCTACCATTGGCACCTGCACCAACCCATCTATTGGCCGGCCAAGCACCCTGTCTTTGAACGGGTTCAGTTCGCCTCCGATTCTTATGACATTAAGACATCCGGCGGTGGTTTTTTTCCCGGCAGCTCAGTCCCCCACCCGCAAAATAATCTGGCAACGGGTGATATCGGTTCCTATGATCCGGTTTTTTCCATTGATGACCGCATCCAAGTTTATCAATGGGGCGGACGAGAATCTGTGCGACATCTTTTGAATTTCCCCAATGCCGGGGCTTCCATTTCCTATACCGGATCACTCATGGACAATATCGCAAGCTGGGCCAAAGATTCGCGCATGGGCTATCATCCCGATTGGCGTTCGGGTTATCGTGAGGCCAATCGTTGGAAAACGTCCGCTGGCCATCCCCGCGCCGACATGGTGGGTATTACTTATCATCACGCTCTCGCCCCCCTGATCCCGAAGAGCGTCTTTCGCAAAGAACTCAAACTGTTTCGCCGGGCCGCCGCTGCCGCTTGGGAAAGTAACAGCAAGGGTTTCTTTCCAGCGGAAATTGCCTTTTCTCCAAGCCTCATTCCACTTCTGCGCGAGCAAGGTTTTGAATGGACAATTGTGGCCAATGGGCATCTGGCGCGCACAACCAGTAACTATCTCTCAGCGGAAATCGCGCCTTTTCCTTCCACCTCGACATGGAATACGGTGCCTCCCAATCGTGCCGATCTGTTAAATCCCGCAGTTGCTCCTGGACAATGGTGGTCTGGCTCCATCGATGGAAGAGGGGCCAAAGTTCCGGCACCTTTCGCTTATCAAGCGCACAAAGTTGAATACGTCGATCCGGTCACAGGCCAGCGTGATCTGATCACCATAGTTCCCATGGATGAAGTATTGAGCTACCAAAATGGCTACGGAACCATGGGCACGGAAACCATTGATCAAAAAATTGCACCTTTTAGTCAGTCGGCCCGTCCAAGTCTCGTGCTCCTGGCCCATGACGGCGACAATGCTTGGGGTGGTGGCAATTCCTATTACCACGAATCGGTGCCCGGTCTGGCCCATCAAGCAACTCAGAAAGGGCACCAAATGACCACCATCCAGCAATTTCTCCACGACTACCCCGTCCCCGATTCCGATATTGTACATATCGAAGAAGGCGCCTGGGTCAACCCGGAGGGTGATTGGGGGGACCCGCAATTTGTAAAATGGCTTTACCCGCCCGCCCGCTCACCTCGCGATCCTGGTTTTGATCCCAAAGATCCACGCACGCGTATCGACATTGAAAATGGTTTTTCAAGTTCCTGGCGTTCATGGGCAGTGGTCACGGCAGGGGCCAATTTGTGTGAAACCAGCGAACAAATTCGAGGGGAGAATGATCCCGATGTAGAGAAGGCCTGGCATTTTTATCTGGCGGGACTTGATAGCGGATTTCTCTATTATGGGGACTCGCTGGATGACGAAGTCAAGCAATCCTTGGCACTCAATGAGGCCTTGCCTTATGCCAGGCGAGCGATCGGAGATGCTGGCAACGATCGCACCGGGCCCACTATTTTTCACCCCCAACGCTGGCCCTACAATCCCGGAGGTATGGGCTGGGGCGTGACCACAGGTTATCGACCAGTGGGGTTTCACGGTGCACCTGCCTATAATAAGGATTTTTATATCT
Organism: Bdellovibrio sp.; assembly: GCA_016187935.1. GTDB lineage: Bacteria > Bdellovibrionota > Bacteriovoracia > Bacteriovoracales > Bacteriovoracaceae > GWA2-49-15. The sequence goes on from JACPIU010000038.1 coordinate 146,609, forward strand.
GGACTTTTGTCTACGACATCTCCCAAGTGCGCGAAGTCAACGTCATGTATCGTATCAGCAAGACGGGAGTGAATTCTTTAATCGATCATGACAATGAAACCTATAAAGGCGGCCCATCGGTCGGGCCTTGGATGGCCTTGGCCATGAATCGTCGTGTGATCGATCCCAAATTCGCCGGCGACCCTCCCAGTGGGAACCTAAATTATTTTATCCTCCCCAATGCCATTGCCGACCATTACTGGGCCAAAATTATTGGCCATGATCAGGTGCTTATCGACTATTACGTCGAAGCCAGCGATCACAAAGGCAACCTCTCCCGTTCCGAAATTTATCATGTGTGGGTTGGTGCGAAGTAGCTATTTCTTAATACAGGCCGGAAGTCTTCTCACTTTTTCCAGGCCATCTTTGAGAACTCTTTTTTTATATTCCCGCTCGGTTTCCTCATACTCATCTGCATTCATAGGAGCAAAGAGTTGGCGGGTTTCCTTTTCCTGCACGCAAATTTCCCTTAATGCTCTCATCTCACCTGAGCGATCCACGAGATGACCATCGGCCTCTCGGGCCAAAAGTCGGGCGTAAAAATTGGCCTTAAGTGCAAACAAACAATTACCTGCCCACCATGGTGGGTGTTCGTGCCCCTCATCGAGGCGCGACCGACCGGCAAAGATGAACATGCGCAATCGTAATCTCTGAATTGAAACCTCGGATTCGTCACCGTTTTGATGGACCACAAAAATATGATAGCCTTTTTGTCTTTCAAGAAATTTCAAAGTCTTCGCCACCTCGGGATTGTCATTGAGATCGAAAAAACCAAGATCCACATTGACCTCACATGTAGGATGAGTGAACTCAACGATTGCTGCTGACGTATCGATTCTCTCGGGCCCGCTTTTCTCAGGGCATGGCAAGGCCAAAGGAGCTAAGCTCTCCTGGACGATTTCTAAATTCGAATTCGCTTCATTCACAACCTGCCTAAGTTGATCGGCCATTGCCTGGCTTGAACAGAATATGAGAGATAAAAAAATAAAAATAGTTTGAATCAAAGCAATAGACATCATGGCGAGAATTATATCATGCAGAAGATTTTAGACCCACTCTGGTCAAATCTTCCGGAAAATTCCTGTGCTACAATATTTTCTACCAATTTAAAAAAGGAAGCATGCGTGTTCATACCCAGTCCGAAAGAAATTCAGGCAATGCCCGATTTCACCCCAAATCATCCAATGACGGTCTTGGTGAGCGCTTGCCTCACGGGAGAGGCCTGCGGTGTCGATGGAACCTCCTATGGTGAATACCCAGAGGTGATCAAGTTGATCAATCTTCCCAACGTAAAGCAGGTTAAATTCTGTCCCGAGCACTTTTCGTTTGGAACCCCGAGGCATATGCCCGACATTCATGGTGGTAACGGCTTTGATGTGTTGGATGGCAAAGCACGTGTGATCACTGACAAAGGAGAAGATTGGACCGAGGGATTTATCAAGGCGGCCCAGGAAATGTTAAAAATCGCCCTGACAAATCAAGTCGATCTGGCGGTGCTCATGAATATGAGTGCGGCCTGCGGAACATTATTTATTTCCGATGGTTGCCGGATGGTTCCGCAGGAACAGAGAAAATATCAAAAAGGGCCAGGCGTCTGTGCCGCGCTGTTAATACGCAATGGCATTAAAGTCTTGAGTCAGCGCGATTACAAAACGTTGGATTTGATCTTCCAAAAGTTGAACCACCAGCATACTCTCACTCCAGCTCTCATCGATCTTCATGAAATTGACTGGTACTTGAATTATTTTAAAATATAGCCCTGAACCATTCGGAGATTTTTATCATGCTCTTCATTCTTGCTGGACTTCTTGGGCTGGGTGCCGTTGTTCTTGGGGTCACCTACATCCATGACACACTCCCTCTCTATTTTGCGAATCGTAAAGTGGACCATTTCTCCTTGGCCAGTCCTTTTGAACTCAAGCATGGCCGCAAGGCCATGATCGATGGTTTATGGCTAGAACTAGAGGAAAGTGCCGAAGCGAGCTGGTTTATTGTGCGCACCGGTCTCGATGTGTACCGTCTGCATCCCACCAAACTCCCCAGCATCGTTGGCAAAGACAATTTCAAACGGCATGAAATCCAGTTAGTCTCACACGGCCCCCCTCTTCGTCTTGAAATCATTCGCTGGCACGGTCTGCGTTTGGAGACCGCGACCCAAGAACTTTCCTGGAGCAAGACCATCGAAAGTGAATCCCAACCTTCTCATGCGATTCCCACCGTCAAAGCGGCACGCAGCTGGGCCAAATTGGTGATAACGGGACATTTCGCTTTTGAAACAGGCGTCTTGCCCAACGATTCTGGCATGGCAAGTGATGCCATCAATGACATTGGAATCATGATCCGTTATCCAGACGGGCAAGTAAGCTCACACAGTGTCCTATCCCTACAAAGGGCGGTGTTTAATGCCATGACAGGCATTCATCCGAGTTATAAGAACCCCGCTCCCGAATCAAATAATCCAAACCGCCTCCAAAACTCGGCCGAGATCGCCGGTTCGTTTGCCGTCGATGTGGGTGTGGTGCTCGGGCCCCCCCAAACAAAGCAACAACTCAAGATCGTCGCCAGTCATGGGCCTTACCGTTCGAATGAACTCCAGATCACTTTGCAACCATGATTTCTAAATCCATAAGCTAGCACGATAAATTATTGCCTCATCTCAAATCTATCTGTCTGATATTACGTGCGAACTTTTTTCCCGAGTATTTTTATCCCAGGAACTATGAGAAAGTTTTATTTAATCTTCGTGTTTGAGGAAAACTTTCATGAAAAAAACTTTAACCTTCGTCATCTCGTTTGCGGTGCTATGCCTGCCTGGGAAGTCTTGGGCGCAACAGAACAGAACTCCCGATTCCACTCCTAGTACTCTCGCCAACACCCAACTCAAGGCAAAGCTTAGAGAGCAAATTAACAGTCATTATAAAATTTATTTTTTTGGTGAAAAATCCCATACCTTTACCATCGATAAGAAAAAGCACATCACTGTTACAAAACAATGCGGCGATCAGTTGGAAACTTCCAAGTGTCAGGCGGTGCAGAAATTAAAACAAGTCAACATGAACGATATCACCACTGAAGATTTGGATGGTGGCAAAAATCCCGGTGCCGTTTTGTGCAAAAAATCTCTCAACGCCCAAGTTATTTTTGGTAAAGATAGAGATGGCAATGTGACAACCTTTTGCTCCTTTCAGGACGGTACCATGGTGTCATCCGATACACTTATAGTTTGGGGAAATAAAAATGCACAGAAAGATAAGCGTTAGAATCCTGGTGGTTGTTCTCGGCCTGGTGCTCTCTATCCTTACACCTGTCAAGGCAGAATTAGTGTGTGGTTCAGGCACTGGAGTTTCCAACCAATCATCGTTACGCGATCCCGGGAAATCACTGGAGTCCATGGAGTTGCAGGATCAAGATGGCCTAGGAACCTGTTATGCCAACGCCCTTTCCTTGGCCATGGAAGCGGAGCTGGGAACACCAGTCAGTTATCACGAAATAGCTCTTCGCTATGGTGTCAGCAATGCCAGTGCAAGCGGCGGTCGCTCAAGGGCGGTCACAACAACCAATAATGATACGGGTGAGGCCACCCTTTTTAATGAAGGCGGATGGTCTTGTGAGTCCTTTGATATCTTACGCAAGCGAAGACCTCCAACCATCTGCCGTCGTGATGATATTCCGCTGGAACGATTAGAAAATAGTAATGATCAAGAGGATGTCATGAAAAAACTGGCAGAATTTTATGACACCTTTTCAAAATTCAAAAAGCAAAAAAAGGAAAAGGCCGAAAAATTCGACGAGGCCTTGAAAGAAATCTTGGCCAATGCCAATGCCACATCAAGCACCAGATGTCAGAGTCTGATGACCGACCCGAACCGTAAGGCCATCGGTATGCAATTGCATCTGCAAAATTATTGCCTGGAAAAATACACCGACTTACAAAACGCCATGAAGGAAGTTGCCGATTTCACGCTTCTTCGAAATGACTTGCCGGATAATCAAGAAAACAAAGCTACTCGCGATATATATTTGGAATTGATCAATTCCAGCACTGAAAAGGCCGGTCAGGCCAGGGCAAAAATACGTCAGCTCGGAGCGATCGATGTTGATCCAACATTAACTGGCACAGTTCCCGACATGATTGAAGTGAATGGAGAAAGTGTCATGCAATTTCCTTCCTGTGATCTCTTGCCTAAATTTGAAAATATTCTCAAGGCCCACGTAACTCATGTCGCCACGGCCTTTAACAATGCGGGGGAATTAAATCCCGCAGGACGAATGAGACCCGTCGTCGATCAATTTGCCAGGGCCAATTTCAATGCCATCGCAGGAGAACCAAACTTCCCGGCAGAAATATTTTCAAATTCGGAAGGATCACCATTCAGCGAGAACCGTCTTCAAGCATCATTACGCCAAGATATCGCCCAATCAGTTCCTTCCGTTTGTCAACGTGAAATTGTTTGGAGAGATATGCAAAACACGGAGACACTCCAAAACACTTTTTACCATAAGGCCAAAATCTGCCTGCCTGATGACCTTCTTTTTTCCACCGTCTCTGCCTTCGAAGGACTTGCCACCCTTAACAATGGGGCCTTTCCGGCACAAGACTTTCTCAAGGCCGTTACCAAAGTGGATGGCAAATTGGATGATTTTATGATGGGTATCATTGGACCGAACTGCGCCGAGCATGCCATTGCTATCCCTCCCGCTTTACGTTGCGACTCAAAAGATTTTCCTATCACACTTACCTCAGCTGAGAGACGCGGGAAAAATGCCGCCAAAAGAAAAGAATTAGAGCGACAAAAAAGCATCAGTTTTATGCGTAATTACACTGAAACATCACTTAATACCGCCCCCAAGGGACGACCTGTCATGGTCTCACTGTGTACCGCTTTTTTCCAAAATGAAACCCACGACTCGGACTTCAACAGGGCCAATTGTTCTGGAGGAATTCCCGGTCATGGTTATCATGAAATGTCGGTCATCGGCACACGCTGTAATAATGGGAAATTAGAATATCAGGTGCAAAACTCTTGGGGACAAGGATGCGGCAGTTTCACCAAAGTTACCGACACGGATTCAATTGTATTATACGACTGTAATGAACAAGGTGGCTTCGCCTGGATTCCCGAAGAAGTTCTGGTGCTCAATACAGATAAAGTCAAACGCCTGCAATAAGGCCGCTTCACATGAGTCAGAGTTCCTGCGCCAATAATTCCTATAAACCTCTGTATCATTCCAATACTCATCATGCGCCTATTATCTTGCGCTGTTTCTCCGCAAATTGAGTGCGTGAGCTGATGTGATCGCAGAAATTGGCCGAATGATTCTTTAAGCTCTGTTTACACTGCCTTGGAGCGTAAAACTGCTCTTCGCCAGTCTCTCGTTCGCCGTTATTTTGGCAATTGTACTATCTGGACAATAAATTTCTCAATTAGCTGATCTTCGATAACAAAGTCGTAAATTTCTTCCCTGAATTCCAAATCATCCCCTAAGATTTGAAGAGAGTCGCTATGGATAAAACCTCATAATTATTTAACCTCAAAAAGAAATAAGCATCATCCTCAGGGCCTCTAATCTCAAAATTATCTATACCGAGTACCTCAACGGCTCTCTTCTTTGCAGCAATTTGAAATTCTTTGTTTATTTGCATGTATATCCAGCAAAATGTCGAGGTCCGCCATTTATTCAAGCAAGATAATACTGTATAATGGCACCAATGCTGCAGTCTTTTTGTGAACACTACAAGAAACCCGGGATTGCCTCCAGCTGAAAACCAGTGCTATGAAGATGAACTATTTTAAATGAATGAAATAATTATAAAATCAGGTAGATTCAAATATACTGAAAAGGTTTCTCTAAAATTTAAAATTGTTCAGCGAGATTTCACTCCCGGAAGTGGCGACTATGCAGATGCATCAATAATTCAAGATGACCAGCCGGGCACGTGTTATGAAATACTCTACGAGATAGCAGGAGAGCACGAACGATTTGCTGGGGGGGGATACTTCAGGACAGTAAATGAAGCAATTAATCGCATAAGCAATATGGTTCAGGTTGTTAATTGGGATGGATAGTTATTAACAAAAGCGGATGAGGTTCTAGCTAGAATGTTCAATATCAAAAGTATACTACATTAAGATTTGTTCGTTTTTGAGTTTACCACAACCTAACCTGAGGTGCTTGAATCTAAAGACGGACCGTGGACTTCTCAAATTCTGTCTTCGCCTCTTCTTGAAAACCTATTCTCTTACACTATGTTAAAAATATTTTCCAAAAACAACTTCACTATGCACTTACAGCAGTTAATGATTCCCACACAAAACCAACCATTTCTCGCGCACAGGCAACCTTGACTTTATTCCGATGTTTCCCTGCATGATGAAGGCGACTGCCTTTTTTTGCCAGTCTCTCTCGGCACCGATCAGCGATATGAATAAGTTTTGGGTCAACATCTTTTCTTCGTGTCTTAAGTGCTTTGCTGATTATATTTGTCCTGGGTATTTTTTGATTGGCCTCAATGAAGGCAGTTCGCAAATAGCGGTTGCCATTTTTGGTTATGCCGAAGCGATTTTGTTTTCCGCCGGATGAATCTTCTCTAATATCCAACCCCATCCACGACGAGAGTTGGTTGGGATGTCCAAAGCGCTTGATATTGCTGATTTCTGTAATCATGACCATGGCAAATACATTTTTTATTCCGTGAAAACATGTAAGCGCTTTGACTTGCGTTGTATATTTAGATGGTTAAGATGCCTGCCGCGTAGAATTGCGCCAGTTTACCAGCATCAACACGGTCTGTTTTTACTTGATTGCCATGAACTCTTGGAATACTGCTTGGTGCAACGACAACACAATCGAGATTATCAGCGAGCAGTTCCCTTTGCAGACTGTGTTCAATATAGGTTGCCTCGTAGCAGATTTTTAAAGTGTGATCGGGAAATTTCTTTTTAATGCCTTCCATCTTAGAGATCAGCCCCTTGGCCGTGGGCCTTGTTTTGGATTCAAGAACTTCACCTGTTTTTGGAAAATAAGCATTGAAATGAAACGAATTATCATCGACATCAACGCCAACATAGATTAAATTTTTACTCATAGACGGCCCCCTTTGGTATGTTATGGAGTTTGTATTTTGCACTCCATATGAGGTACCCATCAAGCGATGGAAGCCCTCGATTTATAAGGAGGGCCGTCTAGATCTTCTAACCTCTAATATGTTATGATTGGATAAAATAAATGGAATTTTGTCTCTCATGCTCGTGGTGTCATGCATATATTTAAGCAAGAAATTCTTACTACTTTCATATTGTTATTAATTTATATTTCAACATATCTTTATTTTTTCATATTTAACTCTATCTACAAAACGAGACCTTCGTTTTTGCCTCCTTTTTATTATTTAACATTGGCATTCTTAGATTATTTTATTTTTACCTACGGAGGATTGTTTTATATTAATTTCAATGTTTTTTTCAGATTCTATTTGTTAATTGGTCCTGTCAAATTTCTTGTGTAAATTAAAAGAAGTCAAGCAAGTGCCTCCCATTTGTTAATGGGTGTTTCTTCCAATATGCCTCAAATTTCAAACAGATCACGGCAAGAAGATTGTAGCAGGACTGTTCTCCTGCAACG
>JACPIU010000035.1 GCA_016187935.1 Bdellovibrio sp.
GCGTGTTTTATCTTCAATCCGAAGCTCGCGTAAAAGTTCTTGTTTTTGTATTTCGGTTAAAAAATTTGCCATGCCTAAGGATAGCAAAACAAGAATGGGCTGAGAAGGCCTCACTTGAAATTTATTTTGCGTTCAGTATATTGATCTAAAAGAATGGATTTCCAAAGGTTATGTAGAAATTTTCATTAGAAAATTGCCTGAGCAGAGCTGCGTTTGCTCGCGTTGTGGATCTGACCTTGGTGCCAGTCATGGCAAATATCCTATTCGTTTAAAAACCATGCCCATTTTAAATTTCACAACGTATTTGGTTTTATGGCGTGAAAAACGTTATTGCCCGAGTTGTAAAAAAGTTCGCTCAGAGTATTTGGAATTTGCCGCGCAAGAAACGCCTCACCTAACCAAAGAATATTCATGGTGGCTGGGGCGTATGTGTGAGTTTTCGCCAATTTCTAGGACAGCGGAATTCACTAACAATGATTCAATGACATTGTGGCGACTCGATTTTGCCCGCATGAGACGGATGTTTCAGCATTATAAAATTCCCGCGATTAAACGCATTAGTGTGGATGAGGTTTACGCGCGAAAAAGAAAATATTATCAAAAAGAATCGCGGGACAACCGATTTTTTACCATTGTCAGCGACCTGGATACTAGGCGTGTGGTGTGGGTTTCAGAGTCACGTTCTAAAGAGGCCCTGGATGAATTTTTTCATATCATCGGCCCCGAACGCTGTCAGGATATTGAAGTTGTGGCAGCCGATCAACATGACCCGTATAAGGCGAGTGTCAATGAGCATTGCCCTTGCGCCACTTTTATCTGGGACCGTTTCCACGTCATGCAAAACTTTGAAAAGGCCGTGAATGAGGACCGAGCATGGCAACACAATTACCTATGCAAGGGTGAACTTAAGCGATTAACCAGAAGCAAATTTAAAGGATTATTTTTAAAAAGGTCTGACAGAAGAACGAAAGAGGAGGAACGGCACCTCAAAGATATCCTCAAGGAAAATGAAAATTTTTTATATTTGGAACTTATAAAAGAGGGGATGTTTCAGCTCTATGATTCCCAGACGGCAGAGGAGGCGCGCGATAAATTTGACCAACTGGGAAGCTGGATTCATCAGATAAAATATTTTTATGAACTCCAGAAATGGTGGGAAAATATGAACCAAGGTTGGAACACATTTAAGAACTATTTCAAATACAAAGTGACAAGTTCACTGTCGGAAGGAATCAATAACGTCATTAAAACGGTAAAGAAACGGGCCTACGGCTACCGAAATATGACCTATTTCAAGCTTAAAATTCTTCAAGTCTGTGGATTCTTAAACTCAAGATATGTCTCAATGAGTTTTTAATGGGTTAAACAAATATGAGGAAGACCCCTCCGACTGTCTGATTCTTATACAATGACAGGTAATTATTATACGACTGTCGCCTAACATCCTGAAAGAAGAATGATTCGATAGGCATCCCCTTTGCATTATGAATTCCTATTATTGTTATTGGAGGGGTTATGAAGATTTTAATTGCATTGTTTTTTATATTGTCTTTTGCCGCCTGCATTCCGCAAGCAAAAACAAATAGTGCCAAGACAAGCTCTGTCACTGGTTCTGGATCGAGCAGTCAGTCCAATGCTTTCTTTCCCACAAGTCCAACTACGCCAGCGGAGATTCTCGTTGGGAGCGGAAGTGGAAGTGGACTAGCAGAGGATATCGTTATTCCTACCCCAACCCCAGAACCTACTCCCAGCTTAACTGAATATTGTGGCAAGCTCTATCTTTCAAAGAATGGTGTGGTGATGTTTATCGATGAAGATGAGCACTATAGAATTATTGATCCCGACACTTACAACGCCCAACAAGTGGTCAATAACATCACATTCCCTAACGATGCCTTTAATGCTTGTGTTCATGGTAATCTTGTTACGGGTGGTGCGTTTTACGTGATCCGTTCGGAGTATGTCCAGTTGGCCGACATTATTGTGCATCCAGAACGGGCATCACGAAAGAGCAGTTATACTTATGAGATTTGCGGCAACATAATGTACAAAACCGATCCAGGTCAATCAACGCCATGGATTCAGATTAAGGTAGGAACCAGCTATAAGATCGTGGATGATTCTACCAACACCGTGAAAAACTACCTCGATGCCCATGGTAATACCGATGGTTGCCTCTATAATAATGCCGGTTTTACCAATCACTTTAACGTAACTTATAAGCAGTACTTCACGCCTGCGGCTTCGGATCTCGGCTGGTAAGCAGAGTTTCCATTTCTGCTATCAGCTGTTTGTGCAAACGATGAACCGCATCTTCCGGCAATTCCCCTGATCTGAGTTCCGGGAAAAAAGGTCCCTTTAAAAAATGCGTCAGTTTCACTGGCCGAGGTAATAAAGTCGGCCCCATTCCTCTAAAGAGGGGAAAGGGAAAATGGAATAATTCATAAATTTGTTTGGTCCAAGGGGAATCATAGACTTTAAAAATTCTGTCGCTCATGGGACAGGCGGCAAGAATCACGGGAACCTGGGCCTCCAGGGCCAGACGAACAAAACCTTTTCGATCTTGCCAAAGAACCTTATAGCGATCTTTTGAGGAGCGAAGCGATTCCCGCATGCCACCTGGGGCCAAGGCCACTAACTCCCCTCTTTGCAAAAGCTCCAGTGCATTCCTGGGAGAAGCGGGGACCAGACCAACGTCCCAGCACCAATCCTGTAAATACGGCAGGTCAAAGAGCAAGTCATCTCCCAAACCACGCGGCATTCGCCCTGTGCCCTCAACAATGGCCTTGCCCAAGAGAAAACCATCATAAGTGGCCAGAGAATGATTGATAATGACGAGAACAGGGCCTTGCTTGGGAATGACGTCAAGATTTTTGACTTCATGATGATGATAACGGGCCAATAGATCAAGTCCCTGCCGGATTTTATCAATGACTTCGTTTCCCTCAATTTGGACATTGGGAAGGTGTTCGTGGCCTTTCATACTCGCCGTTATTCGCAATCTGTATGAATTTCACTAATAAGCTTCTTCATACCTTCACGATATTTAATAGAAAGTTTGAATTCGTTTTGGATCACATCCAAAGGAAGCGCATCCATGCTTTCACCTTTGGCCTCTTTACTCTCTCGCACTTCGTCCGCCTGATCGAGCAAGTCATCATAGGAATCCTCTAACTCATCCTTGAAATCCATGACACGCTCTTCGTGTTTTTTGTCAAACATTCCTTCGGAAACCAAAGTATGCAGCAAGGATGCCTGCATGTTCAAATTGGAAATGGTGGTGTGATCGCCTAGCTCCTTATTAAAATATTTGCAAATAGATTTCAGGGCCCTTTGTTTGGTGGCCTCACCCCACTTGCCTTTTTTCGAGTAAGTCATGAGACCATGGATAAAAGACATTTTTTTGTAGGGACGGCAAGGTCGCAATTCTTTTAATTTCTGCCCGACATCTTCCGGTTTTAGTTTGGACACTTGATCCTGGGCCAAAAGCTCTAAAAGTCTTGATGAACTTTTGGGATTCATGGGTAAATTGTCAAATTCATCTAAGACCTCTATCACCTGATCTTCACTGAAAAACTGGGGATTTTCATCTTCTAAAGAATTTCCAAACAAATGATCAAAGCTCGCCTCACACTCTTCCAGTTCTTTGCGATTCATTTCAATGGTATTATCAAGGTCCTTACTGAAAGCTTCAAAATTCTGGGCAACGGGTTTCGACAAAACAACTTTTACATCCTTAATCTGTTCACTGATACTGGCAGCGGCATTGTCGTTTTTCGCCGGTTGAGTTCCCGTGGATTCTTCTGGTGGAACCGACTCTTCAACAACTGAATCACCACTATGCCAATAAAAGAAAATACCAATTCCAAGGAGAACCAAACCAAGGACAATAAATGGCAATTTCTTTTTCATGTCTTTTCCTTTTGACGCCAAAAATCGATATGATAATCAAATTCACACAATTGCTTAATACTCTGCAAGTAGGCATGCAATTTGTCACTAAAACGAAATTCAGGAAGGATGTAAAGCCCCCACAAATGGGCCGCAAGCATAATATCCACTATCGTCATCGTGCGGTTGTGGAAAAAAGGTTCCAGCTCTGCTTCAAGTTCTTTAAGAAGGGGGTTTAGTTCTGATTCAAACTGAAGCCGTGCTTGTGCCAATTGGGCAAATGGCCCACGTTTGGCGGATTTTTTGTTTTCAAAATATTGCCGCGACGGTTGGTCAAATTCGGGTGTCCAAACCCAATAGGGCATGCATAAATTATGAATAGGTGCCCCCAACCTTTTTAGCCAGTCTTCAACCAATGCCAACCCGACCTTGTCGAGAAAATCGAAGCTCAGTTGCTTCTTGCTATCGAGCTTTTTAATAATGTCCAAGGATTCGTTGATCGTCATGTCGGGGAATTTCATAATCGGCAACATTTTTTTACCGGTTAATTGAATGGGAGTCGCTTCATCATTATAGCGAAGCACTGTTGATGTATAAGGAAGCCGCAAAAATCCTAAGGCCATGCGCACACGAACACAAAAGGGACAATGGACATAATGAAATAATTCTAACATTGCCAAGATTGTAGCAAATGCCAGCGCTCTTAACTAGTACGACTTCCAGTAAATTCTTTCATGATGGTGGGATGCTTTCTGGCCATTTCCCGTTCTGCTCTCGTCGTCTTGCCCGCCAGCAGGCCTTCTCGCTCGCTCCCGCAAATTGCACGTGACATTATTTTTTCATGATGCTCGACGACATCGCATCATCTTTCTGAGGAGTGATGGAAGGCACGACGCTCATACCACTAATCCAAGGGCCCAAAAAGGCCCCCTGGCGCATCGATAATTGAATTTGAGCACCCTTCTCGGCCTTTTCAAATTCCGGACGGCACACAACCATATCAATATTTGAGTTGCCATCAGAGGCAATCGCCCGCCCCTGCTTATAGACCAGTGATGTCGGAACAGATAATTCCACACAATGGTTCTTTTTCTGTTCATCAAAAAAAACTTCTTTTGTGAGTGTGACGGATGACACACTTACTTTGGAAGAATCCAGAGCGCCATTCAAGAAGATCAGACTGAAGGCCAGTGATATTCCGCCATAAAAAGTAATATAGATGAGCAAAAAAAACTTCTGCCATTGTTTTGATGGGCCTTCCACTTTGCCAATTTTGTGATGAATGACGAAGGCCAGAGTCCCTGAAATGACGAATGGAAAAATAAAAATTGAACTCGGACCGACAATGAGATGATACTCTTCCGCCAAGTTTATACTGAGAACCGCCCACAGACTCACAAAGAACGCCAAACCTGCAATCCGCCATTGCCAAGCTGCCGGCCCGGCAGACTTTTGCACCATGCCCATTTCTTCAAGACCTACCAAGGTACATTTTAGGCCTGTTTTCTCGCCTAAAAGTTTTAGAATTTTCTGCATCGCCTGACCATTGAGTTTGCGGTAGAAAATGGGATATGTGGTGGCCTCAGTTTTAAGCTCAATCTCCTCAATCTCGTTCTTGCCTTCCACAGAAACACCCGGGGCCAAGCGGATATCTTGAATATCCTTATAAAAAATCTTTTCTTCATTCCAATGCCATAAATGAAATAATTTAGGCAAAACGATATAATCCTTATAAAAGGAGATACGATGGTTGACTCCGTACATCCTGTTATTCAGCCCCATCGCCGCCATGATGGCGGAAATCAAATAGATCGTTTCGTAAAAATAGGAACCTTCTCCATCACTTACTAAAATGAAGTATCCGGCAATAGACCACGCCAACCAAAACCAAAGCAGAAAGGCCGATCCTTTGTAGGGAAATTCATGCTCATGAGAAAGTTGTTCACTTGAATCCATAGTGGCCTACTCTTCGTAAAAAGTGCCCTTGGAATCAATGGAAATTTATAAAATAATGCCCATACTGGAATGTGATAGAAATTGCCCTTCCGTGGCATGCGGATGACTAATTTGGTTGGGATTATTTCTTTAGTATGGAATCGTCCTGGCGCATTTCAAGGAAAAGGCCCTCAGGAATCTGCGATTCTCTTGGAGCAATGACACTGCTATCGCGGGTTTCGGCCAAGGCCATCTTTTCTTCCCCTGCAATGGAAGGAGCAGTCAGAGATTTCCTCATACTTTCTTCCATATGCATCAGCTTGCTGCCAAAATAGTTCGTACCTGGATCGGCCATGGCCACTAGATAATCTCCAGGTTTCAGCTTAAAAACTTTACCGGATGTTTTATATCGAACCTGAGCATTCCCACTCAAGAGCGCCACTTCAGACAGCTCGCTCTTAACGCCTTCAACTTTATGATTCATGACAATTTCCGTGCCACGCACGCCCATGCTGACTGTCTTGGTATCAACTTTGACCCGGTTCTCTGAACCTGTCGCAGTTTTAGAAATGCTTCCGCGCAATTGTCCATACAGCAGATCAAATTCGATAATGCGTTTCTTTTTTTCATCAAACACCATATGGCGAAAATTGAATTTGGTTTTGGGCCCGAATGTGAGAGTGCTGCCATCCACCAACGTGACCTGGGCCATGGATTTCTCTTGAGTGATAATGGTATCCCGGGAAGCAATTTCATCATCAACTTTTAGGCTTTTTTCACTCATATCCCCTTGAGCGATTTTGGCCACATTCCCGATAACTTTTGTCGCCTTTCCCAAGCTGGCGCCGCTGGCACTCCAACTTGCAAGACAAAAAATACTCCATACCAACAAAATCTTATGTAAGTTCATGTTTTAATCCTTAAGTGGGAAATCTTTAACAAAATAAGATGCACTATATTGGCCAAATGGTCCAGCGCCAAATGATAATTTTGCCTCTTGCTCGTTTGCTTGAGAATGAGCAAATAAAAAGGCCATAATGGGATTATGTCGTACAAGGTCAAACCCATTATTGATAACGGCCGTATTTATTTACCGATTGAGCAAAACATCGGAGAACTGTTAGATATCACCCAAGATACAGAATTAGACTTGCGTACGGATGGCACCTCGCTCATCTTTTCTCCCAAGCCTGGGAAAGAAATCCAAGAAGCGCCTCCTCCCCTCCCTGCAACAAATACCACAACCAAGATGGAGGAAGAGTATACCCGTTATTGGAACCTTGCAGCGCAAGAGGGGATGCGGGAAAAATTTATGGGCTCGCTGAGACCGATTTTAAGGGCCCGCCTCAATTATGATTACAATGAAATCTTGTGCGAAAAAGAGGCCATTAAACTTTGCTATAAATACTACAAGGCCCGTGAAAAGGGCGAGGAACTCCCCGGCCCCTACATCCCAGAATGGCATTCCATTGTTCCGAAGGATGCGGAATAGGCCTAGAAAAGTTTGAGAACATCGTGAATGATAGTAAAAATGATTTCCACGCTAATAAGCAAAATAATGATCCATTCGAGGTAATTTGAATATTTATAATTTTGCTCATCGGCCAACATGGAAAATAATTCGTGGATCACTTCCAATTTGCGATTCAAAACTTCTATCCTCGGATAGATATCCAAATAACGATTCATCGCTGTATAAATGGGTTCGAGTTCAGGATATTCCCAAAAAAATTCGGGCGTATCGAGTAGCCCATGTTGCAGATTGATGTCACTCTTAACCAAATACAAACGGCCTCGCATCTTGGAAATGGCCTTTTTAGTCATTTGTATTTTGCCATCTTGGGCCAAGGCCTTGGGGATATGGCGAGAGGATTCAACTGTGCTAGCGGCGGAATCTTCAAATTGAGAGAGCTTGGTGGACTGAGCGATAGCATGAGAGAGAGCAAGAGTTTCCAGTTCTTCCGTACCGGGAAGGGTAATATGATCATTTTGAATTTTTAAACCTTCTCCCTTGCTATAGGTAAAAGTATCTTTGAAATAATCGACATGTGCCCGATGGATATGGTGTTTAATTCGATCCAATAAGTCTTCATGAATGCGACGATCTCCCCCCCAGAAAACAATGACCCCGTAATCAAAAATATAAGTCACGACATCCTTGAAGGTGAGATGGTAGACATCTCGATAGCGAGTCACCGGATGTGTTCGGCTTAGATCTTCAAGCAGATTGGGTATCTCAAACCGTCCTCCCACTCCGTAAGCAATACATTCATTGTCTTGAACTACTTCTCCCACGATCACTCCCGAGTCCCAACTCTTAGTCTTGTGGGCCTATTCTGTCCTAGAAATTTACATATGTCATGCTTAGAAAGGCACTTGACCGCTGCCATATCTCAAGACTTGTGGCGCACCGTCAACTCGGAAGTCAAGAATGGTGGATGGGCCGACAAAGGCAGTTTCACCTGGATCAAGAATCATGGATACCAAATGAGATAACTCTTCCTCAATTAAGACTGCGTAGATTGCGTCCTCTTCACTCAGGCCCAACATGCTTGGATGGATATTGGTGGATAAGAGCGGGCCAGTATAAAATTTTGCCAGCGCCCTGAGCAAACTACAGTCCGGAATACGCACCCCAACTTCATGATCGCGTCGCGAAGCTTTGAGGGATTTAGATACTTTCTTATTGGCCTCCAGAACAAAAGTGTACGGGCCTGGAATAAGACGTTTCATCCAACGAAAGGTCAAGTCGGAAAGCAGAGCAACCTCGCTCACACTCTTAAGATCACCACAGAGAAGAGAAAAATGATGGTGAGGATTGATCTGTTTCGCCTGATAAATTTTCATCACGGCATCACTTTGAAAGACATCGCAAACCAAAAGCCAATTGGTATCACTGGGAAAAGAAATGATCTTTCCTTGTGCTAACAACTCACTGGCACGTTTCAAGATTCGATCATCAGGATTTTGGGCGACAATATACTCAATCATCTTATCTTTTTGGTGCTCCAGAAGCACGCAGCCTTCCCCAAATTTTGGGTTGTAATTTGGCCGCGGTCAATACCCCTCCGATCATCGCACCTACCACACCGAGGGTTCCCACATCACTGCCCGTCAAATAGAAATTTTTGTAAGGTGTTGTCGGCCGTAGCGCCTTGCAGGCAAAGCGCATGGGGGTGGGTGAAATGCCATAAATGGCGCCTTGAGGGGAACGACAATAGTGAACCGTACTCAGAGGAGTCGAAAACTCACAATAAACGACATGTTTTTTTAACAGCGGCATCCACTTGAATAACTGCGCCAGGAGACGCTTTTCTAAATCTTGTTTAAATTGGAGATATTCATCACCACGCTTGCCTTTGACAGTTTGCTCCCATTTGGTAAAGGCATCATAAGGGACAAAAGTGACCACCTCTCCGGTCTGTCCCCCCTTATGGAGGGGATCTTTTAAACAGGGAAATGAGACATACAAAATCGGCGCTACAGAATTCGCATCATTCACATCCCAAGTAGTTTTTTCCATATCGTAAGTCTCATAAAACCATTGGTTTCTGGCCTGCGCACCCGCCTCAGAAATGTTTCCCTCCAATCCCAAGTAAAGGGCCACATGACAGGGCGATTGCGAAAGTTTCATGATCGACTGAGACCAAGCTGTAGACCGAAACGCTTGTGGCAAAAGGGTGTCAATGGTGGCCTTGGCCCCAATAGCACTAATGATTGTTGGGGCATGATATATCTGACCGTTTTGCAACTCGACTCCGGTTGCCTGTTTTTTTTCAAATAGCACACTCTTGACCAGAGCACGAGTAAGCACTTGACCTCCTGACTGTTCAATGGTTCGAACCAAAGCGTCACTGAAAACTTTTGAACCACCAACGGGATAAAAACCGCCAAACCAAAAATGTCGTGTCGTCACAGCGTGAATGTAAAAAGAAGAACGGGAAGGAGGGGGTCCGTAATAACCCCATTGGGCAGAAAGAATGGTTCTCAAGCGAGTATCTTTGATAGTTTTCGTCAAAACTTCCTGGGTTGTGGTCTGGGACCAACGCTTAAAACTGTGGGCCAAAATGGGAGCTAACAATTTGGCCCAGAGGTTAGGCAATAGCTGAGTGAAAAAATGCCCATAACCACTCTTGGTCGCAAGCTCTACCGCTTTTTTATAGGCCTTGAGCCCTTTTTCCTCATTGGGAAAACGCTGCACTAAATCAGCAAAATACTTGTCACGATCTATCGGCAAATCAATCTTAAGTCCATCGGCAAAATGAAAACTATCATAGACCTTGTCATACTTATGCATAGTGACCTGTTCATTGCTTAACCAATCCAAAATGCGTCTTGGAAAACGTCCTTCATCCATTTCCCCCATACAATGAACGCCCACGTCCCAGATAAAATTTTTGCGCTTAAAAGTGTGAGTCATTCCTCCTGGAACATAATGTTGTTCCAAGGCCAAGACCCTCTTACCCATCTTTGCCAGGGCCGCTCCGCAGGAGAGCCCCCCCATTCCAGTCCCGATCACAATAACATCTATTTCTTTCATGGCCCTAACTCCATCTGTAATAATTACATAATCCCACTCAGGATATATTCCTTTAAAATATCACAGTTGGAAAATTAAAAAGAACCCCGCCAAGGGGTGTTTCATAAAACGTCTAACAATGTTATAGTACGACCTATAGATATTTGATATTAAGGAGGCCTTTTGTGAGATCCCTGATTAGAAAGACTTTTGGTTTATGTCTATCACTCCTTTTTATGGGTTGCTTGCTGACTACCTTGGTTCAGGCCCAAACCCAAAATTCGCAAGACTCCAACATGTCGCAACCGCCAGCATCGTTTGATGACGAACAACAGGAACAACCAGCAGAGCAATTCACCATGAATGAAGAAACATTACCCGCGCAACCCGCTCCTTATATGGTCGATGACGACCCTGCTATCCAGGCCGAACCGATTGATGATGATGGCGATTTTTAAGCTCCAGTCGCCTTGATTAAGACTGTTAAATTCAATTCTTTACCCGAAGTTTATTTCTGGCATACGAACTCGTCTTTCAAGACTTCTCCCACTTTGTTTAAGAGCTGAGCACGGCCAAAAGGCTTCACCAGGATATGTCGTCCGCCTTCATTCAAGGCGACGATAACGTCCTCTTTAGTTAGACAACCGGAAATAAGGATAAATTTCATCATTCTGTTTTTTGGAGTCTTGCTTAACGTTCCAATGAGATCAATCCCGGTTTTCCCAGGCATTTTGTGATCGATAATCAAAAGATCAAAAGTTTGATTTTGCAATTTCTGCACCGCCTGAACTGCATTATGAGCGGCCACAAGTGTCTTGAATCTTCCGGTGGCACTTAAAAAAAGACAGATCAAATCGCAAATTTTCTGCTCATCATCCACCACAAGCGCGGTATATTGTTCTTTTTTCAAACCATGGATCATACCACTTTCGCCCTCAATGCTTTTCTAATAATATCCTTCAATTCTTGTGCTTTAAATGGTTTCTGAACAAGCCCTCGCACGTGAGCGAATTTTAATTTCTCATAATCTTCTTCTGAAAATTTACCACCGGTCATGAAAATAAATTTGGGCGCCTCCGTTGCATTTTCAAATTGTAATGCTAAATCAAAGCCTCCTCTGACAGGCATATTCACGTCTGCAATGACAACATCTACTCCAAATTTATGAATGATTCTCAGTGCATCTTCAACTTTAGTGGAACCAATAAATACAAACTCATCCTCCTCGGCCAGAATATGATTAATAACATTCAAAACCTGTGGCTCATCATCGAGGGCCAATACTTTAATTCCGGGATGGTCCGCCAATCCTGACAAATAACGCTCATTTTGGGTGTAAGAAGAAACTTCAACACCGGGAAGAATAACTTGAAAACAAGTTTCTCCATCTTTGGAATCTTCCAAACCTATCTTGCCATTGTGGGCAAGAATAATTTTTTGACATATGGGCAATCCCAGTCCTGTCCCTTCGCCAATCGACTTGGTGGTGAAAAAAGGTCGAAAGACTTCCGATTTAAGATGCGCAGGAATCCCCGAACCATTATCAATAACTTTTAAAACAATGGACCCATCATCTTCGTTTTTAGACAGATGGATGGTCAGCTTTCGCTTTTTAGAAATCCTATCTTCACAAAGAGCATCGAATGAATTTTTGGCCAAATTCAAAACGACCTGTCTAATCTTGACGGGATTAACAAACGCCACGACTTCATCATCGGTAAAATCAAAGGAGAGTTCGATGTTATTTTCCTTGAGCGACAGTTTCAGTAACTGCAGAACGTCCTCAACAAGAATTTTCAAATCGACATACTCTTTTTTATCTTCATTTTTGTGAAGATAAGTCTTCATGTTAATGATAATCTCGTTAATGCCTTGGAGCGAATCATAAGCATTTTCGATACAATTTTTTAGAACATCCTTACCTTCAAAATCCGCAGCAGATTCCAAAAGCCCCTTGGCCACCTCAACATTACCGCTGGCAATGGTCAGGGGATTGGCAATTTCATGGGAAATCGAGGCAGTCATTTCACCCAAGGTGGCCAACTTATCGGCCTGGATAATTTGTGCATGGCCTTCTTCAATCTCTTTCATTTGAGTCTTGTATTTTTCAAAGAGATGTTTTTCAACGGTGATATCCCTGAAAAACAAGAATAATTCCTGTGAATTTTCGCTCGATGGGACAATTTTCAAAACAAAAAATATTTTTTGCGCCGCTATTTTCTGAAGTGAAAATGAAATTTCAGCGGAAATTTTAACTTCGTTTTCTTTCCGCGCCTCCTCAAGCAGCGTTATTGGCCACGCCGTTTTTTCAACAAATATTTCTTCTGGGGTAATACCGGATTTCAAAATCCTTGGAGGTGTTTGGAAATACACCGAGGCAGAATAATTGAAATAAATTATCTCATTCTTGGCATTGACAAGAAGAATGGCCTCATGCAACTGATCATACGCTTTAATATCGATCATGAAATCAACCTTTTATAAAGTAAAAATACTGCTCCTCGATTGCGTCAAACTCCATTTCTTCCCCTGTTTCCTCACAACACATTTTGGGGGCCTTTCTTGCTTTCACCTCAGAGACTTTCAAAAGTATTTTCTTTTCAGTGTCATGATGTTCACAAAAATAGGGTGCATAAAATGATTCAATAACACAATTAGGGCGTAAAAAACCCTGCACCATATTTATCTGTTCGATAATTATTTGCGGGCATCGCGAATATATTATTTTGCTTTTGGGGCCCAGTTTATCCAAAAAAACGATCCAATCTCTGATCCCACATGAGTTTATCAGCTCGACCTCATTGAAATCAAAGTTGTACTGATCAAATCCGGATAGAGGAATTTGCGCCAGATCAGCATCTTCATTGATGTGGCCTTTTAACTTGATTTTTATATTTCTGCCCTGGACTTCCGTGACAATTTTCAAATTCTGCCCCATCGGCTACTCCTCTCGAAAAAAATGAAAAGAAGTGACTCTTTCTTTATAATGTTTTTGTCGTTTCTGCAGGTCAAACAAGGCAATTACCTCAGTGCGCTTGTCATCCCAAAGATTGACCACCAAAGTGCTGCTCAATCCAAAGGCCATATAAAGTCCCAGGCCAGCACCACCTGTTTCGGTCTTAGGCATCTTTTCTCTCATTGCTCTTAAAATTCCGTTTAAAATTATATCACGTTTTAGACCGCCAAAATTATCTTCCACGGAGATCGCCATGAGTTTTTCCCCCCTGCCCATTTTAAAAGAAACCTTCTCCTTGAGCTCTAAGGCATGAGATTGGGTCCGATCCACATTATAATACTTGAGTTCTCCCGATGGTTTCCTGACAGCATCAAAGACCGCATTAGACACCAACTCGACGGAGACCGTGGCAAGGTAGTCTTTCAGAGGTGCAAAGTAAGTTGTTAAATCAAATTTTTCTATCATCTGACTGACAATTTCCATAATTTTTTCGGAAGATCCCACCTCTTCGTGATGAATAATGGCCCCATCTCCAAGATATCGCTCGATACCCCACAAATGTCCGAAACGTTCTTTACAAATATTGGCCGAAATTTCTCCGTATAAATCAAAAGCGTTTTTACCTATCAAATGGCGAATTTCAAAAGGCGATAAAATAAATTCGATGTTTTCCTCACTGGTGACATCAGAAAGAACATATACTTTTTTGCCATTTGTCTTCAAGAATTCCAATTCCTCGGGAGACAAAGGTAACTTACACCAGTATAAAATGACATCAGCATCCCGGCCGTTTTCAATTTCTTCCACCACCATATTTTGCTTTGTCAATTCATCTTTGAGTTTCATCAAGTCAAAATCATGGGCCGGAGTACCATGCAGAGCTATTTTCACCACGTGCTTGCTTTGTCTTTTTAAGCAGACGACTGTATGGTCGTCCTTTATTGAGGCCCCCTCCAAAAAATCATTAATATCCGAAAAGACCGTATCAACCACGTTAGAGGCCAAGGCCATTCTTGTTTTAATCAGAGTTTTTAAAAGCCTTCTTTGGCCAAATGGTTTTCCCTCAGCATTTTCGGCCTCGGTAATTCCATCAGTATAGAAAAAGATGGCGTCATCTTTTTCCAGCATGATTTCTTCATACTTGTAGATTTCATCTGACCGATGCCCGAGTCGTGCACCATTGGCCTCCATTAAAGGAACAAATTGATCTTTTTCTGGAGTGGGAGTGTTTTCCTTGCTTTTGAAAAAGATAGGTGGGCAATGGGAAGCATTGGCATATTTGAAAATATGAGTTTCAACATCAAGCACACCAACCACGGCCGTCATCAGCATCTCGCCTTTCAAGCCTAAGGCGGCATGATTCATGAATGACAAAATTTTACCTGGGTTTTCCAAATAATCAGGGTGATCATAAATGATTTGCTTCAGATTTCTTAAAGAACAAAAGGCCGTGGCCGTCATTAAGGCCGCTCCAACTCCGTGTCCCGTAGCATCACAAATGAAAATAACAGATTTCGGGCCGTGATGAAAGATGCCCCACCAATCACCTCCACATTCAGAGGCCGAGCGGAATCGGCCTGAAACTTCGATGCATCCTTTTTTCCAATCCTGATCAGGAAAGAAAGTTGATTGAACCAATTGGGCAACATAGAGTTCATTTTCCAATCTGGATTTCTCTTTCATTTCCCCAATGTAATGCTCAATCTCCTTGGACATGTAATTAAAGGTTGTGGCCAATGCGCTCAATTCGTCACGCCCTTTAATGGCCACGGTAATACCAAATTCACCTTTGGCGACTTTTTGCGCCATGGCCGCCAGTTTCTCCAATGGCCTGGTCAGTCCCCGTGCAAACAGTAGTCCGAAAAAAACACATAATGAAAGTAACAATCCGCCCAGAAATGCTGACCGTTGAATGAGAAATCTGGCGGCCCGAAAAGCTTCATTGGTTGGAATTAAGGCCAAGGCCCACAACTTAAAATCTGGCAGAAATTTGATTCCCAAAAGGACATTTTGTTTTCGTTCACCTTTGCCTGATAAATCAAACTCTCTGACTTCAGCTCCTACATCCGCCGTTGGCCTTGATTGAAAATTGACGACCTGTTTGGCCAAATCAAATCCCGAACTCTCCAAGTGATTTATGAAATCCTTGCGGCCGCCATCTAAAATAGTTTCTAAATTTTCATTAAAGAGTAAGAAATAATGCTGCTTCCCTTTGGCAAGCGCTGTAAAAAAATGAGAGGCGGAAAGCCTAAGAACCAGGATTCCTTCGGGATAGGATTTGACAACTTCTAGGATTTTACTTCCCGCCAAACTAACAGTTTTACTGGTAAAATTTTTCGATTGCGAATGCTGCAAATCTTCCATCAATTTTGCATTTTGAATGTCACTGAAAGCTTGATAGTTTTCCTCTTCCAGCCCTTCAGGGCGATGGACGAAAACTTGAAATTTATTTTTCAAAAGCTGTTGTTGATCTTTAATCTCTCTCACCAAAAAAACCGCTTCATACATTTCTTCTTTTCTGAGCAGCGTTTCTTTTAAACGGGTAAGATCCTGCGTGCGAATTTGTTCATGGCCACTTTTAATGAGAGGCAATAAGAGCGACTCCATTTCTGACATGCGCGAGCGCACCTGTTCCCCGAGTGTTTCCACTGAAGCCAGGGTTGAATCATAGATATAAGCGGCCTTATCCTCGTTAAAAAGCTTGATCGCATAATAAACATAAAAGGCCAAAGCACCGACCAACAGAGGACCGAATAGAACAATTATCTTGGCCTTTAGAGGAACTGAAATCTTTTGCAAAATTTTTCTCTATTTATATAACCTAAGTTCATTATAATTATATCTGTTAAGTCCCGTAATAGCTCCTTAGGATTTTTGAAATATGGCATCCTTGGATTCCAACAATCCAATCTATACTAAACCAAGGGGCTCAACTTTAGACACCGTGTTGCTTCTGTTGAGCGCATCGTTCTCTGTGCTTTTCCTATTTTTACTCCTCATCCCTGATCATGAGATAGATACCGTCCGACAGACAGCAGGTATTCTGTTGATGCGCTCAAATGTCGTAAAAATCCGCCAAGATCATGACTGGGCCTGGTTTGAAGGCCAAGCTGGGGACAAGATACATGCAGGCGACCTCATTTTTACTCATGCTAATTCCAGGGCGACAGTCGATTTGTCCGGGGGAGAAAAAATAAAACTGAATTCGAATACGCTGATTAAAATTGCCAAAAGTGAAGATAGCAATACTTCAGAAATTGAAATCCAAAAAGGCATCATTGAGGCCACTATGGCTCAAAACGGCCCTGTCAAAAAAGAATTAAGCATAAAATTTAAAGGCAAATCCTATCTTTTACATTCATCAGGGAAAAACAAGACGAAACTGCAGTTTAAAAGTGAAAACAAGGGAGGAGAATTATTTGTGCTTGAAGGAAGTGCCGAACTGAAAACAGGCAAAGGTAATATCCTTATCAACTCCAGCAACAGAATCAATATCACGGGCGATGGTAAAGACAGCGTTGAAAAAATGAGTGTCGTTCCCGTAGCTCCATTGAATGAAGAGACTCTTGTCTTGGAATTGGGCAGGCCACATCACGTGGTTAAACTAAAATGGCAATCGCACCTCTCTGAACATGCCGAAGCTTTTCATCTCAAGATCGGCACAGATCCCACTTTAACGACACTTGTCTACTCAAATCCAGTTACCGGACATGAATATTCTTTTGTGCCTGAAGGTGATGGGACCTATTACTGGCAAATTGCCCAGAAAGAAGAAAAGACATCCGGCCCGATATTGTCATTCAATGTTTTCGCCAACGATGAACCGGACATTTCACTCAACCCTGCCGGCCCCGATTACTCCCTGGATGATCATATCATTTGTTCATTTCAAAACATGTCACAAAGCTTAAAATTGCAATATCACTTGGCCATCGAAGGGCAAAATCTAGAGGAACATTTGACCTCAAACGATGGGGTCTTCAATTACTCCTTCCCACGTCCAGGAATGTATATTTTCAAGGCCAGAAAAGAATTTAATGGATATTTTTCCAAAGAAAAAACTACTAGCGTTAATGTTAACAACTTTGAAATGCCAATGCCCCCAGAAATTGCCACGCCCCAAGACGGACAAATTGATTTGCACATGCGGGAAAAATCAGATCAAAAGGGTCCTAATGCGATCATTATTTCTCTTGTAAAACCCGTGCCCAAATATGGTCTGGAGGTTTCTCTCTTGGCAATGAAAGATAAAAAAGAATATTTCTTGAGAAGTGAAGATGATCTGACCATGGTCAAGCTTTCGGCCTTCGACAAATATCAAATCAAAGCGCGAAATTATCTTAAAACCCATCCCAATATCGTCTCTCCATGGAGCAAGGCCATCTCATATCAAGTCAAGGAATTGACAAGACCGAATGCTTTACCGGAAAACGGTACCCGCATTGAATTAGAAAAACCCTCAGAAAAAGTCACCTTCTCTTGGAAGGCCCCGAACAAAGAAGATCTTCTCACAGAAGAATTATTGAACACCACATACTTGTTTGAAATTGACGATAACCCGGAATTTTCCGGCCCGGACCAGCAAGTCACTTTGGAAAACACCACCCATTTTTCAATTTCAGTTGATCATCCCGGAATCTATTATTGGCGCACAAAGATCATCACGACAACGGGAGAAGTTCTCTATTCAACTCCCAAAAAAGTTGAAATTTCTCCCATCCCGCCCCCCCCGGCGATCGAGATTCAGGATTTGAAATTGAAAATAAAATTTAATCAAACCCGTTCTCCCTCTCTGCTCGATAGGTTTTTGCAATTTATGATCAGCAGTTCCTATGCCGCATCCGATGAAAACCGGGGATATGTTGAAATTTCATGGCCCGAAAATAAGAATGCCGAATATTACTTGCTTCAGATTTTCCAGGATTCAAATGACCAAACTCCATTGATAGAAAAAAAACTTAAGCAAAATACCTTCATCTGGGAAGCCCCCCCATCCGGTATCTTCTATTACCGCATTGCCATCATTGATTTCTGGCAACGTCAAGGATCTTTCGGACGATTGGCAAAAATTGAAATTGAGTATGATGAGAAGGATCTTGTGGCCCCCGATATCGAATTAAAACAGAGTCCGGCAGAGTCTCAAATAGAGGGAGATGAAACGGTATATCTTTTAAAGATCGGCAAAAGAATCAGTTCGGTATTTCCAAGTTTTTTTCAAATATCAAAATCAAGTAGCGCCAAATCTTTTGATCATCCTCTGATTGAGAAAAAAGTAAAGGCGAGTGAAGGAATTCAGCTCAAGAAAAAAGACTTCGAACCTGGCAAGTATTTCTATCGCTCGGTAATCAAAGATGCAAAAACCGGTCAGGTCATACGATCCTCCCCTGTTTCTTTTTTTACCATTGAAAAAGCTGCCAGCATCCCCCCTATTGCTCACACCCTGCCAGAGGCCATGCCGCCGCCAGAACTCATGGCCCCGGTCATGAGTGAGAAGGCCAATGAAAGTTCCTTATCCTACGGACCTTCAAAAATTAATCTCGAATCCCAAAATGGTAATAAGAAAGCGACCGTTGATGGTATCGCGCTTAAAACACTTGCCCTGCACTCTCAACATAACAACCTCACAATCGCCGGCCCTTTTGATAGCTTCCATGTAAACTTTTTTTTTGAACAAGGGCAGGTCTTTAGTAGCGACAGTTACCTGCGCTCTTTTCTGAATTTTACTGTTGCAAAATCAATGCTCACTAATTCCCTGGAGCTAGGCCCCCTTGTCCACCTGGAGAGCATGACTTATTTTGATAACGTTTCCGGGCTGCAAGAAAAGAAGACAAAAAGTCTGGTGGCCGCAGGTGCCAGCTTCGACTCTCGCTATTATGATTTCAAATTCAATTTCACTTTTGCCTTGGGACTGGCGACCATTTTTAAGGCCCATATAAAATATCTCTTGATGAAAGAAAAAATTTTTATTTATTTGGAATTTGAAAGGATGAGTTTTTCAAATTCAGGCAGCGAAATCAGCTATCAGGCCTTTCGTCCCCAGCTTGGTCTCACATTCTTTTATTAAGAAAGTTACCTCGTGAAGAATCAAGGGGATCAACGAATATATTTTTTAAAGGACAGTCTACAGAAGCTCAAAAAATGGGCATAAAACAGGCCTTTTCCAAATTTTCTTAAACATCCGCTCATGACTCTTAATCACGCTAGCATACTGTAAATACTGCATTCCAAGGGAAAGTCTCGAATTGCAAAGAAGGCAGTGCCACATGCATTAAAATAGTTTCTATGAGAGGTACCTATGAACTACACAAAAAATGTTTATGGAATAAAACAGCTCGTGGTGCTCTTATTTATGTGTTCATTCGTAATTGCCATGGATGGTTTTTCAAAAGATGAAGGACCTCTTCTCTACTATGTAAAAGGCAATTTACGCGGTGGACATATCGAAATTCAAACCACTGTCAAAGCTTCGGAAAATGAAAGCACCACTAGGAAAAATTTTAAAGGCAAAGTGGCCTTACCTGAACATTTTGAAGTGGCAAAAGCATTCCTGTTCAGAAAAATCACAAATGCCACCTTACGTTTCGATAGCGACCTCGAATGCGAATATCGATTAAGACATCCCCATGATCACCAAAAACTTCACTTTGTTGCTTGTAATGACCATGCCGTAGTTCCAGGAAAAGCTCTATCAGTGATAGGCCATATTGAGTTAAGTGCCACAGCAACAGGTTTTTTCCCTGCCAACGTTTCTGTCAAGGCCTTTTTAAAAATCCTTTCCAGCGATGAACAAGAAATCGGATTAGTATTTCCGTATATCTCACCAACCGAAGGTCAGATTTTACAATTTAATGGAACTGCCTGGGTTCCCCGTGATTACATAGGAGATGGTCAAGCGATCGGTGATATTCTGGCCTGGGATGGGCAGCAATGGGCAGCAAGGGCCCTTGAATCATTACCTGGAGAAACAGGACCGCAAGGACCTATCGGGCCTACAGGCCCTCAAGGACCCCAGGGCATTCAAGGTCTGCAAGGAGAAAAAGGTGATGCGGGGATCGCCGGTACTGACGGCGCCCCTGGACCGCAAGGACCTATCGGCCCTACAGGCCCTCAAGGACCCCAGGGAATTCAAGGCTTGCAAGGAGAGAAAGGTGATGCAGGGATCGCCGGTGCTAACGGCGCCCCTGGAGCGCAAGGCCCTCAAGGACCCCAGGGCATTCAAGGCTTGCAAGGAGAGAAAGGTGATGCGGGGATCGCCGGGGCTGACGGTGCCCCTGGAGCGCAAGGCCCTCAAGGACCCCAGGGCATTCAAGGTTTGAAAGGAGAGAAAGGTGATGCGGGGATCGCCGGTGCTGACGGTGCCCCTGGACCGCAAGGCCCACAAGGCCCCCAGGGCATTCAAGGTTTGCAGGGAGAAAAAGGTGATCCGGGTGTGGACGGTACGGATGCTTTTGTTCAACTTAATCTTGGTGCCGGTTTAGTCGGTGGTGTAAACGGCGTTGTGGTGAATAATGATACTGTGGCCGTCGATGTGGGCGTCAATGCGGGACAAATTCCACAGTTGGACAGCACCGGAAAAATTCCTGCATCAATGCTACCATCTCAACAATCTATCAGAGTGGCCTTTGCCAAAGATATCAAAAATCCCGGAGTCCATGGTGGTACATGTACCTCTGGCTCCTGGATGGTCAGAGATTTAAATACGCTTGAAGGTGATACGGAATTTATTTCTCTCTCAGGAAATAGCTTTACCTTGCAACCCGGGAAATATACCGTTCACATCGATGCCCCAGCATTCTTATCCACCATGCACCAAGCAAGATTATACAATTTAACCTTATCTCAAGTCGCGATTTGGGGCTCTTCATCTTTATCCGCCAATAGCGGTGGTGGATCATTAACTAATGCCTTTATCAAGGGACAATTAATCATCACAACGCCCACAAGTTTTAGAGTGGAACACAGATGTAATATTTCACGGGCAGATTTTGGTTTTGGTTATGCCAATAACTTTGGAGGACCAGAAGTCTATACCCAGGCCATCATCACCAAAGTAGAATAGTTGATATTTTGACATTTCGATTGGAAAAAAAATAATTAGGCCTAAAATTCAAGTATGGTTTTACTTTTTCTATTGGTCGCAGGCTTCTTTCATATTGCAGGAGCACAAGAGTTTGATGCCGGAAATGGAAGCTTAGGGGCCTGTACTGCGGCCACTTTTACCTCAGGTGGGACTTATCAATGCGCCAGTGTCAGCATTAATGCCCCCGTGACTATTACCACAGGCGGAAATGTTTTGATCAAAAGTACAGGGGAAGTGCTGATAAACGACGTTATCACGATCGCAGGACAAAATGGAGATCATGGAGGCAATCTATTCGCCCCCGGCAATATTTCATCGGGCGGAGCGCCCGGCCCAGGCGGGTTAGATGGAGGTTCCTGTGATGGGAACAATACCTGTGTCAGTCCTGACAATGACGGTTCCGGAGGGGCATCAGGGGGAGCTATGTATACTGGCTTTGGCGGAGGACAAGGAGGTGGCGGTGGCGGAGGTGGTAGTCACGGAGTGATTGGATCAGCAGGCACCAAAGGTGCCACAGCAGATGGTGGAAATGGAGGAAATTCGGGAGCGACCTTCGGTGATGAAAATAACTTTGAAACCAGTTTTTCCGGTGGTGCCGGTGGTGGTGGCGGAGGTGTCGGGCAAGATGGAGGCCTCAATGACACTTTGGGGGCCGGTGGTGGCGGAGGCGGAGGAGCTATTAGAATCGAAGCACAAGGTTCCATCCGTATCACCGCAACCGGCGCAATTAATGCCAATGGAGGCAATGGGGGCGCGGGAACATTAACTGCACCCAATGGCCCAGGAGGCGGTGGTGGTGGTGGCGCGGGAGGGGCCATTTTTTTACAAAGTCTCATGAGTATAACTTTGGATAATGCCGGACTGCTCAATGTATCAGGCGGAACTGGAGGCGCAGGGCAAGGCGGTGGAGATGGCGACGGTGGTGCCGGAGGACGCGGCAGAATTCGTCTGGACGATACAGACGGAATCATCGCCAATGCGCCGGCCTTCAGCGTGAAAAAAATCTTATCGGGAAATGCCAGTGGGGCCACGCTTGATTCAATTTCCAGCGATATCTCGTGCGCAAGTCTGACTATGATTGACTACAATGAAAATAACCATCCTCAAAATCCGTTAAATATGATTGTAAGTTTTTTATGTGGCCTTTTTCTTATTCGATTTTTTCGACTTTCAAAAGACTCTTGACCGATTTCACCCCTCTGATTTGCTTGATTTTTTCCATAAGACTATCTTCAATCTCCCTGTTAGGCACAAATCCCTGGAGCACGACATCTCCCTGTATTGTGGTGACATCAATTTTGAAATACTGAGCATCTGGATCCTCCACAATGATCGAATTGACTTTTGCTGTGATCACCGAATCATCAAGATATTCACCGGCGGTTTCACCTTTCATTTTAGCGCAGGCCGAGAAGTGGGTTGGAGCGATGATCATTAACAATACTATAACAACAATCCACTTCATTAATTTTCTCTCCTGTGATTTTTTTTCAATATTGCCTCAAACACCAAAATTACTGCAAGATGAATGAAATTATTCGACACATGGTATTTCGTCACTTTTAAAAATCATTCCGTCCTTCAGACTTTGTCATTTCAAAAATATGCTGAACATTTTAATTTCAAATACCAAATTGACTGGAGAAATTAATCAAAGGATTTTATGAATTATTTAAAAAAGTTATATCGTCAATGTTCTCTCTATTTATTCGTTCTGTCCGTGTTCACGTCCGCAAATTGCCTACAGGCCAATGAAAGTTCACGGAAGGCAACCCAAAATTACTCAGAAGAAGCGGTAAAACTTAAAACAGATTTAAGAAAGCTTTGGGAAGACCACATAGTCTGGACCAGAAATTATATCATCAGTTCCTTGGCCGACTTAGAAGATGCTGCTAAAGTTGCTGAGAGGCTGTTGCTTAATCAAGATGATATCGGGAACGCCATTAAACCTTACTACGGAGAAGAGGCGGCAAAAAAATTGTCCGGTCTCTTAAGATATCATATTTTAATCGCTGTTGATGTCATAAAAGCGGCCAAAGAAAATAATGCCGTAAACCTCGCTAATGCCCAGAAGAGATGGACTGTGAATGGCAAGGACATTGCCGACTTCTTAAGCAAAGCTAATCCCCATTTGAACAAGAACGAGCTTGAAAAAATGATGGCAACCCATCTCAGCTTAACCACGGATGAGGTAGTTTACCGTCTTAAAAAGGACTGGGCCGGAGATATCGTTGCTTACGATAAGGGACACGTCCATATGCTCATGTTTTCAGATACCCTTGCCATGGGAATCGTAAAACAATTCCCAAAAACTTTTAAAACTGGCCCACAATAATGGGCCAAGTTTTATTGGCACCACGGTGGTAGTCCTGTTTTCATTGTTTAAGGTTCTTTTTCATTCCTTCAATTGTTCGATCTTTTTTTTGGTCAAAGCGTGCAAAAATACTGGCGACTTTCTTACTATAACTGCTTTGTGCTTTCCCATATCTCTGCTGCAAGAGACCGCTGATGGCCTTAAGATCACCTTTCGTCTTATCAAGTTCATCATCGGTCAATTTACCCCATGCTTTTTGAATCTCGCCTTTAATCTCACGCCATTTTCCTTTAACCGTATTTTCATTTAAGGCCATCGAATCCTCCTTTTCCTTTGTTCAAGTTATTTTCCGACAGAAATAGCTATCTCAGCTCTTACTTTCAAAGTGGTTTTTGGTGTCTTCCTGTGAATATTGCCACAAAAAAGGAAATCACTGAGAGTATCAAAAATACAACTAGAAGTGATTTGCCAATCTCTACTGAAAGTCCGGCAACACCGTAAGCGCCAAATAAAATAGCGACAATTGCCAAAACAAAAAAAGCAATAGCTGCACGAATCATATAACCTCCTTCGGTCGTTAACACATATTCATTTCACCTTAATTTTTTAAATTGGGATATGATCACACTCACTTCTAACGATCTACGACCTCATGGAAAAAATGGTGACCAAAATACTTGTTATTAACAATAAGCGGCTTTAGCAGGTTGTTGAAATTCAAAAATTAAAATGCAGGCCAAGCATTAGGTCCATATCGACATCGGTTTCCTGGACAATATCAAGAGTGAGATTTGATTTGAGGAAAGCTTCCAGCGGTGCTGACTCAAACGCATAAGATAGGCCCAGTGTTGCACTGGGACCCAATTCAATATCCTTATCATGAAATTTTTTGTAACTTTGATCGAAGATGGCAATTTCTCCGCCGAATCCATAAAACCAGCGGAAGGGTTTGAGCGGCATATCGGCAAATCTTTTCCACCAAATATAATGAGAGGCAAAGTTAACCTCATCTCCATCGCTAAAATCGAAGGCTAAGACTGAATGCAGGCTTCTTGTCTCGTGCATGAAATAATTCAGCGACAATCCCGTCGGGTCTCCGATCACGGCACCAAGGCCCCATTGAGGAACGGCTGCCAGGGCAGTAAAATTACATGAAAAAAAAGCAAGTATGATAATAAATTTTTTTTTCAAGCACATGAGTCGAAATCCTTCTGTCTAATTTATTCCTTTCTTAACAAAAAAAGGACGCTGGGGGTAATATTTTCAAATGAGATTAGTTTTGATCAGCGTTGATACTGATTGCAAAAATCGACTTTCACCTGACGGGTGATATGGCGAAGTTGCACAACGATACAATCCACGTCAGAGGAATAGACGTGGACAGTGAAGCACTCATAAGGTTTGTTATGACTGATATTCCACTTCATATTGGCCCGACATTGTGAATAGCCATGCCTATTCACACACGCCCACTCTCCTTTTATACAATCGTAAACCAATCCCCGGCCCCATACTTTATAAGTCGGAGGCGCGACATATCTGTCCTGCATTTGTGGTGTGTTGTAATTCCCTGCTTCAAGCGAGTGATCTGTATTAGATAATTCGCGTGCAATCCAAAACAAGATCATTATTGCCGTCATAACGACAATAATTCTCGAGATAAATCCTTCAGATAGAAACATGCCTGCACCCAAGTATGATTTAAACAGACGATATTTCTTAGACAATGACTTCTTAGTATGTGTTCATCTAACCCTCGTCATTCAATTTTTATAAATGCATAATTTATGGCCATCACAACCAATCTCACCAGCACAGCAAGCATTTAATTTCGAAGAGTGACATCTAAGTCTTTTTTGAAATTCTATTCCTCATTTAAAATAAAACAAAATATTGAGGCCAAACTACAATGATTCTTGGATCTTGAGTGTATCTTTTCCAATTGAACTTTAACAAATATTCAATTTGCTTTCTTTAAAAAACGGGTAAGTAAAACGATTTGGGTGCCATTCACTCGCCCTTCGATTTGCTCGGGGTTGGAGGTCAAAGATATATTTTTTACCAGTGTCCCACGTTTAGCGGTAAAATTGGCACCTTTCACATCTAGATCTTTAATCAGGGTGACCGAGTCTCCCTGTGCAAGAATGGTTCCATTGCTGTCTTTAGTTACCGCGCCCTTCTCTTCAAGGCCCGCTTCCAGTTCTATTCCACTTTGGGCCCATGCTAAATCTGCTTCTTCAAGGTAGAGTTGCTCAAGT
The DNA here is from genome assembly GCA_016187935.1 of Bdellovibrio sp. Taxonomy (GTDB): domain Bacteria; phylum Bdellovibrionota; class Bacteriovoracia; order Bacteriovoracales; family Bacteriovoracaceae; genus GWA2-49-15. The sequence continues at coordinate 25,954 of JACPIU010000035.1, forward strand.
AAATCTTGGGCCCAATTTTCTTGGTTTAAATTCTTCAAAATTCTCCATGCCATGACTTTGGCCGCACTGACTTCACTCCAAATAGTTTCATTTAAGCAGCGCCAGTGATTGGGATCGAAGTTGGCGGGATTGTTAATTTGTTCTGTACATATAGCACACAATAAAAGCGCTTTCTCTGCGCTTCCCTCGAAAGGCTTGGCATCATAGACTGTCAAATTGTTTGCAGAAGAGCATAATTCACATTTACCAGCACTTCTTTTTGTCAATAGGTCCAATGTACTCATGACATCCCCAAGAAAAATGCAATTGATTAGCTTTGAGTAAATACTATCGCCCAATTACCTATGGCAATATAAAAAAGATGATTTCGTCCTAATTTTGCGGCAGTGTTTACCCGTTATTTATCATTGCTCGGTGGTCTAATACCATTGACTGGGAGAAGAGCAATTGGCCAAGGAACAATATGAAAACACTCACCCAAATTGTCGTTATTATTCTTTCCCTAAACGCCAATGCTCACGCCGAATGGTATAAAGGCAATACCCACTCTCACACAGTGCTCAACGGGCATTCCGATTCTACTGCAGAGCAAGTGACTAACTGGTATCATGAGCGCGATTACAATTTTCTGGTTTTATCCGAGCATAATCGTTTTATTGATCCTGCCCAAGTCACCATGCCGAGCCCGCTTCGGCCTGATTTCATCCTAATTCCAGGCGTGGAGATTTCGGGGCCCAAGCATATCCATACCACGGCGTTCAATGTGAATAACGTGATTGACTGGAAATTTGATTCCGTTGAAAAATATAAGATAGTTCAATCCCATGTGGATGGGACTTTAGAGGCCAATGGACTGCCGATCTTGAACCATCCCAATTTTGAGTGGGCCCTGAATTTTAATGACATCAATAATGTAGAGAGATTGCAGTTTTTTGAACTTTATAACGGTCATCCCGGAGTTCACAATCGCGGCGATGCGATTCATGATTCAACCGAAGTGATCTGGGACAAGCTCCTGACCAGTGGCAAAAAAATCTATGCCCTTAGTTCCGATGATTCGCACATTTTCAAAGTTATTTCCGCAGACAAAACCAACCCTGGGCGTGGCTGGATTATGGTCAATGCTCCGAGTTTGGATGCAAAATCCATCACGGGGGCGCTCAAACAGGGGAACTTTTATGCTTCAAACGGGGTGATGCTCAAAGCTATCGAAACGAAGGATGAGCGGTACACGGTAGAAGTTGATCTGGAAAAAAGCCACGAGGTAGTATCGAGAGATGAAGTCATTGGCCATATCAGACGAGGAATACCCTTTGAAAATTCATCGCACTGTATGATTGAATTCATCGGTCAAAACGGTAAAATTCTGAATAGGATAGAAAAGAACAAGGCCTCTTTTTCATTTCATGGAATGACAGGATACGTACGCGCCAAAATTTCCTATTTTGTAAAAAAAAATAACCTCATCAAGGCCTATTACGCCTGGACTCAGCCGATTTTTCTCGACTGATTTCTCCCAGATCTGAGATCAGTCGAGATGCGATTTTGGTGGGCCATCGTATCTTTTACGAATGCCACCATATTGATACAAGAGAACCAAGAAGATACTCAATCCACCGATGGTATAACCCGTTAATTGATTAGGGGGAATGACAAAGAGAACACACATCACGACCACCCAAAATAAACTTAAGCAGTTAATCCAGCCACTATGTTTTCCTAAATGCCAGGGACCGCGAACTGTCCATACACCGGATTTGCGTGCCCTCAAACCAATAAAAATGGGTAGGCCATAAGAAATATAAAGAGCAATAGTACTGATACTTACAATGACTGAATAGACTTGGCCATAAACTCCCAAGAGAAAGGCAGCGGCCGCGGATAACCAAATGGCCTGTGCAGGTGTTTTAAAACGCGGACTCACCCTGGCCCAAAAACGCGAGAGAGGCATCCCATGATCACGTGAAAAGGCATAGATCATGCGGGAATTGGAAGTCACACTGGCCAGACCACAAAACCACATGGCAATGGCGCAAACCCAGGTCAGGGCAAAACCCATCTTATGCCCAAGTGCCGTGGATAAAATATGAATAAAGGGATTAGAAGCCGCCTGTGCCAAAGAGAGGTCCTGAATACTCATCGTGACTACCAGAAGCAAAAGCCAACCAAAAATCCCTGACACCGCCACCGACAGAAAAATTCCCCAAGGAGCGATCAGGCGCGGATTTTTGGTTTCTTCGCTGACATGGGCCGAAGCATCGTAGCCAGTATAGGTCCAAGCTGCTTGCAGCAAGGCCACAGGAAAAGCATACCAATAGGGAAAATCCGCAGTATGTTGGGTGGACCATAAAAAATCTACTGACTGATGAGGAGCAAAGAATCCCAGGGCCACGAGTAGCACGGCCACACCTGCCATATGATACCAGGCCGAGAGGTCATTCAAAATGCCAACGAGTCCGATTCCAAAATGATTGAGAAGTGCATGACTTAATAAGATCACAGCATAAACCACCAACCGCAGCGTGGTAAAATTAGGTACATCAGCAAGCCCCAATAGCGGCATCAAAAAATCCGCCAGGCCATAACCAATCCCGGCCGTGATGGCGAATTGTCCTATCAGGTTAAACATAGCGGTAAACCAGCCCCAGTGCTTATTACCTAAAAAAGATGACCAATGATAGAGAGCACCTGCGGTGGGGAAGGCCGAAGCTAATTCGGCCAAGGATGCGGCCACGGGTAAAACCAAAAGTGTCACCAAGATCCAGCCGAAAGACATCACCAGCGGCCCACCGTGAATAAGTCCATGCCCATAGAGCGTAACTGCGCCTGTCAGAATGCTGATAATTGAGAACGAAACGGCAAAATTAGAAAATCCCCCAAGACTGCGAAAAAGTTCTTGGGAATACCCCATGGCCTTGAGATCGGCTTCGTCATTGGTTGCAGTTGCCTCTTGACTCAATTCTACATCGGCCATCACTTCATCCCTGGTTAAATAATTTATGAGTAAGTTTTAACACAAAACAAAAAAAGTGGAACACATTATTTTGTCACGATTGAAAGAGAGCTTGAGTTGCATTGTCGGATTTAAGAAAAGTAACTCTTCGGTTAGAATAAATTTATGAATTTGAAATTAAGGCCGGAACTTCACGATGGCCCAAAAAGAATAGTTGTAAAAGTTGGCTCGGCCGCCATTACCGCAGAACAGGGCCGAATTGCCTTAACATGTCTGGAGAATTTGGTGCATGATCTTGCCCAACTTTCCAAAATGGGAATCGAAGTTGTTTTGGTCAGCTCAGGCGCCATCAGCACCGGACGAGGTTATCTTGAGGACTCAGGCAAAAAACAAGACATTAGTTATTTGCAGGCGTGCTCGGCCATAGGGCAACCTCTGCTCATGGCGGCCTATCAAAAAGAGTTTGAAAGATATGGTGTGATGACGGCCCAAGTCCTGCTTACGCATGATGATTTAAAAAATCGCACGCGTAATTTAAATACTCGAAATACTATTCTCAGATTAATGCAAGCGGGAATCATTCCCATCCTCAATGAAAATGATTCTGTGAGCTTCGAAGAAATAACTGTGGGTGATAACGATCAGCTGGCGGCCATGGTGACGGAACTCATTGAGGGGAATGTCCTCATCCTCTTAACCGGCCCTGATGGTCTCTACGATCAAGACCCCTCTGTTCCAGGAGCAAAACATATTCAGTCCTTGGAATTCCAAGCGGACCTGAAAGAAATTAAAACCATCACCAAGAGTTCTGTGGGCAGAGGGGGAATGGAGACAAAATTGCTGGCGGTGCGGAAGCTAACGACCCTGGGAATTCCCGTAATTATTGCTACCTATCGCAGGAAAGACCCCATCATGGCGCCACTTTGTGAGAAAGTAGGTACCTTTTTTTATCCCAAGAAGCTTACCGCCAAGAACAGGAGGAAGGCGTGGATTTCCACCATCGTAAAAAACAATGCTTTTGTCATTATAGATGAGGGTGCCTGCAAGGCCCTGAGCAAAAATGCTTCCCTTCTCCCGATCGGCATTCGCGATATTCAAGGTCATTTCAAACGCGGTGACGTGGTGAATATTAAATTCCAGACAAGAGTCATCGCAGTTGGTATAAGCGAATATGACAGCAAAGATATTATCCAAGTGATGGGAAAAAAAAGTTCTGAAATTATCTCCTTGCTTGGTTCGTGTCCCTCGGATGTCATCATTCACAGGGATAATATGTTTTTGAAGGATTAAACAAATGACGAGTGTCAAAGAAATCGCCCAACATGCCAAAGAGGCCTCGCGGAATTTTTGTCGCAATAGGGCCCATGAGAGAAATCAGGCATTGCATTTAATCGGGCAAAAACTCGAGGAACGGAGCAAAGAAATCCTGGCCGCCAATGCCGAAGATATCGCCCTGGCAAAAAAGGCCAATTTAAGTCCTGCCCTGTTGGATCGCATGACTTTAAACAAGCAGCGCCTTCTCTCCATGGCCCAAGTGCCTCTCGCTATTGCCGCTCAACAAGAAGTGGTTGACATCATTGTTGAAGAAAATAAATTGCCCAATGGACTCTGGGTCCGTCGCCAGCGCATCCCACTCGGAGTCATCGCCATGATCTTTGAAAGTCGCCCTAACGTGGTCATCGATTGCTCTTGTCTCGCTATCAAGTCCGGAAACGCCATGATTTTAAAAGGTGGCAAAGAGGCCGGACGATCGAATAAAATTCTAGTCGAAATTGTGCAAGAATCGATCAAAGGATTGTTGCCCGCGCACTTGATTCAAATGATCGAAGGACAGGAAGCAGTAAATGAATTAATTACCTTGGTGGATTTTGTCGACCTAGTCATCCCACGTGGAGGGGAAAGTTTAGTACGCACCATCTATAACAACTCCAAAGTTCCAGTCATCGCCCACTTCCGCGGTCTATGCCATATCTATATCCATGCGGATGCTCAGCTTGAGATGGCGGAAAAGGTATGCTTAAACGCCAAGGTTCAGCGCCCAGGAGTATGCAATGCCATGGAATGTCTGCTGCTCGATCAATCTCTCCCGACAGATTTTATAAAATCTCTGTTCCAATCCTTTCTGCGCGAAGGTGTCGAGATGAGAGGCTGTCCAAGAAGCAAAGCGCTCTGCCCACAGATCAAACCGGCCACAGAGCAAGATTACGCCACCGAGTACTTGGATAAAATTTTATCGGTAAAAATAGTCGATTCACTTGAGGCCGCCATCGCCCACATCCAGAAATTCGGCTCCAAACATACTGAAGGTATTTGTGCCAGCACGCCTGAAATCATCGCACAATTTCAAAACGACGTCGATGCATCATGTATTATGGTGAACACTTCCACGCGTTTCAACGATGGAGGGGAATTGGGGCTTGGGGCCGAGCTGGGCATCTCTACTTCCAAAGTGCATGCCTACGGTCCCATGGGTGCACGAGAAATGACCACCACCCGCTTTCTGGTACAAAGTGATGGAAAAATTCGTGCTTAATCGTGGCCAACTATTCCAATAATTTCAGCCCGAGCTTCATGACCTGATCATCCAGTTGTGTCCGCCACATCACTTGCGCCTTGAGCGGCGCCAAAACACCAATCTCAATTTTGCAAATATCTCCCACCATCATATGAGGCGAAAGGAGCATCACTAACCCACAGCCACTATAAGACTCGCTGAAGACCAGACCACGCAAGGTGGGGGAAAATTTTTTATTTTCAGGATTCAAATCTATCGCGGCCAGGACGTTAGGGTCTGGCCTAAAGCGCACTTGACTTCTTTTTTTGATCACTCCCTTTTTTGCCACCGCTTTTTTTTCCATGATGACTTCTCCGATGATTTATTTCCATCCCATTCGCATTTCAACCAGGGTTATCACTATCGCCTGGGAGAGAATGGCAAATTCACTTTTTGAACCCAAAGCGGTTTCTTCCGATACGGACTGCCCAGAATCCGCCTTGCGCACAACTTCTGCCGCCACCTTGTGAAATTTGGCGTGATCATTGAGCAGCTTCACGAATTTAGGATCGCTCATGTATCTGGCCCCACCCTCTCCATGAATCCATTTGCCCAAATCACAGTTACAATCTGGTTCGATGGTAGCAGGATTAAGAGACTTATCTGGCCTCCTTAAATAGATTTGTAGTTTCATTTTCCAATTCACGTGCGCCTGGATGGCATCATCAAAATTCATAGGGACTCCTCACTCCATATTTTTGTACTCTACTTTCTCGCTATTATACTCCTGACATCGGCACTTAAAAGAAACTTTGAGCACGACACACAGCTTGATTGTTGAGTAATTTAATACAAAACAATAAATTCACACTCAACGCGAAGATAAGAAATCTTTGGCCCTCACCCCAGGGGCCAAATAACGATGCCAAAGGCGTGTCAAAGAAGTGCATGTCAAGCACCAATTTAGTAAACGATTGCCCAAGGCCCAATGAAGCATGCGATAGATGGGAAAGATTGCGGGTGTCAAAATGAGGAGCCAGAGCGAGACTGGCAGGTGCCAAAGCGCCATTCCCCCAATCATCAAGAGATATGTGAGTAATCCCATACGAGTCACCCAAGATTGGATAGAACGCTTTGGGCAAATATTCATACAACGCATGCAGTTCTCACAATTGAATCCCCAGTAAGGACGGCCATCGCGCAATTGAATTGCCTGAACCGGACAATGCTTATAGCAAAGACCGCAGTTGTTACAATCAGGAGAAGTATAGAGAGTCTTGGCGAGTCCAAAACGTCCTATCATCAAGTAAAAGGGAATGATCGATGCGATGGCAATATCGAGGGGTAAAGTCAACCAGACACTCCAGCGGTGGCAGCGCTCGCCTTGCAACAAACAGGAGATTGTGCCAACCACAATATTCCTGGCCCGTGCCATTAAGCGGTCGATGCCAAAGACCGGATTGGGAGGGAAAAAAGAAATCCATGAATGGGGCATATCGACAGGCAAAGTGCCAGCGATGGTATAACCGCGCATCCAAAATAATAAAACTGGCCACCACAAGGCCAAACCGCTCAGTCCAGGCATAAAAAAGAATGGAACACGGACAGCGCCGCGAGTGTTGGAAAAAAAGACACTGGCGTTTGCCATTGCAGGAAATCGCCAAAGATAGCGAAGCACCAACCAAGGGGCACAAAAACCGTGAGTGGGAAAAGTAAAAATGATCAGGGTTTTACTCGCACAAGATGGAAGAGAGATCGCGCCATCTTGCACCATGGGGATCAATTCCGTGGGATATCCGGCCGCCTCACAATACTCCGCCATCCAGCGCGCCACGGTGAGAGCATTCCCCGTGCCGGAAAACCAGTAAATACAAATTCGAGAATAGGCAAGATTCATGAAACCATTATAATGAAAATGGGTGAAAAAGAAATTTTTGAGGGCCCATCAGATGGCCAAAGGCTCATTTTCATTGAAAAACATCCTCACCGACCGGAAAGTCATTTTTAATAAATCTCTGGGATTTTCCGATAAGATATCTATGGTACACCTTATCCTTCCTGTGCTGTTGTTTTTTGTAAGTTCAAGCGTCCTCGCTCAAGTGCAAGACTATTGCGCTCGCGACATCCGGCTCAACTGCCGTTTGGCCGGCACGATCGAGAGAGATCTAATCTATTGCCTTAAACGAGGTTCAGATCGGTTGGAAAGTGCTTGCTTTAATTATGTCAAAAGATATCTCGAACTACACGTTCAACCAAAAGTCACCGTCACACCGACGGCAACCCCTACCCCAGCACCAACACCGACGCCCACTCCTACTCCAGAGATCCCCAAATTGATCCGCTGGAATGTCAATCCTGAACGATATCAAGATTGCCTGAACCGTTGGTCAAGGATGGCGCGAGGATATTTTGTGTTAGACAAAGAAGAAGCTTGCAGTTTGTATGCTAAAGTCTACCCAACAGAAGCTATTAAAACCTGTGTTGATGGAGCACTTGGTACTCGCCCCTATACCAGGGATTATTTCGTTAACTATCAATCGATCGCGCAATTTTGCGAGAGCAATCCCGGCCTGGATGCCGAGGCCCAGCGATGTATCCGCACCAAAGTGCAAAATGGCGGCGATGTCGTCGCTGCCTATAACAAATGCGATAGTAAGATCAGAAACTGCGTGGCGCGCATGGAGAGCGAAAGACCTTCTCGTGGCCATCGCGCCATGGCCGATCTGTATTTTGATTTCTGCTTCAGCTATCCCGATGATCCCGCCATGAGTACTTGTATTTCGACTTATGCCCATGCCAAAGCCGCTTTGATCAGTAAACCAAAGATACTACAAAGTTTATGTGATCCTCATGTCCGTGCCTGCGTCGAGAGCATAAAAACGCAATTGCCGGCGAGACACAGTGTGGATCAACTAGAAACCGTCGGGAAAATCTGCTATCGCGCTTTTCAAGATGACTTGAGTAATGTTTGGAGTGAATGCACTTTACGCCATCATTTATCCCACCAACTCAGTCAGTCTGATGCCGGTGATCTATGTAAAATATCCAATGCCAACGCAAGAGAATGCGTGCTGCAATTTGTGCAGGCCCATATTTCGTTCCCAGATGCGGTGAAAACTTGCGGCATCCAAGCGCAACACGTACGCGATTGTCTTTTCAAATTTTACAAACATCAAGCGCCCTTTCATACAGCACCACTCAACTTGATTTCCGCCACTGTGGCAGAAAAATATTGTTCTTTAGAAACGAGTACCGAAAAAGAATGTTTTGTCACTGGCCTTTCCAGTGATCCTGCCAGAACTGACGAGGCCATGCAAACATTGGCCACAGGTTGCCGTGAGAATGCCGCCAGCTATCACAAATGCATCAGTGATTATGACGAATATTTCGATAATAACTACGTTTTGAATGTTACCAAAGCTGAAGGTAGAAAGATTTGCAAAATCCCGTCACAAGAAATGCGTATTTGTATGTTGAACAGTATTATGCGCACCTCTGAATACGTTACCCGCCCCAGCATATTCTCGCGCGGCAACACCTGGTTCCCATATGACAAATACTACGGAATCTGCCTGAAGAATTTTTTAGGTCGCCTTTTGGGTGAAATGAACTTGGGCCAAGAATGGCCTTGCCGCTATCGTTACTTTGAAGAACAAACGATATGGGACAAAGGATGGACTTGCGCCACTGATCGCAGCAGATTGTGTCAGGAATTCACTCTGTCTCTAGAATCCATGACGAATGATCAGTTGCGGCCTCACTGCTCGCAATTTCGCTCATATTACCACACCGCCGCGAACACTTACGGTAATCCTTTATGGCACAAGTGCCAGGCCCGGCATCTTATCCCTGAACGCTAATCATGATACAAGAATTGATCTTTATTGAAATTATAAAGGCCCTGCTCATACCAGGGCCTTTTTCCGCTCATCACCTCACTTATTTGGCTTAAGCCAAAGTTTCTCGGTTGTGATATCTTTTGAAATACTTTGGGCATGAGAGGTAAACACATTGAGACCAAAGGTAACGAAGAGAAGAGAGAACAAAGCTAATAAATTTCGTTTCAAATACACCTCCTGCAGGATTCAGTTGTTGTTACCGCCTGATCACCATTGTGTACGATTGAATCTAAAGAGTTGTCGGCCCAGAGAAAAACGTTTGCAAGCTTTTAACTCGATTTTTAACAATATTCGTATATTTAGTGCAAATATTTAAATCACATCCAACATCGCGATTGCCAATTCGACGATTGTTGCTATTCTTAACAAAAATAAAATTGGAGGATATTTTTATGAAACAGAAAGTTGCTCTTATCACTGGCGCCAATAAAGGTCTTGGACTTGAAATGGCAAAACAATTGGCCCAGAAGGGAATACGAGTATACATGGCCGGACGAAATTTGAATAAAGTTGAAACCGCCGCCAAAGATTTAAAAAAACTAAAGCTGGATGTCGTTCCAATACTTTGTGATGTCACTAATAGTATGCAGATTAAAGATGCTGTAACTTTAATTGAAAAAGAGGAAGGAAAACTGGACATCTTAATTAACAATGCGGGCATCATGATCGATAGCGGGGGGTGGATGGAAAACAACGCCGCCACGGTCTCTCTTGATATCATGAGAAAAACGTATGAGACCAATGTTTTTGGAGTCGTTGATGTTACCCAACAGTTTTTGCCATTACTAAAAAAGTCCCCAGCGGCAAGAGTCGTCAATCTTGGAAGTATTCTCGGCTCGCTGACTCTTCATGCTCAACCCGGGTCACCCATCTATGATGCAAAATGCATGGCATACAATTCCAGTAAGGCCGCTCTCAATGCCGTGACCATCCATTTCGCCCATGCCCTCAAAGACACCAAGATCAAAGTCAATACCGCCCATCCGGGTTGGGTTAAAACAGACTTAGGCACCGAGCATGCTCCGATGAATGTCCAAGATGGGGCCAAGACGGGAGTTGATTTAGCACTTCTCGATGATAATGGCCCAACTTGTGGTTTTTTTCATATGGGTGATAAATTGCCTTGGTAACCTAGGGAGTAAGCAGGCCTTCCGCCTTCGCCAAAATTTTATCCAAAATTGTCCCGCCGCCTAAATCCAGATCAACTACGATTCCATTCTTGTTGATGAGAACGAACATGGGGATGGCGGCGGCCATAAAGAGACTGTTCACCTTACCTTCGGCACTTTGTAAATACTGGATAGGATTTTCTTTTTTGGGGACGCGTTTTTCAAATTTAACAAGATAGTTTTTGATGACCGGCACTTCTTCGCCCGAGATGGAAATAACGTCAATCTTACCTTTATACTTCTGGGCAAATTGAACTAAACGAGGAACTGTCCCAAGACAGGCCATACACCAGGTGGCCCAAAAATCTAGAAGGGTCACTCGCCCAAGTTGTTTCTGCATATGAAATTTTGAACCCCGCCCCTGCACCACCAAGGCCTCAAAATTTGGGGCCTTGTGATTGAGTAACTTCTGCTTAGTAAGACTAAACATATCGGGCATGACAACCAAAGTGATATCTTTCGCCCTCAATTTGCCTTGTCGTAAGAACTCAACTTTTACCGTAAAACCAACTCCTTTATTGGTCACCTCCTGTACGAGTTCTTCAGGTGTTTGCACAGGCACACCCACCACTTTTAAAATTTCATCACCACTACGCAATCCCGCCTTCTCAGCGGGAGTATCAGGAAATGTGTTTTTAATAAGAACACCCTTCGGGCCTTTTTCAATGGCAATTCCCAACCATGGTCTCACCGAAGTCACAGGCTGCGACCAGGCGGCCATGGCCAAAAAGCAAAACAGGACGGACATGATAGAAGTTTTTATGAAGTTGAACATGCAGCTACCTTGTATAAATGTTATACAATTCTATCACTACAAAAGAATTTGGGGACAAAAAAGCATCTTTCAGTTAACTACGATTCATATCGGTCATTGACGATTTCCCGTGAGATTGCCATGATAGCGATAACATTTTTACGAAATCACAAGGAGAGTAGTTATGACAGAGGCACAAAAGAAGGCGCCAAAAGAAGCCAAACCAGCAAAGGCCGATAATCCCTCGAAAGCAACTAAGACCCCTAAAGCTGCCAAAACAAAAAAGACCGCAACTAAAAGCGCAGCTCCTGTGGGCAAAAATGGTGTAGTAAAAAAGACAGATGCTTTTACCATTTTGCAAAAACGCTCCGGCCGCTATGCTGTTAAAGATGCAAATGGCAAATGGGTCAATGCGGAAGAAAAGGTGAAAATATTATTGGCCGCTGGATTGATTAAGGCCCCAGCAAAAAAGAAGGCCGCTCCGCCCCCTGAAACTGCCGAAGCGTAATAAAACAAATCTTTGGCCTCCGGAAGGAGGCCAAGTTTCTGAGCATAACTATGAAAATCCCTCAACTCGCTTGCGATTTGTTTCAACAGAAATCAAATTTCCGTTGTCAAAAAACTCTGGAAAGAAAACCTGTTGAAAATTTTCTTCAAAATGCCCTTGATCTCATCTTTCCTGGCATGTTGCGAAAATCATTCAAGAATTCCTCCGAAATTCAAATATTGTTACAGGATCATTTCACCAACTTAGAAAAATTTTTAAAAGTCTTAGGCGAGACACCCAATCATATTGATGAAATTATTCAATCGTACGCTCGTCAGCTTATCAGCATTAGCGCAAGTGTCAGTAAGGACGCCGATGCTTTGCTTGAAGGTGACCCCGCCGCAAGCAACATCGAAGAAGTGTTACTTTGTTACCCTGGACTTTTTGCCGCAGCAACGTACCGTATCTCCCATTTTTTCTATAAAAAAAGCAATAATATCTTTGCCCGTTTAATGAGTGAAATTGCCCATGAAAAAACCGGGATTGATATTCATCCAGGAGCGCAAATCGGAGATTCATTTTGCATCGATCACGGTACTGGTGTTGTTATCGGAGAAACGGCCATCATCGGCAAGCATGTCAAAATCTATCAAGGTGTGACCTTAGGTGCTTTAAGCGTGGATAAGGCCCATTCAAAAACCAAGCGCCACCCTACGATTGAAGATCAATGTGTCATTTATTCCCATGCTACAATTCTAGGTGGAGAAACAGTAATTGGGCATAATAGTATAATTGGCGGGAACGTCTGGATAACCAAAAGTGTCCCTCCCCATTCGCTGGTCTATCATAAAAGTGAAGTTAAACTTGATCAAAAAAAACAAATAACCCAACAAGAGGAGCTACATTATGAAATATAATTCAATTTTAGAAACCATCGGCAATACCCCTATCATTAAAATTACCTCCCTCTTTCCCGAGGCGGGTAAAAAAAATCTTGAAATATGGGTTAAACTTGAACGTGCCAATCCTGGTGGCTCGATCAAAGATCGAATTGCCATTTCTATGATTGAAGATGCTGAGAAAAAAGGACTGTTGAAAAAAGATACCACTATCATTGAACCAACTTCCGGCAATACTGGAATTGGTCTGGCGATGGTTGCCGCGGTCAAGGGTTACCGACTTATTTTGACCATGCCGGAAAGTATGAGCCTTGAACGACGTCGCCTGCTTTCTATTTATGGTGCCGAATTAGTTCTCACACCGCGGGAAAAAGGCATGAAAGGGGCCATAGAAAAGGCCAAAGAATTGCTCCAGGAAAAAGCTCCGGCCTGGATGCCGATGCAATTTGAAAATATGGCGAATGTTGAAGTACATAGACAAACCACGGCGCAAGAAATCTTGAGCGATTTTCCTTCGGGACTTGATTACCTGATCACCGGAGTCGGAACAGGCGGACACATCACTGCCTGTGGTGAAGTTTTGAAGGCCAAATATAAAAACTTAAAAGTCTTGGCAGTTGAACCGAGCGATTCCCCTGTTTTATCTGGAGGAAATCCCGGCCCCCATGCCCTCCAAGGACTGGGCGCAGGATTTATCCCGACAATTTTAAATCGTGAGATCTTGGATGGTGTCATTACCATTCAAAAAGAAGAGGCCTATTCCTTCGCCCGCGACGCCGCCAGAAAAGTCGGCCTCTTCATCGGCGTTTCAAGCGGGGCCAGTCTCGCAGCTGTATCAAAAAAAATAGCTGATATCCCGAATGGATCGAAAGTCCTAACTTTCTGTTATGATACTGGTGAACGCTATCTGTCCATTGATGGTTTGTTTACTGTATAAGAACGGAGCATTATTGAAAAAAGGGGCCACAGAACGATTCCTGAAACTTGGATCATCGATAATTAAGGCCGGCGGACATCTTGTCAAAAGTGAATTTGACAGGAGAAAGAAAGATCTCTTGGTGAAGGTCGAGGGGACTCTTGAGGATGCTCAAATCCTCGGGAAAAAACTCGAAGCGGCCAAAGAAATAGTTCAAGTCATGGGAGAGCTAAAAGGCGCGGTGATGAAGCTGGGGCAAATCTTATCGTCCAGCGGCGACCTTATTCTCCCACCCGATATTTCAAATTTATTTCGTGAACTCCAAAAAAATGCCCCTCCCATGAAATGGGACGAAATTGAAAAAGTTCTCAACACAGGTCTCGGCAATAAAACAAATACTATTTTCAAGGAAATCGATCCTGGGCCAATGGCCAGCGCCTCCATCGGACAAGTCCACCGTGCTCGGTTATTGAACGGTGAAGATGTGGCAATTAAAATTCAATATCCCGATGTGGTTGCAGCGATCAAAAGTGATTTTAAAAATCTTCACATTTTGAAATCAATCTTAATGAAGTTACTTCCCTATGATGTGGATGTTGATCCAATTCTCGTAAATCTTCGAACAAGCATTCTCGCCGAGTGTGACTATTTAAGTGAGGCAAGAAACGCTGACATGTTCCACTCCACTTACGCTAAGAAATATCCCTATATGCTCTTTCCTAAAATCATCACTCATGCTTCAAGTTCCACTGTATTGACCATGCAGCTTGTGGAAGGTGATTCTCTGGAAGAGACTATGCAGCGAAGTCAGTTGGAAAAAGATGAGATGGGCCGAAAACTTTATGACTTTCATTTGGATTGTTGCTATACCACCGGACTCCTCCACGGTGATCCTCAAAATGGAAATTATCTTTTTAAAAAAGACCAAATCATTCTTTTGGATTTTGGGAATATTCAAAAATTGTCATTGGACTTTAGAAAAAACTATGTCGGTTTTTTGCGTGCCATCGAAAATGGGGACTTGAGGGCCTATCAGCAATATGGAATAAACTTAGGCGTTTTGACTATGCAGGATGACCAGGATTTTTTGGCGAAACATTTTTCCTTGGCCTCAAGCATTTTCTCACCTTTTGACCAAGTAGGAATTTTTCCTCCCCCCTTGGACAATCCTTTGCAGCTTATCCACCAATTTGTAAAAGGGATTAAACTCAAAGGAACTCACCGCCCTTGTGGTGAATTGGCGGTTATTGATCGCACTCACCTTGGTCTGTACACCAAATTGCGCGCATGGAATTCTCACCTCGACTGGAAAGGGCCGAAAGATCGTATCTTAGGGGAGTTTGAAAACAACCTCCAATCAGGAACTCTACCCCAATTTGCATAATTCACCGAGATGATGCTATATTACAACAACTCTCGATAAACTCATTTACCAAAGGAGGCCATTATGATCGCAAAAATAGCAAGAATAGCAAAGATCGCAAAAAAGATCGCAAAGATGGTTCATGGTCTCCGCCCATCTTCTCTATCCTAATTTTCCATTGCGGAGACCTCAGCATACGAAATTTTCGTATGCCATTTATTTTGGGGTAATCCATGGATTCATTAAATTTAATGAATGGGCAGAACTGCGTCTACAAATCGCGCATTTTGCACGAAGAAAAAAATTGTTACAGAGTGAAAATTGAAAGTGATGAAGTGAGGGCCGTTATTAGCGGGAAGATGCGTCATGAGGCCTTGGTGCCGTCAGAATTACCAGCGGTGGGGGACTACGTGATGTGTTCTTATGAACCCCATAATTGCTCGGCACGCATTGAAAAAGTTCTCCCACGCATCTCTCATCTGACTCGCAAGGTGGCGGGAGATGCGTACAGCGAGCAGATCCTGGCCAGTAATTTGCAAGTGGTCTTTTACTTAACGTCGTTGAACATGGATTTGAATCTGCGACGTCTTGAGCGTTATTTGGTGATGATACGGGATGGTAATATTACTCCCGTGGTCTTGCTCAGTAAGGCGGACCTGGTGGACAAAAAAATCATTGGTGCAGCAATTGAGAAAGTCAAATCAGTTGCTCCCACGGTTGATGTTCATGCCATTTCAGCACGCCAAACTGAAACACTGGAAGGATTGAAAAAATACCTCCTTCCAGATTCGACAGTGGCCTGTCTGGGATCATCGGGAGTGGGTAAATCGACTTTGACCAACTCCTTTTTGGGACATGATCTGCAAGCAACGCAAGAGATTAGCGAAGAAAGAGATAAAGGACGACATACCACGACTTCTCGCTCATTGTTTTATCTCGCCAACGGGTGCGCCTTTATTGATACGCCGGGGATTCGCGAAATCCAATTATGGGAAGGCCAAAGCGCCGGAATTGATGAATTGTTTAGCGACATCATCGCGCTTAGACTTCAATGTCAATATAGCAATTGTCACCACCAGCATGAACCGGGATGCCGAATCCAATTGGCCTTAAGTCAAGGATGCTTGGATGAAGCGCGTTTGAAAAGTTTTTTAAAGCTGGAACGAGAGCAGGCCTATATGCGAATGAAGGTGAATGCTACCAGTCGAAGGCAGCAAAAAGACATTTGGAAAAAACGCAGTCATGCCTATCGGCGAGGACGAAAAGCGGAGTGGAATTTATAGGAGATAGGCCCAGCAAAATGGGCCTATCCATCGCAGGCGTCGAGTCCGCAGGCCAAGCCCTGGAAAATCAAAATCCGAAAGGTATTACTATTGAGCATAACGCTTCTTAAAATCCTCTGATGCTTTCTTGCGTGCCGCCTTTTCCGCTTCGGATGATTTCCCTAGGAACCAGCGATGCATTTCGCTGTTGAGAATTTCATCCATTTTCGCTTCAACTTCCTTGGCAGCAGACTTCTTACTGCCACCTTCTTCTTTACCGAGATGAATGATATGACGAAGTTCGGGAATAAATTCATCATAAAAACGGTGCGCCACCTCATACATTCCATGCCATTGTGTATAATCGGGTCCCATCATGGCAGCGCCATGGCGCGCCCGCCGACCTTCGTGGTGCCAGAGGAAGTAATAGGTAAAATCAATTGTTTCATCAAAGGTGGTATCGGGTGTAATAAGCGATTTGGCATTGAGCATTTTGTATAATTCCGTGGCGGGTTTTCCAAACTTGTCATTGTAGAGATTGACCACGTTATCATACTGGATATACCAATTGCTTACCCATCCAGCGGCATGGCAACTCTGGCAAACATCCTTCATATCCTCGCGTCTTTTTTCCCAGGGAACAATATTCTTATGGCCCAATTTTTTGGCCGCTTCATCAATTTTTTCCGAGATCGGTGGTCTTAATGTCCATGAAATTCTCTTCCCTACATCGTGGGTTCTTTTCAATGTTTTGGTGGCCCCCATGTGGCAAGTAGAGCAGGTAGGGCCTTGCTCATAATGCTTGCCCGGAATCCAATCGAGCTTGGTCATCCCTTTGGCAAAACGGGCCCTGTTGGCAGCGAAGGCAATACCGTGCTTGGATTCAGTATAAACTTCTATTTGAGGATGATCGGGGCCCATATGACAACGGCCGCAATTTTCCGGTTGGCGTGCCTGGGCAATAGAGAAATTATGACGTAAATGGCAGGCGGTACAGCTTCCCTTAGATCCATCAGGATTTAGTCGACCCATGCCGGTATTTGGCCAAGTAGCTGGATCAAGCTTGCCAGGGCCTAAAACTTTGATTTCCGAGCCATGACATTGCAAACAACCTGAGACAGCGGCGGCAGAACTTTTTATCTTATTCCCTTTCTCATCATAAATGACGTGGCCTTCCACCACTTCCGCCAAAACATTATCCAGGCTCCCCAGAATTTTTCCGGCATCGGCGTGATGGCTATTTTGAAATTCGGTCGCCTCCTCTTCATGGCAAGTGGCGCAGTCATTAGGAGTCACGATTGTGGTGATGAGCGAACCTTCATGCATAAAAGCATCAGGCCGCTCTTTGGTTGAACCATGACAGTCTAGACAACTAACGCCTTCCCTTGAGTGCCGACTTTCTTTCCATTGTCCCACGATTCCAGGTGAGGTTTTTTGATGACATTCAATACAGCCTTTTGCAGTTCCCCCTTGGCCTTTTTTGGCAAAGGTCGGGGTGGCAAGCAAAAAAAGCGTAGCGCACAGCGCTGCCGCCAGAATTTGAATAGTCCGATACGTTTCCATGAGGAACTCCAATGAATCTTGATAGTGATTATTGTCTGGTAGCATAAAGGCAAAAACAGGTACTTTCACTGATATTTCTCATGCTTTTGGCTTATTTTTACTAAGAAGTCTCCCTGTCGCAGAAATAAAAATGTAGTGATCTTTTACAAAACTATTACTTGAGCCCGGCCTGAAATACGTGAAACAATGCGAAAAAAATAAATGCGATACGAAAGGAGTATGAATGAATCTACCTATCATCATTCAGGGAGGAATGGGCATTGGAGTATCGAACTGGCGTCTCGCCAGGGCCGTTTCGCTGCTTGGGCAGCTCGGCGTGGTGTCTGGAACAGGCATCAATACTGTTATTATCAGAAGACTCCAAGATGGTGACCCAGAGGGCGATGTTAGACGGGCCATTGGGCATTTTCCAGATCAAGACTACGCTCAAGAAGTTCTTCGACTTTATTTTCTGCCCAAGGGCCGTGAAAGTGGCAAGTCCTATAAACGATGCTCCCTTCCTTGCATCGATGCTCCACTTCCACTGCAGCGGCTAGGTGTGCTGGCGAGTTTTGTGGAAGTCTTTCTGGCCAAGGAAAACCATGCGGGCGTAATTGGGATTAACTTTTTAGAAAAACTTCAGACTTCAAATCTCAGTGGAATTTATGGTGCCATGCTGGCCGGGGTTGATTATGTTCTTATGGGGGCGGGTATTCCGCGCGAAATTCCTGGCGTCTTAGATAAATTCGCCGAGCAAAAAGAGGCCTCTCTTAAAATCTCAGTCATTGGAGCGGCCACTCCATCAGATCTTCGAGCGAGCTTTGATCCCTCTCTAGTTTTTCCTAAAATAATGGCCAAATCCCTGAAGAGGCCAAAATTTCTTGCGATCATTTCATCGGACACTTTGGCCTTGCATCTAGTGCGAAAGGCCACAGGAACGGTAGAAGGTTTTATCATCGAAGGTGCTTCGGCCGGCGGCCACAATGCTCCTCCCAGAGGCCCATTACAACTCAATCAACTAGGTGAACCGATCTATGGCATTAATGATGAACCCAATTTAGCATCGTTTCGAAAAATCGGACTCCCTTTTTGGCTGGCAGGAACCTTCGGATCGCCTGAGAAAGTTCAGCAAGCACTGGACCTCGGTGCCGCAGGTGTGCAAGTGGGAACGGCATTCGCCTTTTGTAATGAATCGGGTGTAACCGAAAGCTTACGTCAGGCGGTGATTGATAAATGGTGTGGTCTGGAGGACTCAAACCTGCCGGCGGTTTTTACTGATCCGCTGGCATCCCCGACCGGATTTCCCTTTAAAGTGGCCCCCTTGGCCGGGACCTTATCCGAATTTTCATCATACCAAGCTCGGCCACGAAAATGTGATATCGGCCATCTCAGGCAACCTGTTCTTACCTCGGACGGTGCAATCGTTTATCGCTGCCCAGCGGAACCTGTGGCGGATTTCATTCACAAAGGTGGTGCAAATGACGAAACGCTGAAGCGCAAGTGTCTTTGCAATGCTTTGTTGTCAAATATCGGTGCCGCCCAAATTCAAGATGATGGATATGAGGAATTACCGCTGTTGACTGCCGGAGATGATCTCACTCACCTAAAACAATTTCTATCTCCGGGGAAACGAAGCTATAGCGCGCAAGATGTGCTGGCCCATTTGACTATGAAGACTATCTAGATTTCAGCATTTCACTTAACACCGCCCGCCCAAGTTCAACATCATCCTCATCCGGACAGTTAAACCCCTTGGGGATGTGAAAATGCTTTCCAAGTGCAATTTGATAATCAGGAGCGAGACCTAAACCGCTCCATGGGTCCATACCACCACTGACATAGACCATGGGTACTTTTAAGTTTTTTACCATGCTGAAAAGAGACCATGGGCCACTATTACTGTAACGCGAACTTTGACCGAATAAAGATTCACATTCTTTAATAAAGTCCTGACGCTTTTTAGTGAAAATACTTTTCGCCCGACTTGAAACGGCGAAAACACCAAGTTCCGTACATTGCTGATATTTTCCAACTCTCCAACCGAATTTTCCAGTGACCGCCTCGCTATGGGAGAGTGTCTTTTTTGAAATTGATTCAACAAAATGCCAGGCCTGACTTTTTGAGAAAAGAAAATCCAAACCGTGGAGAATCGGAAAAAAAAAAGAGGTTGGCAGATAAGATAATAACTTGAAAAACGGAAGCAACGATGCGAAACGAGCTTGCTCGGATAGGCCATAGATGATTGCGACAAGAAATTCTCGCTCTTTCCAATTGGCACTATAAAGCGGAGCGGGAGCGAGATGATCAATATGTGAGGCAAGACGGTGATAAAAATCGTCTCCGAAATTTGAGCGAACTTTTTGATCATAATGTTCCATCATGAAAGGCCATTCCATAAGTCCGCTCGAAGACAATATGACTTTCATATCCTCAGGATAATTTGCCGCCAAATTAATCGCCAAACTGCCACCATAGCGATATCCGGCCACCATCCATGGCCCGGTGTATGTTTTTTTGAGTTCTTCAATCACACGGTGATAATCGGCCAATGCCTGACCAATTTTAATATATGATGGAACCGTTTGATCGGGATCAGGAGTTACGCTCTGTCCGAGACCTCGGTGTTCGGCCTGGATAAAAATGACATTCATCGGCCGTCCATACTCCCTAAAAAGTCTGATCATGAATTGATCGGTGGTGTCTTCAATGGCCAAATGAAAAAAAACCGGTGAATGAACAGGTGCACCTTTAGGAATGAGGATATCAATATTTTGTTTGAACTTAGCACCGTTTGGATCGGCATGATCAATCGGCTGTTGGATCGAGGTATGAGAGATGACATAATCTTCAGTATCGTGGAATGTAAAAAACACCAAAACGCAGGTAGAAAAAACAAACAACAATCCCAGGATTGCTAACATCAAAGGTTTAACTTTCACGTAATTCCAGATCATCATGTTCAATTTCTAAAACTTCAGCGTCCCTAAATTTTCGAAAGAAAAATAGATAGTACATTAAGGCGCACAGGACACCAAAGAGATATCCGATAAAATGGCTTAAATAACTGACCTCAAGTTTAAAAGTATCCGGAATGAACAAAATGAGAGAGACACCAAGTACTTTCAGCAGACGTCGCCTCCAGGATTCCCGGCGATCGATCAAAAAGGCCAAGGTCATCCAAGCGGCCCCCATCCAATGGACAACTCCCGAAACACCGATAAGATTGACATCTCCTGGCATGGTATTTAGGACTACAAAATTAATGCAGCCGCCAGAGAAAAAAGCGAAAACAGGGAAAAAGAAAAATCCAAAATAACTTGCCAGATAATAGGCAAAGGGCAGAAATAAAATAAGATTGCTCATAACATGTTGGATGTCGGCATGGGCAAACAAAGTCGTCCAAAGTCTCCAAATTTGAAATTGCTTGAAGACAGAAACGTAAGAAGCTGGCATGAGTGTAGTGGCTTCAAACAAATTATTCAAATAGACCAATGTCCCCAGTAAAAGTACTAAAACCGAAAAGAGTGTCGAATACAGCGCCCTTCTCTGCGGTTTACGAGTTAGCCAGTTTTCTTTAATAGTCACGATCGCTTCCATCAAGCCACTATGGCGATCTTTTCACAAGATGCAAGGGGGATCGCAGGAACTTAGGGCCTATCCCAAAACCTTCAGATGCTAGGCGCGATTGAGGGAGCGCGGAGGCGTACACAGAGTGTACGCCGCACAAGCGAATGATTGAGCAACGACGCAGATGAGGGTTTTGGGATAGGCCCTTAATAAGATTCTTTCCTGACTTTGGTTTTCCCACGATACGTCCAATAGATAAGTCCGGTATAGAGAAGCACAAACGGCATACCTATAATGGCCACATAGAACATCGTGGTCAGGGTATACACGGAAGAGGCCCCATTATAAATATCGAGACTAAATTTCGGGTCGATATTAGATACGAGCATATTGGGAAAGAGTCCCAAGGCAAAAAATAAAACCACCGCCATGACGGTGCAAGCAGAAGATATAAAACCTTGTAACTCCTTACCTTGCATAAGACAGCGCGGAATGTTGGCAATGGCCAAGATATTTAATATTACAATGGCCCATGAAATTATTGAAATAAGATAGATGTTATTTTCAATAATGGAATGACTGGCGAGAGGGGTAATTTTGGCAAAAGAAAAATTGGCAAGCATCTCCGGGTGTTTGATCAGAGTCGTAACTGTCACAATGGTGTAGAGAATGAAAAAAACACCATAGAGTTTTAAAGTGAGCTTTTTCATCCGTGCTTGCTGGTCCCCTTCGGTTTTTAAAATCAGATACATGGCCCCATGCAGAGAAAACAATGAAAGGTTAAAAACCCCGGTTAATATGGTGTAGGGTGAAAGCAGGCTTAAGATGTTTCCATGAAACTCTTTGTCCGCACCAATGGGAAGGCCATCAATAATATTACCAATGGCGATCCCGTAAAGAATGGTGGAAATAATTGAGCCGCTTGAAAAACCCATATCCCAAAATTTACGCCATCTGAGTGATTCTTCCTTGCTTCTAAATTCAATCGAAACGGCGCGAAAGATAAGCGAGAAAAGAAGAAACATAAAGGGCAGATATAAACCCGAAAAAGCGGTAGCATAAATTTCAGGAAAGGCGGCAAAAAGTGCACCGCCGGCGGTAATAAGCCAAACTTCATTCCCATCCCACACCGGTCCAATCGAATTTAAAACAACTCTGCGTTCATGATCGCCTTTGGAAAAAAGATGGAGAGAACCCGCCCCTAAATCAAAACCGTCCAACACGGCATAGCCCATCAAAAGAAGTCCCATGATGATGTACCAAAGAACATGATAATCCATATCTTAAACCTTCTTTGTGATTGCAGCGTCCATGAATTCTTGAGTCTTCGTATATCCAGCTTCTGGTGCATATTCATGAGATTCTGGCCCATGCTGAATTTCTTTATTTAAAACATAGATCCATACGCAGAATAAGAGTGCATAAATCACGGCAAATAAGATAAGCGAGGTTAATACTTCACCCCAGTGGACGGAAGGTGAAACACTCTCGGAAGTTTTTAAGAGATCTTGAACCACCCAAGGTTGGCGGCCTCGTTCCGCTGAATACCAACCCAATTGATTGGCCATAACGGGAAGGGCCACGCTGAAAACATAAAACCACATAAGCCAGGTCTTTTCATAGAGAGTGCCACGCTTGTGCCAATACAACGAGATAAAACTTAAGCTCAAAAACAACATCCCAAGACCCACCATCAAGTGATAGCTTTGAAAAACCTGATTGACCGCAGGCCATACCTCTCGCGGATATTCATTGAGGCCTTTGATCACCGTATCGGGATTACCATCCACCATGATACTTAATAGCTTGGGTATTTGTGGGCCGTAGGTTTTTTGCTTTTCCACATCCACCCACCCAAAGAGCGTGAGAGGTGCCCCTTTTGTTGTTTCAAACAAACCCTCATAGGCCGCTAATTTGGTCGGTTGATACTTGGCCACGATGACGGCGTGCCAGTGGCCGATGAAAGGTTGAACCAGGCCCGCCAGGCCGGCGACCGTGAGGGCAATAAGGATAGAACGTTGAGCGAACTTAAGATGTTTTTTCTTGATAATATAAAAGGCACTGACACTAATCACCAAAAAGGCCCCTTGAATGTAGCATCCAAGAATAGTGTGAATGAATCGCGGCATCGATGAAGGATTCATGACGACTGCCCAAAAGTCGGTAATCAGAGCACGTGTAAATCCATTCTCAGACACCAACCTGTAGGCCACAGGAGTTTGTTGCCATGAATTTGCCACAATAATCCAAAAGGCCGACATCATCGATCCAATTGCCACTAACACCGTCGAAATCCAGTGTACCCATGGTCTGACACGGTTCCAACCGAAGAGAAGAATGGCCAGGAAACCCGACTCTAAGAAAAAAGCAAAGATACCTTCGGCCGCCAAAGGAGAACCGAAAATATCTCCTACGAAACGGGAATATTTAGACCAGTTGGTACCAAATTCAAATTCCAACACAATTCCCGTAGCAACACCTAAGGAAAAATTGGCAGCAAAAATTTTTATCCAAAAACGGGTAATTTTCTCATCAAGAGGACTTCTGGTGTAAAGATAGAGGGATTCAAAAATCACTAAGAGCAGTCCAAGCCCGATACTGAATGGTGGGAAAATATAATGAAACATGGCCGTAAAGGCAAATTGCAAACGCGATAGAACTTCAACGTCCATGAACAAGTCCTTTGCTTCGATAAGTGTGCCAGGCCATAAGAACCAAATAGAGCACCGATAATATTTTTAAGATTTTGACTGGCCAGTGGGATTGAAAACTGAAAAAAGAAAATGACATTTTGATAAGCTGATAAACAAAAATAGTTAACAACGCTTGCGCAAAAACAAATTGCACGGGAAGAAAATTTGATCTCTTCATTGGAAAATTCTCATGTCGGAAGTTTATGATACTTATGAATCAAGCATCAATCTAATTTTAATCATTAGAAAGATGGCATACCGGGAGGGAAATTCTGCCAAGATTGTAATCGTCCGGTCGACATTTGCACACATTTTGCTTTTTCCAGGGCATTTTCCACTCCCCAAGTGGTGTTCTCGGGGCGATTGACTCGATCGTAAAAACTGGTGACCGGCCGATCCTCACAAACTGAAGTAGGAAGGTCGGCGACATTACATAGATTAGCGGATGAAACTAGCGGCAAATGAGTGGCCATGCATTCGTTAAAAATTCTCTCGGTCTCTCTTCCAAGAGCATCAAGCCCCGCAGCAGGGGTACCCAGCGGAATATTGTAAGTATAGCGATCACCGGAAATTTGTCCGATATGGCAAACATTCAAGGCCACATCGCGACAATAATTTTGTCCTATCTCATCATACATATGCCCTCGCCAGGCGGGATGAGGAGGGTTATCTATGCATTCCCTCTTGGCAGCAGAATAACAATCCATAGCACTTCCCTTATTCACCTTAGCGGTGTTTAAGGCATACATCAAACAACCTCGTCGATTTCTCTCTGCCGCCCAAGTAACTTTTTGGATGATTTCTCTTTGCTTGCGACAGCATGCACTTTCAACACTGGCATCAGGCAAAGTTGTTTGAGTGCAGGCCCTAGCAAAAGCATTGGTGGCACTCATTTTTGGACCTTCAACATTGGTCAAAGGATCTCTGATTCCGTCGCTGTGACAATTAGGATCGGCAGGATCACAAGTACATTTGTTTCCGGCCGTTCTTAAATTGTAAACCCTGGACCAAACGGCATAACCGCCAGACGGAGGAGGGACTCGCAGATCGGTTTCAGGCTCATCGGTTATGATATCGGGAATGCATCGATGGAATAGACTGACAGCATCACCCACTTCACCTTCCGCTCTCGATTTTATATAAGATTTCAAAGAACCAACACAGGCCTGCGGCAAAGTCGGTGTTGGTTGTGCTGCAGTTGTACCATATAAATAATTAATCCATGATTCGTAAGTGATGTTGCCCCTTCTGGTTACATCGGCAGGAGCAGGAGAACTTGATGAGGTGGTGCTCACAGCACCGCCACTACCTACGGTTGAAACCTGCATGGTTCCGGTCGAGGCCATGGCACAAGCAATGCAATTTTTAGCGTTGTTGCCAGATTGAAAACAAAAATTCTGACAACCATAAATCGGATCAAAGGGTGATCTTCCGCTCTCATTATGCATGCTATCGGTACAAACCCCTATGGCATGGAGGTATTCATGAAAGATGGTGGAAGCCAGGCTTTGATTTTTGTTAATTTCACTTCCATTGCGAGCACAACTTCCTCCCGCCACAAATCCCGAAGGTGGATCGGCAAAATGCCCCAGATGGTGGGTACCATAGGTGACAACGGAAGCAGAATTAGTTCCGCAATTAAAAGCACACATGTTGGACAGTGAGCTGTTTTCCGTATCACAAGGCATACTGGCCTGAAGGCAAGCACCACAACAATGTTTCGGTCTGTACGCAACTGAGCGGGTGAACAATTTCTCCATTGCATTCTTAACACCGGTACCAGAAGTTGCATTGGCCAGGCACGAATTAATCCGACTGCGCGCTAATTTTGCCGCTGTCGCCAATTCTTTAGCGTGATCAGTATTGATCAAGCAGGAAGGATCCAACATCAAATCTCCTAATTGGCAGTATTTCCTGCCACCAACATCATGGTAAATCCCAGAAACGGTATTGCTCGTACCACCTGATTCCACACTGATGGTTGTAGCACGACATTTGGCCGCAACATCAATACATGCGGCCTCTTCCCAATAGGCCGAGAGAAAACTTCTGGCGGTTTGCGTGAGATCATCCAGTGATCCTCCTGTGGTGTCCTCATCGAAAACACAAGTATTCTCTTCCAAAAACGTCTTGAACTTCTTGCGCAAAAGACCATTGGTATTCCTGCTACTTTGTGACATCGCCAGAGCAAAATCCCTGAGAATTTTATTTTTACACTCTCGAGAAAGTTCTGAATCAGGAATGTCCAAGATGGCCGAGGGACGATAATTCCCGCCATTCTCACATCGAACCCGACAATACATGGCCTCGGGATGGGCCGTGCATCCACCAGACGGAGAGGTAGAAATATTGTAGCTCCGACAAGGGTCAGTGGCGGAGATGGCCACACTACTTACAAAAAACAAAAGCAGCATGATTATGTTCTTCATCTCACTCTCACCTTTGTGCTTTTCTTTCTTGCTGTTCTTTCGAAATGAGAACCCACTTCCCATCTTTTAACTCAAAGGTTAAGGTCTCATTAATAAAGGGTGAATCATATTCCTTGATAATAACTTTATTGGTCATAGTGCCTTTGTTTTTGGGATCACTCAGCACCACCCATTGCTCCCCTCCGTCAAATTTCTCACGATATTTTTTGTACGAGATGCCGTACATATCCTTCCCTTCTTCGATTGTTTCCCCCATCTTATTGGTCTTGAGATCGACGTAGGGAACTTTGCGCGACTTCTCACCGGAATTCATTCCAAGAGAAACGATGCCTAAAAAAAGCACAAACCAACGAGCTATTTTCATAAATTGCTCCCAATTACCTATCGACAATTTTCACTGATTTGTTCAAAAAATGAAACGGGGCTCTCTTTAATTCATGTAATTTTGAACACTTACGGATTGCCAATTACATCCGGATGCTTGTCAGTCCCGTATACCCTTCAGTGGATGTGCGTACGGTTTGTTCTCCCGAGCTATGCAACACGCGCAGATCTCCTGATTCATATTTCTTGATACATTTCCACTTGATGGTCTGACTGCTGGGCAAACCTGTCAGATAGGAAGTCCAAGTCGGATAGGCCGAAGGGTCAAGTTTTAAGGCCTTGGAAACATCTCCATTGCCAAGTTGCTCAATATCGCCAACCACATAATAGGCCTCGCCAGTTCGGGTATAAGCGTTTTGGCATTTGAAAAAGAGCGAACTTTCTTTGCTTGATTCCTCAAGACGAACCAAAACCATCTTCTGATCATGAATTGAATGACGTCCAAGATAGAAAGTGGTGCGGTTATAACCTGAAAGGCCGAAACAATTATTCCGGACATCGGATGCACATTTGAAGAATTCTTTTCCGCCAAGCGTGACACTTTTGACTTTCTTGTTTTCTAAGAATAACTCGATCGAATAATTCCGCTCTTCGTGCATTCCCTGATAACGGCCTTGGGTAGGCATGATCACCAGTTCGACCTGCTCACCATTATGTTTCTGAGTGATCGTTGTAGTTGCCACTTCACCGCTTTGATAGTCGATACTTTTTCCATCATCCTCGTAGACCACGAACTCGCTCTCCTGGCGGTCAGGCGCGACAAGCACACCAAAATCGTCATTGCTCTTTCCATCTTTCTTCTTCCCGCTGATATTCATGGTCCGTTCATCGACCAACATCGTTGGCACAATCGCGCCGGCCTTGATAAAGAGCGGAAGTCTGAAGTTATCGTTCTGATAGATAGGCACATCTTTTATCTCCCCTCCGGTACTGCGGTGGAATTCACCGGTGTAGTAATTGATCCAAGTTCCTTTGGGTAAATAGACGCCCCTTTCCGTTTCATAATAGTTCGCCACCATAGCGGCCATGAGATGTGGCCCGACCATCTTCTGATTGCCGATCTTTCGAACTTGAAGATCGGCAGGAAATTCCATCACCATTGGTCTTACAAGACCATCGCCAGTCAGCCAGGCATGGTGCGCTAGTGAGTAATAATAGGGAAAAAGTTTATAGCGCAGATATAAGTTTGCCTTGTTGGAAGCGGTATGGCCGATACGGGCAGGTGATGTGTGCAGATTATTCGCCAAGTTCCAAGTATGGGCACGGATTGGAAAGTCAAAAAGGGCGGCATTCGCAAACCATTGGGTATACAGAACTTCAGGATCGCCATCCAAAGTATCCGGGCGACGGTGGAAACCGCCGACATCGGCACCGTAATAATCAACTCCAGAGAAGGACATATGCATCTGGGCGTTATAGTGAGCGGTCATAGCATTCATATTAGCGCCAATGTCTCCCGACCACATCGCCCCACCAAAGCGGTGGATGCCAACGGTACCTGATCGGGACATCATAAAGGGACGTTCCTTATTACCATTACGTTTGTAACCACGAGCGATACTCTCTAACCAACGAAAGTTATAAATATTGTGTATGTCAGAATGATTGTGCTTGCCTAATTCTGGAAGGCCCCAGTAACAAGAGTTATCGTGGTACATCTCCGGTTCACCCAAATCAGTCCAATGGTGGGTAATGCCCATAGAAACTAGCGCGGCCCTTTTCTGGTCGTGCCAGAAGTCACCGGCATGGGGATTGGTCCAGTCAATCATGCCGCCAATGCCCCACCAGGGATTGGATGTCAGCTCTGTGGGATAATTTGTGCCACACCACTTGGCCATAAGCCCTCGGGATTCTAGCGCTCGATGTTCAGGCAAAAATTTGGAGATGTAGGACTCCTCAATAGGCATCAGCTCGACCCCTTCCTCTTCCTGATATTGTCTTACCTTGGTCTCAGCATTCTGAAAGCGACTATTATCGAATTCCAATGTGCCAAAGCGACTCTTCGTACGGTCGACATCTCCTTGATAAAAGTCTCCCCCAAACCACTGGATGTCGAGTGCGAACCCATCCACCGGAAAATTTTTGCGACGGAGGTCCTTGATCACACGATCGATTTCATTCCAATTATCAAAGCCGAACTCAGACACCCACAAACCGAAAATATCCTTGGGCGGCACGGGGGCGCGACCAGTGATGTTCATGAATTGGCGCTTGAGATGGCGTACATCTTCGGCGGTATAGATAAACCAGCGAACCTGATCACCGAAAGATTCAACTTTCCATGGGGACTGGTCGAGCGACCACATCTGCTTGTAGATACTGTCATAAAAAAACATAAAATTGCGGTTTCCGCTGCCCAAGGAATAGAGCACTGGGAACATGGCATAACTGTTCGCTCCCTTACTAAATGCGCGAAGAGCATTGCCATGGCCATTCGCCAACGGGTCCCAAACTCTACCGGCAAGATCACCGTCGGCGGTTCCTGGATTCGTGAAGTATTGACCCAATCCATAGAAGTGTTTTATCTGGGGGGAATTGACAGAAAGTCCCTTCCAAGCAGAATTTAAGTTCAGCGGACAGAAATCACCTAAATTCCACTGTTGTGTATTATCGATAACGGTCACACAAAGAGTTTTGCTATCAACATTGATAGTGTAGGTATTGTTACTCAAGCGGTTTCCATTCAGTTGGTAACTATTGTCCAGTCCCATGGACTCTTTCAGCAGCATGGGTGATATCCAAATGCGATCTTGGGCCGGACGAAACTGCAATAATTCAAAATGAATTCCACGATCCTTCAGCAGTTCAATCTTCAAATAATTGTTAGAACTGTCGTGCTTAAAGAGAAATGGATTGGCCATGACTTGTTGACAGAACACTGCCAGGAAAAAAAACAATAAGAGTGATGTCATGGTATTTCTCGATTTCATGGTCAACCTTACGAATAAAGGGGAATTATGAGCAATAAATCCCCCCGCAGACGGGGAAAATCAATGGAATATTCTTTAATTGAAAATAATACAGTGATTTATCTATTGATTACGCAAAGTGCTGACTTCCGTTGTTATAAATAACACTTTGAGTTCGGTGACATTGGCCTGGTTGTACTGTCCGCTTCTCCCTCCCCGATAAAGATAGTGCATAAAATGTTCAAAATAGGACATGTTATAGAAATCACTGACTCGAATGATGTAACGACTGTATTTTGATAAGGCCACGGTGACAAAGTTAGAGTCAATCCAATAGCGGTCAGTAGTGTGGTGGGGCATCATGAATACACCACTTCTCACGACCTCCCCATCCTCCTGATTGATGACCTCCACTTTCTTGACCGCTGCGGTGATTCCTGTATTCACGTAACCCAAATTATTGTAATTCAATTGCAGGGCGAACGTTCCTGATTTGGCCGGGGAAAAATTCCTAAATTCGATGAATTCTTGCTGGCCCTCCCCTAGCCTTACAAAATTCCGACCATGATCCGTAAAGTAGCTGAGGTTTAAAAAAGAACTGAGACCGGCATGAGCGGCGGGTAATACTGAAATGGAATCACTCTCCCAAAAACACTGCGGCTCAGAATGGAGCGAACGATTACCGCTACTGTCAAAGACAACTTCCACAACATAGCAGGCGGTACTCCCTGGTTTCCAATCATGATCAATAAAGTTCTTTTGATGATGTTGCTTCTTGATCAAAGCTCCATTGCGATAAATATTATAGGAAATATTGCGATAGGATTCGGTATTGAAGCTTAGCTCAGGATACCCCCCACGATTGTTAAGGGGAAAAAGTTGTGGTGCCTCTGGAGCATACAATGCTTCATAGTCATTGCTTGACAGCCCGAAGGGATTGTCCAGCTTTTTGAGCTTGATTTTTCCATTGCTCTTTTGCGGGGTCCCCAAGGTGATCACCAATTCGTTGGTCGCCAGGAGATCGTCCTTAGATAAATACTTCAGATGATCTGGCCTCACAACCCCATTTAATAGAGACTCGGTGACAATGTAATAACTCTTATCATCGAAGTCACTTGATATCGTCGGAAGCTTCAAACGGACAGTAATCAGCTTACCGAGAAAGCGGTAGTCATTCAGCTTAAGTTCATTGCTGTTTTTAAAAATGCTGTTTCTAATCTGGGCGGTGATAAAAGGATTAAAACGAATGCCCGATTTTTCCACTTCAAGTCCGAAGATCATTTTCAATTGCACCGCCAGCATTCCGGCGACAGACCATAGCTGTCTTTGTGAATTAACCACTGGCCCGGATAGGTTCCCGTCATCCAACCAGTTATTCATCGAGAGGAATTCGAAGTTCTCCATATTAGAAAGATTGAGAGCAGCTCCGCGGATCATTGATCGAAACAAATGATTAAAGAGCGCCGCCTGACGATTCTTGCTGGAGGCCAGCATGGCGTAAGCGGTTACAAAAGGCCATATTGCTCGGTTGTGATAGATGGCAATTTCCTGCGCCTGGGGCCAGATAACCGGTGCTCCGGCCAAAACCAAGGGATAGTTTTCCAGGCAATTCTTCTGCGCTTCTGTTTGGGGAATGTCGGAGAGCACGGCCAAGGCATTGCCGAGTAAATCGTATTTGTCTACCGGAGCGCGATCCAGATAGGTAACCAGATAGGCACGATAAAGTCCTTTCTCTTCATCCCAGAAATGGAGATTGATTTTGCTGGCAAGCTCGGATGCCAGCTTCTGATAGCGCTCGTGATCAGTGGCCCTTTTCAATTCCAAGGCCATGAGGCTTAAGGTGTGAAGGGCCATATAATGAGCGACATTGGTGGAAAGTGATTTAGACATGCCGATATGAACGACATTGTCGGCCACCCAGCGGGGATAGCTCTGCTCTCGCCAGTCTAGAAACGATTGCTCTCCGGTATATAGACCGTCGTTCGGGTCATAGGAAGCCAGCCGATCATTTTCAACCGTATTCTGGATAGCACGGAATGATGTCTGAAGAAAACCGCTTCTTTCCTCTCCAGTCAGATGATGCAGGAGTTCCCACGCCGCCATGGCCCATACAACTCTGTCTGTGCTAAGCGGCCAGCTCCCTCCCGTTCCGGTATCTTGAATAATCTCGGCCGTGTCATCGGACTGGTTTCGCCTTTTGGACACTTTAAACAACAGCGTATTTTTGGTGCGTGTCTGGTTTAATCCTGCCAGTGCCAGATGTGCCGAATAGGAAATATCCCGAGTCCAAATATATGTCCATTTGCGTCCGGTCTCAAAACAATGGCAATTACCGGTTGAGAAAGAACTGTCGCGAACTTCCTCAACACAGTTCTCTTCAACTTCGTTGATCGACATGGCATAGATAGCATCAAAGAGTGGCGAGTTACTCCTCATGATAGGGTAGTTTCGGTTTTCACGAACAAGTCGCTCCTTACTGCGAGGAAGATCATCTCTCAGCAGGTGAGTGGTTCGAAGAAGATATTCGTTAATGTCTGAAGAATTACCGACAAGCGTGGCCCAAGACGAATTGTTGCGCCAATCCACATGTCGATCGGAAAGCTGCTCGGCCATCGCTGCACTGTGACCAACGAAAATAGAAACACTTGAGGCAAGCAATAATAAAATTATTCGCCGCATAGCATGCTGTCGCGTTTTGTTATAAAAAAAATTCATCGCAAAACAGCATAGTATTTCAGTCATATGATTTGAAGCAAAAAATGCGATTAAAATACTTCTAAATCAGGCGCGTCTGACTTACTTGGACAAAAACTTTTTAATTTTTAAAAAATTCTCGTGAATACAACACGATATGACCTATGACACGGGTCAGGATAGCGGGGACCACCGCAGGCAGTCCCCACTAAGCATTAACCGATTATTTGCAGGATTCTTCGAGGGGCCAAACATGCTCACTGACGAAGCGGGACAATCTTTCACCCTCAATTTTATAATTGGTTTTCATTCCACATCTCTTGGCATCTTCAAAAACCGTTTTGAAGACGAAAACATCGGACACCAATGCTTTACCAAAATCGGTGAAGGCCTTAATAAAATTAAGTCGATCTCCTTCATTTAAAAATGAGTATTGTGCCGCCATTTTCATTTCTTCCAATGCTTTGCGCATTCTTTTCAAATGAATACGCTGGGAAAACTGAAGACGTCCTTTACAATTAGCAAGATCAAATTTCGTGACATGAGTCAAACACAATCTCAAGGGGTCTGAGGCATCAGCAAAATAGTCTTCAAGCTCTAGCGTGGCACGTTCATTGTATTCATCCATGACTTGCACAAAACGATCATCAGCTAAAAGATAATCGACATAGGCATGAGGAAGATCAAGATCAAATGATATCGCAGTATATTTCAATTTCTTCTCATCAGGAATATTCACAAGTAGTTCATTATTCAGCCCAGTAGTTTTAATCAAGCGATGCAAGGCACGATTGAGTTTTTTAGAAGAGCCATGATCAGCAGCATAATTCCAATTGTATCTGCCAGAGTAATCAAGTTTATCTTGTTGATCCAATTTCGAATCAACTTCTAAGGCAGAATAAAACCCTTCATTGGTCGATTTGTGAATAGTGATGGCCCGACCAGTTGTCTTCTTTACGTTCGCACCAAAATAGAGTTCTCTAGTCACTCCATCTAAAGACGATTCCTTGCGCAAATATTCACGATAATTTTCTTTGGAAGTAGAAAAATATATAAATGGAATCCCTATCGCAAACTTTCTCACATGACGTGTTTTGGATCTTAATAGGTTATCGACACGAACGATAGAACCTAATCCTGGTTGTGATGCCAATTCCTGCGTTGGAACTATATTTCCCTTTAACATATCCTCATACGCATGCTGTGCGCCTTCATCTGTTAAATCGAATGCAAAGGACACACCTTTCGCAAGCTCATTGACGATCGCCGTATAGGCCTCCGCCACAAGCGTTCCTGCCACCAATCGGAGTTCTTTCTCATGGCCTTTCATCAATTGGACGAAGACTTTCCCATCTTCCATTTTTTCTATATAGGTCTGCCAACCGCCGGCCAAGATGGCCGTTGGCCCTACTCCAAAATAGAGAGGACCAACACGACCTGAAAGAGCAATACCGCCATTGGTTTGATAAAAGACTGTCTCCCCTTCCTTCCAGCTCGCAATCTCAGATGCCTTCCAAGGAATCTTTTTCTGTTTCACCGCTTTTTTAATGTCCTCCTTGCTGTCCACAAGGGTTGTAAATTCAATATTTTTTTCCGCCACCAGACCTAAGCCAACATATTGTCCCAAATAGGCCAGAGGACCGGTGAGATTGGCAAAATAAAAACTTACTCCTGGACCTGCACCAATATCTACTGAAAGTCCATGCGAAATCATGAAACCATTTTCATAATTATCCAAAGTTAAAGTGGGAGCGTCGGTCACATTGGGATCATGAGCTAAGGGAGTCATGTTGACTGTCGCTCGTGAGAAATCAAGCTGTCCGAAAACGAGGGCACCGAGTTCTGTTTGGAGCTGCGGACTTGAAAATGCTTCTGCGGCATACAAACACAAACCAAGCGTCATTAGGGTAAATAGGTCTTTTACATACTTTACATGCATATTTATTTTCCTATGTTGGAGTTAAAAGCGACCCATTTTTTTAGATAAATTTTTATCTGCCCGCAATGACCGTTGCTATTCCTGCGACTGAGGAATTGCATTCCGGGTACTGGTTTTTCCCCAAGTGACAATAATTACGGTGATTGCCAAATTCTGATCCAATCTCAAATAGGAACAAAATTCCTGGTCCCTTATCACAAGTCATGGTCGATATGGGGGGGATGGTATAAGTTATTCAATGTGAGGGGGTAATCGTATTTCGACCGATCACAAAAGTATCAAAATCGCAGTTACAATCATGTTAGTTCTCTTAATTGCTTTTCCCTTTTTCCCCAGCGGGCAAAATCTGGAAGAAATCGGTTATGTCTATCCGCCTTCCTATCAAGAAGCGGGAAATGGCCTTGTCTATAATTGCAAAGATCAATTCTGGGCCTGCGTCAATAATGAATCCTACTTTCAATGTCGAAACAACATGAATTGGAATGCCGCTCACAATACCCGTCACGAATGTTATACCCTTAATGTCTACGCCACTGAGCTTGATTGCGAATCGATTCGAATTTATAACACCGACATCCAAGCCAGAACTGATTTTTGTAATTTTTAAATTTTTCCTTAATAGATATACCATCCCTCAAGCTGTGAACCAATCCTCTCGCAAACTATCGTTTTCTTCTGACAATGATCCCAAGCTGGGACGCCACTTTCTTTAACTATGAGTGCGCCTTCCAGATACCATCCTTCCGATCTAGTATTAATCGCGCCACAGTAGGGAACGGCATCGGCTTCACTACATTTAGTGTATTTCAATAGATTCTGATGGAGATGAGATGGAATGATTCCGGTTCCCTTATTTTTGGTTGAAGCACAACTGGGCATACACCCCCAAAAAGCGGCCCCATAACAAAGCATATCGGTAAAAGCATCGTCCTGATTGCAGGCAGCATAGGCCTGATCTTCACAAGTCAGCGAGCAATCGTTGAAGTCTTCAGAAGAAGCGGTTTGAGCGAGGAGCATGGTCGTAAGTCCTATTAAGATTTTTGTTTTCATTATTTTCTCCCATTGTTGATTATCTGCACGCACAATAACCAGCATTCTTTTCTGAGGCAATAAGATAGGAACACAAAAACGGAACATTCTGTTCCGTTTTCAAACTCGGAACAACATGATAGCTTAGGTGGAACTTTGGAACTGTTTATGAAGGAAACACGTTTTTGCCGAGAAATTATTCAACGCGAATACCTGAAGAGAAAAAGTAAGAATCAGGCCTATTCTCTGCGCGCTTTTTCTAACTATTTAGGCATCGGAATCGCCTCATTATCCAGTTTCATCGCAGGAAAAAGAAATCTCTCAAAAAAGAATATGATCAAAGTTGCCGACAGACTGTCTTTGCCCCCTCTTGAGCAGGAACTGTTCATAAGTCAGGCCAATAAGAAGACGTCATCCGTTGATATTGAACGGTTACAACTTCAAGAGGACACTTTCCATCTGATCTCGGACTGGTACCACTATGGAATTCTTGAGCTATGTGCGATTAAATCACATAAAAATTCATCTTCATGGGTGGCCTGGAAACTGGGAATCTCTGAGCTTGAAGCCACTTTGGCGATCAATCGTTTGATGAAGCTTGGCCTGCTGAAAAAACGTGGCACCAACTTTTATCGAGACACTCCCCCACTCACAACCAAAACCGATGTGCCTGACCGGGCCATTCGCTCCCGCCACCATCAAATTTTAGAGCTGGCCAAAATCTCACTCGAACACGATCCCATTGATAAACGCCATTTTTGGGAAACCACCTTTGCCCTTTCGCCTGAAAAATATGAAGAGGCCAAGAAGTTGATCATTGCTTCTTCAAGAAAGATTGTTAAGCTCTTGGAATCAGGCACTCCTAAAGAAGTCTATAGTCTCTCGATAAACCTTTTTCCTTTAAAAAAGGATCGATCCGTTTGACGTCAAACAAAGGTCAGAGGTACACATGCCATCAGTCATTAAATGACTGAGCAAAGAGGTGACAATATGACGAAGGCCCTTTTTCTTTTCTTACTGCTTGGAACTTTCAATATTTTCGCCAATGAAAGTTCCTATGTTTTAGAATATTCCCTCTCAAAAAAATCCCTCACCCTTAAAATTTCCACAGTGGCAATATTTGAAACCAGTTGTGAATTGAATACCACCGGCCTCAACATCGTCGGCCCCGATGGTTTCAATCCTGGTGTTATTGATGTCGTCATTATCCCGACCTCCAATTGTAGAGAGATTCAAGCTCCACACTCAATGACACTGGAACTTCCCAGAGGCAAAACACTCCCACAAATTCCAAATGGTTTTTACAACATCTATATTAACGGCCAATTCTACCAAGCAATTCTCGTTCTCCCCGGACGAGGCAGTGAAACGGGTAATGGGTAGAGCACACTCAGAGGATTCTAGGACGTCCTAAAATCAGGCCTAGAATTCTCAGGAGGAAAGTTGTACCAGGACTTTTTTCAAACGAAGCGGTCACATGATACAGAACTTGGCCTCATCATCTGCCTTATAGACCATCTTTTCTGCATACGTAAGCTCATTATGGAATTCTCGCTCTCGGCCAGGGAGTTTTTTCAAAAATGATTCCATGAATGATCCCTCTGAATGAAAATGCGACATTCGTCTTCCAGAGATTGAACTTTCCCATTGATGGGCCTGTCGATATTAGGACGTACTGGAGGCAGCGCGTCTTTGCCATGTATATTCAAGTGCTTGCACGTCTTAATTGGATAGCCATATATTAATCCAACATATAGAATATTTTTCTATTTACTGGATATAAAATGCGATTATAATACCCATATATATATATTATTTCTATATATAGGATATTAAAATGGAAGAAATACTCCAAAATATAGAAACACCCTATCTTACTACTGAATTTCTCTTGAGTTTATATTCGGGCCATAAGGCAGGACGAGATAAGCTTAAAAATTTAGTCCGTTCAAGGGACCTCATACATATTAAGCAAGGTCTGTATCTGTTGGGAGAAAAATACAAAAGGTCATACTCCAAAGAAGTACTCTCTGGCATGATTTATGGGCCATCGGCGATTTCTTTTGAGTATGCGTTATCCTATCACGGCATGATTCCCGAGCGGGTAGAAACAGTGACTTGCATCTGCTTTAAGCGCGATAAGAATTTCACCACACCTGTCGGTGCATTTCACTACAAGTACATTGCCAAAGATCTCTATCCAGTAGGCCTAAAATTTCACCAGACAGAGTTGGGCAATTTTTTTATGGCAACCAAAGAGAAAGCTCTTTGCGATTTGGCCTATTTCCAAAAATTTAAAGATGAAAAAGCGGCCCTGGAATTTGCATGCCAAGACTTACGTATCGAAGAGGCGGCACTTAAAGAACTCGACCTGAGTTTGCTTTTTCTATTATCCAAAGTCTACCAAAGGGCCAGTACTCATGCCTTGCTTGACGCTTTAATCGCCCTCAACAGCAAGAGGAATTAGTCATGCATCAAGCAATCAAGGAAATGTTGTCCCCTTATCAATGTAAAACACCCGAGCAATATAAAAATGCTTTAAAAGAGATCGTGCAAGAAATTGCCCTACTCGGTTTATCACGCCAAGATTTTTTTGATAAAGCAGCATTCTATGGTGGTACGGCCTTAAGAATCGCCCACAAGCTTGATCGCTTCTCGGAAGATTTAGATTTCACCTTACTAACACCAAATCCAAACTTCGACTTAAACAGTTATCTCAAAGGCATTGAAGACGAATTCGTCACTTATGGACTCCGCTTGAAGGCGGAAAAGCAAATCAAAAATATCGAAACCCCTGTTGAATCGGCCTTTTTAAAGGCCAATACACTTGAACTTCTTTTATCCATCGAGGGTATTAATAATGCTAGTTCAGGGACACATAAAAATGAGCTGCTCAAAATTAAATTGGAGATTGACACTGATCCCCCCAATCCTTCGGGCGAAACTGAGAGCACCTTTCTCATGCTCCCCATTCCCTTTAGCTTTCGAATTTTAACTCTTCCTTCACTTTTCGCCGGAAAATTGCACGCTGTGCTTTGTCGTCAGTATAAAAGTGGCAGAGTCAAAGGCCGGGATTTTTACGATTTTCTCTGGTACATGAAAAAGGGGGTAAAACCCGACCTCCTCTACCTGGAGGCCAAGATGCAACAAAGTGGCCATCTGTCCCAAGGTGAAAGGCTCGACACTACCAAACTTAAAGAACTCTTGAACGCCAAATTTGAAACTTTGAATTGGGGACAGGCCAAGAGAGACGTAACACCCTTTATTAATGATACTTTCGCATTAAACTTATGGTCGACGGATTTTTTTAAGCAACTTGCAGCCAAGCTTTGAAACTGAAAAAACCCAAGATTTCTAGCACGTCCTAGAAAAGCTAGATGGAGTAATCACAGATCTTTCACCCGACCGTCCGTTTTGAGTCGATTTTAAAAGTGGTGACCGCAGGCATGGCGGAAGCCATGTCGAGGATCGCCGCTTTTAAAAGCGGCCAAAAAAGGATGATCCGGTGAAAGATTAGTGGTGCCCAGGACTGGAAACAGAAACAGCTTTTTCACGAAGATTTTTTACACACAAATTTTTGCCTTTGAATTTAGAGATTTAGCTTACGTTCTGAGTAGTTAGAAAACTTTTAAAAACTTTGAACAGAGGATTTTCTTGTTGTTTGTTGTTGTCTTTTTTGAGGTGTTTTCGTTCGGCCTAGTACACTTTTAGTACACCATCTTGAAAGCACAATCCTAAATTACAGTCTTCGTCATTAATCAGGGATGATATGAGGGACTCGCGGGGTTATACATCTGGGCAGCATTAGGATGTCCAGAATTTTGTCTTTCGGCCTCTCTCTGCATCTGCATCATCACTCCGGCAGCAGCACTACTTCCTGCTGCCGCCATAAACTCAGTTTCTTGGCTTTGTCGCATCGAGGTTTTATTAGGAATCCTGCAAATACAACCACTGCTGTATTCCCCCATAAAAACCATTCCGGCCAGGTCCATACCCGACTCTTGGCATTTATTTTGACAGAGTTTTTTTTCAATATGGGCACTACCTGTAAAACTCGTTGCGCATCCTATAGCAAGAAAGAGCATCATAAAAATCATGAACATCTGCTGAATAGTTTTCTGCATTTTTACCTCATTGGTTTGGCCCGCGCTCTCAATTTTACAACGCAAATTTACAAAATGGTACTTGAAACATACAAGGATTTGTGGACTGTTAAAAACTCCCAAAAGATGCTTAGCTTTGGGGACAGGCACCGGGGCCAAGACGAGACTGGATTCAGTCTATCAGCAAACATGTAACGGTGACTATTGAGGCGAAGGCCAGAAGTCTCTTTAGCAGAACGCCACTCTGACGAGTTAAGCACGTCTCCATAGGCGAAGATAACAAAGTGAGGCCCGACAGCACCAGTTGCAAGGGCACAATAATTTCTTCCCGTTTCGTTTTTTGCACTTACAGGTAAATTCCTTGAGCGTTCGTTTCTGTAACGAGAGATACAGGCAAACGTATGGCCTAACTTCTCAATATCTTCCCAAAAAGAGTCGATGAAAAATACACCGATAGACCCGACAACATTATTAATATATAATTAGAAAATTCAAAATTTCTTAGATAAAAAATAAATGCAAATATTATCGAAATAAATGCCCAACAAATAAAATCCATAAAATATTTTTTTTCAAAATCTTGAAAAGACCAAACCCTCAGAGCAAATGACAACGCCACTAATGGAATTGAGACATATATAATTCCTATTCCTTTCAAACCATCAGATTCATTCCAATACCACCATCTAAAATCAGACATTAAAATATCAAACACTATCAAAGAGCCAACAATAAGCATTATACAACTGATTATAGCCAATGACTTATGCAGTTTATCTAGTTGTTTCATATGCATTCCCAGAACTGTCTATAGTTGTACTACGCAACCTGTCGCCAGAGTTTTGATGCAATGCCTTGTCAAAGTCTTTAATTACACCTCCCGAGCTTTCAATTGCATCATCCACAAAAGTGTTACTATTTCTCACGCCACTTTGTCTCGCTCCTCCGAGAGCAGGATATTTATTCTCTGGTGCATTCACCTTATACTTTTCAGCAAAATTAATAATCTTTTGTTCAAATTGTTCCTGAGTGATTCCTTTCGGTACAGAAACTGTTTGAGAATCTTTAATTTGATTATTTTTGATAGCATTCCTATCATTTGCGAATCCAGTGGTAGTATTTACCGTTGGTGTTCCACCTAGTGTTTTACCTGATAGAGAGATTATTCTATCGGGAGCATTATTGGGTCTTTCAGATATCTTAATAAAAAGATGCCTTCCTGCATCTCTGGTCCCCTCTACTGATCTTGAAAAGACATCAACCTTATTCCCTGTCGGGTCAGTTAGATTGACGGGATCGTTGGTATATCCAACTATGTGGCTTTCACCTGGACTCCGTTGAATTTCGATCGCATTTTCTAAATAATAATAATCCGGAGTTAAAAATCTCTTCGCTATTGGGTCATAGTATCGTTGCCCGATTCTAACGGCCCCAATCTCTTCGTCAAATCCTTTAGAAGTATAATCGAATGCTTTAAAAAGTTCTGTGCGTGCGTCCCGTTCACCGAAAGGCAATGGCAGATTTACCTGCCCCTCTTCATCAATCAGCGTCGTGCTTAAATGGTCAAAGCTGTTATTGATAAAGTTGTTGTTTTTGAAATGACCGACTAGGCGGCTGCCGATTTTCAAGGGTTCATAGAAATCGTTTTTGATAATAGTAAGATCATTAAAATAAAGCTCCTTGTCGCTATTGGGGTAGACTTTGAGGAGAGGATTATTCTCTTCGTCGTAGTAGTAGCTGGCGAGAATGGTGGCATTTTCAGAGACATTTTTGATTCTGCCATTTTCTCCATAGTTAAAAAATTTGCTGTTTTTCTGGATGACCCTGCCAAGAGTGTCGAGTTGGTAATTATTGCTGCCAATCTGCCATGAGGTCTCGGTCATTGTATGATTGGTTTGGATGCCGTTTCTAGTCTCGGAGTTCATAAGCCCGACTGAGTCGAATTGATAGCTTAAATTTGTATCGCTGCTTTCGGAGTCGTCTGTTGAGGCGGTCTGTAAAAATCCTCGGGGGGAATAGGAGTAGGCGTTTTCGACTGTGCGTTCCTCAAATTTGAAATTGCTTTCGCTTATGAGTCCCCTGTTTGAATAATTAAAATCCTGTTTTATAAATATGAGTGGGCCTAACTCTTCAATATAACTTTTTACAATTCTTGAAGTGGGGTCGTAAGCAAGTCGAATCCCCTTGATATTCTCGATGTAAACGGTGTCGAGTTCTCCAAATTCAGTGTAGTTGATATCGGCAAACTCCGTTCCGGTTCTGATAATCACTCCCAGGTCGCCGTATTCATTGTTTTCATAGCGCATCCTGGAAACTGTCTGAAGGTTTTTTCCCTTAAATGCCAGATCAGTAAGGGTTCTAATTTCTTCTTTAAGCGTTCCTTGGGTGTAATAGCTATATTCCAGTTTTAGCTCTTTGTATCCGGGGATAGTGACCTTCTCTTCAATCTTTTTCCCGTCCACGCGATATTTAAATGTCTTGGAAAATTGCGCGGAGTGGACACCAGTTAAAAATCCCTTTTGCCCTTCGCGCTCGGAAACGGGGAGATTGGAGCCGTCGTAGAAGAATTGGTATTCAGTGACGTCGGCACCTTTTGTGAGGCGTTTAAGCAGCATTCTTCCAATAGAGTCATAATTAAGATTCAAAGAACTGTTTTCGGAATCTTGAGTCGAAGCGGTTTGCAAAAATCCTCTTGGAGAATAAGAGTAGGCGTTTTCAACCGTGCGCTCTTCAAATTTGAAATTGCTCTCGCTGATCAGCCCGCGGTTTTAGTAGTTAAAATCTTGCTTTACAAAAGTTAGCGGGCCTAATTCTTCACGGTAGTTTTTTACAATTCTCGTGGTGGGTCATAATCAAGGGTCATGCCCTTGATGTTTATAATATATGCCGTGTCGAGTTCGCCAAAGCTTGTGTAATCAAGATAGGCAAATTCAGCTCCGTTTCGCGTGATGATTTCAGGGTCGCCGTATCCCGTGTATTCATAGAACATTCTAGAAGTTGTTTGGATGTTTTTTCTTTTAAATGTGAGGTCTGTGACGGTTTTGATTTCCTCTTTGATGGCACCATGGGAATAGTAGCTGTATTCCAGTTTTAGTTCTTTGTATCCGGGGATTGTGACCATTTCCAGTGTCATTTTCCCGTTCACGCGATACTTAAATGTCTTGGAAAATTGAGCGGATTGCACCCCGGTTAAAAATCCTCTTTGCCCTTCTCTTTGGTCAACAGGGAGATTGGTCCCATCGTACAAGAACTGGTATTCTGTTACATCAGCGCCTTTTGTCAGGCGCTTTAAGAGCATTCTCCCAATGGAATCGTATTCGTAATTTTCTTTTCGGTCTAAGATTCCATCTTTGTTAAAGATGCGCTTTTCTGTAAGAAGTGTAGTGGTTGGACTGTATGTGTATTCTATCGCGCCAAATTTGCCGCGTTCGGTTCTGATCACCTTGCCGAGGTGATCGTCATAGGTCACGTGTTGGTTAGCACGGGATGGTGAGATGAATCGTATAGTTCTCGCTTCAGAAAATGGTCTGACCGAAGCATCGGCGTTGTTGCAAACACTACGGCCCAAAATAATGAAAAGAAGAATTAGGAAAGTTCGCATATGTTATGTGATACTTTACATTTTTAACTCGGCTTTGCCTAACAAATCTAATGTATGTGCATTTCTTGCGAATTATTTCCCCGCCCGAAAAAGCACTTGGAACCATATTGTACGTATCACACTCCTCCAGAGAAAAGAATCACTGATTTTTTCAACTTTGAATCATAAATTACATATCGCCATGACTCATAACCAGTGAAATGGAAGAAAATAGGCAACTTCATTCCTTTATAATCCTGATAGGCTTCTTTTTCTACTTGGATGGAAAGTGAGTACTTATCATGGAATGCTTTCATATTCGTTGGAAAATCTGGCATCTCAGCTGTATTCTTCCAAACGCCTTCCTTGTTAGTCTTTCTGATTAAATTTTTTGCATCTTGTATTTCTATTAAATCCCATTGAATTGCTACAAGTGATTTAAATTCAGTTGTATAATTGTATAACTCAATACCGTCTTTATCCATGATCCTAATTTCATAAACTCCTTCCCAGCATGGGTTGCCATTAATAGATATTTTTAAAACATCATCGAGGAAAGCTTTTCCCTTAAAATCGTATGCCACTGAGAGTTCCTCATGACAACTAGGTAAGGAAGTTGTTGCTTTTTTCTCTGAAACATCAGTTGTTTCATCATTCAAGCAACTGACACTGAGCTGAGTTATGATTAAGAAAAAAAATATTTTAAAAATCATCCATTCTCCTTCAAAGTTGCAGATTATTTTTCCTGGCGGACAGAGTTATGTATATGGTCATCATGTCCCGGGACCTGTGGGGTGGCGTATCTGCCGGTATCTGTACTATTTGATGATGAAAATTTTCCTGCTGGCCCAAACTGCTTATTTGTTTCTGGTTGAACAGCAAGCGCACCTTGAAGCAATTTTACTGCGCTTAGATTACCTGGGTTACCAACTCGTTTACCATCTATCATGTTTATATCAACAGCATTTTTTGCTGGATGAGCACCGCTTGTATGTCCTCCAGTCGTAGAATTGATATTAAAAGACTGACCAGTCAATCGTGCTGCGCTCTCAACTGCTCGCGCATTACTAAAGGATACCTTCTGATCGCTCGATGGATTATGAGGGTTGTCATTCTTGAAAGTAATTTGCTGACTAGAAAATAGTCCCCGGGGTGCTGGGTCTATATATCTACCTTCTTTTTCAGTTGTGACTCCAGCCCGATAGCCGCCGCTTGGGTTCTGTTGTAAATAAACTGTGTATGCTGTAAATGGCACATCTATAAGAAATTCACCACTCGGATCAATATTTGCAACGGGGCTGTTACCTGCATAAGAATACAAATTACACTCAATCGGACTTTGTGAGCATTCCTCTGAATTTTCTACAAATAAGGAATCCGGCGTCAAAAATCTCTTAGCTATTGGGTCATAGTAGCGTTGCCCCATTCTGACCGCTCCGGTCTCGTTGTCGTATCCCTTAGAAGTGAAATCCAGCGATTTAAAAAGCTCCGTGCGTGAATCACGTTCCCCAAAAGGAGTTGGCAGATTCACTTGCCCCTCTTCATCAACCAGCGTGGTGCTTAAATGGTCAAAGCTGTTGTTAATAAAATTATTATTCTTAAAGTGTCCAACCAGTCGGCTGCCGA
This sequence comes from Bdellovibrio sp., assembly GCA_016187935.1. Lineage (GTDB taxonomy): Bacteria > Bdellovibrionota > Bacteriovoracia > Bacteriovoracales > Bacteriovoracaceae > GWA2-49-15. The sequence continues at coordinate 70,645 of JACPIU010000035.1, forward strand.
TTTTTAGGGGTTCATAAAAATCATTTTTTATAATAGTGAGGTCGTTAAAATAAAGCTCCTTATCGCCGCTTGGGTAGACTTTGAGAAGAGGGTTATTTTCCTCGTCGTAAAAATAGTTAGCGAGATTTGTGGCATTCTCAGCAACGCTTTTTATTCTGCCATTTTCTCCGTAAATAAAAAATTTGCTATTTTTCTGAATAACTCTGCCTAAGGTGTCCAGTTGATAGTTATTGTTTCCAATCTGCCAGGAGGTTTCAGTGATGGCATGATTGGTCTGCGTGCCGTTTCGGATTTCAGAGTTCATGAGCCCGATTGAATCAAAGCTGTAATTAAGATTAAAAGAACTGTTTTCGGAATCTTGTGTCGAAGCGGTTTGCAAAAATCCTCGTGGAGAATAAGAATAGGCGTTTTCAACCGTGCGCTGTTCAAATTTGAAATTGCTCTCGCTGATCAGTCCACGATTTGAATAGTTAAAATCTTGCTTTACAAAAGTTAGTGGGCCTAATTCTTCACGGTAGTTTTTTACAATTCTCGTGGTGGGGTCATAAGCAAGGGTCATGCTCTTGATGTTCGCAATGTACGCCGTGTCAAGTTCTCCAAAGCTTGTGTAATCAAGATAAGCAAATTCGACTCCGTTTCGCGAAATTATTTCAGGGTCGCCGTAACCCGTGTATACGTAGAACATTCTAGAAGTTGTTTGGATGTTTTTTCTTTTAAATGATAAGTCGGTGACGGTTTTAATTTCTTCCTTGATGGCACCATGCGAGTAATAGCTGTATTCCAGTTTAAGTTCCTTATATCCGGGAATTGTGACCATCTCCAGTGTCTTTTTGCCGTCCACGCGATACTTAAATGTCTTGGAAAATTGAGCGGACTGCACACCGGTTAAAAATCCTCTTTGCCCTTCTCTTTGGTCAACAGGGAGATTGGTCCCATCGTACAAGAACTGGTATTCTGTTACATCAGTGCCTTTTGTCAGGAGCTTTAAGAGCATTCTACCGATAGAATCATATTCATAATTTTCTTTTCGATCTAAGATTCCATCCTTGTCAAAGATGCGCTTTTCTTCGAGTAGCGTGGTGGTTGGACTGTATGTGTATTCTATCGCGCCGAATTTACCGCGCTCGATTCTGCTCACCTTGCCCAAGTTATCATCATAGGTCACAAGCTGGTTTGTATTATCAGGGAAAGTAATTTTACGAATTCTCTTCATTGAGTCGAAGCTGTATCCGTACTGATTATTTTCCTCATCAAGATAAGCAACCTGATCCCCCCATCCGTCATATTTTTTGGTTTGGGTTAAATTGGCATCCTGGTTAGTAATTTCGGCAACGGAAAAAAGATTATTTAAAATTTGTCGCGTCTCTTCCGTGACTTTGCTGGTGCCCTCTTGAATGAGATTTTCAGATCGCAAAGTTTGCCCTAAAAAATCTTTCTTTTCAAAACCTATGACCACGTGGTTTTCACTATAATTAAAATCCTGCATTTTAAGGTTTAAAAGATCAAAGGAATCGGAAAAGAAATTGTTTTGAAATATCCTAGTCTGGTTAATGGTTGAATCAATTTCCTTTAAGTTTATAAGCTTTTGCCCGCCGTATACTTGCGTAGTGCTACCAAGATCATCGCCTCGCCCCGTTTGAAAAAACACCGACGCAACGCTTGAATACGAGGAGGAATCAGGTTCAAGAGTCCTCCTTTCTAAAATTTTTGAAGGAGATAAATTGTCGGCGAAAGCATATTTGTATTGGACGTTAGGCCTATCAAAACTAAAGCGCCCTAAATTGTCCCAGGTGCGCTCAAGTCGTGCCATTTGGTCATAACGGAACTCCTGCACAAAATTGGTATTATCTCGCACCGTTTGAAGATAAAGAGGTGCATCGTTTAAAGATTCAAAAGAGGCAATTTCTACTTTAGTCTGGTCAGGATTTATAATCTCGTCCAATCTGTAGCTTTCATCATAATTAAGTGACGTTAATCCTTTGCCTGCTTCCTCCACGGAAGAAACAAGGCCGTTATTTCCGTAGGCAATGGTTTGGAGTGTAGTGACAGGGTTTAATCCTCTTTTGATCACGGTTGGGCGTCCGGCGCTATCTCGTTCAATGTTCAGCTTATGACTAAAATTCTCCCAAGGATTTATGCCACTTCCTGTGAGGAGAACTTCACTTGCAAGGCACGCCAGGTGATTTTGAAAATTTGGAAGTTGGGCATAGCTTGTGGTGGTGGTGAGTGCCTTGCTATCAGTACTTTGCACACTTTCAATGGTGCAGAGGGTATCGTCGCTGTAAGTATGGGACGTGGTGATTGCCACGCTTTCTGTCCCAGCTTGATTTTTCTTGCCCACTGTCTTGCTCACTAAAAAGGGCGAGGTAATGCCTTCAAAGGTTTTTTCTTCATATTCATTTGCTTCAAACTCAACAAAGTCGGGAAAGTTTACATCAAAGCGGCCTGTTGCAATTTGGCGGTCCAAATTGTGTTCATCATACTGGTATGAAGATAGAGTTTTCCCAAGTGGTGTTTGGGTTGATTCTATCGCTTCAAATCCCAGAAAACTTTTTGTCTGATTATGCAGGTGAATGTTTTGATAAGTGACGAGAGTTTCAATTTCTTTATCGCCCACCGTCTTACTTTTTATTTTTGAAACCACCGTCTTTCTATTTTCAACTCCGACCTGGGGAGCTGCTTTTTGATATTCAAAGGTGGTCTGATTCCCTTTCCCGTCGTCCACCATTTTTAGCATTCCAAGCCCTGGGCGGTCTAGGTTAAGTGACAGCATAAAATGTTCATGATTATAATAAATGCTGTTAATGATTTGCGATTCACCCAAACCTGTTATGTTGGCCACCACCACGTTGTTGTATAAGTGCGGCCCTTGGAAAAGTCCTGGGATATAGAGTTGAATAAAGCCAGAGCCGCTATTAATATGCAGCGTGATAAATCCTTGGCCTTGAAGAAGAATGTCAGGGAGAGAATCTTTATTCACATCAATAAAAAGCACATTGGAATCTTTTAAATCTTTTGAGCGAATGGACCCATCAGGCAGGTAAAAATCATAAGTCACATAATGTTTTTCAAAGCTCCCGTCGGCGAGACCATAGTGCACATAAATGGTCGAGTCGCCCTTTAAAACCAGATCACCATACCCGTCGGCATTTATATCCTTAAACCAGGTGGCATTAACTTCGGAGGGAAAAAACATTTGAATGGGAGGTGTGGGGGCACTGAATCTAATTTCGCTCTCTGTGGATTCGTTATAAGAAACTTCGTAAGAATCCCCTTTAAGATGCAATCTATCGGGAAGATTGTCACCGTTAAGGTCGGCAAAGACTCCCTTAACTGGGTTATCCCAGAATTTTGGAAATAAAACAGTTTTGACCCGCTCACCGTTTTGATGGCACACATCCATCACCGTGCTGTCATTCACGGAAAAGACATCATAGACGAAATGTTCGCTCCCCGGCCCTTTAAGTTGCAGGTATTGCCGGGGTTTTCTGCTATAAATCACAGGAAAAAGGCACCAGTTACTCACCGGCCCTTGGGGTGCGGGAAGCTCGACTTTTTCAAATCCAGTGTCGGTTTTGTAATAGTTCTCGTAAGTGTATCCGATTTCTAAATCAAGTCTGCCATCATTGTTGAAATCGTTAAAAGCCGTGTGCTCATACGTGGTGACGAGCCCGCGAAAGCGGTTAGCGAGATAGCTTCCTTGTTCATCTCGAAGCCACTGGGCCGTCATCAAAAATTCTCGTGGCATGTCGTAGGTAAACGTGGCGGCAGGTTCGGCCACTCCACTTATAAAGACCTTTTGCATTTGTGTGAGATAAAATCCGGGATTTTCAAGCTGTTCAGCGTAAAGAAAATTATAGCGATAGCGCTCTGAAAAATTTGCACCGTCTTTTGCCAGGACAGTCAGACGGGTGAGTTTTTGATTGGCAATTTTTTTAGAGGCAGAAAAATCCACAAAGAAGCGCCCGGTTTGGGCATAGGTAAAGGCGATCTTATACTGAAAATCGTTTTGAATCCCACCATATTCAATTTCCTGAAGATAGGATTTGCCGTTTTCGGAAAACTTCTGCCAGTGATATTCGCACTCGTGCCCCACCTGATCACGGGTGGATTTTAAGTACCAGGCAAAGACCTCACCTTCAGCATTTTTTTCAGTGACAAGTGAATCACCCTCATCACCAAAAATAAGAACGCTGCCATCTGGCATAAAGGCGGTAAATGTTGCCCCATCGATCTTTGCGCGAATTTTACTGCGCAAATCTTTTGTGTAATAAAATCCATCATTGCCTTTTACCATTCGCCCCCAGGGAGCGATAAGGTCGTCATCTTGATAGTTAATCTTACCTAACTCCCGATGGCGGTAGACTTTAAGCTGCAAGCTCCAGCCAATTCCAAGCTCAGAAATCCCATAGGAGGGCGAGTAGCTGGCCTTAAAGGGATAAGGCATAGCCCCTCGCTCGGTGGGAAATGCAATAGGCAGGTCAATGGTGAAGCTTCCTGATTTTTGCGAAAGGGCATTGATGCCAAGACTCGCGAAATCGCCTTTGAGTGACCCGCGCTTGGGTGCCTCCAATTTTGGGGACTGGATGAGATAATCTTTAAAATTATCTTGTGCCCTAAGGGTACTGGCCCCCAAAATTATCAATGCATAAAAAAGCAAAGACTTCATCACATTCCTCTAGTACAACAAATTGGCCGCACAATGCTGAATCCAATTAAGGTTCACATTAAAGTTGGCATTTGAGGCCGAAATCACATAGCCAATATAGAGTTCCTTAATCAGCTTAAGCGGCGTCTCTCCGATGTAAACCTCTCCGTTAAGGACTCGATACGGTTTAAGGCTTCCCACTTTGAAACGTCCAAACAAAGGTCTGCCTGTACCAAGTCCTGTTTCCACCTCGCGCTCGGGCGGAAATTCTTCGGTCAGCATCCGTAGAGCGTCATTGTCACTTTTGGCCATTCTAACGGCGCTATCTAAATAGCGCCAGCTATCGTTCACAAAATTATAAACGCGTGGCTGTTGCTCAAAGGGAATTGTGCTGGTTCCTTCCAAGAAGAGCTTCATGTTCTGGTGCCGATAGGCATTGTTGAAATCGGCAATAAATCCCTCACTTTCTGGGATGAAGAAAACGCCCATGCTTTCAATAATGGGTGCCTCGGTAAAACACTCAAGCCCATAGGAGGTGTAGAGGTCATCGACAAAGAGTTCAATTCTGACTTCCCGTGGATCAGTTGCATCTTTCCAATGAATTAAGTTATCCCAAAAATCCCGCGCACGAGCACTTTCCATCACGGGGTGGAGCCCGGGAAGTGGAAATGGGATAGGGAGAACAGGTTCATAGTAGGGATTGGGAATTTTAATTCCAATCGTCGTTTTCGGCACTACCGGACGGTTATCCAAATCTGCTTGCAGATTATCCAAAAGAGTCGTGACATAGGTGGCGATATTGCTGGAAATTTGGTCAAAGGAATCCGCCAAATCCAGATTTTGCAGCAGACTCAAATCTCCCAAAATAAATTGCTTGTCTTCATTTCTGTATTTGAAGTCAATGTAAGAAACCAGGTTGCTCTCAAGAATGTTTAAAATGCGGTTTAGGGTGTAGAGATTCTTGTTTACATCCGGTTTGTTTACAAAATCCAAATCCATATTGGACAAGAGCCAATTTCGAAGATTGACGCGCAAAAAATGTTGATCTTCTTCACCGCCAAACTGTTCTAAAAGTCCAAGCAGTTTGATTTTTTTGATTTCCAAATCGCGCTCCATCACCGCAATTTGACTCTTAAACCAAAGCGCATTGGTCTCGCTGGTTATAAAAGACTCAAGCAGGTTTCGCATTTGGCCGGAAAACTGGTTGATATCTCCTGCCAGGGCACGAAGTTGCAATTTTAATCCTTCAATCACTTGAAAGTTGAGCTGGCCCTCTCGAATGAGTCCCGCCACCTGATTTTCCATCTCTAAGATAAGAGCTTGTACTTTATTGACAAAATTCTGCGCCTGAAGACCTTGAGGTTCCAGATGCGTGAGTGCCACGGTGAGTTCGCCAGTATTTGCGACACTACTGCAATCGTTACCCACTAAATAATAATCAGAATCATCTCGGCCTAAAATTAGGGAATTTTGCTCTCGCAAAACCACTGCGCGCCGTAAAAGATAGCGTTGGTTGGTGTCACGTGGAACTTCAATTAAGAGCAAACTCCCTGCCGGAAGACTTGGGTAGGGAGTATTGGGAAGGGTCACACCTAAATCAAAAGAAGCTTCGGTCCTTGAATCCGATGATTCTGTCGTGCTGTCAGTTGTGCCTTTGGCCGTGCGATTACCAAAAGTAGCGTTGACACAGGTTTGGACATTGGCAATCACAAACGTATTGTAGGTACTAACACCTGCACATGCTGTCGTCGAAACACTAGTAGAAGAAAAACTTTCCTCAGTTTTATAATTGGTAGTGCTTTGAACGGATGAAACCCCATTGCTGGTAATTAACGTATAGCCACGAGGGCCGGTGCGAGAATTGATGACACGTGAACCATACTTACTGGCAATAGCACAGGTCGGTGACCATTCACCAGAAACACTGACCTGCAACATGTCACCTTTCTTAAACTGATGACCGGGGTCTAAATTGGCAAGCACAATACCCTCTAAGGTTTGTCCGTCCCCGACCGCCGTCGCGTTTGCTGGAGCAGGAGTATAGACGGGTGGATGAGCAAAAAATTGACGATCACTACTTTGAATACTCGGATCGTTAATGATGGAAAGAACTTTTTCAGCGAAAGTCTTTCGTTCTTCAGACAAATAAGAACGAATGGCATCAATCTCATTTTTCCTTTGGGCCATTTCAGTCACGTCGAGATTGATTTCTGTTTCCAAATCTCTAAGGCGAATAAGTGATGCATTGATATTTAATACGTCTTGAATCAAAGTGTGCTTGTCATTGGTAAAGCGATCACGCAGCTCTTTTAATTTATCATTAGCATTTTTTACGCTGATGATATGCCTGTCCATATTGGTTTTAGAAAAGCCAACGTTCACTTCAGAAACACGATTGCTGGTAAGAAGGCCTGCTCGCACCTCTCCTGTGATCAAGTCTTGCTTGGTTTTGTCATAATTATTGATCATGTCATGACTTTCTTCAAAGACTTTTTTAAACGAACGCAAGTAGCTTGGGAAATCATCTCCTGCAACCGATGTTGCGATATCGTTTACTTGAAAGACTAAGGCCGTAGTTCTGGCCAACTTCTTTATCACTTCTCGGTGATTATGCAGCAAGGTTAAGAAAACAGGAAAAGGCAGATTGTCCTCATCATCGCCAAAATCAATCGGTGTCTGTGCAGTATCCCTTACAATCGCATCAAAATATTTGAGAAGCCAAAAAACCTTATTGCTGGTGTAAAAATCTTCAGGGCAGGTCTTAAGCTTGCAAGCAATATCATAAATTTTGGCAACTACCCGTGCCCGTTGCATGAAAGGTGCCAGCGCATCGCCCATGATGTTGGCCAATATGGGTGAAGGTGCGGGCGTTCCTACGTTTGCGCTCCAGACTGTCGTATCAAGTGATAGTTCAGAGGCAACAGCGGCATCAATCACTTTCTGGTTAACCGCAAGATGCGCTTTAAAAATTTCAAATTGCTGATTTTTAGCAACTCGCAAGGCCTGAATTTCCGCAGGCGTTCGGGGCGTTCCATCAGGATTGGTGGGCGAAATCGGTTGAACGATCTCGCCAAAAGTTTCTTTCCACTCGGGAGAATAGGCCTGAATGTCATCCCACAAGCGTTTTAAGATATTTTCCTCAAAATCTTTGGCCTGAAGATTACTAAAAATTTGGGTGCCACTCGTCGGATACATGGAGTCCCTGGTTTGATGAAACCAGTTACTCACCAAAGAAAAATAGGCCGTTAGTTCTTCCCATACAAAGTTGGTTTGATTACCGCTTGTAACAACAACGTGGGCCAAATAGTAGCGGTTTATAATGAAATTCATGATATCAGGCGCACTACCTTCCACATCATGAAACAAAACGGTCGCCTTACAATCCTGATCGGGTACGGCGCGAAACTCCTCGCCGATTTCTGCTAAACAATCTTTTACCTCGGGAAAACGATTTAAATCCGGCGTGGAATTGACGATATCCACACAACGATTGACCCGACCTCTAAAATGAACGAAAGATATTTTATTTTCTTCCGTGGCATATGGGGGTTTGCAAATCTCGGGGATTTCCCTATTTCGGTCAAATAAGTTAAAGGGGGTAATTTTAGGCCTTATCTGTTTCTTGTTTTGCCCCAGACACCCACCCAAAAAGAGCAGGCCTATCAGAGGCCATAATAATATTTTCATATTGCGGCTCCGATTTATGCTTAATTGGTGCTAATCACGTTATAGTAGGGGTATTGGTTATCCAGGTGAGTTAGATAATCAATTTCATCTTGAGTTCTGTTAGGCGCGCCGATCAACATCAGAACTTTTTTTGAGTATCCGACCGTTCTTGCAATACATGTCACAGACCAAGCTCGCTGATCATTTTCAAAAGCATCGACTTCGGCCTTAAAGCATACGTTTTTGGCGCGAAACTGAGTCAAGTCCCCTTCTGGCATGGTAAGGCAAGCATCGCACTGATTTTGACTATTAAATGTTTGCAAGGCCTGAATGTCAGTATTGTGCTGGTCGAGTTGGGTCTTAATGACATCATCAATGCATTTGCGTTTCACCTTTACAAAAACATTGACAGTCAGGTTGCGAGGCCTGGTTTCATCATCACCCGCTGCATTTGTGTAAGTAGTCCCAGTCATGGCCTGTTGGTTTGGATCGCCGACAACAATATTCCCACCCGTAAGAGCGAGGGCCTTCGTGCCCATCGAATGATAATGTGTTTTGAATGTATCGGTTTGAAATTCTCCTAATCTGAGGACACCTGCTGGGTTGGAAGTTCTTGCCATATTTCTCGCGCGCAAAAAAGTACCACCGGCGCTAGGCAGACTATTTAGATCATAGTTGTTAACATCAAAATAACTGAATACTGAATTATTTCCAGGTTCAATACTGCTTTCAATCGTTGTTTTGCTTTGTCCATCGAGCAGCACCCACTCAGGCCCGTTCACTGCTTGAAATTTTGCCAGGCTTAAAACGGAATATTTCACGTCGCCGAGTCCGCTTGTCGCTAAAGCTTCAAGGGTACACCCAGTTTGTGTGGTCTTGCCTTTCTTGGCCCCGGACATTCCTTTTATATTTAGCTTGGCATTAGTTGCTACTGTTCCAGCAGCAAACAATGCCACAAATGTAATTGAATAAAATATTTTCTTCATGATCGTCTCCTGTATGATTCAAAAATTGAAATTATTTTTTTTAGTTTGCCGGGGTAACACTAAATCTGATTCCTGACTGCACGTCTCCAAAAAAACCATCGGCGTCAAACCCATCATTATTTTTGACTCCGACAATTACGCCAAAACATGCTCCCACATCTTCACTAGAGAAGGTGTAGTTGGCTTGATTATTGCTGGCCCAACTTTGAATGTCCTGAACGTAGATGCAATGTCTGTAAAGTCTAAAAACATATTCAAGCGGAAGCGAAGTCGGATCAGTCGCATCGACTTCAAAAGAAACACTCTCACCCACATGAAATGATCTTTCCGTGGTTAATTGCCCATCAAAAAAAACTCTCACTTCATTGACAACAGGCTCTCCGGCCGAAAATGCCAGCTTTGAAAACAGTAACACAAAAATCCAAAAAATCTTCTTCATGGTTTCCTCCTAGAAACTATTCAAATACAGTTAATGGTAATGTTATAATTGATGCATCCGTATTTTTTATCTGCTTATCTATATTGCTTCCCCAACATTTAATTTTATTATCAAGCTGAAGGGCACAGGTGTGATTATCGCCTGATGAAATTTTGGTAGCATTTTCCACCCCAATAACTTCCACAGGAATAAAGCTATCAGTACGTGTGCCATTACCTAGTTGGCCAAAATAATTATTTCCAAAACACTTGGCCTTCCCATCTTGAGTAATAAAACAGGTGTGAAACAGGCCCAAGGCAAGTTGAGCTGCGTTGTTCACATTAGGCACGACGGCAAGCTGATACTGAGGATTTGTTGGATTGTTATCACCACGACCTTGTTGACCATAGCGATTATCAGCGCCCCAGCAAGTAATACCTCCTCCTTCTGTGATCACACAAGAATGATTTCCACCAAGTGAAAAGTCTTTAATAGCGGCTAACCCTTCAACAATTTCTGGAGAAGTACGAATTAAGGTGTTCGGAATAGTGGCCTTTCCCCAGCAGAAAAGTGTTTTTGCCTCTGTGAGCGCACAGGCATGACTTTTTCCTAACCTAAGATCAATAGCAGAATTGATATTATTAACTTCTACAGGAACCAAGGAATTCGTTCTTAAACCATTGCCCAACATCCCGTATCGACTCGCCTCGCGCTTCCCCCAGCAATTAATTTTTCCGTTCGACAGAAGTACACACACTGTGTTCCTTGATGTGGCGATTTTTTTGACGTTTTGAATCCCTGGAACTGCTAATTTCTCAAATGTATTTTCATCACTATCTATGCCAAAACCTGTCCCAAATATTTTCCCCCAACATTTGGCGTGTCCGTCTTGCAGACTGGCACAATGAATTTCCTCATCACTATCAAAATCCAAAAGATTCTCTAATCCAGAAATAGCCTGGGCGGTTCCGCTAATTGTTGATGGAGCAACACCTCCACCAAGACACTCAAGCTGGCCGGATAAACTGATACGGCAGGTGTTTTTTCCTCCGGCAAAAATGGGATTCAATTTGCCTTCAGTTACCGTCACTTTTAATTTATCGTTCATCACCCTTCCATCAATATTGGCGGTCAAACGTAAAAAATATTCCCCAGGAAGTTGAAAACGTACATTGGTTTTTTCTCTATCACTATGTTCAAAGGAAACACCTTCCGGCCCAAAAATCTTAGACCAGGTAAGAATCGCCTTATCACCCACAGGAATAGTCACTGATGCCGAGAGTTCCAAGAGTTGATTAGTTTCAACGGTACGATCCGGCCCAACTTGGACTTCATTTTCGGTTGGGTCAATAATAGAAAGATCGCCTGCCTGCGAAGGAGGGAGTTCAACCCCGACATTTAGGTCATTGCAATAACCTAAGGTCCCCAGTCCATCGTCTCCTTTGCCCCAGCAGCGAACCTGTCCGTTCATAAGAAGGGCGCAGGTGTGAAAGCGTCCGAGCGCTAAGCTCTTGGCCGGCCCTCCTAAGTTGACTGTCGAAATTGTCGAGGGAAGTTCATCGTCGCCAATTTTTGCCGCGCGACCGCCATAGCCGAGCTGCCCTTCGGCGCCTCTGCCCCAGCAGCGAACATCGCCATTCATGAGGACTGCACAGGTATGATCTATGCCCGCGGCAATTGATTTAACGTCACCGCCGGCCGAAATATCGCCTACATTGATTATTGTCGGGCCTTTTCCATCACCCACATTAGACGTAATGCCATAACCAAGCTGCCCGGAAAAATTAGCACCCCAGCAGCGAACTTTGCCAGTATCAAGAAGGGCACAGGTGTGGGATTGTTTGCTTGAAATCTGAACAACATTTCCGCCAATCGGGACATCAAAGGCGGTATTCGGCCCGACATCATTTTGATGATTGTAACCAAGCTCACCTAAATCCAAACCAGGACCTGAGCCAGCACCCGACCAGCATTTTACTTTACCATTGTTAAGAAGCGCACAGGTATGCTTAAAACCAGAGGCCAACTGAATAACCGTTCCCTCAATTTCCAGATCGACGCTGTAAGAGGGGGCCACATAATTATTTTTACCATTTCCAAAGGTTCCAAAGCAGCGAACTTCACCATTTAGTAAGAGCGCACAGGTGTGATAGCTTCCAGAGCTAATGTGAATGACGTGCCCATTTAGAGGAATATCGCCCAAGAGTGAGGGCAGTTCAGATGGTTCATCGCCAAGAGCGGTAAAGAGGCCATCAAACCCCGCTTGGCCGCGATGATTCGCGCCCCAACAACGAACTTTGCCGCCTTCAATCAGCGCACAGGTATGATTTTTTCCGGCGGACAGTTCTAGGGCCTTGGCACCAAGTTCGATACTTCCGGCGTCATAAAGATGTCGGTACGGGCCCCTTTCATTTCCAATTGTGATCGTGTTTCCGTGCCCCAATTCACCAAACTGGTTTGCTCCCCAGCAGCGGACTGTTCCTGTATTTAAAAGAGCGCAAGAGTGAAAATCCCCGCTTACGACCTGGGTGACAAAAGAAGATTGCACTAAGGGGTCAATGGTTAAAATAATTCTGGCCGGGGCGGAGTATAGTTCTCCGTCACTTACTCTATAAGTAAAGGAATCGCCGCCAACGTACCCGCTGTCGGGGACATACTCGCAAGCACGAGAATATCCCGGAAAGCAGTTTTGTAAGGAGCCATGAGAGGGTTCTGTGACTATTTCATAGCTTAAATTCAAGCTGTCTATATCACTGCCAGCAGCAACGCTGAAGTTGAGCACTGACCCGCTGATGGCCTCAAAAATCTGCTCGCCCGCAGTTTCTGGCGCATCATTGACCGGATTAATAATAATTTTTACGGATGCCGCCGCAGAATATAGTTCCCCATCAAAGGATCGATAAGTAAAAGTATCTTCACCAAAATAATTGGGCGATGGAACATAATGACAATTCAAGATCGCACTTCCGTTCAAACACCCGCTTATGCTTCCATGCTGTGGGTAAGTCACGACTTCGTAAGTTAAGGCATCGCCTTCAATGTCCGCACCACCACGCGCGCTAAAATTTAAGTTTTGGTCCTCATTAACTTGTTCCTCTTGGTCGCCCAGCATGGTTGGCGCATCATTGACGGGAGTAATCGTTATTGTGACAGTCGAGACCGTATCCGAATTAGAAAAGCCGTCATTTGCACGATAAGTAAATTGCACATCACCATTAAAGTTTGGCGGTGGTAAATAATCACAAGTCAGATCATTTTCGTACTGAAGACAGTTGCTCAGTGTACCAACAGTTGGGAGTGTGTCTATGTGGTAGGTGAGCGGGTCGCCTTCGTAATCTATAGCACCATTTAAGGTGAACGAAATAAGGGTGTCTTCTGCACCAGAAAACGCTTGGTCGCCAATCATCTCAGGCGGAAAATTTACGAAAATAGTGATCGTCCCATAGGTTGCACTATCAGCGATACCATCATTTACCTTATAGGTGATCGTTTCCAGTCCTGAAAAGCTATTGTCGGCGATATAGGTGCAGTTTCGTGAAGATGTTCCGTCCCCGCATCCGGTGATCACTCCGTGGGCCGGGCCTCCTACTATTTTGTAATAGAGCAAGTCGCCATCGGCATCTGTTCCGGCGTTTAAGATAAAAGACATGGGAACTGATGCCCCCGCCCTTAAATCAATTTGATCTGAACCCGGTGCGGGAAGGTCGTTTACATTATTGAAGCAATTCCCTGTTTTAGAATTCGCTTGAATGACCGCCGCGGCGTTGACGTTGCATTGCACGGCCTGCATATGGAAGTGGTTAGCAATCGAAATCACCGCGCCACTTGTAATCGTTCCCCAATTTCCCGATTGAAGATCAAAATTGGCGGCCTCGATATTTGCGGCGTTCTCAATTCGAGTTTCTGAACCTGGAAAATTACCATACGAGCGCATCACGAAATTATTTGTGACGTTCATGTCGACGTCGGAGGCAATCCTTACCGTCCTTTCACCGGACATTAAAATATTTTTGGCATTGATAATGGCACTGCTAAGGATAAGAACGTCGCTGCTTCCAAAGCTACCAGTATTTGACAACGTAATGTCGTTAGTGGCGTTGAGATGAACTCCCGTGCCAAGATAAATTGTTTTCTGGCCGGTCATTGAAATATTTCTTGCAGAGACTGTGAGGCCTTGCAAAACTTCGGTGGAGCTTCCTGAATATCCTCCATACGAATTCATAGAGAGATCGCCCGAAAGAGTGACCGTGCCATCCCCGATTTTTACATTTCGCTCGCCTATCATGCTCAAATTTCGAGCAGAGATGTTGGCACCAGATAGGATTTGGGTATCAGAGGAAGAGAAGCCTCCTAGACTTGACATACTGATGTCGTTGACAATCACCGCAGTCACGCCAGTTCCAATCTTCACCAGCTTTTTTCCAATCATGATCAGGTCGCTGGCAGTTACAGAGGACCCACCGCCGATGATGACTTCCTCATCTTCTGAAAGAATAAAATACTTACCAGCGATGTTTGCCGTGTGAGGTGCCGAATTTGAATTGACACCTTTCTTCCCATCCAAGCATAAATTATTGGCGGTGATGCTTTTATTAGAATCAACAATGATCGAACAGGGTGAATGAATTTCAACATCAGCACCCGAGAGATGAAAATTAATTTTAAGGCCTCGGTATTGGCCGTTTTCAAGTCCGAAATCGACCGCATAGGCATCCAATTCTTCTTGATTATTAACAATGACTCGATTGCTTAAGGTCTGGCAGGTAATTTGGGGATTGTAGTCGGTTTTGTTAGTGCACTCAAAAGCAGAAGCTTGATTATCTAGTAGGCATAAGAGCGCGGTAGTGCTTGCTGCAAAGACTAGAAACCGTAGAAAAATGAATCCATTCATTTTTTACAAACCTAATTTTTTAAGATTATTTTTGCGGAATTATTTCAATCTAAAGATTTATGCGTCAAGTGGAAAATAAAAATAAATTCATCTTTAAATATATTCAATACGTTAGATTAAAATTGTGCAATAATTGAACGCGGTTTAAACCATCCCATGCTTTGAAAATTCAAGTCAGCAGTTTGCATCCAAAAATTTCTAAATTCCCCAAATTTCCTCATCGCCCTGTGGAGAGAGACGAGTCAAAACGCGAACTCGATGGTTGTTTCTGTGATGATGTGAATTTGTCACGGCCTTTATAGACCTCGGCAGATACTCTATATTCTGTATAAAGCTTGTCTGCCTCTGTGAAATGTCTACTTTGCGCCTCACCAAGATGGCCAGACTCCATCCGTTCTTCCCATTGTCTTTGAATTCGGTTAAGCAAAATGCCGCCTGTGCTGGCCAATTGAAATTCCCAATTGCTGTTTTCAAATTCAGCTAAGTCCATGATGGCCCTTTGAATCTCATTGGTCTCCCGCCAACGGTACGTTCCGGCCATGAGAGCACGCCAAACCCACACGAGATGAGTTCGCTTGACATAACCATTCGTGATGCTATTAAGGTCAAGATAGAGAAGCTGACACAGTGAGTACCATTCATTTAAGCTCGGACGCACAAGATTTATGCCCGTCCCCATAGCTTTTCTAAGACGCCATAAGACGAAGCTCAGGTCCTCACCGATCGTAGCGACTGCGCCCCGAATAATCATTTCAGATCGGTATTGATGCTCCCCTATAAAAATCATATCTTTAATCAGCATAAGCGCTCAGTTTTTCTGCTATAACGTCAAATTTGGCATCCGTGCATATATCCTGCTTTTATATGACCTGCCCAATACTATACCTGCCTGGTAGGCATCATTCAAGTGATGCTCAACCATTAGAATTTCCTCATGGAAATAGAGGATTTTAATAAAAAGAAATTTTTGGCGGAGCTGGGGGCACACATTGCCAAGGTCAGAAAATCCAAGGGGTATAGTCAGGACCGTGTCTGCTTGGAAGCAGGGCTCTCACGCGGGGCCTTAAGCAAGATCGAAAGTGGAAAAGTGGAGCCAAGAATAACAACATTGGCCTTGATAGCGATTACCATTGATGTCGGGCTTGCAAAATTGACGAATGTAGATATGAAATAATTCGAATTTGCCAGCTTTGTGTGTAGTATGAAACGTTCGAGAAAAACCAGCATTGCCAAGGACAAAAAGAAGACCAGCAAGATCAAAGAAAATTTGCGCTTGGAAAGTTATAGGAAATTTAAAAGCGAGGTCAAAAAGAGGGGGTGGATATTACTTTCCACCAGCCATGAGTTCGTCAATCACCATCGCAAGGTTATGGTCATTTGCCCTAATGGTCATAAGGTTGCATTGACACCCACCCATTTTTTTAATAGGGCAAAGCATAAAAGGGATGCAAAAGCACATCCAAGAGGTTCTGGATGTGCGATCTGCTCAGGAAGGCAAAAGGACATTTCTGATCTTCAGCTACTGGCAAAAAGGCATGGCGGAAAATGCCTTAATGACAGATACCATAGCGCAAATTTTAAATATACTTGGCAATGCGATAAAGGACATACCTGGAAAACGAGAGTGTCTGGGCCACAATATGGTCATTGGTGTCCATATTGTTCACGAACCATTATTGATGGCCTAAAAGAGATTAAAGAGTTAGCCAGTAATAATGGTGGCAAATCTCTTGCAAAAAAGTACACGAAATCTCAGGCAAAATATCCGTGGGTATGTGGCAAAGGTCATTATTTTGAGGCCTCCCATGGTAGCGTCCTTCGAGGAAGTTGGTGTCCTAAATGTCTAGGCCGTTATCGCACAATCGAAGATATGCGAGACAAGGCGTCTGAACGAGGTGGAAAATGTCTTTCCAAAACTTATATTCACTCTTTCAAAAAACTTGAATGGGAATGTGGCAAGGGGCACCGTTGGTGTGCTCCCCCTGTCTCGATCTTTGGTGGGGCATGGTGCCCCGAGTGTGGCGGTAGCAAAAAGTTGACTCTTGAGCAAATGCAAGAACTGGCGGCGAAACGAAATGGAAAATGCCTGTCAAAGAAATATGTTAATGCACGAACGAAACTTCAGTGGCAATGTCAGGAGGGGCATCGTTGGTGGACACCACCATACGCAATTAAGTCGGGAGCTTGGTGCCATGTTTGTTGGAGAATCAGGTTTACAATTCAAGACCTAAAAAACTTTGCCAAAGAAAAAGAAGGTACCTGTCTTTCTACTGAGTATGAAAGCTCGAAAGTAAAATATTCATGGGCCTGTAAGCATGGCCATGAGTGGAGTGCGACTTTTAATGAGGCAAGATCGGTTTGGTGTTCTCAATGCTCTCAAGTATCGAGAACACAAAAGGTGCTTCTTTTCTGCTCTTGAATCCCAAGTGAGTTAACTTCCATTTTATGCCCCGATGGCAACTAATTCCATAATCAATAGTTTCACGTAATCCCCCGTACCCAGTTTCCCCTCTACCCGGCCAATTGCCGCTTAATGAAGGGACAAAACAAATTCCTTCATTATGAAAGCCGAGACATGACGAGTTTGATTCAACTGAGCAGCATTCATTTGAGCTATCAAAACCCGCTTTTAAAATGAACGAATTGTGGATTTAATAGGCCAGGGTTCCATGGCATCGAGGGAGCACAGTTGGCTTCAGAGCGATCACGAGGTCTTTTTCTCCATAGCTCAAAAAAGTTAAATGTTAAGGGCAGTTACCCCACACCCCGTATCCATTTTTACATTATATGAGGGGACAAAAAAAAATTTCCCCTTATGGAGGTCAAAATATGACAAATGCAATTCATCCGGGCTGTGTTCACTTGAACCACCTCAATTCCACACCATTAGTTCGATACCGTCGGTCTCAGATGGCCCATAAGACTTTTTCCAGTCAGGTCCACCGGCCAACAGTATACCCGGCCAGTTGCCGTCTTATGAAGGGACAAAACAAATTCCTTCATTATGGAGGCAGAGACATGACAAGAGCATTTAGTGAAAACAATCCGGCGATAGGAAATTTTCGCGGCCGTGTGACGAGCTTTCGCCAGAATTCAAAACCCTTAATTACGCAGGGAAATCCCCACTTTTTGAGAATTTCGCGACGAAATTTCGTCAAAATTAAAAAAAAGTTAGAACACGATGAAATCAAAGAGGAATTTCCATTTTACGAGACAAAAACACGCAAAATTGTGACGTGAATTCATCACAATTTTTCTCAAAACGAAGAAAAAACTTGCGGAAATTTGTGTGCTTCAAACTAGGCGCAACGCAAACCGTTTGTAATTTTTCAAATTCTCGCTCGCAACATGAGTTGGCACGATTCTTGATTATATATAGGTGAGAGATGCAATTTAAAAAAAAGGAGGACGGCCATGGATTAGAGAATCGCATTTTTAACAGGGGAACATTTGATGACAACTACACGAAACACAGGGGAGTACGTTTGTGAAAAGTAAAAACCAGCAACAGCAGCTTGATCTGTTCACACCGATCTCAGAAATTTTCCACGAGCTATGCGTGATCATTTTTGATTTGATCAAAGAGCTTGTGATCTTTGGTTATCGGAAAGCGACCAAGACAGCACCACCACTTGTAAAGATTGACCGAAAAGCATTGATGGTCAGGAAGGCCACGGAAATTGAAGATGCTCTGGGTATTGATACCAAGACACGAAAACCAATTCTGCTTAAGGATATTGATTTTCGCCGACACAGCTTTATCGTTGGGGCCTCGGGCTTTGGCAAAACAAACTTGATCAGCGTGCTGCAAGAACATTCACTAAAAGAGGGCCGTCCCGTCATCTTCTTTGACCCAAAGGGCGACATGCAGGCGCTCACCACTTTTCAGAGGATGTGCCAAAAGCATAGGCGGACTTGTTACATTTTCTCTGAGCACTATCAAGATTCAATTTCTCTAAACCCAATTTTGGAGGGGACCATCAATCAAGTCAGTGATCGGATCATGCGATCATTCGAGTGGACGGAGCCATTTTACCGGGATGCCTCACGCCGAAGTTTGACCAAGGCCTTGCAAATTTTAGAAAAGAAGGACATGCCTTTTACTTTGGAGGCCGTCTTCGATGAACTGAGCCAGATGGAGAGCAAAGACAACGTAGGCCTGCTTGCCAAAATTGAAGCGATCCTAGTCTGCGACTTTGGGAAGATTTTAAACTCTGGGCCTGACGGGTTAACACTTTCCAAGATCAGAGAAGAAAAGGCCTGTCTGTACATCGGACTCTCAACCCAAGGATACGGTGAAACAGCGACGGCAGTAGGCAAGCTATTTTTAGGTGAGCTTCTGTACAATTCGTACAAGACCTTGAGTAAATCGGAGGCGGAGGGTTTAAAAAATCCGGTCAGCATCTACTTTGATGAGTTTGGCTCACTGGTCACGCCTGAGTTCATCGAACTTCAAAATAAGTGTCGAGGGGCAGGGATGGAACTCACGCTTGCCGTGCAAACCGCCGCAGACATTGACCGAATTAACCCGGAGCTTACCCGCCAGGTAATCGAGAACGCCGGAAATCTCTTTATTTTGAAGCAACGTCTGCAAGACGGAGCGGCACTATTTTCTGATGCGATAGGAACTGTCATCACCAAGAAGCATACCTATCAAACAGAAAATGGTCGGCAACAAAATCGTGGGACTGAGCAAGAAGTCCGCGAGTTTCTCGTTCACCCAGACATTATCAAGAACCTTGGAATTGGCCAGTGTGTCCTTCTTCGTCAAGGCCCTGGCCGAGTTAATCTTTTGAACATCAGAAATCGAAAAATGGATGCCATTAAGAAACACAACCAGATGAACAGATCATTTTCAAGGTCGTTTTAAACGGGAGCAGCAGCATGACGAGAGTGATTCACATTAACAGCGCGCACCTACGCCTCTTAAACCCACTCTTAAAATGGAGGGTGATGGATTTAGAAAGTTTAAGAAAGGAGTGCCCCTATGTGCCAGGGTATAACAATTTTTGCAAGATCATCCGCATCTTGGAGCGCGAGCAGGTCTTGGAAGGTTATAGGAACCCCTATGATCGCAAGAAGTACGTCTACTTAAGCTCATTTGGTGAGGGCCAGCTATCGAACAAGGAGAACCCCACGGCGGTATCGAAGGATACCCTGATTCACGACATCAAGGTGTCAGAAATCGCCAAGGCCTTTTTAAGTCGCGGCTGGGCATCGGAGGTTGAGCTTGAGCACCAGTTGCATGACAAGCGTAACTTCAAGGTGACTTACAAGATCATTCCCGATGCCCTTCTTCGTGGCGAAAGAAAGGGGGGCAAGTTCAACATGGCCCTAGAAGTGGAGCTAACTCGCAAGAACAACCAACGGATTATCGAGAAGGCCCGGCAGTATTTGTACAGCAGCTACTACCATTATGTGCTGTATTTTTTCTCCAAGAAAAATTTTATGCAGCAGTACCTTGAACTTTTTGAGGAGAAATTGGGCAAGGAGGCCCTGGGCCGCTTTATGTTCTTCGTCGATGAAGCGTTGACGGGAAGGGCCACCGAACTTGAACTGGTCGAGGGCGTTTTCAAGGGTAAAAAGATCAAAATGGGGGAACTTTTCTTAAAGTGAGAGTGAAATGCTGACTAGTAGATAAATTTTCTGCCCGCCAATTAACTGAAAGGATGGGGGAATCTTGCCCTGTGAAAGTGACTCCCCACCCCCAACATGTTGTGTGTAGGGAGTCACTTTCACAGGGCAGGAAGATGTGTTGGAGATTGGGAGGCGGGCAGAATTTTAAGGGAGGTGTTAGGAATAAGAAAATTAAGAGAGATAGAATTCGGGGTCGGGATCGGATGCGGAATCGGGTATAGGCAAGGCAAAAAATTAAAGGGAGGGTTGGTTTTTTTAAAGAGCAGACGATTTTTTTTCGAGGGGAGCTTGGAATAATTTATGAAGCAGGAGGGTATTTATGGATGCAAGCAATGGTGTTTTTATTAACGGAGGCCTGGGCCAAAGCCCAGGGTCTCAGCATAATACAAACCTTGGACCAGGGTGTTTTCGATGATGTCTTCACATAAAAATTTTGCCGTGGAGTTATTAACCATTCAAGAGGCCTCGGAGTTTTTAAAGATGAAGGAAAGCTGGATTCGTTCGGCCATCTTCAAGCGCGCTATCCCCTACATAAAAATGGGGGCGCTTATTCGCTTCAATAAAACTGAGCTTCAAAGATGGTTAGAGGGTCAAACAATCCTTCCAAGAGGAGGTTTTGAGTGCTAATCTTCATCCAGCTCTTTTACAGTTTATACAAAGTCGGGGGCCCACTCTTGGGCCCCCCATTAGATCACCTCAAGAAAGGCAACCTTCAAACAGTCGAACCTTTGTTCCTTTTTCCTGAAAGGAGGAACGAATGAAAACGATTAAAAGAAAGAACGGCAGCGTTTACCGCGAAAAAATTTATGTCGAGGGTAAACAGATTGCCAAAATTTTCAAACGGAAAAGTGATGCCATTGCCTGGAAAGCAAAAATGCTCTCGCTTAGAAATGCCGAAGGGCTCAAGCTTAAGCATCTGCAAGACGTACCCTTTGACGCTTTTGCGCAAAGATGGCTCAAAGAAAAGGTCTTAACTTACCGCGCGGCCAGTACCTACGAAAACTATGATTCCTATCTTCGTCGCCATTTTCTCCCGCACTTTGGCGGTATGAGCTTAAACAAGATTCAAAGTCAGCACATAGATCGCTTTGTCATTTCGCTTAGAGAGAAGGGACATAACACCAAGGGCATCAATCTCATTTTAGGGTGTCTACGCACTCTTTTAAATGCGGCGGTGGACGAAGAATATCTGACAACCAATCCCATGAGGCGAGTAAAGAATCTCAAGGAAGATTTGCGAGAAGAAATTTTCATGACGAAGCTTGAGATCGCGGACTTTCTGCGTGTGAACGGACAAGACCCGCTCTACCCTCTTTACATCGTTGCTTTAAATTCTGGAATGAGACGCGGAGAACTCTGCGGGCTCAGATGGGATAGGATCAACTTTCCCCACTCGCAAATTGAAATTGGCGGCATCCGCGATAAACGAGGGCATCGGGCCACGACAAAATCAGGCAAGCGCAGAGTGGTTCCCATGAACGATCAGGTTAGATCACTTCTTAAAGACCTCTTTTTAAAGCGCAAGAGTGACTACGTGTTCGTTGATGAGTTAGGCAGGCCGGTTGACCCTCACCACCTCTACCGCGACTT
>JACPIU010000036.1 GCA_016187935.1 Bdellovibrio sp.
CACCTCCCCTCATTGCCCAAAAGCTGGCCACAGAAGGACATTTTCCACCTGTCATTAGCTCTGCCAAGGCGGCAGGGCCGTATCTCAATTTTACTTTTAGTGAAAAATTCTATGGCGAACATATCCTTACCTCTATTATTAGTGGGGATTTTTTCAAACTAACTCTCTTGAAAGATCCTCCCACCACAATGATCGAGTATAGTCAGCCCAACACCCACAAAGAACTTCATGTTGGGCATATGAGAAATTTATGTCTGGGAAATGCTCTGATTCGGTTATATCGCTATACCGGCCATAAGGTTTACGCCGTCACCTATCCAGGAGACGTGGGAACCCATGTGGCAAAATGCCTGTGGTATATGAAGAAATTTAATCCTCCTGGGATACCTGCAAATGGTAAGGGAGCATGGCTGGGTGAACTTTACTCCAAGGCAAACAATCTCTTAGAAGATCAAGTGGGGACCCCTGCTGAAGCTCAAAACCGTCAAGAACTCACTTTGATATTAAAACAACTTGAATCTCACCAAGGTGAGTATTTCGATTTATGGCGAGAGACTCGTGAATGGTCTATCCAACTCATGAATGAGGTCTATAAGTGGTCCAATATTGAATTTGACCACTGGTTTTGGGAATCAGAGTTTGATTCATGCTCACTCAAGTTGGCCCATGAGTATTATAAAAAAGGACTTTACATTGAGAGTGAAGGCGCGATTGGCATGGATTTAAGCCAAGACGGTCTTGGCTTCTGTATGATTATAAAATCCGATGGTACAGGTCTCTATGCCACCAAGGACATCGCACTGGCCCAAAAAAAATTCAAAAACTATCCCATCGAAAAAAGTATCTACATCGTCGATAAACGCCAGGCCCATCATTTTAAGCAAGTCTTTAAAGTGTTAGAGAAACTGCAATTTCCTCACGCCCAAGACTGTTATCATCTCCAATATGACTTCGTGGAACTTCCAAGCGGTGCGATGAGTTCAAGAAAGGGCAATATTGTACCCATCATGTCCCTCATCCATCAAATGCAAGAGAAAATCAAAACAGATTTTCTCAATAAATATCAGGCTGAATGGACACAAGAAGAAATCAACCAAACGGCCACACTTATCGCCAATGGCGCTATTAAGTATGGTATGATTCGAATGGATAATTCGCGCAAAATCGTTTTTGAAATGAGTGAATGGCTCAAGTTAGATGGTGAAACCGGTCCTTATCTGCAATACGTATGTGCCCGCATCAATTCTTTATTTTTGAAATTTCCGGCCAACAATCTTGCCCAATCCGATTGGAATCTTTTAAATCATCCAAAAGAAATCGCCCTCATGGTCCATCTTTCTATGTTTAATTCCGTTGCAGTGGATGCAACAATTTTACACAAAACGCCTGTTCTTTGCAGTTACCTCTATGATCTCGGTAAGCTCTTCAACAATTTCTATGCTGAATGCTCGATAGGAAGACTTGATGACTTGAAACTAAAACAGGCCAGGATGGCCTTAACTTACGCCGTTGGTGCAGTGATGAAGCAGGGATTATCACTCCTTGGGATTGATGCCCCCTCTCGAATGTAAACCATTGTCACAAAATAACAAGGCGACCTCCCATTCGGGAGGATCGCTTTGTTTAAATCTGCGTTTCGATTTAGCCGATCAATTTCAAAGCTGCAGAACCTTGAGCATTGGCCTGGGCCAAAACTGAAGTACCAGAATTGGTCAAGATATTAAGTTTTGTATTCTTGGCCGTTTCTGCTGCAAAATCTGTATCGCGGATACGAGAGTTTGCACTGGAAAGATTTTCCGATGATACTTGCAAGTTTTGAATCGTGGATGCTAAACGATTTTGTTTAGCGCCAAGTTCAGCACGTTGTCCAGAAATTTGGGTAATGGCATCATCTAAAATTGCCAAAGATTCCTGGGCACCCGCCTTCTTTGAAATATCAATATTGCCAACGCCTAAACTTTCTAGCGTAGAGTTGGTTACTCCGGCATTGTACTTAATCCTATCCTGGAAATCATTGTTGTTAATACCGATTTGGAAATCATATTCCTCACCGGTTCCATTCAAAAGCTTCTTGCCGTTGAATTCAGTCACTTGAGAAATTCTTTCAATCTCTTGCTTCAAGTTCTGATACTCGAGATTGGTAAATCCTCTCTCTGTGTCTCCGACGGTGTCTGAAGCTGCTTGCATGGAGAGTTCTCTTAATCGTGTAAGAATGGTCGATACTTCAGAGAGTCCACCTTCAGCAGTTTGAATCATTGAAACGCCATCTGAAGCGTTTCGCTCTGCTTGCTGGAAACCACGAACTTGGGCCTTTAATTTTTCACTAATGGCCAACCCCGCGGCGTCATCAGCTGCTCGAACGATCCTTGTACCACTGGAAAGTTTTTCGAGAGTTCTCTGCTGCTCGCCATTGCTTACACCAAGAGTCCTCTGTGCTGAGAGCGACGTCACATTGGTGTTAATGCGCAAACCCATTGTTTCCTCCTTGATCCCTGCTCCAATCTTGGAACTCGAACCTCTATTACCTTGAGGCCAATGAGCTTACTGCTCGATGGAATTTAAATATTTTTGATGCATACAAAATATGCATCTTTCACAAACTTCATCGGCATTTCACAAAATACCTTAAGCAAAATTTACCCGAAACTGATCAAAACCAAACGGCATGATGTACGAGTAATTCACTTTCTTTAGGGTAAATGCCAAACATGACTATTTCACTTTGGATTATCTTTCTAGTGAAAAGTATTTAGCTTACAAATCCAAAATCCCGAATAGTTTTCGATGGGACGAGAGCGAAGACCATTGATATTTGTAGCACCATGTTCTGAGTCTATGACTCAGCTTAGATCGGTATGCCAGCAGATTGCCGAAGACGAAAACATCGAAGTCATTGATATCGAAAACAATCAGGAGATTCATCAAATCATGGCCAATTATGGATCAACGCTCATGCTGTATTCCCATCCGAAAAAATGTGCTCTGGCCCTCCAACTCCACAATAAAATAATCAAGAAAGTCCAAGCAAAAACAGTTTTGCTTACCGACAAAGTCATCCCCGTCAAAACACTCAGCAAATTCATGAAGCTAGGACTGACCGACTGTATTACGGAGCCAATCTCACCAAAAAGTCTTCTTTATAAAATCAAACTTCTTATTCGATCTCTACCGAACCTTAATGAGCAAGAACTAGAATATCGCACTATTTCCACTAATGATTCTACTGCCAAAAATGCTGAAAAGGATCTGGCCACCCGTAATAAAAAGGATGGGCAAAATCCTGAGAAAGCTCCTGAAAATACCCACGAAACCGTCAATGGACAGGTTGCCGCGGCCGATGAAAAAATGATCGGACAACAAAAAACAAAAGACGCCGCGATTGAAACAAATTATCGAGGCGATGTCTCCGAGCATCCTCCAGAAGAAAAGGAGGGTGATGATCAACCTAAAAAGCATGAGAATGCTTCAGCAATAGAGACATATTACAAAGGCGATATTACAGAATCGAGCACTCCCGAAGATGGCAAGATGGTTGGGGAAACCTCTCCCGACAACGTAAGTGATAATGAAATTGAAAAATTAAGAAAAGGTTTTTCCATCGACGTAGAAGCAGAATCCGCAACACATGATGCACCGGCCGAGATGATCAATAAATTCCATTTCACAAAGACCAAGCGCTCAGGATTGGCAGTAGAAAATAATGAATCAGAGTCTCATGATGACGGGGAAGTCCAAGTTATTGATCCATACTTAAAATCTAAACATAAGCATTTTAAAACTGTAGATGTAGAGGACGACATTCCCCAAAACACGCAAGAACCCACAGCGAATGACAATGCATTCCAGACAGCGACGAAGAAACGCACCGCTTTGAAAGTTGAACAAACCGGCGAAAATTATCTGCAACAAAGGAGAAGCGAATTAAAGGCCAAGAAGCTCAAAGATAACAAGGCCGAAGGTTTAGAGATAGAAGATGACACTGGCCAGGACGAACAAGAATCTACTGATCATGATGGCATACCTCAGGTCATGAAGAGCAAGCGAAAGTCCTTGGATGTTGAATCAGACGGTGATAATTATCTACAGCAAAGAAGAAACGAATTAAAGGCCAGGAAACTTAAAGATGAAGCATCTGAAGGTTTGGCCATAGAGGACGATATAACTGAAACGGCAGAGGACGATCAAGAGAACCAATCATCCGGCAAGGAAAATCCAGAGCATAAAAAGGCCAAGCAAAATCTTCTGACCGGAAAAAGCAATAAGCAAACGTCTAAAGAAAAGCAAACTGCAGAAAATTCAGAATTTTCCGCGAGAAAGAAAAAATTGTCCCACCGCGAACAAGAAGCTGAACAAGAAACTTCACAAGAAGATATTCAAGAAGATATTGATGAAGAATCCAATACGGCCGCGCAATCTCCTACTCCCAAAACCAGAAAAGGCCAGGAAGAAAGGGATATCGCACTACTAAAAAGGTTAAAAAAAGAAATTGAAGAAGAGGCCGAGACATTCAACCATAACAATTCCAAAAAACTCTCGATAGATGCGGAAGCAGGGCCAAAAGAGAAAGGCGCACAAACCGCTAAGAAAATAGCGCATAAGGAAAAAGATCGGACCAAACTCGATATTGAAAATGATCGCGCGCAAGATTCAATGAAAAAAAAGGATCAAAGCAGTGAGAAAGAGCAGAAAAAGCTTGAAACGTCAGGCACCATAAATAATACCAATGAAGAACTCCAAGGCAGCAGTCAACCCGCCGATTATATCGAAAAGTATTACAATCAAAAAAAACCAGTTCGTCCAGAAAGTAAACAAAGCTGGGATAAGTTTGCTCATCGAAAAGAGGCACAAACGGCTGCCCCACCACCCAAACCATTAGGTGATAAATCACTTATCATTGAAAAAGAAGAATTAGGAGAGCAGACCATCGATTATAAGAAAATCCAGGATGAGTTTGCTGCCCTCGACGGTGCCTTCACAAATCAAGTTAAAACGCGCTACCAGATCAGCGAAGAAGCGGTTAAACCAAAAGATCAAACACTATTTCATGGGGGCCATAATCCTAACGAAGTAAGTGCAAGCACCTCCTTTGCAACTCAAAACACAAACGATGAAATTGAGAACACTGAAACCATCTATTATCCGAACTCAAAAGGTATTGAGTATGTTATTCGGGCCCTGCATCTATACTCAGAGAAGGACACGAAAGATCTCGACATTCTGGCGTACCTTGGTAAAACCATTCATCATCAATTAAAAGGAAGAATCAGTTTTTTAAGTAAAGATAAGAAAAGCTCGCTTTTTATTGAGCTTTTCAATGGACATTTACAATCCAGCTCCGTACCTGGTGAGATGGAAGAAATCAACCCATCCATGTCACTCATAGGCACACAAATCGTGTCGGCCGAACAATGGGAGACATACAAATCACAAAAACTGAATACCTGGTCTCAAGCACGATTACCATCATGGTCTGATGAAACATTCCAAAAAGATAATTTAACCTACATCTATCCATATTACGAAGGTACAGATTTTATAGGATTTTCAGTTATTGATTTTGCAGGGAAATTTGATCCCGTCAATGCTCCACTGGTAGAAATTCTATGTGAGTCGGCACGCAGTATTTATCTCTATAATTATCACCTAGGCGGCAAGCGTGGCCAGTATCAAGGCAAAATAGGCATTCCCGAAAGCGAACATCAGGCCGGAATGTTCAATCGTCTAAAAGGTCTTTTCGGGAAAAAAGCAGGATAATGAGATGAATGTTAAACCTGATAATTTTTTTCATATCGAAATGGACCTGTTCCAAGATCGTCGAATTTTTCCTTTTCAGCTTTACATTTTTAATCCTTCCACAATGGAATACACTCTTTTTTTACACGGAAATCAGCCTCTGATTAAGGATAAATGGCAACTTCTCAATTTTGTGATTGAGCGTGGTGGAGGCATTGCCGTACGCAAAGATCAGCAAAAAACATTTTTATCTTCTTTAAAACTGAAAGAAGACGATGTTCCTTCGCTTTCGCATACCAAACATATTTCTCCTGAAATTGAGGCGTTACTCAAAGAGCAAAAATTAGCGAAAGAAAAGCTCAAAAATACCGTCCAAGGCAAATCCAAATTTCTCTTAAATGAGGAATTACCCAAGAGCATTTTGCAAGATAATTTTAGTAATTTAATTATCGCAGCAAGAAACGAAATCGCCGCTTTTCCATGTTCATTTTCTCCCACCGTGAGCTTGGCGAGATACTTGGCCCTCAACCTGCTTGAGGAAGACAATTTCTATAATCGGGTTGTCGCCTTGTCTTATCATTTGGCCATAGGAATGGGGATCGTCGACCACGCTTCTCTCGGAAGTTTAATCTGCGCTTCTTTCCTTTATCATCTTGGAAATACCCAGGTTGATTTTGGCGTACTAAAAAAACCAAGCGCTGAACTCTTTGATGATGACAGGAAAAAATTCCGACAACATCCTGGTTTAACTCAGCACTTACTAAAAAAAATTAATCTAGATATTGATGTTCGCTGTTATCAGATTATGCTCGATCATCATGAAAGAACTGATGGCAGTGGCTTTCCCAACTTTAAACGCCATGGTCAAATAGACCCGCTGGCCCTAGTTTTGGGTGCGGTTTCCCACATCTTTGAATATCACTATGGATTGGTAACTGGAAAAAAAACCCCGTTGCAAGCTATTTTCATTAATTTACAAAACAAAACATCAATTCAAGGATTGGAAACTGAATTTGGCGGGCACATTCACCAAAGTCTCGTCCATCTGCTCAAAATGGAGCTACTCAAAAGCAATGCGCCTGATCAAGCCAAAGTTGCATAAGAGACATAAGGCGCATTGGAGGCCCTCCCGTGCCAATGGTATAATCCAAGCTCCACCATACTCTGATTGGAATCATGATCACTAACGACAATAAGTGCAAAGGGCATGGCCTGCGAAGAGACAGGTCGGCCAAAATCTAAATTGTGCATTTGCATCCAAGTTCCGGTATTAATAAAAAGAGGCCCTGACCAGAATTGCTTGTAGAGAAGGCCGTGCGAGTGCCCCACCACCAAGGCCTTGACTTCATCATTGTTGTCAAAATAATCCTCAATAATCTGATGATCATTTCGAAACATGACCAGCTCTTCTCGAACATAACGTATCAAATCCTTAAATTTCCTTCGCGATTTGAAAAGATAAATAAATCTCACCATGAAAAAATAGGCAAGATTGGCCAGTATGAAGCGCAAAGTATTGAGAGTGTCATAAATCATCCCATGAATGATGAACTTCTTAATTGGACGGACTGATTGAATATGAGGATTCACAACTTTAAATTTATTAATCACTCGCACTACGTAATAAGAACCCCATGGTGGGTTATAGTGGAGTTCACCGTCAGTCCCTTGCAGAATTGCTTCATCAGAATTGCGATAATTGGCCATTTCATATTCATGCCCGTGCTTAAAAACGATTTCAGGGAGAGGTCTATACTCAGCATTGGAGTGAGACAAAATACATATTTGAGACCGAAGCTCTGGGGGAAAATAATTGTAAAATTGTTCTAACACTGAAGGCAGAATCAATTCACCATCATGGTTACCCAAAAGATAGACAATAGTTTTGTCTGGTTGTTTGAGAAAATTGATAAGTCCTTCAAACACCGTTTTATGTCCTTGATACATCAATGCTAAGCGCTTAAGCGAAGCACGCTGCCCCCAATACTGATCTTCAAATACCTCAACATAAGGAACTGCCAAAAAATCAAGGAAATCACCATTAATGACAAGCTCCACACGCTTTGAGTAATATGGTCCGGTTGAAAAATGCTCGAGCAGCAAAGCGAACTCATGATCGCGATGAAATTCTTCCAATAGATTATCCCGTTCTCCAACAAATGGTCCGGCCCCCAAATGAAGGTCAGAAACCGAGAGAACAACCTTTCCTTCAGTTTTCTGACGGAGGAATTTCATAGGCCGATTGTCCAATTTTAAGTTCTATATCTTGCCCGGGGGGATTAAGAGGAATAATAAACACTCTTTTGCTTAAATGCGCGCCCACAACAATACTTTGATGGGCCTTCGATTCAAGAGTAAAATATTTTATAATATCACCTTTACCATCAACCAATTTGCCTGAGAGGGGGCCGAGAGTAAAATTTTCAAGAGATAACGCCAAATCATTTCCTGCAGTCGACGGTGTGATAATCTTCACTTTCTTGTCAAAAAAAGTGACTACAAATCCTTCTCTTTCTTCATCGGCGGCCATTGCGCAAATGCCAGATTGCCAAACTAACCATAGAATTATGAGAAGATAACTACGCATATATACATTATAATGCCGCCTTCCTCAACTGCTGGCCGGAGGAATAACTGGCAATATTTACCACTCGATCACATTCCTCATATCACTCTTTCACTTCCATCCGAAATCATCCCGATAAACTTAGTGATGGCCACAGAATTACTGTCAAAATTAGTCAGATTTTCTTTTAAAGCAAAGCACTCCAAGCAGGAAGTCCCGCGTGGATATAAAGATTTTTTAAAAATTTTGAGTTCAACGCCACTCAATCATTGGTGTATTGAAAATAAAATTTTATGGCGATCAATTGAAGAGTTGGTGGAAAATTTTAGCCTCGAAATGTTCCAATTTTTCGGCTGGGGTACTAATCTGGTTTTTTTAAAATCAAATGGACATTTCGGATGTGCCATTGGGGCCACTCAGGCAGACTATCTCATTATTATTTTTCCCAACCTCCTTAACTTTTTACATTCGGCCGCTCCTCGCATCGGGCAGGCCATCTTAGCGCACGAGCTTGGACATTTATTCAATAGACATGCCGAAAAATCTATTTCACCGTTACAGGCCCAAATTGAAGCCGATGCCTTTGCCTACCGCCTGGGCTATGGCAAAGAATTGGAACAAATATTACTTGAACAATCAGGCATGGAAATCCAAGTTCGCCTGGCCTACCTAACCTCTCTGTGGGCCTCAGATGTGAAGAATCACGATAATAATTTATAAAAATAATTTCATTTCAGTTAATGATTTAATTTCATCTCGGTATTTGGCGGCATCTTCAAAACGCAAATCCTGACTTGCTTGGAGCATTAACCTCTTTAATTCTTTTATCCTTTGATCAAGTTCTTGTTCATTATGAACAGGTTTGCTGGAGTATGATCCCTTGGCCTTTTTATTTTTCTGATCAGTCGCTTTTCCACGAAGAGTGTCAATAATTCCACCTTTGATTTCTTTTATAATCGTTTGAGGTGTGATGTTGTTTTGCTCGTTATATTCCCTTTGAATCTTCCGCCGCCGATCTGTTTCATTCATGGCCTGAACAATATTGGGAGTTTGTTTATGCCCATAAAGAATAACACGCCCTTCGGAATTTCGAGCAGCACGACCGATCGTCTGAATCAGACTCCGCGTCGATCGCAAAAAACCTTCTTTATCGGCATCTAAAATTCCCACAAGGCCGACTTCGGGAATGTCTAATCCTTCTCTGATAAGATTGATGCCGATGAGGACATCGTAGATACCTAAACGCAAATCACGAATTATTTCAACCCGCTCCAACGTATCAATATCGGAATGGAGATATCGTACTTTGACTCCAGCGCTCTCAAAATATTTGCTCAAATCTTCTGCCAATTTCTTGGTTAAGGTGGTAATCAGAACGCGCATCCCGCATTTAATGACTTTCTTCGATTCGCCCAATACATCTTCAACTTGTGTTTGGGCCGATCTGAATTCAATTATCGGATCAAGTAGGCCTGTTGGACGAATCAGTTGCTCGACAACCTCCCCTTGACTTTTTTGAAGTTCATAAGCAGCAGGCGTGGCACTTACAAATAAAACTTGAGAATATTTTTTTTCAAATTCCTCAAAAGTTAGCGGGCGATTATCTAAGGCCGATGGAAGCCGAAAACCATAATCCACCAGATTAGTTTTGCGCGCACGGTCTCCACGAAACATCCCTCCGATTTGAGGGATTGACATATGGGATTCATCAATAATGAGCAAGAAGTCTTTCTTAAAAAAATCAATAAGGGTATAAGGAGGCTCGCCAGGACGCCCTCCCATCAAATGACGTGAGTAATTTTCTATCCCGGGACAATGTCCCATTTCTTCCATCATTTCAATATCAAGCATGGTTCTTTGTTCTAAACGTTGCTTTTCCACCAATTTTCCGGCCCTTTCAAAGGTCATTAGCTGCTCGCGCAATTCTATCTTGATGGCCTCGAGGGCCTTTTTGAGATTCTGCTCACTCACGACATAATGTGATTTGGGATAGATCGTCACCTGGTTAATAGGAAAAAAATCTTTCCCGGTTAAAGGATCAAAGATACTCATCCTGTCAATCTCATCACCAAAAAACTCTATCCTGATCGCCTTTTCAGCTTCATGCGCAGGGAAAACTTCCACCACATCGCCACGCACTCTAAAAACGCCACGATGAAAGTCAATATCGTTACGAGTGAACTGAATATCTACAAGTTCCCGCAATAAAGACTCACGCCCCACGCTTTGATTTTTAAAAAGAGTGCACTTTTGTGCTTCGTACTCAGCAGGACTGCCGATACCGTAAATACAAGAAACCGAAGAAACAACGACCACGTCATCTCTCTCAATTAAAGATTGAGTGGCACTATGCCTTAATTTATCAATTTCCTCGTTAATGGCAGAATCTTTTTCAATATATGTATCAGAGCCGGGGACATAAGCTTCCGGTTGGTAATAATCATAATATGACACAAAATATTCCACCCGGTTCTCTGGAAAGAATTCCTTTAACTCAGAATAAAGCTGGGCCGCCAAAGTTTTATTATGGGCCATCACCAAAACTTTCTTATTCAGGGACTGGATGACATTGGCCATGGTAAAGGTTTTGCCTGAACCAGTAACACCAAGCAAAGTTTGAAACTGTTTGCCTGCCTGATAACCTTCAATTAAAGTTTTAATGGCAGCAGGTTGATCCCCCGCAGGAACAAACTGTGATTTCAATTTGAAGCATGATTTGTCTTTGGAATATTTCTCTTTGTCCATCGATCTACAGGATAATTGCTTATGACAACAAAATGCAAAACAAAACTACAAAATCACCTGATCTCTGATACGTCGCACCCTCTCTACTCATACAAAAAAAATAAACTCTTTTACAACGGAATTAATCTCTCAGATACTCCTCTTTCCCTCCCAACCCCTTTCTATTTGTATACCCTTGATGCCGTGACAAATAATGTGCTGGCGTTTCAGCAGTCCTTTTCCCATGTCGGCATTCGTGACCTCTTGATTTGCTACGCTTTAAAGGCCAATCCCAATCCCCATATTCTGACCCACGTCAAACAACTCGGCGCTGGTGCTGATATCGTTTCTAAAGGAGAACTTTCTGCGGCCATAACTGCTCATATACCCCCTGAAAAAATTGTTTTTTCAGGAGTAGGTAAAACCAAAGAGGAAATAATTCAGGCCCTGGCGGTGGGACCTCAAGGCATTCGCGCTTTCAACGTCGAATCTCTGGAAGAACTAAATCTGATCCTCGCTTGCGCTCAGGAGGCCAATAAAACGGCCCATGTTGCCTTTCGACTCAACCCCTCAATCAAGGCCCCTACCCATCACCTAATTTCCACAGGAAACAAATCGCACAAGTTTGGTCTGTTGCCTAAAGATATCTTAGGCGCACTCCCGCTTTTTAAAAGACCACTCTTTCAAAAACATCTCAAATTAGTTGGTCTATCAGTTCATATCGGCAGCCAACTTCTCACTTTTCGCGCCTCCAAGAACGCCTTTCGGGCCTTAGCATCTTTGGCCCTGGCAATCAGTGATTATTTGGAAGGCCCCCTGGAATTCCTTGATGTGGGTGGAGGACTTGGCATCGCATACCATCACCACACCATGACCCTGTCCCCATTTCATGCTTATGCCCAAGCAGTAAAATCAGGCGTGGCGACCTATCTGCATCGCTATCCATGCCAGATTATCTGTGAACCGGGGCGCAGTATTATTGGCAATGCCGGGGTCTTTATCACTCGTGTCATTCGAGTCAAAAAATCCGGTCCATTTACTTTTTTAGTGGTTGATGGCGGAATGAATGATTTCGCCCGCCCAGCGCTTTATCAGGCCCATCATGAAATCTATCCTTTTATCAAAAGACCAGGGCCCGCACTAAGGGCCAATGTGGTAGGTCCGGTTTGTGAAACCTCTGATTGTTTTGCAGAAGGAAGAAAATTTAGTCCTGTCTTAGTGGGAGATTATCTTGCCATTGCCGATACTGGAGCCTATGGCCATTCCATGGCATCTTTCTATAATCTTCGATCTCTGCCGGCCGAATTAGTCATTGGAGTGGAGAAAAAACAAGTCGATCTCTACCAGTCGATCCCAACACAATTCAAGAATTCAGCTTTTGAAGTAACTTCTTGGCCCGCTCTAAAAGAATCTTAGAAGGTGTTAATGAAGATAAAATCTTCAAATCAGGGCCATGAGGTTGTCCTGTCAAGGCAAGACGGCCACCCAAAAAAAGTGGCTTGCCTTTCACGCCCAAAGTATTTTTCATAGCATCCATCCATGCCCCCACTTGTGCCTCCGTCACGAAGGGAATCGTGGCCACGACCGGAGTTAGAACGTCCACCAAAAACTGAGCAATACTTTTGGTTGTGGGCATGGCCAAGATCTGGTCTACTTCTTCACCGCTTTCTAATTCCAGCGATAAAAGTTGAGTTCCATACATTTCAAAATCCTTGAGTGTTTGCGCCTTTTCTTTAAAGAGATTTAAAAAACGATGTTTCCAATCCGTTGGGGATTCTAAGAACATGGAATGAGTTGTGGTAAAAGCGCTATACCGTGAAGCTAATTCTTCTACAGACAATAAACGCATATGTTGATTATTAATATAGGCCAGCTTTTCCAAATCATAAATGGGAGAGGACTTAGAAAATCGGTCAATCCCAAAAAGCGGAATGATTTCCGACATGGTAAAGACATCCTTCTCGGCAGGATGAGACCATCCCAGAAGACAGAGATAATTAAGCAGGGCCTCTGGTAGATAACCGTCTTCTCGATATTGGGCAACCGAAGTCGCTCCATGTCTCTTGGAAAGTTTTTGTCGATCCTTGCCGATCAACAAACTGGCATGGGCAAACTGAGGAGGAGTGGCCCCCAGCGCATCATAAATCATCAGCTGTCTGAGAGTGTTATTTAAATGATCCTCCCCCCGAATTACGTGGGTGATTTTCATTTTGATATCATCGACGACACAACAAAAATTATACGTGGGCATTTTGTTGGAACGTAAAAGGACAAAGTCCCCCACCATCCCGGCGGGGAATACCACTTCGTGACGAACAAGATCATGAAGGATGTAGGATTTATCGGGGACTTTAAAGCGCACCACTCCTTCCTCACCCTTTGCCAAACGATCCTGAACTTCTTCAGCCGTTAATCCATAGCAAGTACCATCATAAGCAGGATTTAAATTTTGGGCCAAAGCCGCGGCCTTCTTTCGTTCCAAAACTTCTTCTCGGCAAAAACAATAAAAGGCATGCCCATTCGCAATAAGCTGTGTGGCAACTTCTTCATAAATTTTATGTCTTTCCGATTGGCGATATGGGCCTACATGACCGCCAATCTCTGGCCCCTCATCAAATGTGATACCCAACCAGGCCAAATCCTCTCTTTGTGCTTGCTCAAATTGTCGGGAACTGCGATCTAAATCCGTATCTTCGACACGCAGGATAAGCGTTCCACCTTGAGATTTGGCAAATAGAAAATTATAGAGACAAGTTCGAGCTCCACCAATATGTAAATAACCTGTAGGACTGGGGGCAAAACGTACACGCACTGTCACAAAAACTCCTTAGAATGACCGAATAGATCTGTGATGTTAGCACGAAGAATGAGCTTTAGAAATCAGACAGGAATATATCAGAAAAAACCAATCTTAATTGAAGTATGAATCTATTTTGACTTCGATTTCTCTGACACCTGCCCCATTAGAAAGAGCAATTTCTTGCGCCAAGAGTCCTTTGCATTGATCGAGCATCTTTTTTTCACCGAAACTTAAATTCTTACGATACTTAAGGAGGAACAATGCTCTTAGTACGTCAGCAATCTCTAAGAGAGAACCAGTTTTAATCTTGGCCATATATTCACGATAGCGCCTGTTCCAGGTAGAGTTATCCACTTGAACATCGTGGTTGTTGAGAAGGCCGTAAACTTCCTCAATCTCACCTTGACCAACCAATGAACGAATCCCCACCTCGGAATCCACTGGCACCATGATGGTCATCCCATTGGCCAGAATTTTCACAATAAAATAATCCTTTTTATCGCCACCGAGATCGCGCTCCTCAATGTCACAAATTTGACCCACACCATGTCCAGGACAAACTGCATAATCTCCAATCTGAAAACTTCTTGACATCATGTATGTTTCCCCTAATTCAAATTCGCTCCCCTTTATAGCGCAAGGCACTATAGTCTTCAAGAAGCGTGGTAAACATTATAATAAATTATATTTATTTACCGTGTAAACATCCCTCGCAAAATATCCTCTATCGATCGCACAATGTGCTGCCGCTGTAACATTAAGCAAAATATCAATGGACAGAATCGCATCCAAACGAGGCCCTCGATCATCCAGGATGGGCAACTGACCATAGTGGTATTTAATTTCTTGCATTAAAGTAAAATCACATACTTGACAGCGCTGATCAGCAAACGCATCTGATCCAGAAAAGCAATTATGAGTTCGAAAGTCGCGACAAGGAAAATTCGGAACGTCTGCAAAAACAAAACTTACGTATCCCAGCGCCAAACTGATAAGTATGCCAGGCCTCATATACATCAGTTCTCCTCCGTGAACGGCACTCCATGTGCCAAATGCAAAAGGGCCCGATTATATAAAAGGAATTGGTATCCGTCAAAATTTCGGTCATTTCCTGAGAAGATTAAAAACGGCCAAAGAGTTCGTTCTTGTCAAAAAAATAGTTTATTTCTCTTTCAGCAGAAGTCGGAGAATCAGAGCCATGAACTGCATTGGCCTCAATTGATTTAGCATATAACTTACGGAGGGTACCTTCTTTTGCTTCCGCAGGATTTGTTGCCCCCATAATCTGTCTATTTTTCTCAACTGCATTAGGGCCTTCGAGTACCATCAATACGACCGGCGCTGAAGTCATAAAACCTACCAAAGAACCAAAAAATGGTCTTTCTCTGTGTTCAATGTAAAACCCCTCGGCCTTTTCCTTGGAAAGGCGCACGAGCTTCATTCCAGCAATACGCAGTCCCTCTTTCTCAAAACGCGCCACAATATTACCAATATGATTATCTACCACCGCATTAGGTTTTATAATTGAAAGTGTCCTTTCAGCTGCCATAATTTATCTCCTCACCTGTGATCATTCATTTAAAACTGTAGCGCCGAAATTAATCAAATAATTCCGTTCGCGCAAGTTTAATTTATTGCCCGTAACCTTATCGACGATTTAACACACTTTGCATCTTGGCCCCTAGTTCGGCCGGAGATCGTGATATCGTCACTCCGCACTGTTCAAGAATTTTAAATTTTGCCTCGGCAGTATCATCGCCCCCAGAAATGATAGCACCAGCATGGCCCATGCGCTTACCTTTGGGAGCGGATGCCCCGGCAATGAAACTCACTACTGGTTTCGTCATATTTTTTTGAATCCATCGAGCGGCATCAACCTCGCCTTGGCCTCCAATTTCACCAATCATGATAACCGCATCTGTATCTGGATCTTTTTGGAATAGTTCAAGCACATCAATAAAATTAGTTCCGGCGACCGGATCTCCACCAATGCCGACGCAGGTGGATTGGCCAATTTCTCTTTGGGTAAGTTGATACACAGCTTCATAGGTCAACGTTCCCGATCTGGAAATAACCCCAACTCTGCCAGGCATATGAATATGTCCAGGCATAATACCTATTTTACACTCACCTGGGGTAATGATCCCTGGACAGTTTGGGCCAATTAAGCGGGACTTTGAACCCATCATGGCCTTGCGTACCTTCACCATATCCAAAATGGGAATGCCTTCGGTAATGCAGACAACCAGAGCGATATTCGAATCTACACACTCAAGGATGGCATCGGCAGCGGCCTTAGGCGGGACAAAAATCATGGCAGCATTAGCTCCCGTTTTATTTACAGCTTCATGCGTAGTATTGAAGACTGGGAAGCCTTCATGGGTTGTACCTCCCTTGCCTGGAGTCACTCCGCCAAAAAACTGGGTGCCATAATCGCGGCTTTGGAGAGAGTGGAATGTCCCCTGTTTCCCGGTATATCCGATAGTAATCAATCTTGTTTCTCTTCCGACTAAAATGGCCATGGACTACCTCCTTCCTTTTGTGGCCTCAACCACTTTTTTGGCCGCATCACTTAGGTCATCGGCGGCAATGATCTGAAGACCTGAATCACCTAATATTTTTTTCCCAAGGGCCACATTAGTCCCTTCTAATCTCACAACCAGTGGAACTTTGATTCCAAGCGAGCGGGCCGCGGCCACAATGCCCTCAGCGATAATGTCACATTTCATAATCCCCCCAAAGATATTCACCAAAATCGCTTTAACCTTGGGGTCTCTCAAAATAATAGTGAAGGCCTTTTCTACTGTTTCCTTCGTTGCACCGCCACCCACATCTAAAAAGTTGGCAGGCGAACCGCCAAATAATTTAATAATATCCATTGTTCCCATGGCCAAGCCGGCACCATTGACGAGACAACCAATATTTCCATCAAGACTTATGTAAGAGAGATCGTATTCATGTGCTTCCAATTCTTCTTTGGATTCCTCACTCATATCACGAAGGGCCTCAATTTCAGGATGACGAAAGAGGGCATTATCATCGAAATTGAGTTTAGCATCGAGGGCCAACACATCCCCTGTTGCCGTCACAACCAAGGGATTAATCTCTGCGGCGGTGCAATCACAATTAACATAAAGATTGTATAAACCTTCAAAAAAAGTCAGGGCGTCCTTAACTACATCCCCTTTCATTCCCATGGCAAAGGCCAATTTCCTGCCGATATAAGGGGAGTAGCCTGCAGCAGCATCGACAGCAACCTTAATAATTTTATCGGGAGTTTCGGCCGCCACTTTCTCAATTTCAACTCCACCTTCGGCAGAACCAATAAATGTCAATTTCCCTTTGGAGCGATCGAGTACAATTCCCAGATAATATTCGTGCTCTATCTTGCAACCTTCTTCAATGAGAAGTGTCTGAACTTTTTTACCGTCCGGGCCAGTTTGATGAGTCACTAAGGTCTTGCCTAAAATAGCTTCCGAATGGGACTTCACTTCATCCAAACTCTTGGCCAGTTTCACACCTCCGGCCTTGCCGCGCCCTCCAGCATGAATTTGGGCCTTAACCACCCAAACATTTCCACCAAGAGATTTGGCACCTTCAACCGCTTCGCCCACTGATTTAGCAACTTTCCCACGCAAAACTTTGATACCAAATTTCCGCATTAGCTCTTTGGCCTGATACTCATGAACATTCATATTGAACTCCTCAACTGAGTGTAAACCTGTCTTAAATATTTCTATGGGAGAAAGATTAATGGAGTTCGTCCTAAAAAACAACCAATAAGGACAATTAACACAACTTGCTGTAAGAGGAGGCCGACAACATATGTATAGTGGCCAAACAAAAAAAAATAGTTAAACTTTCCTTTTTAAGGAATGAGAGATGGAAGTAAAATACTTTGTTGTTCGCCCTGGGACTTTTCGATTGGATGGTGGGGCCATGTTTGGTATTACACCAAAACCGTTGTGGCAAAAAGTGGCACCTCCAGATCAAGATAATCGCATCAATCTTGCTCTACGTTCATGGCTCATCAAAACCACTAACAAAATCATTTTGGTAGACGTCGGAATTGGCGACTATCATGGATCAAAATTTGACCATCGTTTTGCCGTTGAAGGCGGCCAAGATCCTATAAAAATGGCACTCCAGCAGGCCGACGGCCTGATTCCTGAAGATATCACTGATGTGGTGATTTCCCATCTGCATTTTGATCATGCGGGCGGTCTTACGCATTTGCAAAATGAAACAATTCACTCAAGATTTCCCAACAGTCGACTGCATCTCCATCGAGAGCATTACGCTTACGCTCTGAATCCAACAGAGCGCGATGCAGGCTCTTTTCACAAAAACTATTTCTTACCTGTGATCCAGGAACACGAGGCCAAGGGCTTAATGATTTGGCATCAAGGGACTTCCGGTACTGTCCTGAGCGATCATAATTACAAATTGCAATTTAAAACCAGCATGGGGCATACCCCTCACCTGATGCACCCATTTGATTCGCGCTATTTTTATATGGCCGATCTCGTTCCCACCGCCCACCACATTCATATACCTTGGATCATGGCCTATGATATTGCACCAGGTGTCTCAACCAATGATAAGCGACAGCTGCTTAATTTTTGCATCGAGAATAAACTGACTTTACTCTTTGAACATGATCCCGATAATTGGGGTGCGACTATTCGTTACGACAAGACGCGAGATCAGTTTTTTTGTCAAAATATTTTCCAACAACAAACGCCGGGCTCCTGCCCTATTCCATCTATTTAAATAGCGTTCAACTCTTTTTCGATAATTTCTAACTTGCTGGTTAATTGTAATGATAACTCATCAAGCATTTTTTCCGGGATATGATTGTTCTTCGCACTCTTTTTGCTCAGGGAATCCACAAATTGCACAGAAAGAAGGGCCATTTTTTTTGCCATTTCCGCTGTATCATGCACACTCCAAATTATCGCTCCTGGGATGACCAAGTCAGGATCTCCCTCCCTGGCATCGAGAACTTGTACTTTGGGAGTAGGCACCGCCAATATCTGCAAGGCCGGCGCAATCTCTTTGGCATAACTTCGAATATAACTGGACTTACCACCGGATTTTTGGACCCGGTATTCATTCATGAGATCGCTCAGTTTGTATACCAATGATTGCAAAGTAAGTAAGTTCTGCTGCTGTTCAAGAAGTGGGCGGCGTTTGTTTTCTTTGATCTGCGCGAGATAGGTTTCAATTTGAATGGCAGCTTCTCTCTCATCTCCGGGAGAAAGAAGAATTTTTTCAGGGCCCAATATGACCTCGAGCGGATAAATGTACTTGGAGAAACTACTGACAATCATCTTTGTATATGTGTTCTCGCTCAGAAACCGCAACCATCTGGCCATATTATCGGCGCGAGATGCCCTCAGCGTTACATCATAGAGTCCGGCCTCAACTGTCTTCCCTTGGCGGAAGGATAGATTCTCAACTTCGATGATTCCAAGCCCCTCTTGAATTTGCCCGACTGTACTAAAATGGATCGGTTGCCCACCCATCACACGATCGGGAATACTTCGCAATTCAATCTCAAATCTATAAAAGGCCCGGGCACTCACACCCAGCCAAATTTTTGCCCCATCATTGGCCATGGCAAGGTTAAATTTGGGCCGGTCAATTGTTGCTTGCGAAAAAACTTTATCAAAACGTGAAGCCTTGGAAGGATCAAGTTTGGCAAAATCCTGCTGCAAAATCTTTATTTCATTTGAAGGCGTTTGAGCCCTGAACTGGCGAACATTAGGGACTTTCACGATTATCACTGCGGCGATAGCAACAACCATACAAATGGCGATCCACCCAAAGTACCTTTTTCTGATCGGTACGGCGGAAGGAATGGCTTCCTCCGCTTCTGCAGCTTCTGACTTTCTATTAAGAAGTTTAACTTGAGATTTTTTTTCATCCCACAGGCTTAGCGTTTCACTTTTGTTCATAGGATCAGAGGAAAAAATCGGCCCTGAAAATTCTTCCCATTCTTTCATATCCGTGTTGAGAGTCTCTTCAGAAGATACTCGGGACGGCTTAAATTCAAATTCATGAGCATCCGGGCGTAATTTCTCCAAAGCTGGATTTGGAATAAAATTGCGCGCAATCTCATCCCACTCACCAAAAACCTCATCACTCGAACGTAAGTTGAGGCGTTCTTTTGATTTTACGGGAGCTTCCGGTAAGGGGGGCAAATCTTCTACCGGGTGTAATTGCGGACGCGCCTGACGTTTCTTTTCTAAATTATTCTTTAATAAATCCAACGCATCGGGTGGCAGAGGTTTGGGCAACTGCTCACTACGCAAATTAAAATCAAGGGCATGAGCAATCTCACGACAATTTTTGAGAGGCATCCAATCACTCAAACCCTCTTTCCACATCATCGATTCAGGACGAATTCGACCTTCATGAAAATAACGATATATTTCTTCAGCTGAGAACGGTCCTTGATGACCTGTTTGTTGCTGAATAAACCATTCACGATCCGCCATGACACCTGTCACCTTGAGGCAAGCCGAAAGGCCCACTATTTTAGTCTAACGATGATTGTTGTTCTCGTCAAAGGGCCCTATAATAGGCATATCTAGACTACTATAACCAAATTGAGCAGAAGAAAAATGAAAGATGCCAGGACGACCGACTTCATTACTCGGGAACTGCACGACCGAGCGTCTTTGAGAATTGGTTCTAAATTTCAGAAACAAGAAAATAGTACCTCCCAAATAATTCACTTTCTCACGTCCAGTTGTGATGAAGGAGTGGTCAGAAATGGCGGGCGACGAGGTTCTTCCTATGGCCCACAAGCTATTTTGAACTCTTTTAAAGGTCTGATTGCTCCCGCCGGAGACTATTGCTTTCACACAAGCGAACTATGTTCAGATGCGCCCAACTTTGAACTTAAACAAGAGCGCTCTTACCAGAAATGGATGTCTTTGCTCCCCCAATTACAACAATCCAGATTCCCATTTGTGCATCTTGGGGGAGGGCATGACCATATTTATCCTCTTCTGCGTACCTTGGACTCTATCCCCGCAAGAATCAATATTTTTAATGTTGATGCCCACACTGATACTCGAAGTGACACCTGGGACCATTCGGGAACTCCTTTTCGCCAATTTGCCAAAAGGGCCAGTAATTCATTTATTTTGTACCAATATGGATTGCATCCTTATGCCAATCCTTCTACAAATTTCATACCTTTGGGTAAAGGCCAGATGCACTTGGAGTGGCATACGGAGACAAGGCCTGTGCAGACAGATTACTTTAAAAAATATTTTGACCAATGTGAAATTGCCATCTTCTCTCTCGATGCTGATGCTCTTGATTCCAGTGTGATGGAAGCTGTGAGCGCTGTGAATCCGGATGGTTTGGAGAAAAGAGAACTCAGATGCATGGTGGATGCTTTTAAGCTCTCTCCCGCCCCTTTGAAAGTTTTTGGAATTTATGAGTACAATCCACTTTTTGATAATCTTTCTCAAAAGGGCCAACGTTATTTGGCATCCATCATCTATAATCTCTTTTTTTAACATAAAAAAAGGGCCGGAATTTCCCGGCCCTTGCAATGAATCTTTAATCTTCAATTCGAATTACTTATTAATGAACTCACTTACGATAGAGTTCATCTGCTCAGGACTTGTTCCATTTGTCTTGGCAGCAGCGGCAATCAAATCTTGAAAAGATTGTTTATCACCTTCAACCAATTTCTTGTATGCCTTTTCAGCATCACTCAAATTCACGCCCAAGAGTTCTTTAGTGAAAGCGTTGGCATCTGATTCAGTCAGAGCACGTTTCTTACCGGTTTTTTCCCACTCAGTAACTAACTTAGCAACTTTAGTGGCGCGTTCAACTGATAATCCGTAATCTGAAGCAAAGGCTTCACCCAGCTTGGCGGCCTTGAAAGAAGCCTTAAGCGCTGCGATCTTCTCTAGGTCTTTGAAAGCCTCTTCTGTTTGCTCGAAAATGAACTCTCCAGCATAGCTTCCCCAGAAATCATTATAGTAGGCATCACCGACATAGAATACTTCGCCATAATAATCTGTATAAGAGTCAAAAATATAAACTTCTTGAAATTGCGCATTGGAACTGTATGTGTACCAGCTATCGCCTATTTGATAATTGGCGATATCATAAGCAACCCAACCAGTGTCATTACTGTAAACAACCGCAAACCCTTCGGTAGCTGTTTGTGAGGGATGTTTCACAAGATAGAATTGACTATCATACGAATACTGAGAATTTAGTAAATCAATAAATGATTGTACTCGATCCGCTGGTGGATAATAAGTACCGGTATGGCAACCACTGAGGGCCAAGCCAAGAAGCAAACCTAAAATTAGCATAACATTTTTCATGATATTCTCCTCTTAATTTCCAATATAAAAGAGTCTAGTGGACACTTTTTACGAAAAACGGGACGACATGGCAATGCAAAAACTCTTACCACTGCTAAACCAAATTCAAGACCGCCATGGCATCTTTTTTCTGTCTTAACATCTCATAAGTTAAGAGTTTGCACTTTGGATAGGGCCAAAATGATACTGAGAAATTTTTACAAACTAACGTTTGCAATACAACGAGTGTCTTTTTGTCACCGGTTCAAATTTGAGGAAAAGTTTCACTGGCAGAGAGGGGGGCACTCACAGGCGCCTTCTCAAATGATAAAGGTGCCGAGAGGGCCTCAAAATATTTTTGGCCGCTTAAAAATCCAGTGTTCTTCATTTTAAAGAGTATTTGATTCACAGTCGATCGAGCATAAGGGCTGAGATAACGATGACGAAATGAGGAACTGTAGCGAACCGGACTGGGTAGCAACATACCCAAAAACGCCCCTTCCTTAGCTGTTAAATTTTTCGGCAACTTCCCGAAATAATATTGTGAAGCTTTTTTAATGCCATAAATATTTGGACCAAATTCAATGGCATTGAGATAGAGTTCAACAATCTTAGTCTTTGGTAAGCGAGCATCGAGATAAATGGCCAGGATAAATTCGCGAATCTTCCGCCACACACTCCTCTCATTTGTAAGAAAAATGTTTTTTACCAATTGCTGCGTAATGGTCGAAGCTCCACGCAAGGGACGACCTCGTCGGTACTCATTAAAAGCATGCTCGAGCTGCTCAAAATCAACACCATTATGGATATAGAATTTCATATCTTCACTTACCATAATAGCGTGAACAGTTTCAAAACTGATCTCTTGCAATGGTACATAATCCTCATGGAGTTTTCTTACGATACTGACTTTTCGAGGCCATAATTCGAGGGTGGTCCTTCCTTTTTTCTTGGTAACTTGAGATGGTGTAACTT
Source organism: Bdellovibrio sp. (assembly GCA_016187935.1). GTDB lineage: Bacteria > Bdellovibrionota > Bacteriovoracia > Bacteriovoracales > Bacteriovoracaceae > GWA2-49-15. The sequence continues at coordinate 23,141 of JACPIU010000036.1, forward strand.
CGACTTCCTTTTTGCCAGGAAGCAAATCAATTTTGACATAACCGCTGCGCAATTTCTCAATACTCAAAATAGGAATGAAGGCCAAGATGCCTGAAATCATCAAACAAAGACTTAAAAATAAAATCACTCTTAACACTTGCATATGGACATTAGGCGGACGAATCTTTTTTTAGATTCTTTAGAACTTCTCCTAAGTTTTGACAACTGGAAATGTCTTCCCCCAACTCATAACGCCCCTTAATAACGTAACTCCTCAAGAGGGGGAGCCATAAAATATCGCTTTTTTTATCGCCAACCATAAAAGATTGACGAAGGTTAATCGGTATTTGCTCACCGACCTTCAGGGCCATGCCGGGAAATGGTTTTCTTAAATGCGAATGTTTTTTCAGTGGGCCTTCTGCCCCGTCATGATGAAAAGGTGCCATTTCAAAAAAGCCTATAGATAAACCTTTCTGATCAAAATGTTGTGCCATCCAGCGATGAATTCCCTCGGCGTCTTCACAGGTGTACATTCTGCGGGCAATTCCAGATTGATTCGTCAAAACGGCAATTTTAAAATTGTTCTCTTTTCCCCACTCCAAAACAGGATAGATGTCGGGAATAATTTCACAATCCTCAACCTTGTATACATAAAACTTATCCACATTGATCACTCCGTCGCGATCTAAAAAAAGCAACCGCTCCCCACCTGAAGCAGGAAAAATTCCTCCGAATCGGGGCATTGGTACAAGGTCCCATGCCATGGAAGAAAAAGAACTGCCTATGCAGTCAGCGGATAGGGTTTTAGCAGGTAGAAAATATATTGCCTGAGCAAAAAAAGCATCGTGGTATGGTGCGCTACTCAACAAAGGCTCGGGCGGGCCAGGAAATTTCTTATATGTTTGAGGAGCTGGCCCTGAGGAGACTTTGGCCAATTCCCGATAGCAATAGATCTGTCCAGGATGAGACAGGTCCAATACCGCCAAATCATTAATATTATAATGAACGATTTCATCAGAAAAGATCACAAGAAGCGCAGATGATGCATTCAATGCGATTAGCTCGGGAGTGCACTCCTCTTCAATCTGAGGCACGACGTGGGCGGTATGCCCAAACTGGCCTATAAAGGCCGATATATCCGGCGATAATGTCGTGGGAATAACAATCTTGACCAAAGGTACCCCTGAAAAAAATTTACAGTCTATCAGTAGGCCCTAGACGAAGACCTAGTATCATCTTAAGTGAAGCATCGGGTAAAAATCAATGAAACTCTTCTTAAGCCTTTTTATAGTTGGATGCTTACTATCAAATATAGTATCTGCCGAATTTCGTCCTTTAGGATGGCATACCAATCAACAAGAAAAATTTCTGTGCTCAAGTGTTTTTGCCATCCAGCTCAAAAAACAGGTTCTCCAACTTCCGAACGATAAAACCAAGCACTGCGCTCTCAGTTGTTTTCTATCTTGGCGATGTGGACCATTTGATGCCTGGGAAATTGGTATCTTAAAAGAAGTTTTTGACTTATTTGGAGCAGGAAGCGCCGAATGGTTAGATTTGGAAGCCGATTCTCGCGGTATCCTCCTCGGCCAACATTCAGGCCTTGGACGTAGGGCCGATCGTCAATGTATTACAGGATGTAAAAAAATTTATCCTGCGAATTAATTGGCAGCGTATTTTACCGAACAATTAACTTTTAGCCCAGGAACTGTAAACTTATTCATGGGCTTCATGCGAATTTGCAGCCGCCATGATTTAAGTAAAATTTCAAATGAACTGATTTCTTGTCTCAAGGGAACCATTTGCATATCGTCAAATTCCGCCATAACATCCTTTTGGGTGTGAATTTTGAAATTGTTTAAGCTGTACTGCTTTTTACCTTCGACCTGTTTCGCGTCTACAAAGACAATCGCTTGAATCAAATTACGTGCGCCAAATCCCACAATCGGATAGAGCGAATCAGTAAAAAGTTGGGGTGCTGTTTTTGCCAATCGGACTATCTTGTCATAAAGCGAATGAATGGCCATCTGATAGTACTGCAAAACCGATTCATGCATCTTCGCAGGCAGTTGGCCTGGCAGCTCGGGATACCCTGCCTCTAACCACTCAGGCCCAAAATGCCCTTTGAAATCATATCCTTGTGCTCCCAGTCCGGATTCGTCATATAGTTTTTGTCCCATCATGAGGTAGGCCCGTTCGAGATCCGCATTAAATTCTTGCTGATATCGCGTGGATTCAGGAAAGACACCAAAATAACGTGCCAAAAAAGTTTGCCCGCCACCACTTTTGGTATTCACAAAGGAACTTGCCTTGCAGAATTTAAGACCAATAAAAAAATCTTGCTCCTGACCTTGATGATTTCGAGCGTGTACAACCAAATCACTTTCATGCAAATCTTTCTGGCCGCTAGCTCCAGCAATTTTTCCCACAACTTCTATTTCTTTCAAATGTTCTGGCAGATATTCCCTGATGGCCCGGGCAACCTGCCCCGCCACAGTGGGCATAAAGACGATCAACCCCAAATCATGATTTCTTAACCAAGACTCATAGAGCAAAAGCCGATCGCTTAGCTCAGGTGCTATCTTACAAGAGCATGGGGGATGATCAAAATGGCTTAGTTCTTCAGCTACAAGATACTCAAATAATGCTCCTTTTAATTCATTTATCAAAGCCTCGTTCTGAGCAATCGTGTCAAACTTCCAAAGAGATTTTGCTGAGTCAATATTCAAAAGAATTATCCCTAATTTTACTTTACAGAAGAAGTTACAATGCCCTATAAATTTTGAAATCACAATAAGTACAGAGCGCTCAAAGTGCCAAGCACAATAAGTGTAGTATGCTCACGGGTGACCATGAACGGATTTCCTCCGATTCTCGCAGAAATCAACAATCTTTCCAAAGATCAAATTACGTGGCTTCTTTATTCTGCTAAACGGTTTAAACTTGGGGTTGTGCCAGTGGGGAAATATCAAATTAGTGATTCCCACCACCCTATTATTGCCACCAGCTTTTTGGAAAACTCAACCCGCACCAAACATAGTTTTGTGATTGCCATTCAAAAACTTGGTGCCATGTACGTTGATTTTAACTCGGAAACATCGAGTCTTAAAAAAGGGGAATCACTGGAAGAAACGCTGTTAACTTTACGCCATCAAGGAGTTGATCTTTGCATCATTCGGACTTCCATTTCTCATCAATTTGATGAGTTTAAAAAGAATCCTCCTGTCCGGATTATTAATGGCGGAGATGGTATTAACCAACATCCCTCTCAAGCTTTGCTCGATCTCATGACCTTTATTGATGATGGCGGCGATGTTCATGGCAGGACTGTGGCCATCATTGGTGATTGTATTCACAGCCGTGTGGCCCATAGTTTGATGGAACTTCTCCCGCAGTTTGGATGTAAAATAATTCTCGCCGGTCCGGAAGAGTGTCTTCCAAAAAAGCTTGAATCTCACTTTGACTCATCTATGTTTTATTTGACCAATGATACGGAAGAAGCCATTTTAAAAAGCGATTTTCTTTATTTGTTGCGAATTCAAAAAGAGCGTCACTCCGGTCCAGCAGCGTATTATGATGGTTACTTGCAGAAACATGGCGTTTCATTAGCTCGCCTTGAAAATTTGAAAGAACAAGGAAAAATTTCGACGATTCCACTTGTGTACCACCCTGGGCCAGCAAATGTGGGGGTGGAATTAGATCATGCCTTGCTCAAATCCCAATACTACCGCGCTCATGGGCAAGTTGCTAACTCGGTATATATGAGAATGTCCATTATCAAAGCTATGTTAATGAATCTGGGTAATAACGTCAGCAGTGCATAGATAACATTAAGGAGAAGGTAATGCCGACAACCGAACTTCCCACTCTCAATGATGTCGACTTTCTCCGTTCCCTCAAGAAATCAAGAATCTTTTTACATTTTAGTGATGGTACAACTTTTCGGGGATTTATTAATAAAGATCCCAACGATCCGATGATCAAAAAAGGGATTTGGGGGGAGGCGGCCTTCACGACAGGGATGAGTGGATATGAAGAAACGGCAACTGATCCTTCATTTTTAGGCCAACATATTATTTACACCATGGCCCACGTTGGGAACTACCCCTCTGAACCGAAAGTTCGACAATCAAAAAAGTGCCACGCCACGGCCTTGATCGCTCGCAATTTTAGTTATAATGAATTTCTCGCCACCCAGGATATTCCTCTCGTTTCCGGGATCGATACGCGAGCGCTCACTCGCTTTATGACTAAAGGTCGTGATCATCATTCGATTCTTTCCCTCGATCCTCGAGCTCCAAAGCGGGAAGCTTTTTTAAATGCGCCCTATATTTATAATGATCTTCACCGAGTCTCTCAAGAACAGCAGCAAGTATTGCGTGCTGGAGAACACCCTATTGTAGTCATAAACTATGGTGTCAAAGATGCCATCTTAAGTGAACTCTATAAATTAAACCTTCCTTTGGTAACAGTTCCTCATAACACGAGTGCTAAAGACATTTTGAATTGCCATCCGTCCCTGATTTTTTTAACCAACGGGCCTGGCGACCCTAGATCCTATAAACAAGAAATTCAGGTTGTTTCAGAACTTTTAAAAACAACCATACCAATTCGTGGCATTTGCTTAGGACATCAACTCATTACACTCGCCTTAGGAGCTAAAATTATCAAATTGCCTTTCGGGCAACGTGGGGCCAATCATCCTGTTTTTGATCATGTCACTGGTAAAATTTTGATTACCAGCCAGAACCACGGTTATGCTGCGGATTATGACTCAATCAAAAATCTTGCCACATCTGTTTCTTCATCGGCCCCACTGATTACCCACACCAGTCTTTTCGATCATTCGGTCGAAGGGTTGGCCTTACCATCCGGGAAGGTAAAAAGTGTCCAATTTCATCCTGAAGCCAATCCCGGCCCGCGCGATGCTTTGGGTTTCTTCCAAGAAATCCATGATTATCTACGCGGTAATGTTGCCTCCTTACAAAAAGAAGCTCTCCACCTCTTACCGCAGTATTATAAAAAAGGTGACCGTCATATTCCTTATAAGAAAATTCTCCTGATTGGTAGCGGTCCAATTAAAATTGGCCAAGCTTCAGAATTTGATTATTCAGGAACTCAAGCGCTGAAGGCCTTGGGTGAGTTAGGTCTTGAAGTGGTGCTGTTAAATTCCAATCCGGCCACCATCATGACCGATCCCGAAATGTGCGCAAAAACATATATTGAACCAATTACTAAAGAAACAGTTAAATACATCATAAAAAAAGAAAAAGTTGATGCCATCATTTCAACTATGGGTGGTCAGACCGCCCTCAATCTTTGTGTTGAGTTAGAAGAAGAGAATTTTTTGCGCGAGCATCAAGTTACCCTGCTGGGCGCCGGAGTCAGTACGATCAAGCGAACGGAAGATCGAACTCTCTTCGCCCAAGAGATGGATAAGCTAGGCTACAAAGCAGGCAAGCGCTTTATCGCTCACAGTGAAGAAGAGGCCATTAGATTGGCGCAAACAACCGCGGGATTCCCGCTCATTATCCGTCGTGATTTTGCGCTTGGCGGTCGAGGCTCCGCACTCACCCATAATTTGCAAGAACTGCAAGAGGTCTTCACAACCGATATAAAATTCCCCATCACTTTGGAAAAATCGCTCGTAGGATACAAAGAAATCGAAATGGAAGTCATGGTGGATTGTGAACAAAACGGGGTCATTATTTGCAGTATCGAAAATGTCGATCCCTGTGGAGTCCACACTGGTGACTCCATTACTGTCGCACCTGCTTTAACAATTAGCGATCATTGCCTGCAAACGATGCGCGATATGACCCTGAAAATTGCCCGATACATGGGAGTGGTTGCAGGCGGGGCCAACGTGCAATTCGCCGTTCATCCCAATAATGAAGAAGATATTACTGTCATAGAAATGAATCCTCGTGTATCGAGGTCTTCGGCCTTGGCCTCAAAGGCCACAGGCTACCCAATCGCCAAAATTTCCGCCCAACTTGCCGTGGGACTTACACTCAAGGAGATTTTAAACGATATCACTCGCGTTTCTCCTGTGGCCTTTGAACCAACACTGGACTATGTCGCGGTCAAAATTCCCATTTTCCCCTTCAGTAAATTTCCAACATCATCGACCATCCTCGGCCCACAAATGCGCTCCGTAGGTGAAGTTTTGGCCTTAGGGGGAAGTTTTAATGAAGCCTTCCTCAAGGCGCTACGCTCTCTGGAAATGGGTTTGGAAATTCCGAGTTTAGCACAGCTAAGCACGACTCCCTTGGACATAACCCCGGAATATATTCGTGACCGACTCCAAAACCCACACCAGCTTTCACTCTTAACTGTTCTGGAAGCGCTCCGTTTAAAAATTTCCAAGGAAGAAATAGCAGACCTCTCTAAGATATCTCCGTGGTTCATTAATCAAATGGCCGTGATTTATAATAGCGAAGAAGAATTTAAAAAAATCGACACCCCTTTAAAAGATGTGGAGACGTTCCGCCCCTTTAAGGAAATTGGCTTTAGTGACAAATATTTAGCATTTCTTAAAGACCTTCCCCAAAAGAAGATTCTGGAATATCGAATCAAAGAAAAAATTTTTCCGGTGTTTAAAGCAGTCGATACTTGTGCCGGTGAGTTTACTGCGGAAACACCCTACTTCTACAGTACTTATTCAGAACAAAATGAAGCCGGACCTTTATCCCTTAATGGGCGTTCTGTCATCGTAATGGGCTCAGGTCCAAATCGTATCGGCCAGGGTATAGAGTTTGATTACTCTTGCGTTAAGGCCTGCCAACGTTTGAAAAGTCATCACATCCAAAGCATTATGACCAACTCCAATCCAGAGACAGTTTCCACCGATTATGACAGTTCCAACCGTCTCTATATCACCCCTCTTTTTACGGAGGATTTGTGCGAGATTTTCCGCCATGAAAATGCCGAAGGTATTATCGCATCTTTCGCCGGCCAAACCGGCATTAAAATTCGTGAACATTTTGAACGTGGTTTTCGACGAGATTTAATGTCTTTCAATTTTCTTGGACCATCTTATGATGCCGTCGATATCACAGAGAACCGTGAACGTTTCAGTACTCTGACCGCATCCGTAGACCTGGCGCGTACCAAGAGCATGCTGGTGAAAGGTCATAAGAATCTGCTCAATGCGATGACCGAGATAGGGCTTCCCGTTATTATTCGTCCGAGTTATGTGATCGGCGGGGAATCCATGTACATTTTTAACCATCATGAAGATATCAACCATCTTCCCCCTCAAATCAAGCAACAATTAAAACTCTCATCATCCGAATTTTTGGTGGAGACGTACCTTCGCAATGCCATTGAATACGATGTGGATTTAGTTCGGGATAAGTCCGGGAATGTGATTTTTACCGCCTGTGAACACATCGAACATGCCGGTGTCCATAGCGGAGATTCAGGAATGTTTGCCCCTCCCCTGATTCTCACTCAACGCCCATACAAAAAGTTGATGGAAATTACTAAAAAATTGGCGAACGACTTGGAAATTGTAGGACCCATTAATTTCCAATTTGCCATAATCGAAAACGATATTTATTGCATTGAAGCTAACCCGCGCGGTTCACGCACTTTGCCGTTTTTATCTAAGGCCTATAACTTGAATATCCCCGCATTAGCAACTGATGCCATGCTGGGATTACATGTGACTCCTTTTGAACGAGAATCGTTCCCCTACTTTAGCGTCAAACAATCGACCTTCCCCTTCGATCGTTTTATCCAAGACAACATCATCTTAGGCCCAAAAATGCGATCGACCGGTGAAACGATGGGTATCGACAGTGACAAAGACCATGCCGTTTTTAAATCTTACCTTGGCAACTATCCAAAACTTTTTGGCCCGGGAAAAATTTTGATTTCACTGGCCGACCAGCAAAAAGCGGTTATTTTACCCTATCTTCGATCACTGATTAAGAAGGGCCATCAATTCATGGCGACGCAAGGCACTTTTGATTATATCAGAAAGCAGGGAATTCCTTGTACTTTGGTGGCCAAAATTGGGACAGGCGAAGAAAATAACGGCAATCCGACAATTTTAGAGGCCATGAAAGACGAGCAACTCAAAATGGTTCTCAATACTCCCGCCAATCTCGGACAATCAAAGTCGGATGGTGAAGTCATTCGCAACACGGCCATCCTTTACGGTGTGCCTTGCTTCACCAGGGCGGAAAATATACGGGCCATTCTTGAGGCCATATTAAATACTGACCATTTTCCAGTGCCAATGGCATTACAAGATTTGTACAAGGAGCTTTAAGATGCCTCACTGCTCGGCCTTAGATCGAACCTTCGTGGCCTTAGATAACATGTCGTTACAGGATGTTCGGGTGTTTTTAAAAAAAAATCCGGAAATTCTGAATGTGAAAATCGGTCTTGAACTTTTTTTAGCGCATGGGCCACTAGTCGTAACTACGCTACGATCGGAATTTAAAACCCTGCAAAAAATTTTTCTTGATCTTAAGCTTCACGACATACCTCAAACTGTAAAAAAGGCCATCTCAGCGCTGAAAGATCTTCCCATTGATTTTTTAACCCTACACCTTACAGGTGGTCGTGAGATGTTGCTGGCAGCACGGGAGGCCCAGCAGGCCTGGTTAAAAACAACTCAACTTCTTGGAGTCAGCTTTCTCACATCTCTCGATCAACAAGATTTTCGTGAAATTTGGGGAATCGAAGAAAATGAAATTGCGTTCGCATTCCAACGCCTTTTTTCTTTGGCCTTAGACGTTAATATTCCTGGTCTGATTCTCTCTCCTCTCGAACTGCAACAAATTAGCGCTATGGAAAAAAGCACCGCAAAAAAATTGATTAAAATAACCCCGGGGATTCGATTTCACGAAGATCAACAAAAGCAAAAAACTCACGATCAAAAACGTATGGCAACTTTCGAACAGGCCTTCACAGCAGGTGCCGATTATGTCGTTATTGGGCGATCATTGACGGCATGTGAAGATATCAAGACGCGACTTAAGGCACTTGCTTCTTACCCGATTCCAGCTCATTCCTGATACAATTTTCCAGATACACCCATGGTCGTCTTCCGAAAAAACTGGCGAGATTCTTCACTCATACTTGTCAGATTTCCTAAATGATAACACGATTCACAATGATTGAGGACATAGGCTTCAGGTAAAGTTCCATAACCATTTGTTCCCCACTGGGGGCCCCATGAATTTCTAAAAATAAAACGCTTGCTGTCGGCATTATAACCAACCAAAAGAATGACATGCCCTCCGCAATCTTTTTCTTGCTTTACACAGGCCTGAACTTCCCTCGCATTGGGGGCACGGACAGCATCACCCTTGGTATTGAAAAGTTTAAAATAATACATGAGATTCATGGCCACAGGGGCCTTTTGTTCTACTAAATATTTGGCAATCTTTTCTCTTGCAACAAAGATCGGTTCCATACGATGGCCAATATGGGCGGGATCACGGGGAGGCCTTCCGGTAAAACATTCAAGCGGCCATTCACCATGATCGTCTTGACGACAACGGATATCTCCACTTTGCTGCCAATTTTGAAGAGTATAAGGCCAATCTTCTTCCAAAATGGCACCGTAGCGGAAGGCCTGGACAGCAAGATATCCGGCAAGACCATCGCCCTGGGCATAAAGGCCACGAACGTAATCGGATTCGGGTGCCTTCGTTTTCCCAAGCCAATAAGCATAGGCCTCCGATAGGTCCATCTCTTTTCCTATGTCGCGTTTTATCAAATATTCCATCATGGCGGTGGCCGCAAAAACATTGCATGTTCCACGCTCACCTTGATGTTTTACAGGCGTCATAAGGGAACGCAAGTCAATACTTTGTGCCTGTGTCAAGATTGGCAGAGTGATAATCACAGAAAAGACCCAGCAACGTATCTTCATAAAAATCCTCCGCTAAACTAATGGCCTGATGTACGGCATCGCTTTTACTTCAGCAAGACAATCTCAAGAAAGTATGTAGAATTTTCAACCAGTGCCCATTATAGTTATTAATACAAATTGAGGGATGTCTATGAAAGCGCTTATCTTTCTGCTTATTTTGTTATCTTGCGCCACCGATGTTAAGCATGAACTTGCCCCTCTTCCTCTCAATCTTGAAAAGCAACTCCGATCCAACTTACGTCAGGTCAGCGGGTTAGCGATCATGCACCGCGATGTCCTTAAAGAAAACCACATCGCCATTTTTGATTGGGATAATACGATGATCAAAAATGATGTGGGTGATGCCACTTTTCTTTGGATGATTGAACAGAATCTTTTTATGGCGCCCAAGACTTGGTCAAGCACCTCACCATTCTTAAGCAAGCAGGCCCTCAATGAACTCAACAGGAATTGCCCCTTACAACGAAAAGGTAAGGGGATTTTTCTTTCAACTTCCTCAGAAGCTTGTGGAAAAACCTTACTCTCCATTTACGCCGATGGTGTTGTAGAAAATGATGTTCCAGCATGGGACAAGAGTGGAAAACTTTTTAATAAAATGCTTATCGAACCCAGTTATGCATGGGCAGCAGCGTTGCTACAAGGCCATCAACCTTCTGACGTTAAAGAAATTGCCACTCTCGCCATCGACCATTTTTTGCAACGACCACTTGGAGCAAAAAAGAAATTGCACGGCAAAGAATATGCAGGTTTCCTTCGTATCTATCGCCCCATGGAAATTTTGGTAAATTACTTGAAAAAAAACAATGTTCGAGTATGGATTGTGTCCGCTTCGGAACAACATCTTGTTGAAGTTTTTGCAGAAAAAATAGGCATCCCCTCTGATCACGTCATCGGCATTCGTCCTGTTATCCAAGATGGGATGCTCACAAGTACATTTGAACCATGTGGCCCGCTTACCGAAAATAATCAGCAGATAATTACCTATCGCCAGGGAAAACGCTGTTGGGCCAACAAAATTATTTTTCACGTGACTTCTCCCAAAGAACAACTTGAAGCACCCGCCCCTATCTTTTTCGGTGCAGGCGATTCGGATACAGATCTGGAATTTTTACAGGATAGTAAAATCAGATTAGTCATCAACCGAAACAAGAGCGAACTCATGTGCCATGCGCTGGCAAATCAGGCCCAGCGATGGTTTATATCCCCCATGTTTATTGACCCCAAACCCAGAAAAGCCACGCCTTATGAGTGCTCTGCTTGGGGGCTACCACCACAACAAGAGCCGTGAAAATCCTTGCCCTAACTGACCAGTAATTCTTCTCAGAGAGAGCAAATGTAATTGTATGAAATCACTTGTTTTTATCCATTCATTCAAATAATTTCTTACATTTCTATCTGTAAGTTTTACAACTTTCCCCATCGAACCACTCTTTCATGGCAAAATTCACCGCTTAACAGGGAAAGGAATACCTTGAAAATTGCGACATGAGGTCAAAGAGGATTGAGCTATGCCAGTACCTCAAAATTTTCTTCGAAGTGGCAAATGTCTTGTCATCATGTCATTGGGAATTCTGATGTGCGGGTCGATTAATGCTCAAACACTTGAAACAAATCTCTCGCCTAATCCATGGTCGGGCAGTTTATCTGTCAGCTTGAATACCAATGCAGAAAGATGGAACAGCGAAGATCATGCTTTGAGTAATGATTATATGTTGGGTCTCAAACGCCCTCTGGGAGACCATGCAATAGATTTTAGTCTTTCTTCCTCCAAAGACTTAACAGGTGAGCGAAAGTATGAATGGATGAATGTCAGCATGGGTCATACGACACCGACTAAGGCGCTTAATAAAATATTTGATTTGAAATTAAAAACGTCCTTGGCGGCACCTTTGAATGTTGATAAGCGCAAAAATGAAGCACTCATCTCTCAATTGACTCTCTCCCCTTCTCTCACTTTTAACTTGGAAGAGTTTGGATTTTCAGGCGTATCATTGGCATATCGCCCCTTTGTACGACAAAATTTTCATCGCTATACGGTGTCCGCCGAAGGACGCTCAAACACCGAACGAAGTATTCGACAACGTCTGACGCTTGGTCTTTCCATCACGGACAATTTTTCGTTTGATTTCGACGGTTCATACCAACGTAATTATACCTATCAAGGAACGGCGACGGACAGTTTCGCTTTAGATGAATCGATAAGCTATAGCTTTACACCAGCATTTTCCTGCAGTCTTGGACACTCAAATGATGGCAGTGTCCTTGCAGCAGATGGACGAACGAGCAACATAGAATTTTCGAATATGAGAACGAGCATGTATTACGCATCTGCGGATTTTACATTTTAATGATTATGTCGGGAGACATTTATGTCACAAAAAAACACCCCTAAAATGCTTTTGATCTTGAGTGTTGCGATATTCATTGGCTGCGCCAAGGAATTACCAATTCAAGAGTCGGACGATATAAAAGACAACGTCATGGCATTAACTCTCTTCAACGAAGAAGTGGAAATAGAAACTTCAGGAAACCAGATGATGGCATACAACGACCTCGATCTCGGGCAAGTTGTTGCCGTTAACGAAAAAAAACTCACTAATGTTGCTTTGACCAAAGGGCCCAAGGAACTGGCGCCACTTTTCAAAGATCTTCGGATTGAAAGCGAAAGTGTTGGAACGCGATTCAAGGTCAGCTTTCAAATTTCAAAGAATTATCTTGTTGCCGCCATAGATACCAATGGTGAAACCCTTTCAGGACATTCCGCGGAACTTAGCAATAACACAAAATTCATTCCCATTTTTCAATTTCCCATTGATGCCTTTGGAATTAAACGCCGTGTGAAAAATTCTTTGGGAGAGGAAACCCGCACGGTCGAATTTGTAAGTACAAACAGAGATTCTGCTACCCACATTAGGGTACCAACGCTGCTGTCATCGAGAAAACTTGCCGGCCTCTTTGCCAAAACACCGGAGGAACAATCCAAAGTTTTCCTGAAAACAAAAGTTGAAAATCGAGTCTGGCGTGCATTCCAAGTGCGTCGACTGGTCGGCAATGCTTCGATATTAACAGCCTCACCTTCCGGTGACAAGGCCTATCAGGATGATGATGTCGTACGGCTTAAAATCTTCGGCGATATTATTTATATCTATCGCCCTATCGCATCCAAGAATCTCACGGAAGTTGAGCAACAAGCAGAACGTTTTGGACTTCCTATTCGGACCCTCTTGAAATGTGATGAAAGGGTTTCCAAAGCAGCAAAAATAGATGAAGCGCAATGTTTTCTCCGAGCTGAATTCAAGATTAACGTTTCTCCGGTTATTTTAAAACGAGATGAGGATGATGATGGTTCGCTTCTGGCAACCGCTTCGCTCTCATCTTCTGTTGACCATAACCAGACTCGTCTTATTCGTCTCGATAATAATTCCTTTGAAGAGGCGAAACTCGAAATTGCAAGCGTTTTACCTTTTGGAACAGAACTCATTTTAACTAAAGCAAAAGATGTTGATCTAAATTCTGAATTCTTATATGTCCCTTCGACTCATGGTACGCCAAGAGAAGTGGTTGCCGCTGACCCTTTTTTCCAGGGTGATGAAAAAATCGTCAAATTCAGATGGTTCGAAGATGGATTGCGTATTTACGAAATGGAAAAGGACGGTCGATTCACTGAAAACGATCTGAACAATGCTCCCGTACTCACAATTCCAGGAAGACACGTTGAATGGCAATGCGCCAAGGACCGTCAAGGCGTGTGTGTTGGGGGATTATCTGAAAACTCTCAAATTCCATGGCAGCAACGTCAATTTTTCATTCCCAACTTGGATAATATACAAGTTCAAGAGGTAAACAAGCTTAACATTTTTCAGGCCAATGATAGTTGCGTCCGCAATACCGCTTCGAGAAAAACTCATCATGAAATAAAATCCGGTGTGTTTAATATTGAGTTGGAACGAACCTTTGAAGTTAGCAGTGACTTCTCCTGCATCATCGATCTATTTTTCTCAGATAATTTAAAAAGTGCCTCCTTTAATGTAAAGTATTTTTACTCAATCGTCCGTTTGGGTTCTCTCATCTCCCCCGATTACGAGACGGTATACTATCCGATTACAGAACATGACGACTTCGGCTTCTTTAAAGATGAAGATTTTCGTCTCAATGACATCTATGATACGCGCCGAATGATTCAGAATTATTATCTGAATCGCTTCAACCCTAAAAAAGGCACCATTAAGTATCACTTAAGTAAATCTTTTGATCGCCCGGAAAATCTCTTTTTAAAGGAAAGTACATATAGGGTTGTTGAAAACATCAACAAATCCCTTGCCGCTTCCGGAACCAGCATGCAGTTGGAACTGGTGAACCCATCTGAAATCTTCCCCGGAGATTTGCGTGCCAATTCCATTGTTCTCATTGACGATCCTCTCGATAGTGGCCTTTTGGGTTACGGTCCAAGTGTCTCCAATCCGCGCACGGGTGAAATTGTTCAAGCACACGTTAATATGTACGGTGGGGTTCTAAGAACGATGACCCGACATGTCTATCGAAGTATGGTTGATCTTTCCATTAAAAATAAAGGGACAGCTTCAATTATCGACATTGCCGACAATGCGGTCGTCGATTCTGTAACTCAAAGGGATTCCCACCCAAGAAGTCGTGCTACATTTGAAGAGAAAATGGCCCGGGTAAATTTGGAAGAACTCACAAAAAGAACAAACCTTTTCACTTCAAATCGTATTACAACAAGAGTGCAGAAACTTCTCAAAGATCGACTTTTGGCAAAGGTCGAGGCATCAACTCCCGCAGTATCTCATGGGGAGATGATGCATCTTTATGGACGTTCTGAGAGGGATCTGCGCTTACCTCCAGAGCATATGACCGAACAAGATTTGAATTCGCTCATGTCTAAAAAAACCCCTTATGAAAATATGCTGGAACGCTATTCTAAGCATTGTGCTTATCACAAAGATTTCGTGAATATGACAATGTTTGAAAAGGCCTATATTAAGGGTATCAGAGACATTGAAGGAATTTTGAATGAAGATGGAACCCTTAAGAATTGGGATGAATTATCTTCGACGCAACAACTTAAGGCCACTGAGTTAATTGTTGGTCATGTTTATAGAACGACCTTAACTCATGAACTCGGCCATAACCTCGGCCTGCGCCATAATTTTATCGGCTCGGCCGACCAGAAAAACTTTTACACCGAAGAGGAATCAAAGGCGTTAGGTCTTGAATATGTCCCACAATATTCTTCCATTATGGACTATGGGTATAGTGAGCTAAACGAATTACCTATATTTGGTAAATATGATATTGCCGCTTTCCGCTTCGGCTACGCCAGAAAAGTTGAAGATGCTGAAGGAAACTTGTTGGAAATTGCGCCTGGAAAGACCTTGACGGATTTAAAGAAAGAATCCGGAGTTAAGATTCGAGATTTTGAATTCTGTACAGACGAAAATGCAGGTCTTTCAGTAAAATGTAACCGTTTTGATGAGGGGGCCACAATTACAGACATTGCTCGTCATTATATAGATTCATACAAAAGTGCCTATAAATATTCAAATTTCAGAGATGGTCGCAATGAATTTTCTACCTACGGGATCGCAAATTATTTAATGTGGAAGGCACAAGAATTTAAAAGCATGAGACGAGTATTCGAAGAATCCGAAGCATTTGGAGCCATTTTTGGTCATGAAACTATGTCTGTGGGTTGTTCGCCTGATGAATTGGCGAAATACCCTATCTGCAAGGAAATCAACGATCGTCGAGATGCCACTAAATTGGTCGGTGAGTTCTTCATTGAAGTCTTAAAAACACCAGACTTGACTTGTGCTTTGGCCAAAGCTGAAGAGCCGACAAAAATCGTAGAACTTCGTCCCTTCCTGTCGATTTACAATAAAATGAAATACAACACAGAAAAAACCTTAATTACATCTTGCTTTGATGCCGACATTAAAGATTCTCTGGCAAAAGATGAATTGATTGTCATTGCTGAAGGTGGAAAATCAGTGAGCAGTTTTAAAGGGACTGATCCACAGTACAAATACAAATCTGATATCGATGTGCGAGGAGTATGGCCAGATAAACTCCTGGCCATGCGTGCCCTGACAACTCGGCAGTCAGATACTGGCTCAACCGAAGATATTCAACGAAGCTATATAGAATCCAGTGCTGTCGCTGCTGCTTTACAAAACTTCTTTGAGCACATACTTCTCGGTAACGATTTGAAAAATCCTATTCCTTTTCATACCGAAGATGGTTCTCTTGCAAAATTGTCCTATCAGCTCGATGCTGATAACTACACTATTCCCGAACAACCACATTGGTATCCCATACGTTACTTTGGGTTGCCATTAAATGACTCAACTTACTTAAATCAAGTGATGCTAAAAGTCGCGCTTCGGGAAAATCTGACCTCAGATACTGAATATCGTGAAGATTCACAAAATTTCGTGAATTCCATTAGTGTTATCAAACGGCCATCTTCTGAAGTCTTATCAACACAGAACATGGTTTCGACCAGCATTGGAAATACAACCTATGCGGCCAATGAAGGCCTGTCCTTGGCCTATACCATGGTGTCTTCAATCGAGGCCTTACCCTTCTTGAACTCTCTCGCTCCCGTCGTTGTCTTAAAGGTTCTGCAAAACAGAATGGACCCGCCTATTCCAGATGGTCTGAGCGAAGATGAAAAAATCGTTCTGGGAATGGATGCGGACCTCCTTGCTCAAATTATGCAAATCACGGCCAAAGGAGTTGTTCTCAAAGAGGAAGACATGGTTGCCCGTTTTGGGCCAGAACTTGGACATAAAATCTTCTTGGCAAACTCCTTAGGTATTGAAGGTCTTCAGAAGATAATCACGATTAAGAATTCACTCGGTAAGGCCCCGGCCGATGCCACACCGGAGGAGAAAAAATTGTATGCCTTAAATCTTGCAATCCTGGAAGATTTTGTGACGGGATCATTGGAAGCGAAGGCCGAACTCTATACAAAAAAGCTTCCCCTCATGCCGAGGGCCTATATTTCTGAATAACCCTTGCCATCTTTGAGAGTAACCTGTTTTAAGCAAGTTACTCCCACTTTTTGCCTCCAATGTCGCATTGTGCTAAAATAAACCAGTTAATCATCAACTTCTATTGAGTTCTGTTACAGCAGTTTTCCCTTGAAATTTTCTGCCAAGAGGGTCTTTCATGATTTGGTGGCGTACAGTTTATTTTCTCTGTCTAGTGTGTATTATTGGCCTCCTGGCCAGCTGTGCTGGACCTTATAATGCTGCAGGGCCTGATGCCCCCTTCTCCCGAGGGCCCACATTTTCTGCTCAACAACCTAATGGCCCGACAAATAGTATTAATTTATTTCTTGTTCAAAAAGAAAACAACCCTCTCACTCGCTCACCGGCGCAACTGGAGCCTGTTTCTGCAAACATTAGTTTTTCTCCCGACAAAATGCTTTTTAGCTACGAAATACCTTTAGTCATCACTATTAAATCCGCCACCCCACTCTCAAGCAATTATGAAATTATTGCGTCCTTGAACGGAGTCAATATTGCCCATCAGGCCAAGACAGTCATAACCGATCGACAAGTGCTCTCGCTCTATTTTGATTCCACCTATTTTCAAAAGAAACTCGACTACACATTCACTGTATTCTTCAGAAATACCTCTCGCGAACCTTGGTCGCACGCGGTCTTAGAAGAAGTTCCTTGCTCACTTTCTGCTCAAGACTCTTTTTATTTCCCCGAATATCGCAGTGGAAAATATGCCGTTCTTTCATACGTAGAACTCATGTCACGTAGAAACAACCTTAATCCATCTTTGGTGTATGGCCTGATTAATCAGGAAAGTTCTTTCAATCCAAAAGCTTTCAGCCCCGACATGGCAGTCGGTCTGACTCAAATGACGATAAGAGCGGCCAGGCAAGTTGCTATGGCCGGCCCCGGATGGCCGGTTTATGAAGACCTAGAATCGCTGCCCTTTATTGAAGGAAAATTTTTGATTGAAACAGGTCAAATCCACGACGACATGGATTGGCGGCTTAGACCCGAAAAATCAATTGAGGGAGGGATTGCTTATCTTCGTTACCTAAGTACTTTCTGGTCAAAATATCTGGATAACCTTCCCGTTGTATCCAGCACTCGAGTAATTGATAGAGAAAAATCCATGTGTAATTTGGTTTTAGCAAGTTACAATCTAGGCCCTTCCCGTTTGAAAAACATTCTGAGCAAAGAAAATCCCGAATCCCAACAGACGGAATGGAATAAAATTCGCCCTTATTTACGTGCTATTAAAACCGACAGTTTTCAAACTTCACGAGGACATTATGAAAAAACGCCCCTTAGTCTTTAGCGTACAAGCATGGGTTTTTATTCTCTTGGCCGTTTCCTTTCCTCTGCAAATCATTTTTACAGAGGAACTTAGCATAGGATCTTGGGGACGCGCTTTTTACTTATTGACACCATTAAATTGGATCACAATTTTCACTTTTATACTTATGGCCTATTTGTCTTTTAAGGCATCCACTCTGCTAAAAGTGGCATTACCACTTTCTTTCACAATCGTTGCCATAAATAACTTTGTCGCCATGGACATCTTAGGAGAAAAGGTGTTTGAAAATTTCCTATTCGGCATAGGCCCAGCTACTGTCGCCTATTCCGCATTTCTTTACTATGTCATGTTTAAAAGTCCCCAGGCCTACCTGCTGGAAAATCCGCATCTAAGGTGGTGGAGGATCGCACCTCGTTATCAAGTATCATTACCGATATGGTTTGCCCAAAAGGGAAAGGGGCTGCAACGTGCCCAAACTTTTGATCTCGCCTCGGGAGGAATTTTCGTTCCCATGGATATTTGTTCTCACACGGACAATCCTTTTGCGGAAGGTGAGACTCTCCAAATCCATCTTGATCTGATGGGGCAAGTGCTGCAATGTCGAGGAAAGCTGGCCCGTATAGAAAAGAAAAGCAAGGGTAATTATCCACCAGGTTTGGGAATTAAGCTTGATTTAACAGACTATCCCACAGGCCAACTTTTAGATTCATTTATTAAAGGACTGGCAAATGAACAATCTATGATCCATTGATTCACAAGAATCATGGATCTGGGGCCCAATGCAAAAGCAGACGAGTAGATTTATCATCCCTGTGAAGTACACCTACTATAGAAGGCCCTTCTTCAGTATTTACCAAGGCCCACGCATAAGGGATTGTGGTTGCCGATTGCATCGGCAATAGTTCTGCAGCAATTTTCTGTCCCCATTTTAACTTTTGAATGATGGCCCCCTCAGGCCAGACCTGTTCAAGGGGAAGAAGCTTGAGAGGGTCAAGAGCATACCTGGCCAATTGGGCCAGCGTTTCACAGGATTCTATTTCTTGTAATTTCAAGCCATGCTTAATCGCCACTGGCCCAATTTTATCTCTAAAAAGCGCCACGAGATGACCAATCCCCCCCAGAAGATTGCAATAATCTTCAAACAATGTCCTCACATATGTTCCAGTCCCTACCATCGTTCGAAAAAAGATCAGAGGAAGTTGTCCCAGTTCACCTGGATAGCTATTCAGATCCCCAGGATAAAAAGTATTTAGTATCCGTAAATCCTGAATATCAAAATATTTTTTAATGACTTCAAACTCATAAATGGTTCTTTCAATTTTTTGAACATCGATGAATTCTCCTTGACGGGCGTATTTATAGAGGGGGATACCGTCGAGTTTAGCGGCGCTGAAGTAAGGTCGGGCCTGGAGATATTTCCCAACCAAAGCGCCAGCATGTTCTTTTAAAATTTCTTCTTCCGTTTGAATGATATTCCTGGCCCAAACCTCATAATCAATATTGGCGGCAAGCAAGACTTTTTCTCCGGTATGATCTCCGGTTACCGTCTTAACACCTAAACGTCCGATACCGATATAGGATTTAGGGCAAAGTTCATGAACAAAAGGCATAAGTCTCAAGGCCCTTCCGATACCAACGAGTAACAAACCTTCAGCAAAAGGATCGAGCGTGCCAAAATGCCCAATTTTCATATGTCGAGTAAATGCAAATTTTTTTTTAATAAAACGAATGACATCAAACGATGTCATTCCAACTGGCTTATGAACCGGTATAATAAAGCCGGCATCAACTTGCGACTTAGTTTTTGCCTTGTCTATGTTCGTCATTCAAAATGTCTGTAATCTTTTGCTCTGCCTCGAACTGTCCATCATAATGAAAAGTAAGCGAAGGAACCTGTCGCGCTTTCAATTCGCTGGCCAAAATCGCCCGTAATTTTCCCTTTACGCTATCGATGGCCTTCATGACGTCTCCCCGCTTAGAAGAATCATAGGTATCCCAAAAAACGGTCGCGATCTTATAATCAGCTGTTAATTCAACCTTCGTGATACTCACAAAGGTCAAGCGAGTATCATTAAGCTGTCGCAAATTTAGATTTAATTGCGCTTTGATCTCTTCTTGAAAAATATCTTTTTTAAAAGGTCGTTGTACCATAATTCCACACTTTTCCTTGTAGTCGTCAAGGCGAGCTAAGCATGAGTTACTTCTGTCCCTGAGCGACTCCCCTTACTACTCGGTCGCTCATTTCCTTCAACACTGGCCACATCTTCTAAGGTTCTTTTCTTTGCGGCCATGTGGTAAACCTCAAAAACATCACCAACCTTGATATCATTATAATTTTCTAATCCCACACCACACTCAAACCCGGTTTTTACTTCCTTGGCATCATCTTTGAAGCGTTTCAGAGAAGTTAGTTTTCCGTCATAAATAATCTTACCGCTCCTGAGTAGCCGTACTTTACAACCATGCTGGATTTTGCCATCAGTGACGTATGAACCAGCAATAGTCCCAATTTTAGGAATATTAAACACATTGCGAACTTCTGCTCTTCCCACAAACTCTTCGACATATTCCGGTGTTAGCAGACCTTCGATTGCCAAAGTGACTTCATTGATCAAATCATAAATTATGGAATATGTTTTAATATCTATACCATGTTCCTCGGCCAATCGGCGTGCGGTGCTCAGAGGCCGCATGTTAAAACCGATGACGAATGCCTTAGACGAAACCGCTAAAAGAACATCACTATCACTAATGGCCCCGACACCACCACCGACAACTTTGACAACCACTTCGCTATTTGAAAGTGCTTCGAGAGAATTCTTGATCGCTTCAAAAGAACCTTGCACATCACTTCTGACCACAAGATTTAAAACCTTCACTTCATCTTCGTTTTTGGCTTCTCCAAAGAAATCTTCTAACGACATCTTTTTCTTCTCTGGAACAGCTTCAAGTTCTTTACGCTTACTAATTCTGCTATCAACAATTTTCTTGGCCTCTCTTTCGTTTTTCACAGCATAGAGTGTATCGCCGGGAGTCGGCACACTCTCCAGACCTAGAATTTGCACTGGGGTGGAAGGTCCGACTTCCACAAGATTATTTCCAAGATAATCAGTCAAACTGCGAGCGCGTCCAAAAGTTTCCCCTACCACAATGGGATCACCCTTATGTAAAGTTCCCTCTTGAATCAAAACAGTCGCTACTGGACCTCGACCTTGTTCGATTTTTGATTCAACAACCACACCTTTTGCAAGTCCCTTGCTAGATGCTCTTAATTCCATAATTTCTGATTGCAGTAAAATGCCATCTAACAAATTGTCGATTCCTGTTCCCTTTAGAGCAGAAATGGGAACAAATTGAGTTTCGCCCCCCCAATCCTCAGCTGTAATATTGTATTCAGTAAGGGCGGTTTTTATTTTTTCAGGATTGGCCCCCTCTTTATCCATTTTATTCATTGCTACAATGATTGGAACTTTAGCTGTTTGACAGAAACGGATGGACTCTCGAGTTTGCGGCATAACTCCATCATCTGCGGCGACAACCAACACCACGATATCAGTTAAATTAGCGCCGCGCTGTCGCATATTTGCGAAAGCTGCATGGCCGGGGGTATCTAAAAAAGTTATCGATTTATCTTTTACTTTGACAGTATAAGCACCGATATGTTGGGTAATTCCACCGGCTTCGCCCTCTGCAATTTTAGCTTTGCGAATATAATCAAGTAAGCTGGTTTTTCCATGATCGACGTGTCCCATGATCGTGACCACAGGCGGCCTTAAAGGATCTGAACTTTTGTCACGTTTTGCTTCTTGAGGTGATTGCAGCACTGCTGATTCATCAAAGGATGAATCTTCCACTCTATAATTGTAGAGCGCTGCCATTTCATTGGCCAAAGTAACTCCTAGATAATCCTTAGGCTTTACCAATAAATTCATATCCAACATTTGATCGGCAAAATCTTGAAATTTTTGACTTAACTTTTGAGCTAATTCTTGTGCCGTAATAACTTGATGAATGTAAATAACACGTTTTGACTCTTTCACTTCTGTTTTTTCCGTCTGGCCGGCTGGACCAGAATAAACTTTTTTCTTCTTCACTGCGGAATAGATTGGACGCCCCAAACCACTTAAAAGAGAATAAGATTTCAACTCCGTTTCTGCTCTGACATGACTTAATGCCTGGGAGCGACTTAAAATAGGTCTCTTGCCTGACATGATAGAAGCCAGACCTCCCAATCGTTTTTTGGAAGATTTTTCCTCCACATCATTTTCAAGTTCTTTGGAACGGCGTTTGCTCTCTATTTCAAGTTCACTTTCCACAATAGGGGCAGTAAAGGTATCCTTCTCTTTCTCTTTCTTAGGCGCACCAGTTATTCGCTCAGGAGCTTTTTTGGTCTCAACTTTCGGTGGTATAAACACTGGGGTAAAACGATGTACTTTTTCTTCGAAGTATTCTTTCGTTGCTAGTTTTGATTCAGAAGACTCTACTTCTTCCGCAACCGTTTCATCGGTCGCAGCTTCTTCCTCTACAGGTTGCTTCACCGGAAGAGCGACTACTCTTAAACCTTTACGCTTATGTGTTTCCTCAACTCTCTCAATTATAACAGTGGGTTCTTGTTGGGGTGCTTCCTCGGCCGGCACTTCTAACTCTGCTAAATCGACCTCTGAAGTAGAAGCCGCCATCTCTTCTGCAGGAGCTTCAATACTACCCTTCTTACGCACTGTAACTTTTTTGCGAACTACTGCAGCTTTTGCACTCTTTCCTGCCTCAGCGACAGTCTTATCAGGCCCCGCGGCTGCAATGTTTTGGGCATCTTCGCTCGCTTCTGACGTGGCGACTTTTCCTTCAAGACCACCATCTCGTTTTGCACCTTCCGCAGTAGCACTACTCTTTGCAACCTTTTTTCGTATCACGCCACTCTTTGGCTTCTCAGTTGATGCCACAACAGGAGGAGCTAAAATACCTATGATCTTGGTGGCATCTTCTTCGCTTAAGTCAGACATGTGACTCCGAACAACAATGCCATGCTCTCGTAATTTTTCAACGAGTTCGAGTGGTTTTAGATTAAGTTCTTTTGCCAACTCAAAAACTTTTTTTGGCATCGGGCCCCCTATTTGCACACCTTGAGCAATCACTATTTAATTTTAAAAGCTGCTAATTCTTCACGCAGCCTCTTTTCTACATCAGAAAATTTGTCTTGTCCTTTTACTGGCTCGGCACCTTTCTTCTCATTTACCAATTGGCCATTATAAACTGGCACTGCCGACGCCGATACAATTTCTTCACTCTCATCAGGCTGCAAAGTAATTGCAGCGCTCTCAATAGCTTGACGGCCATTTTCTAGAATCTTTTGGGATTCGTCTTCAGATATCTTCAAAATGGCCGATAGTTCAGCTGGCGCGAGGGCCACAAGATCTCCGATTGCCATGACTCCATTTTGCACAAGTACTTGGGCCTTAGGATCGGACACACCGGCAATTTGCATAAGATTTTCAACAGATTTTTTAATTTTCTGCTGCAGCTTGATCTTGGAGATAATATTGACTTTGTAACCTGTCAACATAGCTGCCAAACGGACATTCTGCCCCCTGCGTCCAATGGCCAAAGACAGTTGGTCATCTTCCACCACTACATCCATCGAGTGCTCTTCATCATCAAACATAATATTGGCAATTTCTGCAGGCGCCAAAGCGGCACGGGCAAAAGTACTTAGATCATCAGACCATCGCACAATATCAATTTTCTCACCTTGTAATTCATTGACCACATTCTGAACACGACTGCCCTTCATACCAACACAGGCCCCTACGGGATCAATTTCTTTGTCAATTGAAGCCACCGCAATTTTCGCGCGTTGTCCTGGTTCTCTCGCAGCAGAACGCACTTCAATCGTACCATCCACAATTTCCGGAACTTCCAACTCAAATAATTTGATTAAAAAGAGCGGCGAAGTTCTCGACAATCTAATTTCCGGTCCTCTATTTGTCATAAC
This sequence comes from Bdellovibrio sp., assembly GCA_016187935.1. GTDB lineage: Bacteria > Bdellovibrionota > Bacteriovoracia > Bacteriovoracales > Bacteriovoracaceae > GWA2-49-15. The sequence continues at coordinate 47,326 of JACPIU010000036.1, forward strand.
AACTTCAGTCAGGTAGGCCTGAATACGGTCACCGGGCTTAAAGTTTTCGCCAGGAATAATTTCCTTTCTCGGTAAAATTGCTTCTGCCTTGCCTAAATCGACCATAATATTGCCACGCTCATAGCGGCGGGCAATTCCAGTGACCAACTCTCCTTCGCGATGCTTGAATTCAGCAAAGAGAATTTCTCTTTCAGCATCACGAACTTTTTGAAAAATAATCTGCTTGGCGGTTTGCACATCGACCCGAGAAAAATTAGGATTTTCAATTCGAATACCAATTTGATCCCCAATTTCTGCTTCTTGATCCAAAGCTTTGGCATCTTCTAGGCCGATTTCAAGAATCGAATCTCGAACCTTATCAACCACATTTTTGTATTGATAAATTTCTACATCGGAATCACCGTCGTTATAACGAGTTTCATATTCGCCTTGAATTCCAAATTTCTTACGTGCGGTCACAAGGAAAGCTTGTTCAATGGCCTTGACAACAACGCTTCTGTCGATTCCACGATCTTTACCCAAAGCTTCAATGACACGGCCTAACTCGGAAAATGTGTTCATGCTTTCACCTCTTCAGCTATTTTATGAGACATTAATTGGTTTAAATCTGGATCTAAGCTGGCCTTCTTAATATTCGCAAAAGGGATTTCTAAATTCATTAATCCACTCTGGCGATCACCTTGCCATTCGATCTCGATTGATTCACTCATGCAGGACTTCAATTTTCCCCGCACTTTTCTTACAGTTTTCAAATTTTTTTGTAATGCCCTATTCTTCTCTTCCCTTGGAAGTATCTCTTTTGAGAGTTCAAGTAATACCATTTCTCCAATGGCATTTTGAAAATGTTCCCATTCGCGTAATTTCCGATAAAGTCCAGGAGAGGAAACCTCTAACGTCAGTTTTTCCGGCATCCATTCCAACTCATCAATAAAAGGAGTTAACGCTTGATCGACTCTTACGCAATCCTCAATCTTGATACTCTCAGTCTGTGTTCCCGAAATATACACTCTTAATTCTCCACTACCCGGAAGATATTCGAGATCATAAAGCTCGAGGTGTAAGCCTTTAACCACCTGTTGGCACAGTTCATAAAATTTTTTTTCCATTCCCTGTCGCTGTCGCACCAGTTCCATAATCTTCAATACACCTCTAATCTTTCCTCTTAAATACGTCATGCCGAACACATCGGCACCAAAAAAAAAGGGCGGAACCTGACGTATCCACCCTTTTACTTACAGAACTTAAAAAGGTTGGCCTTGCTCCCAAAAGCATAAGCCAAGTTACTTATAGCGCTTTTCTCTCAAAAAATCAAACTGTTAGTTGTGTCTTTGAGTCACATAACTGAAGTGAATTATTTAAGAGATAAGGAGGAGTTCCATACTCAATGCATCTTCACCATTTTGATAGAATCTTTTCTTAACGCATAGGTCCTTCAGGCCATATTTGCGATAAAATTTAAGGGCATCGAGATTGCTTACCGCCACTTCCAAATACAAGGATCGCGCCCCAATTGAACGTAAATGATTAAGATAAAATTGCAATAAAAGGGTCGCAGCGCCTCTTCGACGCAAATTAGGATGAACAACGATTTTAAGAAGATGTCCCACATCTCCCCTCAAAGGATGGGTCCCGAGAAGTCCTCCTGCAAAGAGAGAATCTTCTGGTTCTTCTTTACTTGCTGCGCATAAAAAATAATTACCCTGCAAGACTTGCCAATCCTGCTCGCTCCACGCGTGAGGAGACAAAAATTGGTCGAGCTGGCAAAAGGCCATAACCTCCGTATGTTTCAGAGGCAAGCAATATTGCCGTATATCGAGAAAATTTGACTTATGGGGCATAGTGAAAAATGAAGTGGCCGTATTGAAAATAAATATTGGCAATATACTGCCTCATAAACTTTTCGGCGCTTGCAAGCTGTTCATTTTCACCAGCGCCGGTGCCCGCTGATGGTTTCTGTATCGAGGGCAATTGCCCTAAGGAAAATCGATCACGCAATGAATATTCCATCGCAATAAGATTTTGCTGAAATTCACTTAAAGGTGTCGTCTTAATTTTTCGCAGACAATCTTTGGAAAGCTGAGGTTTATTATTTAAAAGGCGGGTACGTTCAGCACGATCTATGTGATAGATCCCTGTTTCACGAAAATGCCTGTCTAATTTATTAATGATTAACAAATTAAAAACATCGCGTTCCACACCACGCATTCTCGGCCAATTTTTAATAGTGCTCAGGGATTCTGTATATCGTTCAGGTAATATCTGATCCATAGACAATAAATAAGAATGCTCAAAATAACACCTAATTATTTGTAACTTCGGGATTTCACTTAAAAAACGTTTTTCAAAGAAAACCTGATCACCGATTCGCACAAAAGCGCGATCTTCTAAGACGATTTCGGCCTGGACTTGCCCAACTAAGAAAATCAGAAGGAGAGCGAAATTTGCTCTAAACCGGGGAAGTAAGATCCACGTTACCAATAGGCCCAGCCTCTTCTGCGCGGTTTTCAATATGGAAACGTATTTTGACACGAGGATTAAATGTATATCCATCCTTTCCTCTGATAATATATTTTCTCTTTTCACCTTTACCATTTTTTGGCTCAATCAATTTTCTTAATCGGCTCACTGAAGTGTAAATCAGTTTATCATGAATGAGCGGATTATACTCGTCTTTCCAAATAGATTTGGCCAATTGTTCTTTATCAAAATACTGCCCTGGATTTTTGGCCAGAAGGAATAAAATCTCTAGAAGTACAAAGCGATGTTTAAAATCGATTGTTCCAAGACCTTTTTCAACAATCTGCCTATTGGTCCGATCAAGATAAATATCTATGCTTGCATCATGAACATCCTCAATTTCTGAACGAATTAATCGCTGCAGGCGCTTAAAATCCCGAGAACATGTCATTTGCTGGGAGAGGCTAAAATAAACTAAACTCTTTTCATATTCGCCCAGTCGTTTGCACAAAGACCCCATGCCAAGAAGCACGTGCCCGAGGGAGTTCCAGCATCTTTTTTCTTGAAATTTAACGAGAGATTGAGAGTAATAATCCATGGCCCGTTCCATCTGACCTAATTCAACATAAATGCGTCCATAATAAAGCAGCATTGAGGCCTTCAAATAGGATTTATCAATAATGCTTAGGACTTGTTCTAACTGGTCAAGATAACCTAAGGCAAGGTCGTATTCTTTTTGGTAGTAACAAGTAGAAGCCAAGGCCAACAAAGTCTTGGCCAACAAATCGGGGCCATTTTCCTCTTTAGATTTTTTGCAGGCCAGCTCAAATTGCCCTCGTGCGTCCCTGAAGGCCCCCCGATAAGTTTTTGTCAGTCCAACATTGTAAAAATATTCGGCCCCCAAACTGCCTAATACAGAAGTAAGTTGATCAATAACAAGTTCGCTCTCGCGAATATATTTCTCTGCAAGTTCAGTCTGCACCTGCTCTGAACAAATACGAATTAAAAAACCATAAATTTTAAACAAACCATAGAGATCGCGGGGTCGCTCTGAATGAACAATGGCGTTCTCAAAACACTGCCGGGCCTTTTCCAGATCGGCCTTATCATAATAAACTTTACCTATTCGATAGAATGCCCGTCCAAGATCATGAACGCTCAGCGCGCCTATTTCGGCACCAGGAATCTCCTCGTTGTGCAGGTAATTAACCAGTACATCAACAACCTCTTTACCGACCTTCTCGCCGTTATATTCTAATTTCTCTGTGAGGCCTATCTGTAGGTTCGATTCTTGGGCAGGATTCATACACACTTTCCCTCAAAAAACCCGCAAGACATACCATGTTAAAAGGCTGCGAGTCAAAGTTAACTCTATACCATCACCTTTTTACATGGGATTTCATTGATTTATATTTTGCAGGTTGGTACCCTAAGGGTTATTTTCACTTATGAAACAATAACTTATGAATGGGGGACGGCCATGGCAAAGAGGCCTTCAATCCTAGTTGTTTATGGCGGTGGTGGAACCGAGCATGAAGTCTCTATGATTTCAGCTAGATACATCATCGAGACGCTCCGAGACGAACTATCAATGGATGTGTCTGAGGTCCTCATCGATCATAAAGGTCTATGGAATTATAAAAATTCCGGTGGAAACGAAATCCCCTGTTTCTTGAAACCAGGCAAACTGCTCTCAGTACAATTCGAGGATGGCATCAAAGATATCGCAATTGACTTGGCCGTTCCATGCATCCATGGCCCACCCGGGGAAACTGGCGAAATTCAATCGCACTTCGGTATGTATGGCATCCCCTTCCTTGGTGCGTCTCCCGAAGCTTCAATAATTTGTTTTAATAAGGTAAGTACTAAACTTTGGCTGGATGCTCTCAATATCCCAAATACCCCATTTATTTTTCTTGATGCTTTAAGCGAGAATAACCTTCAACGGGCCTGTGATTTTTTCCAGAAAAGCGGTAAACAACCAGAGGTTTTTGTTAAGGCCAGCAGTCAAGGTTCTTCAGTTGGATGTTACCCTGCTAGCAGCTTGTCGGAACTTAAGACCGCCCTCACTTCGGCATTCCAGTATTCTCCTTACGTTTTAGTCGAAAAGCGACTCCAAGCACGAGAATTAGAAATCTCTGTCTTTGAATATAAGGATGAAATTCACACCTCGTATCCAGGAGAAATTGTCTGTCCCGGTAAGTTCTATTCGTATGAAGAAAAATATTCCTCCAACAGTAAAACAAGCACTGTTCTTCGCGCCCAAAATCTGACCACTGCCCAAGTTGAACAGATGCAAAATTACGCCAAAAAGGCCTTTCTTGGATTAAAAATTAGACATCTCTCCCGAATAGATTTTTTCCTAACGGACCATCAAGAAATTTATATTAATGAGATCAATACATTCCCAGGCCTCACACCCATCTCCATGTTCCCAAAAATGATGGAGGCCTCAGGAATCACTTTCGCAACATTTTTAAAAGATGCTATTCAGAAGTCTCTTAAAAGTTAAGAGATAGGGGGCGAATTAAACATGACAATAAATATTATAAATAGCGATGATGAAAAAAAGGGCAAAGCCAAACTTGAAAAATACTATGCCGAAAATTTGATTCCGGCGGAGAAAAAACCTTACGTCACGGCCCTGCGCAAATCCGTAGGACCCTATATGGCGCTCGAAAGCGCCAAGGAAGGTTCGGTCGCCTATATGCAAGATGCTGCAAGTCAGATTGCCACTCTTGGCTTGGGTTTCAATCCCATGTCTTTTTTTGGGACCGCTCACTTTCTAGAGTCGTGGGGAAATTTATCCCATACTCACTCCTTCCAAGAATTGCGTAATGCCTTCACACAATTTCTCACCCGTCAGCTGGGTTGGAAAAATGTTTTCTTTCGCATCGGCCATTCTGGTGCCGAAGCCAACGAGATCGCCTTAGGGGAATGTTTCCGCAATCGTCACAATAAACGGGCCAAACATGTCTTGGCCTTTGAGGGATCTTTCCACGGCAGAATGATGGTTACCCTCAGCGCCACATGGAATAAGGCCAAACGTGAACCCTTTGAGTGGCCTGGTTTTTCTACTGTCTACTGTTCCTCGCCCGATCTTCCAGATGAATCCATTCATCAACCTATACCCAAAGACTGGCGGCAAAAATGGGAAACTTCCCCTAATCTGAACTGGGAAGCAACTCCAGAATGGAGTGTTGATCTGCAAACTGCGAGAGAGGTACAAACTCTACAAAAAGTTCGAGAGCATCTTCTTTCAGAAGAGATTTTTGCGATCATTATTGAGCCGATGCAATGCGAAGGTGGCGATCGCTATCTATCCGATCGTTTTTTCACCGCACTTCTGTTGATGGCACGCTCTTGTGGAATCCCGGTCATCTTAGACGAAGTCCAAACCGGTTTTCATTTAGGCCGCGAATTTTTTTGGCACCGACAATTAAAATTACAGGATCAGTTAGGCAACGCACTCGTACCCAATTACGTAGTCTGTGCTAAAAAGGCCCAGGTCGGTCTGGTCATTTCCAACACTCCTGTTGATCTAACCTGTGAAGAATTTCAGGTGGCATCGTTTATTCGAGGAACAATTCACGCTCAAATGCTGGAGCAATCACAAAAGGCCATTTGGGAATTAGAGCGAGATGTCAGAAATTTACTCATTCCACTTATCTCTAAATATAGTGAATTCATTCATCGTCCTCGCTGCAATGGCATGGCCTTCGCGTTTGATGTGAGATCTGAGGAATTTTTTAATAAATTTATCGACATCCGTTTTCCCCACGGTCTCCTGTATTATAATGCCGGCACACATACAATGCGTTTCAGACTCAATCTCGCTTATGGAAAAGAAGATCTCCAGTTTCTCTTCAGTGAACTGGATAAAATCTGCGCCGAACTGTTTTTACAAGCGTCTCCAGTGTTGCCAAAGCAGATCAATCGAGATGTGCAAACTGTGGATACTCTCTATCAATGGCACGAGTTCTTGCTGGCCCTGAAGCTGGACTATTTTCAAGGTAGGGACATCAACGTCACGGAGACTTGGAATAAGGGAATATCGTTAATTAGGGTTCCCGAAGGGTATCAGCTCACACTGCTGAATCACCACAACTTTAAACGATTCGCAGAATCTATCGACCTACTCCAAAAGAATATCTATGAACCAGATCGCCAAGCATCTCTGGCGGCCTTTGAAATGACTGCCAAAGATGCCAAGGGAATTGCCATTGTCATCTCAAAGGATAGTGATAAAGATAACAGCAAGGATACTAAAATTGCCGCCATGACTTTCGCTTCCCCGCTTAAAAATTATCCCTTGGTAAGAGGCGTTCGTAGAGATCCCTATTTTAACGATCCTGATTGTTATTATGTAATCGATACTACCGTGGCCCGCGAATTTCAGCGAGCAGGACTGGGACACTCATTAAAATACGCTTTGACCCTGGCGGCCTTGCTCAAAAGAGCAAAACGCATCAATGGTCGAAACCGTCACATTATTGCAAAATCGATGTGGAATATTAATCTATCGTTAGGTAGCTATGAACTCGATTACATCCGTGAAGATAGTCCCGACTTTGCTGACAGTCGTGATGTCACCTACTATACCATGCCAGCACAATGGAACCGGCCGCCTCTGCATCTTTGCACGGCCCTTCCTTCTCCCCTCGGTGTAGGTGATTTGGCGCATGATTTTATCACCAAAAATCTTCATAGCATGGTCAACAAAGTTTGCCTGTCAAACTTTGTCAGCGAGAGCTATCTCGAAAATTTCAAATTCTTAATTTCCCTTGCACCTCCTTTCCTCCAGCATGCATATTCCTGCAGTGGACAGGCCGAGTGTGCCGATAAAATCGCCAAATCTTTTTGGTACAATACCAAAAAAAATATCAAGAATATTACTTTTGAAGGCCATTTTTTCGGGCACGGAAGCTTTTTTGCAAGAAGTTTAGGTCAATTTCATTCCCCCTATTTTCCCGTTTCAATTCTACCAAACCCAACGGAAGACAATTGGGAGCAAGTGCTTCAATTAGTGCAGATGGAACTTGAACAAACTAATATCATGGCAGTATGGCTTGAACCTATTCGCCAGCGGTACATGGATGCAGTCCCAATAACGTTCTTAAAACAACTCAAAGAACTCTGTAGCAAATTCAATGTCCCCTTGGTTTACAATGAAACGACCTCTTCCTTTTTCCGTTATCAGAACGAACATTTTTTTGCCGCTAACAATCCCGAAATTTGCCCCGACGCATTTATGACATACGGCGGAGGTCAAATTGGCGCGGTATGGATGCGACAGGATCTCTATGTCTCAAAACCCCTTATGCTCATCAGTACATGGGATGGTGACGAACTTTCGCTCGCCACATATACCGAATCAATTCGACATGTTTTAAGTAAAAAACATGAATTCCATGAAATCAGAAGAATTTTCAATGCCATTTTAATGAATACCCTTAGCGAATGCCGCGTAAAAGATGTTCATCTGGGCCTTGGTTATGGGCATTTCATGGGAATTGTTCCCACATCGTTGCAGCATTTATTTTCAAAAGTTTGTATTCCAGATAATGATGAAATTATGCACACTCGTTATCTCATTTGTCCCAATTTTGATAGCATGCTGCAATTTATTCGCAAAATCGGAAACTCTTCCGAGGAGAATGACGGGGCCAATAATGCAATTCACTGATCAAAAACACCCTATTATTTACTATCCGAAAGGAAAATCCCCATATGAGTGGGGAAAACTTCATGGTGAGTCGGTTCGTGCAGGTATCCAGGAACTGGCACAAATTCGTAGAGATTTGATGCTCAAAAAAAATCCTGCTCTCAATTCCAAGCTTCACGAACTCGCTCGGCAACAATGGGATGCCACCCAAAAATTTGCCCCTGCTCTCGCCTTGGAGTTGGAAGGTCTCATCCTAGGTGCTAATCTGACCATAACAGATATCGTGATTCTCAATAACTATACTGATTTTCGTGATATTATTCCTGATCAAGGATGTTCATCTGCCGCGATCAAGCGCAACAAACAAATGTATGCTGGACAGACTTGGGACATGCATCGAACGGCGAAAAATTACATCTGCACAATAGTTGTTCCTGAAACTTCAAATACCCCAGGCCAAATTGTACTCTCGCTCGTCGGCTGCTTAGGCCTCATGGGGGTGAATCAACATGGTATGTTTATCGGTGTGAATAATATTAATACACTTGGAGCTAAACCTGGAGTCGTGTGGCCGGCACTCGTCCGCCAATCATTATGCCGCTCCAATTTTGAAGAAATGCGCCATCTGATGACCAGCGCACCAGTGACTTCGGGTCATAATTATTTATTGGCCGATTCCCAAATCGCTCAGCATTGGGAAATTACTCCCGATGTCAAAGAAATGGTCTCAAAGATTGAGACCGAACAAAACGATGGCACCATTTTTCACACCAACCATTGCATGTCACCAAAAGCGAAGTCCCTTGAAGATGCCAACTCTTTGAGTTCAACAACTTTTTCCCGCTGGAATCTATTAGAGCAACAGCTTCCCAAAATTGAAAATTCTTTTGGGCTTTTGAGTGTTTTCACTTCTCATGAGAACCATCCTAAGGGCATCTGCAGCCATTTTGAAAGCGGCCTCCAAGACCCCTCGTTTACCTGTGGTGGTGGTGTCTATGATTTTCGCAGCAAGATCTTTGCCGTTTGGCGAGGCTGTCCTATGCATGATGAGAACTATGTTCATTATGAGTTCGACCTGAGCACCCTGAGTTTGCTTAAAACTATCAAAAGGTAATTGTATGGATTTTCCCTTTCTGTTCACTTGGTCAAAACAAAAAGATGCCACTCATTTTAATTTAAAAGAAGTTAAAGACCACCAGATCATTCTCGAGTCTGGCCAGCGCATTTTTGATTTAACCAGTATAAGTTTTCAGGCCTCTTTCGGTTTAAAAAACCAACAAATTATCAATCCAATCATTGAACAGCTCCGCAACGTTCCCATGACCTCTCCTAAAGCGATTTTTCCTCTGAAAACAGATGTCACTAACAAACTTCTCGACCTTATTAATCTAGGCGGCAAGATTTTTTATACGGTTTCAGGTGCTGAATCAATCGAAAATGCCATTAAAATCGCTCGCCAGTTTACTGGGCGTAATTTAATTCTGGCCCGTCGTAAATCTTATCATGGTGCCAGCTTAGGCGCTCTTTCCATTACAGGAGATTGGAGAAATCAAGACCACTTAACCTTAAGTGATTATACTGTCCGAATTCCGGAGCCCGATGATGACCCTGATCTTGAGGAAACCAGAAAAATAATTTTAAAGGCCGGTCCAGATAAGATTGCTGCTTTCTGCCTGGAAACAGTTTCCGGCGCTAATGGTGTCTATATTCCTGCCGCGAAATGGTGGCATGGTATTCAAAAACTATGCAACGAATTTGGCATTAAACTCATTCTGGATGAAGTTGTATGCGGTTTCTATCGCACAGGTCGCGCCTTTGGTTTTTTACATTTTCCCGTAAAACCTGATTTCATTTGTATGGCCAAGGCCATCTCAGGTGGTTATGTTCCTTTTGGTGCGCTATGGGTTTCTGACGAATGCGCCCGTTCTTACGATGATAAAATCTTAAGCTGCGGTCTTACAAACTATGCTCATCCCCTCGGGCTGGCGGCATTAAGCGGTGTTTTGGCATTAACCTCCTCCATGGAATTTCAAAATAAATTACGCAATTTAATCCCTCATTTTTCCAACCAACTAAACGAACTAAGAGATCTTCCTGAAGTGACAACTATTCGCCATATTGGAATGCTGGCGGCCATTGAACTGAATAAATCACTTTCTTTTGATTCCGTTTTCCAGCAAGGTGCATACGCCCTTGCTAAAGATAAAATGCTGATTTTGTGTCCTGCCTTAACTTACGGAATAGATGAGCTGACCACTGCCATGCGAGTCATTCGCAAGGTGATTACGGCATAATAAGCTACCGTCGCAAGGAGAAGCAAAAAATGAGTAAAATCTGTCGAGATGCTTTTGAGGCCCTGAGCGGAATTAAATCAGGGATGACACTGATGAGCGGAGGCTTTGGATTATGTGGAATTGCGGAAAATTGCATAGACGCTCTTAGCATGATTGACGTTAAGAATCTCACTGTCATTTCTAATAATATTGGAAATTCAGGCCGTGGTTTAGTGAAAATCCTTGTCCAAAAAAAAATTCGTAAGGCCATTTGTTCTTATGTCGGTGGCAATCCAGACCTGGAAAAGCAAATTTTTTCAAAAGAAATTGAGGTGGATTTAGTCCCTCAAGGGACATTTGCTGAACGCATCCGAGCTGGTGGCATGGGAATTCGTGCTTTCTATACTCCCACAGGATATGGCACCATCGTGGCAGAAGGTAAGGATGTAAAAGTTTTTGATCGACCATGCATTCTTGAAACTGCACTTACGGCGGATTTCACCATCATAAAAGCGCAAAAAGGCGATTCTTACGGCAATCTGTGGTTTAAAGAGACGGCACGCAATTTTTCTCCACTCATGGCCATGGCCGGAAAAATCACCATCGTTGAGGTTGAGGAACTCGTCCCACTAGGCGCGATCCCACCTGAGGATGTTCATCTTCCTGGGGTGTTTGTCCAAAGAATTTTTCAGGGCAAAAATTATAAAAACGATATTGAATTCTTAAAACTCAAAGAGTAGTTAATTTTTTATAAGGAATAGGTAGCATATGGCGTGGTCAAAAGAAGAAATGGCCTTTGAAGTAATCAACATGCTCAATGATGGTGCCACTGTGAACTTAGGTATCGGCATGCCAACTTTGGTGGCCGAACTCATGCCTTCCACAAAAAATATCATGATTCAAAGTGAAAATGGAGTCATGGGCGTAGGCGAGCGTCCTACCGCCCAAACTGTCAGTCCAACTCTGATCAATGCAGGAAAAGAAACCATTACAGTTATTAAGGGGGCCAGTTTTTTTGATAGCTCCCTAAGTTTCGGGATGATTCGCGGCGGTCATATCGATTATTGTATTTTGGGTGGGATGGAAGTGGATGTTGATGGCAATCTCGCCAACTGGATGGTGCCTGGTCAAAAGATAACAGGGATGGGTGGAGCGATGGATCTGGTCAACGGAGCAAAACAGGTCATCATTATGATGTCCCACTTCAATAAGAATGGGACATCAAAGTTCGTTACGAGATGCCAACTCCCCCTAACAGGTACCAACGTCGTCGATAAGGTAGTGACGGAATTGGGAGTTTTCTCTCCTGCAATGGGAAAATTTAAAATTATTAAATTAGCATCGGGCACTACCAAGGAATCATTGGGTGACAGTACGCTCTACATCTAACGTACCTGGACTTCTAAGACAGCAATCTCTTCTAACTCTATCAGCGCTTCAAAGAAATCCTTGCCTCCGCCCAATTGCGACAGGACAACAAAACGCGTACCTACTTCTGACACAATTCCATTAAAAGAAACGCCATTATTAAGAAGTAACGATACGCGCTTCTTGCTCCCTTTAAATGTTTTAAGGGTATCACCAATCCCAAAATCGGCATTCAATTTGATTTCGGTCTTGATCTTGTCGGTCTGTCCAAAAGTCGAAGGAGAGGAAATGGCAAACGAGAGAGAGAGCATTACAACAAAAAAGAATCTGTTACCTCGAATCATCTGAACCGCCTTATTGTAAAATTTTCAAGTGAATAGGGACTCGTCATATTTGATATTATGATAGACTTTGTTTACATCGTCATCATCTTCCAGCATACCAATTAATTTCATCGTAAGATCGAAAGTTTCCTTATCCACTTCCTTGAAGTTCAAGGGAACTCGTTCAAGTCCAGATTCTTCCGCTTTGATCTTAAGTTCATCTAATTTTTTCTGAATGGGACCGAAACTGGGCATCGGGCCGGTGGCGATAAAGTAATCATCTTCGCGCTGTATATCATCAGCCCCAGCATCAATAATCTCCAAACTAAATGAATCTTCATCTTTAATCTGAGAAGCATGAATTTCAAAAACGGCTTTATGCTCAAAAACAAATTGGAGGCAACCTGAAGTTCCGAGAGAACCGCCACACTTGTTAAAACAATTTTTTATATTTGGGGCGGTTCGGGTGGGATTATTGGTGGAGGCCTCTACAAAGATGGCAACTCCGTGAGGCCCATAACCCTCATAGTTCACATCAAAGTAACCATCATCTTCTCCTCCCATTCCCTTTTTAATTGCACGTTCAATGATGTCTTTAGGAACGTTACTTTTGCGACATCGCTCCAAAATAACTCTGAGCATAAAATTAGATTCGGGATTCTCTCCCGCAGTCTTCACTGTTTTCGTCACATCACGTAAAAGTTTAGTGAAGACTTGCGTTCTGGCCTTATCCTGAGCGCCTTTTTTTTCTTTAATGTTATTCCATTTTCTTCCCATATTGGTTTCCTTGCTAAAATTGATATTTATCAAGATGAGATGAAGTAGACAATACTATGAACAATCCTGGCCGCGAAGAAAATTAATAAATCAGATATTACTACTAAAGCACAATCCAATATCCATAATACAAATCTGTAGCAAAACATTTAATAAAGGATTAGATTAATTTGCATTCCAGACAAAGCAAGGGAAATTTTTTTATTAGGAGGAATGTTTATGAAGATTATCGCTTTTGTTCTGTCGTTTGCCCTCATGCTCAGCTCAGCTTTCGCGGATGATGCCGCTTTGACCAAACTTCTCAAAGACAACAAATGTGAGAAGTGCCACAAAGTGACAGCGCTCGGATTAGCTGACGCCAAAGGGAAGGCCCCTGATCTGTCTCATCTTTCAAAAGATGCGACAGGGTATGAAAAGGGAGCTAAAGCATGGATTCAAGGCTGGCTAAAAAAAGAAATCACTAAAGGCGGTAAAAAACACGCCATGGCATGGAAAGGATCCGATGCCGATCTCGGGACCCTCGCCGATGGCCTAATTGAATTGGACGGACGTAAATAAAATTTTCAATTTTGCAACAGAAAGGTTTCGTGCATTGTCACGAACCTTTTTGTTGTATTATTTTAGTTAACTTTCCTATCTATAGTGCTTCAAAAATTTCAGTCATAAAAACCTGTTAATTATCAGTACAACCCCTCTGTAGATTTCACCAATGATTCGATACACTTGATTGGAAAATTGTGATCCATATGATAAAACTATTGAATCATTATTATTTTTTATCAACATCCTGAACTTAAAGTGAATTTGTATGAGCATGTTCAACATTGGGGAAGGCAAGATAACTTTTAAAAGAAATACCGCTCTCATGCAAAAGAGAGTTGAGCGCAGGGGTTTTTTAAAAGGCATGGCTGCCGCGTTAAGTGCAATGACTCTTCCTGGCAGCGCCAAAGCTAATCTTTTTGGCGATTTCAGCTTCGGAGCGTTTCTGCAAAAACATTATAAGGAACTCTCTGCTGACGATAAGAAAAAAGTCTTTGCCAGAATTGAAGAAGAAACCAAAAAAAAATATGGTGTGGAGGTCAAAATTTCGGACCCCCAACCTATCGAGAATGTACACTTCGCCTTTGCCCTTGATCTTAATGTATGTAACGGATCGCGGTTTTGTGTCGATGCCTGTGTTAAAGAGAATAACCCTTCCCGGGACCCTCAAATTCAGTTTATCCGCGTACTCGAAATGGAAAGGGGATCGTTCGATTTTGAAAAGGGAAATTTGCACTATAAGGGAGAAGCTGTTCCCGAAAAAGACAAATTTTATATCCCCATGCAATGCAACCAGTGTGATAACCCTCCCTGCGTGAAGGTTTGTCCAACTGAAGCCACTTGGAAAGAAAAAGATGGTATTGTGGTCATCGACTATAACTGGTGTATTGGATGCCGTTATTGCATGGCCGCTTGCCCCTACGGGGCCCGTCGCTTTAACCTGACAGACCCAGTTATTCCAAAAGAAGAAATCAACCCCAAGCAAGGTTATTTAAGTAACCGCATTCGTCCCGTTGGAGTCGTGGAAAAATGCTTTTTCTGTCTGCATCGCACCCGAGAAGGAAAACTTCCTGCCTGCTTAGAAGCTTGTCCAACTGGGGCGCGAAAATTCGGTAATCTTCTCGATCCAACAAGTGATATTGCCAAAATTTTGAAAAATAAGATTGTTTTTGTTCTAAAAGAAGAACTCAATACCATCCCGAAATTCTTTTATTACTTTGGTTGAGACGGAGCTCATATATATGGTGCCTAAACTTGTTATATTTTTTTGCCTGCAAGCACTCATCACACTATCTGGTAATGCCCAAGAATATGCTAGTTCATTCCCCTGTAGTGACTGTCACGATAAATCCTTCAAGAATTTAAAGGATATTAAACTTCCCCTCTCGGACAATCATGATGATTTAGTATTTGCTCATCATAATGAGATCAAAAATTGCTTTCTCTGCCATCAACAGAATCAACCAGATAAACTCCATTTGAGAGATGGTACACTGATCGGCTTTGATCAAATCGCAAGATTGTGCGCCCAATGCCATGGTCCGAGGTTTCATGAATGGCAGGACGGAACTCACGGTAAGATGAAAGGCAGTTGGAAAAACCCTGAACATGTTGGATGTACTAGATGTCATAATCCACACTCTCCCAAAAGACCCACAATGAAGGCCAAGCCAGCTCCGAAAATTCACGGAAGCCACCAATCAGAATCAGAAGGACAAAAGGGCCACTAAAAATATACATTCTAAACTGGCCTACAACCGTGGTGTTTCTTGCGATCCTAGTGGCATTTGCAAATTCACTTAAAATTAATAATTGGATTTTTTTTATATAAGCTGTTGATTATGAAACTGAATATAAAGGTCAAGATGCTGCTTTAGCATGAC
>JACPIU010000003.1 GCA_016187935.1 Bdellovibrio sp.
ACTTATTGCCGGGTACGAGCTTAAGGTCGGAGCAGATGGCGAATTTTTACCCTATGCGAACTTTAACAATATCTCAGTTTCCATGGCGGGCGATTACGAAGTCGCGCTCAGAGTGACGGATAATTTAGGACTGCAAGCGCTATCCGCGGCAATCACTGTTCATGTGGCGGAGAACCTGGCACCCACAGTTTTTTTATCCTGCTCCATTCCCAATCAATTAAATTATCCTTTACGAGTTGTATGCAACACTTCTGCCGTGGATAGTGACGGCACAATCTCGCAGCAACAAATTGACTGGGGAGATGGCAATCTTGAGAATATCTGGGGCAGTGCTATGCATGTCTACACAAGTGGCGGAACCAAGAACATCGTCTTTACCGCTCGGGACAATTTTGATGCGACCTCTACCATCACCCAAGAAATCAATTTAATCGCCCCACCCACCGTGGCATTTACCTGCTACCACATTAATTCGCTTACCATCAAATGCGATGCAAGCGCCAGCAGTGATGACAGCGGTATTGCAAGCTACGTATGGAATTTAAATGGCATTGAAAAAACCGGGGCCATAATTACTCAGAGCTTTGCCGATGAGCAGTGGGTGAATGTCACGCTTGCGGTGACTAATAATTTAGGCTTACAAAAAAGCACCCAGCAATCATTCATAGTGGAACGCGATCCCGACATTCCACTGCCTGTTGCCGCATTTGAGCATACGATTCTCTCTGATAATCAAGTATTCTTGGATGCCGCTGATTCAGTCTTTGGCGGCAGAGTTGTCACCCAATTTATCTGGACATTGGGTGATGGTACAACACAAAACTTAACCACACCAACTCTCAATTATACTTATGCAACTCCAGGTTGGTACACAGTCACTTTAAAAACCGTGGATCAAAACGCAGTTGAGTCAACGCCGCAGACAATCGTGATTCGTGTACACGCTCCCAATGTTGCGGACCCAGGAATTGCAGGCGAGACCACCTTGGAAGGAATTGATTCAAATCTTGATGGCGTCAGGGACGATGTCGAACGTTTTATTGATGAATACTTTGGTGAAAACAGTAATAAACGCCAGGCCATGAGACAGGCAGCAGTCACGCTCGACCAGATTGTAAAATCCAATGCTGATGTTGCCGTGGCGCAACCGCTGTTTGTGCAGCTTGATCGCGATTCAAGATGTGTGATCTCGCAGTTAAATGATGAGACGGATGATTGGTACAACGCCCTTGCGGCACTCAAGCAACACACTTTCAATACAGACTCAAGGCTTGCAGTCTATTTAGCGTTGGATCGTGATATGGATATTGGTGCGACAAAGGCGGAAGATCAGGATATTTCAGCGTATGCAGATAATTGTAATTTTGTGCCTATACCATAAGGATTTATTAACGAAGGAAAATGTCCCATGACGATGAAACTATTTTTGCTTTTGGTATTACTGCTTTTGGTTTCTTGCAGGCCATTTAGAAATGGTCTACCTGGACAGTGCCATACCCTTGGACAATCGTTTACCTGGTTAAATCGTAAATACTGCTTGACTCCAGGTGATCTTCGTGATGTTGCCGATGGAACAAGGGTTTTTGATGGTGACCCCGAGCCAAAGTTTCCCAGAGACCCCGATGCAACTCTTGAAGGAGTCGACTCCGACAAAGACGGAGTACGCGACGATGTTGAGGCATACATCAATGAACTTTTTAAAACCTATAATCAGCGCATGGCATGGAAAAACTATGCCAGAAAGACTCAGGATTTTTTACTCAATGGTGGGTTGGACAAAATGCGCAATAGAGACATAAGTTTCTTCTGTGTCCAACTTGTCTATGGCTTTACCGTAGGTGACCCCCCTTTTGTGCATGAAAGAAGCATTAAGAGATTTTATTTTTTATCACGGGAGCGGGAAGTTCGAAATGAATCCAATGTGCATACAATACTGATGAACAATCCTGGGTTATCGCTTCACCGTGACGAGGATAACCAATTAAAAAAACGCTTTGCTGCATGTCCTTTTGAAGTTCAAAACCAAGAGGAACTCAGGAAAATAATTAATGCATCACCATGGCTAAAAGGGATAAAAGGTTCGGGTCGAAGGGAGCGCAAAGGTTATGGAACCCCTAGTACCTTTGAATTTTAAAATGGAGCTGACAATGAAAATTCTATTATGCTTTTTCTTAGTCAATTTACTCCTTGGGCAGACAGAGGCGCAGACGCTTAAATGCTCCAAAAATGGAACTGATGTTTACTACTTAAACGGCATTAAGGCCTATGCCGATCAAGCAGGTGCATCAAAGGAACATCTTAGAGACCGAGTTGTTAGACAACATAAAGCAGAAATAGATTATTGGGAAAAAACCGACGTCAAACTCATGTACAACCCCACTCAAGGCATAATATTTGATCTGTCTGAGTTTATGGGACAAAAGCTGCAAGAGGCCGGTGTTTCTAATGTCGGACGAAATCTCGCCAAACTTATTTTTCAATCAAATAGCATCACTTATGGAGTAAACCGTGCGTTGACAGACGTGAAACAGTTAAAGAATGCTCAGTTAGAATTTGATACATCGCTCATACTCGGGCATCAAGATGTGGAACTGCCAACCCTTATCAATGCTAGAAATTTATTGAAACAGAGCTTCGATGCAGGCAGAAAAGTTATCGTTGTGTCTCATTCTCAGGGAAATCTATTTGCTAATCAGCTCTATGACATGATTTCTGTTGACCCCGATTTTTTAGAATTTCTTCCCATTTACGGTAATCTTCAAATTGCCACACCTGCCACTGCCATTTTGACACCAAATGGAGATTATATCACTCTTGCCGAAGATATGGTGATCAGTAAATTACCAACTGCAAGGCCGGCAAATTTTCAACTTTCCGATTATATTCTCGGGACTACATATTTCGCTGGGGATTTTACCGGCCACGGAATGTCGGAAATATATTTGAGTGCCCATTCGGCCACGCCGATTAATGCATTTACGCCAGAAAATCCCATGCATGAAATCATCGCTGACAAATTGATCAAGCGCGCCGAATTCTTGGCCGACAACTGCCCAACAACCTTCAGCGGCACAGTGGAAGTTTCAGACACAAGTATCAATCTTGGAGATTCGTTAACCGTTAAAATTACCCCGAGTAATGAGGACGATGGATACTTACTTCACAATGCCAGCAAGCTAAAGTGGACACTTTCACGGAGTGTTGATGGCTGGTCTGAAGAAATTGCACTGCAAAGCGGTGAAATGATATTAACCGGGAGCAATGGTTCTGGCCCTTTAGAGTTTTCAGTAAGGCCAAACCGAACTGCTCGCACAACCTTAAGCAAGCTAGAACTGGTGTATGACAATTCTGCGCAAGGGATAGTTACCATTCCCGTACCCATAAGCGGAACTCTTCCAAGCGTTGCAGTCCGAGGACTAGTCAGAATAAATGCGTGTGCTGATAGTGCCGATTTAGTGGCCACTCTTTCTCCTTGGGGGACTCTGCCAGTCTGCCCAGTTGTAAGTTCTATTGATGTACTTTCAGGAACCACGTTTCAAAGTGATGTTTCGGGAACCTGGTATGAAACGACTAACCTTGCAGGCAGTCTTACTTTTATTGTTACTGAAAATCCTTTGCCTTGTGATTTTCTCACGCAGTACGCGTATTACATGACATACCCAGAAGTTATTATGAAAATATATTGGTTTGATTATTCTGAGACGCAAGGAGTCCATATACGTCGGCCGGCACAGGCAGCCCTGGATTTAGACGGCATCATCACAGAATTTTCTTGGAGCATGGGCGACGGGACAATACTGTCGGGCGCGCAAATTATCTACACCTATGCCACCGA